>JAWUWP010000039.1:0-41127 GCA_034111785.1 Paraglaciecola sp.
TGTAGTACCGATGGTTGACGTGTTCTGGACGCGGGTTCAAGTCCCGCCAGCTCCACCAACTCGATAATTAAGCTGCCTTAGGGTGGCTTTTTTATTGCCTAGAATTTGTCACAGCTTAATAATGCTAGCGCCTAGGACGTCGCTAAATAGTTGATGATCGCTGCAGTAGATTAGCGTTAGTGACGAGATGGTGACTTAGCAGTACATCAATAAGCCAATGGTTCACACAGTTGTTACCTGCCACCTCCACTCATCACCTGCGTTAACTAACCTTCGTTAGCAATTAAACAACGTCCTCGCCATGAAGTAGTTCATATATAAACAACCCTTGAGTTACCGGCCTTATGAACTGGATTATCTGGAAAGTGTTTTTTCACACTATAGTTAAGGCAAAAATATCTTTAGATACTTGGCCAGCTGTCATCCCAAAAATCAGCACTACCCCATAAGATACGTCGCGTTGCACTGTGTCTCTAGCTATGGGTTTCTAAGGGCGGTTGTTCTTTAGCTGTTACTGATAACACTATTAATTTGCGACTTTGCAATACTTTGCTACTTTTTAATGAATGTTAAAAAAGCCTAACCTTGCCACGGCAATGTTTAAACACGGAGTGTTGATAGTGGTTATGTGGTTGCGGTGGATTAAGGATGTGCAAAGACGTGAAATGCTACTCATCGAACACCCACGTTTTGCAAAAGCCCCCATAGAACGTAGCTTTAATGGGGTGGTAAGAGAGGTTGTGGGGCTAGATTTTATCATTAACAATATTAATCGTAGAAATTATAGGCGGGATGATAAAAGACTATTAACCGAGATATTAGACCATGTAGCAAGCGGCAAGTTGGTATTAGTGCATTTTGCGAGCCGGCCTTTTTCCCCGGTCTTTGGTATTAAAGGCTTATCTGAGCCTTACCAATATGACTATCTTGATAATGACCAAATAGAGCTTGAACTGCTACTCACCGCACAATTTGAACGCTCCCGCCATGCCTTTGAACTCTTAGCCACTGGGTTCTTTTGGCCGAGCAAGGTGTTTGCTAGCCCACAGGTTAGCCAAGGTGAAGAAGTTGTTAAGGATAAAGAGCGAATTAAGCCTACACCTGTACCTGACACCCCTAAGGCTGCCCTTGACTTAGATTACTGTTATGACGATGACAGCCCCATAGAAAACATAGCATATGAAGTCAAAGACAGCGCCGGTAAATTACATACAGGCACCTTAAATCGAGGCAAAGCCAGTATTGGTAATCTCCCCTTAGGCAACTGCCAAGTGACCTACTTAGGTGCCACCCCCTCACAAGAACAAGAGATAACCATACAGCGCAAAGCATTAAGTGATGCCCTAGTGGCCATGATAGCCGAAGTTAAAGTATTGGCGGCCCATGAAGATGCCATATTTGTACAAGAGAGTTTTTTAAACCAATACTTCATAAAAACAACTGCCGAGCTAGTTGGGGTTTATCAAGGGGGTAAAAGCCTAGTCACAGGCATTTATGATTTAGCGGCCTTAAGTGCACAGATGCACCAAGCGGCATTAAGTGCAGCCACCACCGTTATGCAAAAACTCGCCAGTGGTGATATCGCAAATATCAAACCAGCACTAGAAACCCTACTGGCCGCCAGTAAAAAACAACTGGGTGAATTAGCCGCAGCCTTTGAGCTAATGTTAAATATAGCCGATGACCAAGCATTACTTAACCAGCTAGCGACCTTTCCTTACGACTATCTCGACGCCCACTCCATAGTGGAAAAAAAGCGCATGGGTGGGGTTTTCGCCTTTGAAATATTATTAGCCATATTCACCGCAGGTGCAGGCACTGTGGTATCAACAGCCAGTAAATCCAAGCACCTAACAAAAGCCAACAGCGCCTTAAAAAAACTGGCTAGATTACTTGAACGTAAAAAATTGAATAGACAGAAAACACCATCCTTAACTGAGGGGGCAAACAAAGACCCCAATAAAATTGATAAGCCTAAGGTGGAGTTGGAAGAGCAGCCTAAAATTAAACCTAAGGCTATGAAAAAACATGAGGTCGCTTGCTTCAAGAAAAACAAAAAAGGGGATATGGCAGAATATGACAGGCAATTGAATGCACAGCAAAGCGGCCTGAACAAGATGACCGCCAAAGAGTACTTAGATAACCGCAAAGCCTATGCTGAGATTGGCCGTAAAGGCACAGGTAAAGCCCAAGGCATGGCAAGAGCAGATTTTAAAATAGCTCTCTTTAATCGGAAGGAAGTTGAACTTCGTGCTAAAGGCTTAAGAGGTCAAGCCCTGTTAGACAAGGCTAGTGAACTAACTAACAGTGACATGAAAACCCTACATGCCTTACATAACCCCGACATGGTCGCGGGAGGCAATGATGTGGTGTTTGATTTAGGTGATGCTGGTGTAAACCAATCCATTGGCTCACAATGGAAAACCACAGGCAGCGATCCCATGACACGGGTGGAATTAATAGACATACAAGCTGAAGAAGCCTTAGCGGCGCAGCGCCCAGATACTAATATGAATGTAGATTTACAGAGGTGTAAATAAATGAACGAATTTTTTGATGATTTTTATAATTTTAAAGGGTTTGGCCCAGCGATTAAAACCGCTCAGCCAAACCAAGCAACCCTGACCAAGTACCAGGGTAAGTTGCCTGCTAGATTATTAGAATATTGGCAAGAGTATGGTTTTAGTGGCTGGGGCGCGGGCCGCTTTTGGGTGGTCAACCCAGAGGACTATCAAGACATATTAGACACATGGCTCGCAGGCACCCCTTTTGTTGAGCAAGATAGTTATTATGTGATTGGCCGCAGCGCTTTTGGAAGACTATTTATTTGGGGCGAAACTTCAGGGCGAAGTATAACAATCAATGCTAACTATGGCATGATTTTCCCCACAGATTCAACTGAAAATTTAGCCAAACGTGGCCCAGAGCGCAGTATTGACCTGTTCTTTGCTTGCTTATCTCAAGATGAAATGGATACCACTGACTTAGATGAAGTGCCATTGTTTGAGCGTGCATTAGAAAAGTTAGGCGAGTTAGAGGCCGATGAAATGTATGGTTTTGTGCCTGCCCTAGCCTTGGGCGGGGCACCCACACTTGCACACTTGCAAAAGGTCAAAGCCATGGAGCATTTGGCTTTTATCGCTGAATTAGGTGAAAAGCGAGTCATGGCCGACATTGTGGCCCTGTCTAATCAACTGCCACACAATCAAAAAACCTAAATAAATCCAGATCACAACGCAATGCTCACCAAGGCTGACTTAACCCGCTAGCGACCTTTGCCTTCGACTATCTCGGCGCCCACTCCATAGTAGAAACAGAGCGCATGGGTGGAGTATTCGCCTTTGAAGTACTATTAGCCCTATTCACCGCAGGGGCAGGCACTGTGGTATCAACAGCCAGTAAATCCAAATACTCAAGCTAAAGCAAGTGCAACAAAGGGTATAAAAGGCGGGCGAGTAAATGATGAGGTGGGCATCTAATAGCGTCTATATTTAAAGGCGCTTGGCAGCAAATGGTAAATATTTGGACAAAAGCATTGAAGAAAAAACCGCCTGAAATCGTGAATGTGGAGATAAGTTCCATTTTTACAAGTGCTTCAAAACGCCCTGTGCTCTTCCCCTAAATCCATAGGCATTTCTTACTTATAAATCGAAGTTGGGTAAAAATACAAGCACTGCCCCCCTGTAAAATTTAAACATGGGGTTATAGGCCAAATGGTTGACTAGGGTTATTCAATGCCAAGTATTGCTAAGCGCTGAGGTATCTGTGATAAATCTTCTTATTACTGGGTAAATAAAGTGGCCTATCAATCAATCGTTTGAATAAGAAAAAACACCTAAGCGCAATGCAGAATTAGAACGTGTGACCCCATAGCGTAATAGCCTAAAGAAGGCCTATTTGAGTTCAAGGGAGTCAAAGAAATGTTCCAGGTTCGTCAAGTCACACCTTCATAAATCTAATCTCGCTGTTCTTCGGCCAGCCGGGTATGTGTCTTTGCTATTGCAAGCTCAGATTGGGTTTTAGTCCAAGGTGAACTTCGCCCACTGGCCTTCAAAATTCAGCCTGTTGCTCTAGCAATTGCAATCCGCACTTTTTTATAAAAGCTATCTTGAGCTGACAAACATCTTGGTTTTATTGTTAAACAATCTCTGTGTGTTTTTAATAGCAAAAATCAACTGATATTTGACGAAATTAATGACAGTAAATGGCTCAATGTCATTTCTCAAACGTACATTTCCCCAGAAACAGTGGTCTTTTCCGCCTGTACTCAACAATCTTGCAAGTTGTGTAGTATGATACTCGCCGAAAATTTCGGCAATATTAACAAACGAAATGTCACAAAACGCAATTTCGGAGTTATTGCTATATGCTGAAAACTTTAGAGCTGAGAAGCAAAAATATGCGGCATTAGATACGTAATTTGCTTCAAAACTAATTGATTAATTTGTTACATTATTAATTTATTTAGGAACAGTTCAAACTGAATAGCACGCAGGAACACTATAAAAAAGGATCCACATGTCTAAAATAAATAAACCGGTTAAAACAGCGCTAACGCTGGCCATAGCTCTCGCATTGAGTAATGGCACTGTACAAGCCCAAGAAAATACAGAAATTGAAGAACAAGAAGCTCAAAGCGAACGTCAAATCGAAAGTATCACAGTCACGTCAACTCGCCGATCAGAGAACCAACAAGTTGTGCCAATCGCTGTACAGGCGATAAGTGGTGAAAAACTTCAACAACTCGGCATCGACAGTTTTGAAGATTACATTGCATTGTTACCCGGTGTCAGCTCTGATGGTCAAGGACCCGGTAGGCAAGAAACCTATATCCGCGGGGTATCTTCAGGACGTGCCCCTGCTAGGCTTTCCGGAATAGGCGGTGAGCCAACCGTGGCCTTTTATCTTGACGAAACACCCATCACCACTCCCGGTCGTAACATAGACTTATATGCAGTTGATCTGCAAAGGGTTGAAGTGTTGAAAGGCCCTCAAGGCACCTTATTTGGAGCGAGTTCACAGGCAGGTACTGTGCGTCTTATCACCAACAAACCAGATTTGGGCAATTTCGGCGCTGGTGCTGAGTTCGGTATGTCATCTACGAAAAACGGTGGCATCAGTAATAAATCCGAAGGTTTTGTTAATATCCCTATTGTAGAGGATACTTTTGCCATACGTCTTGCTGGGTACAGCTCTACTGATGGCGGCTTCATTGATAATATACTTGCCACAAATAGTTTACCACTGACAAATCCAGGATTAGGAGGCCGCGTTCCAGCCACTATACAAGAAGTCAGTAACTCCACGTTTGCAGAAGATGATTACAATGAAGCAACCCATAGAGGCATGAGATTAAGTGCATTATGGCAAGTCAATGACGACTGGGATGTGTTACTTCAGCATACAAGCCAACAGCTTGATACTGAGGGCTCTTTTGAATATGACCCGGAAATAAGTGACGACGACGACTTGAATGTCGCGACCTTTTCACCCAATAACGGTGATGATGAGGTGAACCTCACGCAATGGACAGTGAATGGTATGATTAGCGGGCTTGAAGTGATCTACAACGGCTCGTACACAGACCGAACGTTTCAAGGTCAGAGCGACTATACGGGTTATATTGATGTGGGTCCCTTCGTGCCTTACTACATTTGTACCTACCCAGCTTATGATGAATGTTTTAGTCCTGTCATGACCACATCTGAAAAATTCGAAACAGAACGTGCTGTTCACGAAGTTCGTTTTGCAACCAATGCGGATAATCGTTTTCGAGCAATAGGTGGGGTGTTCTATGATGATCAGCAACTCAATACCTTAACTGATTTCACCTATGCTGGGTCTATTGCTGCAGGTTTTTCACCTAACTACCCAATACCCGGCGCGTTTACGAATACAGATGGCAGTGCTCGCCCACCAGGGGTCACATTCTTCAATGATTTTCAATCAGATCGTGAAGAAGTATCGATATTTGGTGAGCTGGCCTACGATGTGACTGACGATGTGACCGTCACCGTTGGTGCACGTCGTTACGATATTGATATAGGCTTGATGGGCCAATCATCTAACGGCCAAAGAGCATCTGGACCGGAAGCTAGCAATGGCACCAATGTGGATGCAAGATTAGCAGGTGTGAGTCCATCTACGTTATCAGGCACTATTTTTAAAGGGAATGTTCGTTGGCAAATGAATGCTGATGTGATGTTTTATGGAACCTATTCTGAAGGTTTCCGAAGCGGCGGATTTAACCGTTCAGCCGGAACCCCAGGCGTTCCAGACTCTTTTGATACTGATGATGTCGTAAGTGTTGAGTTTGGCTGGAAAACAACCTTGCTCGATAATACTTTGCGTTTTAACGGCGCCATATATAATGTCGACTTTACCGACCTTCAGCAAGGTGTACTGGATTTTGCTATTGCTAACACCACATTTTTCGACAATGTTGGTGAAGCCGAAATCAATGGTTTAGAATTTGAACTTGAATGGGCTGCGAACGATTACTTAGATATTTTCGGCTCATTTAGTTATATTGATTCTGAATTGACTGACAGCTTCATTACCCTTGTAAACCCTGCGCCTATAGGGTCAAACCTCCCTTATGCACCAGAAACGGAAGGAGTGGTTGGTGCACGTTACTACCAAGAGATTGGCGATTTTTCTGCTGTGTACCAAGGCATATATAAGTGGGTGGATTCACGGTTTAATAGCCTAGCGTCTGCTGGTCGTGTCGAGTTGCCGTCTTATAATCAGCTCAACCTGTCAGCCAGCTTTTCAAAAGATGATTGGAGAGCAACGTTGTTTATTGACAATGCCACCGATTCTCTTGGGCAGGTTGCAGCGGGTTCAGCCGATAATGTTTTCAGAGTTTCTCCAACACGACCTCGTACTGTCGGTGTTAGAGTGAGCTTTGCTTATTAGCATTTAACTTGATACTTGTAAGTGATACACAATCATTTTAAAGCATTAAAGGGTCGGTGTTTCATTACGCCGACCCTTTTTAATTTTTAGCGCTCTATATACAATATCAAGGTTATCCTGATATTTACTGAGATATTATTTTGTCAGATCAAGTACAAAACACCCAAGCTGAACACCTTATTAAACAGTGTCAATTATTGATTAATAAAGGCCAGTTAAACAAAGCATCCGAAATGCTTGAAAACATGCTGGCTCAAAATCCAGGACACATTGAAGGTATTTATTGTCTTGCAGTCTGCCAGCGTAAACAGCAGAAGCATACACAAGCCATGGATAACCTTAACCAAGTACTGCTAAAAGTACCGGATCACGGCAGGGCTCATCAAGAACAAGGTTTTATACACAAAGCTTTAGGTGAAACCTTGAAAGCCATAACGGCATTTGAAAAAGCGCTAGACTTGAACCCGGCATTATTTGGAAGTTGGTCTATTCTGGCTGACGAACCTGGCTATTCAAACCGCCAGGAAGCTAAGAAGCATGTGGATTGGCTCTCTAGTCTGCCCCCGGCTTTGGTCTCGGTTTCGAGCCTCATATATCAAAAACAATTACACCGTGCAGAACGGCTTTGCCGTCACTTCCTCAAGGATAATCCCCATCAACCAGAAGCGATGCGTTTACTGGCTGAGTTAGGTAACAAGTTTCAAATTCTAGACGACGCTGAATTTTTATTAGCCAGCTGCCTTGAGTTTGAGCCCAACTATAAAAGGGCTCGTCTAGATTATGTGCATGTTTTACATAAGCGGCAAAAATATGACAAGGCTCTAGCACAAGCAAAAATCTTGCTTGATTCTGCTCCCGACAATTCAAATTTAAAAATTGGCCTTGGCAATGCTCAACAAGCAACAGGTGATTTCGCAGCAGCTATCAATACCTTTGAGAGTGTGTTGCACAACAGCCCAGATAATTATTCAGTACATCTAACACTCGGCCATGCTTTAAAAACAATGGGCCGTGTTGATGACGCGATTAAAGCGTATCGCAACAGCTATAAGATCAAAGCCGATTTCGGGGATGCGTTCTGGAGTCTGGCAAACCTTAAGACTTACCGATTTTCATCTGAAGAACGTCAGCAAATGCGGGATCAAGAAGGGAGTTCTGCAACTTCGATAAACGATAAAATTCATTTTTGTTTTGCCCTCGGCAAAGACCTAGAAGACAGCGAACGTTTTGACGAAGCCTTCTCTTTTTACGCCCGTGGCAACCAGTTAAAAAATGAGCAGGACAGATATGATAGTAAACCTCTGGATGTATCCTTTGATATTCAGAAAAACAATTTTGATCCGGCGTTTTTCAAACGTAATGAAAAAGCGGGTTGCCCTGCTCAAGATCCTATATTTATAGTAGGGCTACCAAGAGCGGGCTCAACACTTTTAGAACAGATCCTTTCTTCACACTCACAGGTCGACGGCACCATGGAATTGGCCAATATCATTGGTCTAGCGCACCATTTAAATGGACGACAAATGGTACAGGATACGCCTCGTTACCCTGGGATCCTAAACAAGATATCGGCTGATGACCTGACTAAAATGGGTGAGTTGTATATTGAAGAGACCCAACATCACCGCCAAGGCGCCATGTTTTTCATCGATAAGATGCCCAACAATTTTCGACATATTGCCCTTATCCATCTTATCCTGCCGAACGCCAAAATCATCGATGCGAGACGCGACCCTATGTCCTGTTGTTTTAGCGGTTTTAAACAACTATTCGGCGAGGGCCAGCAGTTTTCTTATGATCTGGCTGATATTGGACACTATTATCGCCGTTATGTTGAGATCATGGATCATTGGGACAAAGCCTTGCCGGGTAAGATCTTAAGGGTACAGTATGAGGATGTAGTTGCAGATTTGGAGACGCAGGTTCGCCGTATTTTAGACTATTGTGGCCTTCCCTTTGAGCAAGCCTGTATTGATTTTCACAGCAACAAACGTGCGGTTCGCACACCAAGCTCTGAGCAAGTGCGCCAACCCATTTATCAAAGTGGTCTTGAACAGTGGCGTAATTATGAGTCACACCTTGGGCCACTTAAAAAAGCGCTGAGTCAAGCCATATAAATCATCTAAAAGTCGAGGGCCGAGTCAATTTATAGGCACCGGCCGTCAAGGATGTTTTTTCTCAATATTGAGGTTAATTAATCATGAATTTGCCTCAAATAGTAGATCCCGCAGCCAATAATCATGCCTTTACCGTATTCTGCGTAACATGAGCAAAACGCCCTTCGCGACATCCTCCATTAAGGCTTATAATGTATCCCTAGATAGGTGGGTGTTTTAACTTCTGGATCAAAACACCTCAAAAGGCGAATAGATTGATATCCAAAAAAGTACGTGAGTTATTTGTTTCCCTTATGGAGGCCTCCTGCAATAACAACTCCTGTGCAATTCACTTTGATCCTGAGACCGAGATCTACAGTGGTGCCTTTAATACTGCCCTAGTTGATAAATTTATCCAGCAAGGTGCCTTTGAACTAGTAGATACTGATGGAGATATAACAGCTTTATTAATGAATAATAGAGACGATTTTTTAAGCAGTTTTGCATCCGGTGTCAAGGAAGCAAAATTAGGTCGGGATCAATACTACGCCGATTATAACGCCAGCCCCTTTGCATTTTCAGTGGGTTACGAGCATTTTATATCTATGAATAAAAAACCTAAGAGGCTGGCTGACTATCATTGCCACGGGTTTTAGCGTCTATGTCTTGCTTGGAACTCTATTGAGGCAAAGCATTGACGCCATCGATGCAATTAACTTCGAGTCATTGCCTGGGCCGCATAAAGGGTCATTAAGCGTCACAGAACATGATGTAGGCTGGCTGGGTTAACAAAACGAATCATCGCCATTTTGCCTTCCCCCTCAACTGCCATTGATTGATAGCTTGTTATGTTATTTACTGTGCTAACGGCTCTTTACGTTAACTTCAACACTTTGCCTGCTGGGTTAGCTTGTTTGGGTTTATGTAATCAAAATCGATAGCCAAGACGCATATAGCCACCAGAGGGATCGATATCAACATCAACGTTGCGAACGGTGCCAATCGCCGCAGTGGTAAGTTGCGCAGTGGTATCCACGTCTATCCAGATATATCCAACATTTAGGTACCATTTATCACTAAGATCTATGCCAAGCCCAGCCTGAAAAGCCAAACCCAATGAATCCTCTAGCGTGATATGGGTTTCACCACCCAAGGCACCATTTAATATGGGGGTTGGCATCTCTGAAAAAAAGGTGCTGTAGTTTAGGCCTAAACCAACAAAGGTTTTCACTGAGTCAAAAATCGGCTCAAAAGTGTAATTAACAAGCACAGTCGGTAGCAACGCATCAACGTGCGCTAACTGACCAACACCTTGCAACGAACCGGCGGCATTCACCTCAAAACCAATCGGAGGGGCAATATAGACTTGGAAGCTAATATTATTAGAGTAAACGTAAGCTATGCTGCCAACAATGGATGATGCTGAACTCACCGAAACGCCGTTGCCTGGCGGTAAACCAGGACCGGATATTTCACCGCTTTTGTCATCAGGAGTGAGATCTACAAACCCAATATCTGCCGTCCAATAGGGTGCCGACAGTTGTGCACTGACAGGACAAACAACTGAAACTAAGATTGTTGCAGCGATAAACGAATGCTTTATGTGAGTTTTTACCATTATAAAATTCCAATTTAATAAGTGAACGTATTTTCACATACTCTAGTCTTGAATTCATAAATTTGATCCCTTGATATGCCCTGTGTTGTTGAGGCATTTGCCTTTCAACTGCGGTACATAGCAAGGTGAAAATCAACTATTTTTAGCAAAAAAATGAAGTAGCCGTTGCTTCTATCATATGACAATATGACTGAGGCATTCCACAGTCAGAACATTACCAATCTTCGGGTATATCCTGCCACTTAGTGCCTGCTGAACCCCCTTCTTCTGGCAAACCATCTTTGTCTGAATAAATAAACGAGCTTGGTGCCATTAATGGATTTGTTTTTTGATTACATATAGACAGTACATCAGCACCAAAAGAATAAAGTGGAGTCAATGAAACAGCCATTGGACTGTGCATGCTAGGCCAGAATGTGGGGGCCTAGGGTGTTAATTTCGTGACAATACAGCAATAGCATTTTTGCCCAATAGACATAAAACGTCACGTAAAATTCTATCGTCTAAGCCATCTTAAGTGCGTTGTTACCTCCCTCTTTTTTAACCTTGGGCACCTAGGCTTTGAATGTCTGCAAACCCATGTGAAAAAAAGACTTTACCCGCATATATTTTCCATACCACTGATGCTCTTTATATAGAGATGGGTATAGGTTAAACGTAACCGCGCCATGCACAACGTCTTCTACTTGATGCCAAACCCATAATGAACCCAGTGCAGGTGTCCCATCCTCCATCCATTTATGGAGATTGTGTCAGAGGCAACAACACAATGGTTGGTTTTTGGCTAGAAGCCCGCAGAGTGAAAAACCTAGCCTTTACTAAGTAATAGTGCGCCGCCTGCTCAAACACTGAGCCGTATCCTAGTAGTTGCAACTAGTGTTCAAGCACTGTACTGCTGTCAATTCGGACTCTCATAACCATCGCGCTTTTATCTCCATTGCCATGACAAGCCAATACTAGTAGTGGAACGAGACTATATTCGGCCTAATAACTCTATCAGTTTACTATTAATGCCTAAACCAGAAACCAAACAAGTGGCGACGCCCATTGAGGCTAAATTATTATTGACCTTTGATGATGCTCAGTGAATGTCTGGCCTTAGATTTCAAATTAGTAATGTTGAAAGCATCAGCTTTTGAAAAAATAGAGAGCACCTGATTTTGGTAACAGACAATAATTTCGGAAAAAATGCAAACCGACTAAAATCCAGATGTTTTTCTTAAACTACATACAGTTTAAATAATCAAAAAGCACCAAACTCTTTGGCTTGCTTGCATTTACCAGTCCAAATTTAAGATAATTAGCATCTTCACTAATGCCTGACCGTTAATTAATTAAAGACTTTAAAATGGTGTCCTTTAATTGATTTTTTCGTTAATTACATCCGATGGTTTATTGCTTTATTTCGGATTTTGTGTAAAGTTTCTATGAGATAAATCAGGTAAGTTATAGATACAGGGAAAAATATTTTAATATGAAATTATCTACTTTAACCAAAGCTATATCCCTAGGGATCTTCGTTGTCGGCGCCAATTTAGCGGTTAGTCATGCTGCTTTAGCCCAAGAAGTCGCAGTAGAAAAAAAATTACATGCCCACCATCATGGAAAAGATGGTCATAACACAGAGCACGAACATCATCATGGCGAGGATGGCCATAGCAATGAACACCAACATCACCATGGCGAGGATGGGCACGTCAATGAGCATGCACATCACCACGGTGATGATGGACACGCCGATGAAGATGAACATCATCATAGCGCCGCTAATCACGGAGAAGATGAAGCCCATCATCATCAAGAACATGCCCATGATAGTGAGCATAATCATCATCATGGTGTGGATGACGGCCATAAAAATGAACATGAGCATCATCATGAAAAAGATGGCCACACCAGTGAGCATCAACATCATCATGGCGACGATGGCCATAATGATGAGCATGCGCATCACCATGGGGATGACGGCCATGCCAATGAGCACGAACACCATCATCAAGACCCTAAGGTCAAAGATGAACACCACCATCACGAAAAGAAATAACTCATTGTGCAATGGATTGAGTGATAAGGGGGGGAGATCAAGCCATGGCTTCTCCACCCTATTTTCACCAGCACTTAGTTTTTGTTTATCCGTTTAGGGCAGATGTTAGATCTAGATCAGTACTTCAACGTCATCCATAGTTTGATACTTGAAGTCAAATAAGGAGATTTACACACAATCCACAGGCCATACAAGCGCCGTTAGTTCGTATTTCTACTTGCCGTTACTCACTATTTAGTCAGCACCCAGTGAATAGGTTAATTCATAGCGGTGTGAGTACAGTTCATAGATCAGGCCAAAGGGGTCTTCCAGATAACCCATCTTGTCGGGCTTCACGCCTGGATAATCTTCACCGATAGGCATACGCTGTTTGCCGCCATGCTCGACGATTTTAGCTGCCACTCCTTCAATATCCAGAATATAAACACAAAAGTGCAAAGTGCTGGTCTTCCCGTATTCAAAATCTTTAGGTGTTTCATGGTTTTTAAATTCGAGCACTTCGATACCAATTTTGTCACCGGTTGTCATCTGGGCAATTTAAACGAGCCCCAACCCGTGCTAAACACATCAATAGCCATTACACCAAGGGGTGTGTTGGCCTACTCGGTAATAATGGTCGCTTGCATGGTGTGATACTAGCCCATGGCTTCGCTGTAAAATTTTGCTACTTGGATCGACAGCAGAAACAAACATTCCAATGAGTGACAATCTTCTAGGATCTTTGCTCATGGTCTTTCCTCATTGTAATCTTAAAGCTTTGAGCAAAGACGCACGGAATTTGTGCGTCCAGTTAAATAATATTTATGTTGAGCCATTCTAAATTTATAGCGCTGCCCTTACATTTTAATTTTCAGTAAAGTACACAGTGATATTATCAATAATATTAGCCTTTTTAGTCCTGGGCTGGTACTGAGTTTTAAGATTAGATATCTGCTCTTGTTAGGCCACCCAACCAGCCTGATAGTTTTTCTACCGCATCACAAATAAAGGGCCTTATCACAGCGCCTTAATAGTCTTGCAACATTCTGAAATGATTCGCCTTATCCTTTAGTTGGTAATTAGATCCCATGCAAATTCGTCGGCATAACTTTATTGCCAAGGCCTTTCATTCGCTTTAATTGCCGACAAAAAATGCCTCTATATTGGCGGGAATAATAGGTGTCAATTTCGAGTTTAATTAAGGGTGATTAATATTTAACTGTCAGATTGTTCTATGTTTTTTAATTTAAATTATTTTCAAAAAAAGTTTGCCAAACCTAAACTCCTCTTCTAGATTCAAGGTCCAAGGAAGGACAAGTAGCGTAAATGAATTTTTCACATTGTTTGATAAAACTCATATTTACGCCATTGAATTATTTTTGTCATAGTGACTCGTTTTTAAGATGAGTTAGCATAAGTTGACAAATATTTTACTGAAGAATGCAAGCTAGGCTATATCGTATCGCACGCATTAGTAGCTGTATTAAATGGAGTAGCGGCATGGAATGCCATAGAACATTCGGAATGAATAAGCTTGACCACCTAGGTCAAGAAACCAACAGATCAGCAATCGCTTGTGATGGTAACACCATTGTCAAAGGCACTGCACCCCACTCTATCCAGTCTATCTTGGTAGACCGCCCTTTTGGCGTGTCACAACTAGGGCTTCCCCCTAACAAAAATCAAATTTATGTCCGGCCACTTGCTGCTGAAAACCTTTGGCAATTTAGGCTTTAGCAATCATTTAGGAAATTTTAAAACCCTATTTACCCACTTGAACCTCAACCGGTATCGAGTTCTATATTAAGTTTTTTTTACAGTTCAGTATTTCAACAAGGAGAGGAAATATGTCAAAAGAAGGTAGCGTCGCTCCCAAAGAGCGCATCAATATCACCTATGTCCCTGCCACAGGCGATCAACAAGCCGAGGTAGAATTGCCGCTAAAAACAATGGTGATTGGCGATTTTAAAGGGCATGGGGAAGAGACCCAACTCGAAGATCGTAAAGCGGTCTCCATAGATAAAAACACGTTTAATTCTGTCATGAGTGAAAGCAACCTTGCTCTAGAAACGGCTGTGACAAACCGTTTATCCGACGATGATGAACAATCAGATTTGTCGATAAAATTGAAATTTTCCACATTGGATGATTTTTCTCCAGACAGCATTGCAAGCCAAGTACCTGAATTAAAAAGCTTAATTGATTTAAGAGAAGCATTAGTTTCCTTAAAAGGTCCCCTGGGCAACGTGCCAGAATTCCGCAAAAGAATGCAAGAGCTACTGGCCTCAGAAGAAGATCGCGAGGCTTTATTGTCTGAGTTAGAACTGTTGAATAAAGATAACTAGTGATACATCCCTTCTTATGGAGGGAGCTGAAATCAGTCATGCAGAGCATTGTAAACCGTTTAAATATAGGGTTATAGATATGGAAAATATTGAAAAGGCGAGCGACACTTCCGCCACAGCAGACATGGGCTTATTAGACCAAGTCCTTGCGCAAACAAAAATTGGTCGAGAAGAAGATTCTTATCTCATTGCCAAAAAGGGCATTGCAGCCTTTATCGAAAATTTGATAAATGAAGAACGCACTTCAGAAAAAGTAAACAAGGCATTGGTTGATCATATGTTGGTGGCCTTGGACCAGAAGATCAGCCTGCAAATGGATGAAATACTGCATAACACCGCATTACAAGAATTAGAATCATCCTGGCGTGGTTTGAAACTATTGATTGATAAAACCGATTTCCGTGAAAATATAAAAATAGACTTGTTGCATGTGACTAAACAAGAACTATTAGATGATTTTGAATATGCGCCAGAAACCGTTCAATCTGGGCTATACAAACACGTATATTCTAGTGGTTATGGCCAATTCGGTGGAGAGCCTGTAGGCGCAATTATTGGTAACTATGCGTTCACACCCAGCTCTGCAGACATGAAACTACTGCAGTTTGTGGCTTCTGTGGGATCCATGGCCCATGCGCCTTTTATTTCCTCAGTGGGTGCTGAATTTTTTGGTTTGAATTCTTTTGAAGAGTTACCGGCCATTAAAGAATTAAGTTCTATCTTCGAAAGTCCTAAATACACTAAATGGCGTGGCTTGCGCGAGTCAGAAGATGCACGCTATTTGGGCTTAACCGCACCGAGGTTTTTGCTTCGAGTACCTTACGATCCAGAAGAAAACCCCATTAAAACCTTTAATTATACTGAAAATGTTAGCGCCTCACACAACAGTTATTTATGGGGTAACACCGCCTTCGCTTTTGGTACTCGTTTATCCGACAGTTTTGCCAAGTTCCGTTGGTGCCCGAATATTATCGGTCCGCAAAGTGGTGGCACAGTAGATGATTTACCTGTGCATCTTTACGAATCATTAGGGGCTTTGGAAGCTAAAATCCCTACTGAAGTGCTGATCACCGATCGCCGAGAGTATGAGCTAGCCGAAGAAGGGTTTATCTCCTTAACTATGCGTAAAGATCATGACAACGCCGCGTTCTTTTCTGCCAACTCTGTGCAAAAGCCTAAGACATTTCCTGCCACCAAGGAAGGCCAAGAGGCCGAAACCAACTACAAGTTGGGCACACAATTACCCTACATGATGATCATTAACCGATTGGCTCATTACATTAAGGTATTACAGCGCGAACAAATAGGTGCCTGGAAAGAACGACAAGATCTAGAGCGTGAGCTAAACACCTGGATAAAACAATATGTTGCAGATCAGGAAAACCCACCCTCCCAAGTGCGCAGTAAACGCCCCCTGCGTGCCGCCAAGATATTGGTAGAAGATGTAGATGGCAATCCAGGATGGTATCAGGTTTCGTTGTCAGTGCGTCCTCATTTTAAATTTATGGGAGCGAACTTCGAACTGTCATTGGTAGGACGTTTAGATCAATAACAAAGTAGAGAAGCGTTATGGGATTGACTTTTTTTGAACGTTTAGACACCAATGTGCCAAAACGCTCGCCAATAGAAGGGGTAGATCTTGAGCAGATGATCATCTCTATCAAGCGCAACATATCACGCGTCTTAAACACCCGAGAAGGGAGCACAAAAAGTGCTCCCTTGTTGGGACTCAAAGATTTTAATGATGCGTCGCTGGGCAATGATGATCTCAGTATTAAGATCAAAAGAAGTATCCGAAATTGTTTAGCCGCCTATGAACCTAGGTTGAACAATATGCAGATCCAACTGATCCAAAATCCCAACAGTCCATTGATGTTGGGTTTTCGGATATTCGCAGAAGTTGATTTAGGTGATCACTATTCACCCATTGAACTTGACTTAATGTTAGATAGTAATAAGAAATGCAAGGTAGATTAGATGTCTAGGGCACGTTATTTCAGGGATGAATTGTCTTTTCTTAAGGAGCAAGGTCGTGAATTTTGCGAGGTGCATCCTCAACTCAGTCGTTTCTTAGACAGTAAAAACACCGATCCAGATATAGAGCGCCTGCTAGAAGGGTTTGCCTTTTTAACCGGTAGGTTGCGGGAAAAAGTCGAAGATGAGTTTCCTGAACTCACCCATTCGATCATTAACATGTTGTGGCCCAACTATTTAAGGCCATTGCCCAGTATGACCATCATGCAGTTTGCGCCCTCGCAAAAACAATCCATTACCGAGAAGCAGACGGTAAAAAAGGGCGTGCAAGTGGCGGCTAATCAAGCCATTGAAGGCACGTTAGTGCACTTTACCACCTGTCGTGATGTGGATATTTTACCCCTTAAAAAGGTGGCGGCTCACGCCAGCCACAGCCGCGACACCTCGGTTATCGAGTTGCAGTTCAATGTGCTGGTAGAGCGGCCAATAGAAGATCTTAATATACAAAATCTGCGCTTTTTTCTCAATGCAGATCCCTACAGCTCACAAATGCTGTATTTGTGGCTAAGTCATTATTTACAAAGCATAGAAGTGGTGTTTGATGACGATAGTCTGGCACCTATTCGACTGCCCAAAGATTGTTTAAGGCATGTGGGTTTTTCTGCTGATGATGGCATTTTGCCTTACCCAAAAAACGTATACGAAGGCTACAGGATCATTCAGGAGTTTTTGGTTTACCCAGAGGCCTTCCACTTTTTTGAGTTAGTCGGCCTAGCACAGTTAAAAAGTGGGCATTATGTACCGAGCTTTAAGTTGCATATGACCTTCTCAAAAACCTTACCTGCGGATGTGAAGGTCAATAATGATGCATTCGAACTCTATTGTACCCCTGCAATCAACTTATTTAGTCACGATGCCGATCCGGTAAATTTAGACGGTAAGTCAACCGAATATAAAATTCGACCCTCGGGCCGTCATAGCACTCATTATGAAGTGTTTAATGTAGAAAAAGTACAGGGCTGGCTGGCATCAGGGAATGGCAGATCCCGTGGGGAATCTAGAGTTTATGCGCCATTTGAAAGTTTTCAACATGACATCGAACGCAGCCAAGACAGAAGATCACTCTATTATCGAAGCCGGGTAAAAGACAGCATACGTGGCGATGGTTTTGACCACTTTATGTCCTTTATAAGAAGTGATGAATCGCTGAATGTCAGTTTGACCGAAGCGGTGTCAATTGATCTCATTTGCACCAATAGAAATCTGCCTCTGGCCCTAGGACGTGGAGATATTGCCAGCAAAACTGACTCAACACCGGCCTTTGCCACATTCTCTAACATTACCGAGCCTTCAGCGCCTTTGCGCCCTGCCCTAGACGGCAGTTTATTGTGGACACTGATATCTAACTTGTCCTTGAATTATTTATCCCTGTTATCCAAAGACGCCCTATGTTCAGTACTCAGGGCCTATGACTTTCGAGCACTGGCCGATCGTCAGGCAGAACGTATCGCAAATCAGCGGCTCAAAGGCATCTTGGATATACAAACCAGTCCCATTGAAAAAATATTTAAGGGTTTGCCGGTACGCGGCTTGAAATCCACCATTAGCTTACAAGCCGATTGTTTTCATTCCGAAGGGGATCTTTACCTGTTTGGCACAGTCTTGAGTCACTTTTTTGCTCTCTATGCCAGCATCAACTCATTCCATGAATTGGTGATCATTAACGCTGAAAATAAGGAAGAGTATCGATGGAAGAATCGTACTGGCCTGCAGCCGTTAATATAGAGGACTGCCCCATGACTACAAATATTCCCGACCAGGTATTAGAGCATGCCCAGTCCTATAATTTTTATCAGTTGGTTGAACTACTGCACCAGCTAAAAGAAACTGATCCAGAAATAATAGAGGGCTTCGAGTTGATCTTTTCGGCTAATGCCAGCTTGGGTTTTGCCAAAAGCGACGTGTCTGATTTATCCGTCAGCGAAACAGGACAACTGTCACTTGAAACCACCTTTTTAGGTTTACATGGTGCACAGTCTCCCTTGCCTGGCTATATGCTAGAGCAGATCCTAAATGAAGACGAAACAGGGGTCAGACGACTGTTTCTGGATTTCTTTAATCATAGGTTGATCACCTTAGTACACCAAATTTGGCGAAAGTATCGTTATTACCTAAGGTTTACCGAAAATGCCACAGATATTTTATCCAATCAATTATTTGCCTTAGTCGGCTTATCCGAAGTTGAGTTAAGGAAAAGTTCTGGGGTCAACTGGTGCAAGATGCTGTCTTACTCGGGCATGTTGGCTGGACGCGCCCGTTCGCCGCAGATGGTGTCGGGGATCATCGCTCACTGTTTCGATTTACCCCATGTCACCATTAAACAATGGGTGGTGCGCAAAGTCGCAGTACCTGATCAACAAAAATTCTTGCTCGGCAAGGCCAACCATCAGTTAGGTCATGATGCGTTAATCGGGGCCAATGTCAAAGATAGCATGGGCAAGTTTGCCATCTGTTTACACCAACTGCCCCTCGAAACCTATATGAAGTTTTTGCCTTCTGGCGAACATTACTCGGCTCTGGCCGCTTTGGTGGAATTTACCCTTAGAGAGCAAATGGCCTTTGATTTGGAGCTTGAATTACAGCAAACCCACAGTATTTCTCTGCAACTTAATGCTAAGAACCCATCCGCACTGGGATGGTCTTCTTTTACCGGAAACTCGGCCGCCAATAAAACGGCCATCATCAGCGTGAGACATTAACCATGCAAGGCAATAGAAATGTCACTCTTATGGTCACCAATACCGCTCAGTTAGAAGCCGGGCTGACCTCTACACAGGTATTTTCGACCACAGGGGGCAACATTGGAGCCGATCCGTCTTGTCATTGGTTGCTCCGAGACAAGCCTGGGGATATTGGCAGTTTCCATTGTGAAATCAAATATATAGACAACCAGTTTTGTGTCTTAGACTCAGTAGGCTTCACCTACGTTAATGGTTCAACCTTGCCAATAGGCTATGGAAAAGCCGCTAGGTTAAATGAGCACGACACCCTAAAAATTGGTAGCTATGACATTAGTGTGTTTTTCAATCAGTCCAATCGCCAGTCTATGACCACCTGCTCTTCCATTACGGATATGTTTGTCAATGAACAAACAGAGCGACTGACGGGCAATGATTTTGGCTCGTCAGCACCCGCCGCCCCGCGCAAACAAAGGCTAGATGACCCACTAGCCGCTTTGGATGCTATGGAAGAAGGGCCGGGGCCTATTGACCTGTATGGCGGCTTCGAGATTGAACCGAATGCCCACAACAAGACACAAGCCTATTTATTAGCTGAAGACCAACAATGGCTCGGTCGTACCATTGAAAGTAAAGCCGACAGCGAACAAGAAGTTGGATCAGCGATAGTCCTAAAACCGTCTGTTATTAACTATGGAGAATACACAATGGATGAAGATATTTTAACTAAAATTGAGCATGAAGCAGAACAAGCTTCAGACAAAGCCCTGCCCAATAAACATATTGCAACTGGCCATATAACGGCTGCCCCTATGATGCGGGGCCTGGGCGTTAACTTATCCTCTAATTCAGAAGATATGGCGCAGATGCAAGAAATCTCAGAAGAAATTGGCGCATCGTTAGCCGCCTCTATACAGGGCTTGTTGTCTCTGCATAAAGAGGTCGAAGATAGCCGCTTTAACCTGCTGAATAAGAACTTACAGCCTATAGAGGATAACCCTCTTAGGTTAGGCCTAAATTATGAGAGCACGGTTAAAACATTATTAACCGCTGAAAAAAGTCCGGTGCATCTGTCAGCTCCTTCAGCCATTGCTGAGAGCCTAGCTGCGGTGAGCCATCATAATCAAGCCGTGCAAGTGGCGACCTTAGATGCATTGCGCCATCTGTTGAAAGCCTTTTCTCCCGAAGTGTTAGAAAAACGATTTGAAAGTTATAGACGTCCCCATCAACAAAAAAGTGGCGGCGCAAGTTCCTGGGTATGGACAATGTACCAGTCCTACTATGAGGAACTCACCTCAAATCGCCAAAACGGTTTTGAAAAGCTCTTTTGGGAAGTATTTGATCAGGCCTATGACAAGTCTATCCGTCTTATCGCGGCTAAGGATTAGGCCAATGCGTAACCTTGCCACTCTACTCCTAATGGTCACTTTGTGTAGTGCTTGTAGTTTCAACGACAAAGAGGCGACCTACCCTAGTCGTGTGACTTATAGCCTGAATACATCGGACAACGTCAATCCCAATTTGAGTGGAGATGGCACTGCCATCGAGCTGCAAATATTTGAGTTAGAAGATGATTCAATGTTTTTGTCTGCGGACTATGAGTCCTTAGTGACCAACGCAAAGAAAAACCTAAAGAGTAATTATCTCGAACACAAAGACTTTGTGCTTTTGCCGGGACAATTCAAATTTATCGAATATTTTGAATTGCATCAAGACACACGATTTATCGGGGTTATGGGCCGTTACGCACATCCAGAGTCTGCACAGTGGAAGAAGTTAGTGCAAGTAAAGGCCCGTGATAAGACCTACCACATGATGATCATGTTCGATGATTCAGAAGTTAAACTCAAGATAGTGGAATAAAGATGTCAGCAACAAACCGAGTGATTTGGAATGAAGGTTTATTTATTAAACCTCAGCATTTCCAGCAACAGCAAAGATACACAGAGTATCTCCTTGATGAACGTATTAATGCCGTTAGCCTGTATCTTTATGGCGTTAACAATCTGCGGATCAGCCCAGAACATTTGAGTTACGGCAGCATAGCGATTGAAAGCGCCACTGGTGTAATGCCCGATGGTACGGTTTTCAAAATACCACAAGAAGACATACTGCCCGACACCTTAAAAGTAGAAGACAGTTCTTTTGCCAATCAAGAGATTTATTTGGCCTTGCCATTACGCAGTGATTCCATCTTGGAAATCAGTTGGCCCGATGCTTCAGGCTCCACTCGATTTCAGCAGAAACAGCATGAAGTGCGAGACATTCAAACCATAGACGGAGACTTAGTGGCTATTGATGTTAGCCCAGTCAAGCTTAGGCTAATGTTTGAGAAAGAAGATCGCAGTGCTTATGCGTCCATCGCCATTGCTAAAATTGCCGAGAAACGCCCAGATGGCAGTGTGCTGCTCGACCCTAGCTATATTCCCTGTCATACCAACGTCTCTTTAGAGCCGATTTTATATGGCTTTATCCGAGAAATGGCTGGATTGATGAAAGAAAGGGCCAAAAACATTGCCTCTCGGATGGGCGACTCTAACCAAGGTAGCGTGGCCGACGTCTCAGATTTTATGTTGTTGCAAGCCCTCAATCGCATGCATCCCCAGCTGCAGCATTTATCGCAACTTAGAAGCCTGCATCCTGAACGCTTGTACGAAGCCTTAACCTCTATGTGTGGAGAACTTGCCAGCTTTACCGATGAAAGTCGCACCGCCCCAGAGTTTTTAGCTTATCAGCATGACAAACCGGGACTGGCTTTTAAACCGGTCATGAGCATGATCCGTAATTCTCTGAGCATAGTGTTAGAG
The DNA here is from genome assembly GCA_034111785.1 of Paraglaciecola sp. Lineage (GTDB taxonomy): Bacteria > Pseudomonadota > Gammaproteobacteria > Enterobacterales > Alteromonadaceae > Paraglaciecola. The sequence goes on from JAWUWP010000039.1 coordinate 22,520, forward strand.
CCTAGGGCGGTGTCACTGAGGTTAGAAAAACGTAAGCATGGCTTAATGATCGCGCCTATTAAAGATCCAGAGTTAATCGACAAGGCCACCTTCATTATTGCCGTACAAGCTCGTATGCCCATGGATCAGCTGCGCAAATTATTTGTCCAGCAAACCAAAATAGCATCAGTTGAAAAAATTCGCGATCTGATCTCATTACAACTACCAGGGGTGCCGCTTTCTCAATTGGCGGTTGCACCTAGGCAGCTGCCTTATCACGCGGGTTACACCTATTACCAGCTAGACAAGTCCAGTACAGCTTGGTCCATGCTTATAAACTCATCTGGATTTGCATTCCATGTTGCAGGAGATTTTCCTGAGCTAGAACTGCAATTTTGGGCCATTAGGGATTAATGATGACAGACATGATACAGATCCAATCCGTACAAGACACACAACTGCAACGAGTGCTGTTCGACAACGCACAAAAAATGGATGCCGATCAGGATTATTGGTTCAAATTAAGAGGGGACAACAGCAACCCACTGATAGATGCCGCTACCCCCATGTTGGGCATGGCCCTTAGAGTGCAGTCATTAGCACAGTGTGACCATGTAGAAAAAATGTATAAACAGGCCGTAGAAGAAATACGTTCCATCGAAGTCGAACTGTTTGGGGCCGATTACGACAGAGCGGTGATTTTGGCCTACCGCTATATATTGTGTTCATTTATCGATGAAGCGGTAATGGGCACGCCTTGGGGGGCCGAAAGTGTCTGGGCACAACATTCTTTATTAACACGTTTTCATAATGAAACTTGGGGTGGTGAAAAATTCTTCACCATTCTTTCCCGTCTTGAAGGTGAGCCTGAAAAATATAAAGAAATTCTAGAGTTTATATTTCTATGCCTAAACCTTGGGTTTCACGGACGTTACCGGGTGTTGGATAACGGCCGCGAAGAGTACGAGCGTGTGGTGGTGAACCTATATCAAACCCTAAAGCGCCTGAGGGAGCAAGACGATATTCCAGAACCTGAGCTTGCCAAAGATACCAATAAAGTCGTGTCAAAAAAATATAGGTTAAGCAGGCAAGTGCCGGTTTGGGCTGTGTTTATGTTCTTTTTTGGCACTTGTAGCTTAGTGTTTTTTGCCTACTTTTTAGCACTCAATAACGTGTCTATGGAAGTGGTAGAACAACTCAATCAAATACTTCAATAAGGACAACTAAGATGATTAGAGTTGATATTTCGACCTTAATAACCAAGTTAAATTCCCAAACTAAATTAGCCTTAGAGCAAGCATCTGAGCTGTGTATAGAGCGCCAAGAGCCTGAGGTGATGTTAACCCACCTTTTTTATACCCTATTGGATAATCCCACCTCAGATTTACGGCTGTTATTGGACTATTGCCAGATTGATCATCATCAATTTAAACAGCAGTTAGGCAATAGTTTTTCACGCACTGCCTTGCATGATACCTATCCCAGTTTTTCGCCGATGTTAGTGGAATTACTGCAAGATGCATGGCTATTCAGTTCCACAGAATTGTCATCTATGGATGTGCGTTCGGGCAGTTTATTTATCACCGCCTTGTCACAAGCTCAACGTTATTTGCCCACAGAATTAATCAACTTGTTTGCCCAGATTAATCGTGAAGACATCACCCGTAACTTTTATCATATCACCGCTAAATCAACGGAAGCACCGGCCAATAACGAAACACAATCGACCAGGCCAGCAGCGGCTCAAAGTGACGCCAGCGGGCTCAGTAAGTATTGTCATAATATTTCTCTGCAAGCACAAAAAGCAGAATTAGATCCTGTGTTATGCCGGGATGACGAAATCAATTTGATGATCGATATTCTATGTCGTAGGCGTAAAAACAATCCCATTATAGTGGGGGATGCCGGTGTCGGTAAAAGTGCCCTAATAGAGGGCTTAGCCAACAGGATCGAACAGGATCAAGTACCCGACAAGTTAAAAGGTGTACAAATATGGTCATTAGACTTAGGCCTATTGCAAGCGGGGGCGGCCGTTAAGGGCGAATTCGAAAAACGCCTAAAGGGGATCATCGAACATATAAAAAGTGCGGCCCAACCGATAATGTTATTTATTGATGAAGCCCATACTTTGATAGGCGCGGGCAATCTTGAAGGGGGGGGCGATGCCGCCAACTTACTTAAGCCGGCTTTGGCAAGAGGTGAATTACAAACCGTAGCCGCCACCACATGGAAAGAATACAAAAAGTATATTGAGAAAGATCCGGCCTTGGCCCGCCGCTTTCAGTTGGTCAAACTTGATGAACCGACGACCAGCCAAGCCACAGAAATTCTTAGGGGCTTGCACCCAGTGTATGAAAAGGCCCATGGGGTGATCATCACAGATCAAGCCCTGCGCGCGGCAGTAGAATTATCGGCCCGTTACCTTTCTGGTCGCCAATTACCCGATAAAGCCATAGATGTGCTCGACACCGCCTGCGCTAGAATTGCCATTAATTTAACGGCACCGCCGGCAAAACTGGCCAGATTAGAAGGTGAGATATACCAGAAAACCCTAGAGCTAGACTTGCTTGTGCGCCAACACAAATTAGGCGGTGACATGGATGAGTCCCGACAATCTGACTTACTCGCATCCCAGTCACTATTGCAACAACAACAACAACTGTTGTTAGCCGATTGGCAGCAGCAGCAACAAAAAGTCACAGAGCTATTACAATCTCGACAAGAGATCTTGGCTGACAAAGCAATGACAGCCGACATATCCAGGGCCAAACTCAATGTGTTGCAGCAGCAGCTGAACGCATTGCAAGCCCAACAAAAACTGGTACATATCGAGGTCAACCAAGAACAGGTGGCCCAGGTGATCGCAGATTGGACAGGGATCCCTGTGGATAAAATGAGTAAAGACGAAGTGCAAAAAATTCGTAATTTACCCGAATCATTGACCAAGGTGATCAAAGGCCAGTCTGTTGCCATTAACGAAATACACAAACACTTATTAACAGCCAGAGCCGACCTAAGACGCGCGGGACGTCCACGTGGGGCCTTTCTATTAGTGGGCCCAAGTGGGGTGGGGAAAACGGAAACCGTGGTACAAATTTCAGAGATCCTGTACGGCGGTAAACAGTTCTTAACCACTATTAATATGTCTGAATACCAAGAGAAACATACCGTTTCGCGACTCATAGGTTCGCCACCAGGTTATGTGGGATACGGCGAAGGCGGCTTACTAACAGAAGCCATACGTAAAATGCCTTATTCAGTGGTGCTGCTGGACGAGGTTGAAAAAGCCCATCCAGACGTGCTCAATTTATTTTATCAAGCCTTTGATAAAGGAGAACTGGCGGATGGCGAAGGACGACTGATCGACTGCAAGAATGTCCTGTTTTTCATGACCTCAAATCTAGGTTATCAAAGCATAGTCGAGCACAGTGACGATCCTGAAAAATTGGCCCTTGCCTTATATCCACAATTGTCTGAGTTTTTTAAACCCGCACTACTGGCGCGAATGGAGACTGTGCCCTTTTTGCCCTTAAACGAGTCAGTGTTAGAGCAGATAGTGACGGCAAAATTGGCGCGACTAGAAGACATTTTCACCGAACGTTATCAAGCCAGTGTCAAGATAGGCAGTGAGTTGATCAGCCATATTATGGCCCTAGCAAACCGCTCTGAAAACGGCGCGCGTATTTTAGAGTCCATAATCGATGGTCAGGTATTGCCCTCTGTATCTTTAGCATTGCTGGATAAATTGGCCGAAGGCTCAGCCATTGAACAAGTGCATATTTTTGTCCGTGATGCACAATTTTCCTGTCAGGTGTCGTAAATAAATGCACACTTTGTACAGTAAATTACTGATCCTGCTGGGCACCCAAGATGTGCAACAAACCCTTGAACAGGTTTGTGATCTTGCGGTGCAGTTATGTGATCTTCAGCAAGTGCATATTTTTCTGTTATCAGAAGATGGCCTGAGCCTGAGCGAGCATAAAAGTGCACAACCACAAGACTGGGATCCCTTAGACTTTGACGCACCATTTGCCCATGTCTTACATAACGCACAATCCCAGCTTATAACAGCCAACAAATTAGTCTACTGGCGTAGCCATGTGGATTGGGATCATTGGCTTACCAAGCAGGGCATAGCAGGCCCTATCCATCTCAGCGCTATCACCCATAACACTGCCCATCAAGGGGAGCAAGTATTGGGCATAACAGTGGCCTATGGCACTGAGTCACAACTAGCCGATCTCGATCGCAATATTCACTTCCAATTTATCCAACAATTTACCGGTCAATGGCTGCAACTATTGGCCCAACTAAAATCCCAGAAACAAGCCGGTTCTTTGTTGGCTCTTTCTTTAAAAAGTCATCAACAAACACAAACATCTGAGTTAGACAGTCAGGCTTTGGAACAAAAATTGGTAGGCAGCACTGTCATTATGCAGGCCCTTAGAAAGCAGATAATTAAGGCCGCTCAGTCTCCCTTAAGTGTATTGATCCAAGGTGAAACTGGCACCGGCAAAGAGTTGGTAGCCCAAGCAGTAAAAGAGTATTCATCACGGAAAAAGCAGGCGTTTATTGCCATAAACTGCGCCGCTATTCCCGAAACTTTGCTTGAAAGTGAACTCTTTGGTCATCAAAAGGGAGCCTTCTCTGGTGCCACCAAAGACAAAGACGGTCTGCTCAAACAAGCAGACGGTGGCACCCTATTTCTCGATGAAATAGGCGACATGCCCCTAGCCTTACAGGCCAAATTACTCCGTGTTTTAGAAACAAAAACCTTTCGACCAGTAGGGGGGAAGGTCGACCTGCACTCAGATTTTCGCTTGGTCGCTGCCACACATGTGGAACTGCAGCAAGGGCAAAAGCACAGCCAGTTTCGTCTCGATCTCTATCACCGATTAAGTCAATACGTGTTGCGTATCCCCTCTTTGTCAGAGCGCTTAGGCGATCTGCCAGAATTGGTTGACACCTTTATAAAAACGTACAACCAGCTCAGTCGCAAAAACATCATTGGCATTGGCTACCATGCCTTACAACTCTTAGAGAAAAATGCCTTTAGTGGCAATGTCAGAGAGTTAAAACACTTGATTGATTTTGCTTGCGCTATGACCGAAGACGGACAAGAAATTGAATTGTCAATTATGCAGCAATGTTTTGCAACTAAGTACTCAGGCCATACAACCACTGTGCTTGGTAATGGCCAAAATCACAACAATCACCAGCCACAAAGCTTACACGGGATCACCGATCTAAACCAAGCTATGGTTGCGTTTGAAAGAAGCATTATTTGTTCAAGATTAGACGTGTTTAACGGCCGCAGAAGCGATGCGGCTGAGAGTTTAGGGATCCCAAAACGCACCTTGGCCCACAAATGCCAAAAAATGGAGATAGATAACAAATGAAAAAAAACTGGCTCATTTTAGCCTTTTTAGGCTGGGTACTATCGGCCTTTTCAGTACAAGCAGACACTAAGCACCAGGCCGCTGACGTAGTCACCCCATCACCAGCAACGGAGGCCGCACAGGCATGTGCAGAAGTGCGTTCTCGCATTGCCAGACTGGCTTGTTTTGATGATGCATTTAACACCGTTTGGCACATCATTAGTGATCAGTCTTCTGCCGTGGTTAAACCCCACGCTTGGCAGCGAGCCTATGCCAGTGAAAGATCTCGCAACACCGATAGTCAGGCCTTTTTGTTAAATTACCGTGATAAGCAAGATCCCCAACAAGGATTATGGCTAACCGCACAAGCCGCAGGTCCAAATGCCCTTGCCCCCACCTTACTGCTCAGTTGTATCGACAACATCAGTCGCGTGGAATTGATGTTGCCAGAAGCCGTCGACAAGGCACGCAGCACCGTCACCTTGGGCAATGCCACCAGTTTAACGCAAACATGGATACTCGACGATAGCGGCTATGTCATAAGAGCAGGAAGAGGGTTGTCCTCTATTTTGGCCATGAAAGTATTTATCGGCAGCGACAAAACCCTGATCCGCTCAGATATACCTGGATTTGAATTACTCAAGTTTGATACCCGGCAATTAGCCCAAACTGTCAAACCCATGCGGGAACTATGTCGGTGGTAGAAAATATGCAATCTGAGCAGTATATGCACAAAATTTGTCAGCCTATTTCAGCACAAAAGCCTGAAGGCCTAAAGCTTGTGGATGATGGTGATCTGGACTTTATCGAAAGTCAGTTAATGAAAGTGGGCTCTTTGTCCCACAACCAAGTGCAATGGCAAGCAGTACAAGAACAGGCGCTGGGGTTATTGGCAGACAAGAGCAAAGATCTAAAGATACTCTCGCATTTATTGCAGTGTATCTTGCATCAAGGCAAGTTGCCGCAGTTACATCAGGCCGTAGACTTGCTCCATGGCTTTATGCAGCGTTATTGGCTGACTTGTTATCCCACACCTGGCAAGAAGGGTCAGCTACCACGCTTAAAGCTGTACACCATGAACATCAAACGTATCACTGGTTGTTATAGCAAAGTCACAGCATCTGACATTGCGTCTTTCTCGGAAGCGGCGCAAAAACCATTACTGACGGCATTGCAGGCGCTCATTCAGTTAAGTGAGGATCTAACACTGCCTGTTGTCCTGTTAGAAGATCTATTGCAAGGCATTACCGGTAAATTTAAAAACCTTAAGAAAGCCGTTACCCCGGTTTCTACAACACCCAAAATCATCCGAGAAGAAAGCCAAGCCACCTTCCTTGCTATAGATGGCAGCAGCGACTCAAAATTTAAACAAAGCTTGATTAAAGTGGCGGATGTCATTGCAGAAAACGACAGCGGCTTTGCCTTGGCCCTACGGATCCGGCGATTTGCCACTTGGCAAGCTATCACCAGTGCGCCTGCTGCTAATAGCGAAGGGGCCACAGAACTGATGGCCGTGCCAACGGATCGTGTTCAAGAATATACAGAAGCCGTTGAACAAGGCGCCACCTCAAAGTTATGGCAACAAATAGAAAAAAGTGTGGCTCATGCGCCATTTTGGATAGATGGGCATTATTTAAGCTATCAAGTGAGTAAACAATTAAAGCAAGAGAACACCGCTCAGGTCATACAAGAAGAAGCACACAACTTCTTGCTTAGAATACCCAAACTGCTGGCACTGCAGTTCAAAGACGGACAACCTTTTGTTTCAAGTGACACCCAAAAGTGGTTAAGCACAACCCAAAATGGTTCATCCACCATGTCCATAACGCAAGAGGCATGGTCTGGGGTGAGAGCCAAAGTGATGCAACTTGCCGATGAAGGCCAATTGCAGTCTGCATTGACCCTACTTGATCAAGGATTAGCCCGTAGCCAAACACCCAGAGATCAATTTTATTGGCGATTGTTATTGGCCGATCTCTTATATCAAAATAATTTACAAGCGGTTGCCCTGCAACATTATCAGTGGCTTTTACAACAAGCCGAATCCACTTCAGTACCGGATTGGGAGCCAGTTATGCTTCAAAAAATCCGTCACTTACTCACTCAAGAATAAATAAGGGAAACCCTGCATGTTTCAGAAGATCTGGTCTGTATTGAAAAAACTATTACCCGACGTTAAAGCCGCAGCACCGACTTTAATTTTTCTTAGTTTTGTGTTGATCAATATCATTATTTGGTGGTTTGGTGCGGAGCTACCCTATGGCGAGCAGCGCCCATTAGCCAGCAGTATTGCCCGTATCATGACCATGGTCATGTTTACATTAAGCTGTTTCTCGTTATGGGGATTTCTACAATGGCGACGCTTACAAAGTATTGAAACCCAACAGCAGCATGAAGAAAAGTTACAACAAGATCCTATAAAACGCATGGAAGAGCGTCAGGAAATGAAATTTAACGACATAATGCAGGAGATGAAGCACAGTCTAAATAAGAGCAATTACCTGTACACCTTGCCCTGGTATTTGGTGATGGGGCTAGAGAACGCTGGCAAAACCAGTTTAATCAACCGCTCGGGTCAAACCTTCGCTTTTTCGTCGAATATGCGCACCAAGTCTAAACGTCAGATAGAAAACCCCTTTTCCTTCGATTGGTGGATAGGAGATAAATCGGTGTTAATCGACCCCGATGGTGAATTGCTGACCCAACAAGCCTTAGGTAACACTGGCCAAGACTCAGGTAATGGAGAAATGGAAAGACGCCTGTGGCTGCACTTCGTTAAATGGTTAGAAAGCACCCGCAGCCGCCGCCCACTCAATGGTGTGGTATTGGCCATAGACATTGCCAGTCTGGCCACCGCCACAGTCAGCGAGCGAAAGGTCTATGCCAATGTGTTGCGGGCAAGATTACGCGAGCTGATGGAGACCTTGTCGACTCGCATGCCCGTGTACGTCACTCTGACTAAGCTAGATTTATTGTATGGTTTTGAACCCTTTTTTAGACACCTATCTAAGACCGAACGTGATCGGGTCTTGGGCTTTACCTTTAGCATGAATTCAGTGACACAAGCCGATCAATGGCTTGAAGAATACGATACAGAATTTACCGACTTTGTGTCGCGCATTAACCAATTATTACCCGGTGCGTTAGCCAGTTGTTATGAGCAGAGTGAGAAAACGGCTATCTACAGTTTTAGCCGCCAAATTGCTGGATTAAACGACGTCACCCGTCATTTTTTAGAAGAGTTATTGTCCAGTGATCAATTCTCTACTACCGGTTTAGTGCGAGGGGTCTATCTGACCTCTGTGTTTCAGCAAGGCGTCCCTACTAATGCCTTTGTTGATGCAGCTTCGCGGCGCTATGGCTTGAGCCACCCTGTCCTCAGTGGGCAAATGGCGAAAAACTCCACCACCTACTTTAGCCAAAACTTGTTTAACAACATTATTTATCCTGAAGCCGGGCTGGCATCAGATAACTATAGAGTGGTCAAACGTAAGCGCAGATTAATGTGGCTATCTATTGCGGCCTGCACCTTGGCGAGTGTGTTGCTGGTTGGCAGTTGGCACCGATATTATCTGGTCAATGTGGCACGGGCCGATGCGGTAGTGAAAAAGGTCCATACCTACCAAGAAAACTTTTCTGATTATGGCTTAGTAGACCAAGATCAAGATATTTTGAAACCCCTAGATACCATACGAGACGCGACTTTAGAGTTTGGTTATTTTCGTGAATTTCCCGAGCACTTTTCAGAATTAGGCTTATATCAAGGGCATTTGATCGGCCCAGAAATTGAAAAAACCTATTTGTGGTTGTTAGAAAGTCGTTATTTACCGGCACTAATGAAACAGGTTGTTGTGGACATGTTGACCGAACCCAATGATGAAGCAAAACTAGAAAGGTTAAGAGTCTACAGAATGCTCACGGCACAAGTGGGCCGCAGAGATAATATGGTCAAAGCGTATTTTGCCAGTGAATGGCAAAAGACCTACCAAGGCAATAGATTAACCCAAGAGTCATTGATGCAACACTTAGACTACGCGTTAAAACAAACAGACTTAAAAGGTAAGCGCCAGCAAGGTGATATCAATGCCGAAAAGGTCATGAAACCTTACGATCAACTGGTCAAATCCATGCAATTAGAACTGGGTAAATTACCGGTGGAACAGCGCGTATACCGTAACTTTAAGCTCAATTCAGAGCTAACCTTAGGCTCACCTATTAATTTGTCGAATGCCATAGGGCCGGTATTTGACTTAGTGTTTAATGCGCGCACCTCACAAACCGAGAAATTTCAAATTCCTAAAATTCTCACCGAGAAAGGGTTTCACAACTATTTCACCGCAAAAACAGACGCTATTTCTGAACTGGCTCTGCTCAATAGTTGGGTATTAGGGGAAACCCAAAACGTTGATTTTAGTGAACAAGACAAGGAAGTATTGCGGGAAAAAATTAGAGAACTGTACATCGCAGACTACACCCAGACTTGGCGCGAGGCCATGAATGAGGTAGACGTCAAACATTTTTCTGACATTAACAGTGCCGTATTAACCCTAGACAATATAGTGAGTAATACTAAGCCCTTTAGTCGACTGTTAAATGTCATCACCGACAATACCAACTTGTTTCCTAATGTCGCTGCACTGGATGACAGTGCAAAAGCCGAAATCATCAAGTCACCAGGCTACAAGTTGGCCGCCATGATCGACACCCAATTCTCAGAATTGAATGGCTTGATCGAAGATCAAGATGACAATGCCCCGCCCTATATGGATGAAGTGATGAATGCGGTCGGCCAATTACAAACTTATATGAAGGCTATCAACGACGCACCAGACGTGGGTAAAGCCGCGTTAGATGCCACCAAGTCCAGAATTGATTTAAGTAATGCCGATCCTATTTATGTATTACAACGCGTAGCAGCAGGACTGCCCGCACCTTTTAATGGCTTGATCCGACGTATTGCCGATCAGAGTTGGTATGTGGTCAAACAACAAGCCATTGGCCATCTGGAGAATAAATGGCACAAAGATGTGTATTTGGAATATAAAGAAAAACTAGCCAGTCGTTACCCATTTAATCTCCAGGCTAAGAAAGATGTGGCCTTGGAAGATTTTGAGAGCTTTTTTGCACCGGGCGGTACCCTAGATGATTTCTATCAGAAAAATTTGAAGTTATTTCTTGAAGAAGATTTTGGCATAGCCACCGCTGAAGAAGCACAATCCTTAATACGACCCGATGTGATGGCTCAGTTGGATATAGCAGAGTCAATTCGTAGCGCGTTTTTTAATCGAAAAGGCATACTGGATGTGCAATTTGCTTTGGAGCCATTAGAGCTGTCATCCAATAAAAGACGCAGCGTGATCAACGTCGACGGACAATATATCGAATACAGCCATGGTCCGCAAAAAGTGGTGGAATTGGTCTGGCCAAACACCTTAAGAGAGTCGCCAGAAACCCAACTAACCCTGATCCCCAATGAAACAGATAAGTCTCCTAGGAGTATCAATATACTCGGACCTTGGGCGTTTTTCAGGCTATTAGATAAAGGTGAAGTAGTAGGCGCGTCTACCACTAGTGTCGATTATGCCTTTAAGATTGATGAGGGCAAGATTCAATATCGATTACATTCAGAGGCACACAGCAATCCGTTTACCCAGTCTCTGTTTAATAATTTCAGCCTCAATAAAACACTTTATTGACACAAGAGATTAAGGTCATCGTGGCATCACAGTTACTGATTAATGAAAAATTATTTATTTTGCAAGCCAATAGCAGAAAGCTCAAGGACGCCCCTGAATATGAATATATCAGGAGCGAAATTGACCAGAAGTTCAACCCCTTATCTGGACTAACCAATTGGGAAAAGGTCAGTCATTTATGCGAATCCCTGGCCACAGACAAAGGCATAGATCTGCATTTGGCTATCTATTACACCGTGGCCATGACCAAGAAATTTGGGGTGATAGGTTTAACCGAAGGCCTTGAGTTGATCAAGGCCTTGCTGATATTGCAAGACAATGAAGAGGTATCGCCACCGCGGCTGGCAGAGTTGGTTAACTGGTTACTCACTAAAGTATGCACAAATGTGCGTGATTTGGAGCCCCAGGCACAACAGATCAGAAACTTTTATCGCTGTGAAGAGTTATGCCAACAGTTACATAACTGGTTTGTATCGGTACAACCTAAATCGGTACCCGAGTTTGATACCTTGGGTTATATATTGTTCGAGCATATTAATCAGTTAGAAATGCAGCAAGCGGGCGTTTTGAGCCAAGAACGTCCTGCAACCCACAAAAAAACCCGTAAATATTACGGCCCTATTGGTTTTTTTGCAGGGGCAATAGTAGGCATACTAGGCTACCTGTTTTATTTACAAACCGTCTACGCTGACAACAAGATCCAACAGCTTATTGCCTCACCTAAGACCTTATCGGCCATCACCTTACACCCCTTGTCAACGGCCGAGCATCAAGAGGCTTTGCGTCGCTATCAAGGCCCATTAGTTAACAGCTACCTGCTACAGGCTGAAGCCCTATTAAATGGGCCTATCAATACCAGTCAGCAACAACTACAAGCATTACATGCCAGTATGCTGGCACTGTACCCCCAGGATGAAACCCTGCTGGCATTTAACCAGCAACTGAGCCAAACCCAGCAACAACTCAGTAGCGACTTAGACAGACAAAGACGTCGCTTTAACCAAGTGCGTACTCATGTGGCGAATTTGGCTATCGCAGTAAAGGCAGCCAAAAATAGCGCCCTAGAAAAACATGCGGCTGGCTTTGAAGATTATGCCATGAGTCTCACCCCCATCTACGGGCGTCTGTTGTATATAGACAAGAAACTCACCGATGGTTTGCTCACTGAGGCGGAACAACAATTGGCACAATTGAAATTTAAACTTAAGGCAGTACTGCAGCACGCAGCGCAATTGGAACGCAGCTTACAATTACACACCAAGGACTCAAAATGATCACCCATTCAAGCACCACCAGGATAACCTCAAGCATACTCGCGGCAATATGTATCGGCCAGATACTGTTTTTGTCTGTGGTACATGGGGCCGACACCCCCCCCAAATCCCCTGACACTTGGTTTGCAGGCTACTACAAATGGATTAATAACAACGAGAAAAACACCACAACAGCGAATTACGCTGTGGGGGCCGAAGCCGCTATCGCCCTCAATGAAGACTGGGTTGCCCGCCTCTCTCATTCTTACTTACATTTAGATCCACAACAGCCAGATAATACCGGCTCAGGGCAAACCTTTGGCGCAGATATCCTATATATGATATCTCAGCAGCAACCTTGGTATCTGTATGCAGGACTTGAACGTCAAAACCAAGTCAAACACATCAACAACCTCAATATTGGCTTAGGCCGGCACTGGGCATTGGATAAAAAATGGCATATTTATACTGAAGCAGGATTAGCCAGAGGTTTGAATACCCATTATAACGACGGCCAAATAAAAATCGGCCTGTTGTATCGGCCCCATAAAACCATTTATATCCCCAAAGACCAAGATCAAGATGGGGTAATTGATAGACGTGACAAATGTGCCAACAGCCCATTTGGCGATCCCGTGACTGACCAAGGATGCCCCGTAGATAGCGATAATGACGCTGTGGCTGATCACTTAGACAAATGCGCCAATAGCCCCTCAGGATTTGCGGTAGATCTCCTGGGCTGTAATTTTGACCCAGACCAAGACGGCGTCAGCCAACCCCAAGACAGATGCCCAGACAGCCCAATAGGATTTGCCGTAGATAGCAGTGGCTGTAATCTAGATCATGATAAAGACGGGATCACCGAGCCTAATGATAGCTGTCCAGCCAGCCCATTGGGTTATGGGGTCAACAGCCAAGGCTGTAATTTTGATAAGGATCAAGACGGCGTTGCCGAACCACAAGACCAATGCCAAGACAGCCCAGTAGGTTTTGAAGTAGACCCAGCAGGTTGTAATTTTGATAGCGACCAAGATGGGATCACCGAGCCCTATGACTTATGTCCCGCTAGTCCTGCTGGTTATCTTGTGAATACTAGCGGCTGCAACATGGATAAAGACAGTGACGGTATACTGGAGCCACAAGATCGTTGCGCCCATAGCCCAGTCGGATTTCTGGTGGATCCACAAGGCTGTAATCTGGATCAAGACTCAGACGGTATTTTAGATCCAATAGATCTATGCCCTAACACCCCCAAAGCCTTAACTGTGGATAACAAAGGGTGTAATACCGACAACGATTTCGATGGCGTAAAAAACAGCCTAGATCAATGTCCTGACTCGGTGCTAAAAGAGCAGGTCAATCCCATTGGCTGCCCAAGTGACCGCGATAACGACAGTATTAGTGATAGATTAGATAACTGCCCCAACACCCCCATAGAAGATGCAGTGGATGGCAAAGGTTGCAGCCTGTATAGCAAAAACACCTTACAAAAATCCCTCAATATCAGTTTTGTGCTGGGCACCCCTATTTTGCGTCAAGCAGATGATCCACAACTTAAAAAGTTCGCAGACTTTATGGGCCAACACACCGACACCTCAGCCACCTTAATTGGCCATGCCTCCAAACAGAACGAGCAAGGTAACCTGCTGCAGTTAGCCTTAAGACGAGCAGAAGCCGTAAGACAAATATTGATCCAGCAATTTGGCATAGCGCCAAACCGCCTAAGCACCCAAGGTAAAGCCGCAAACCAATCACTAGTACAAAGCAATATTAGCCTAGTCAACAAAGTCAAAGTGTTACGGACCATTAACTAGACCGAGCAAGATCTGGCTTAGTTCGAGCAACAACTTGCTCAGCAAGCAAGATCTTGCTCGTTTTTTTACTGGCATTAAAAATATTAACCATTAAAAACAATAACTTAAATATATTTCAAAGTTGGCACAATATCTGTAATAGAGAGATTGAAGAGGGAAGATAGTGGTTTCGTAATCTCTACGATGTATGACCTGTGCAACTCAACCCTAGGCGGCTTTATCGCCCCTTAAATCATGTTAATTGTTTAATAGAATAGGAAAAGACTATGCCAACTCCATGTTACATCGCCATTGAAGGCACCACTCAGGGCAATATCACCGCAGGGGCTTTTACTGCTGATTCTGTAGGTAATATTTTTGTTGAAGGCCATGAAGATCAAATGTTAGTACAAGCCTTTGACCACACTGTCACAGTGCCAGCGGATCCACAATCGGGTCAACCCTCTGGTCAACGTGTACATAAACCCTTTAAATTTACTGTGGCCTTAAATAAAGCCGTGCCTTTGTTATATAACGCCTTATCTTCAGGTGAAATGCTAACTAAGGTTGAACTAGCTTGGTACCGCACCTCTGTGGACGGTAAACAAGAAAACTTTTTCACTACCACCTTAGCCGACGCGGTCATTGTGAACCTAGAGTGTCAAATGCCTCATTGTCAGGATCTGAATAACAAAGAGTTTACGCAACTGGTTGAAGTCGCCTTAGCCTACCGCGAAATTAGCTGGGACCACACTATTGCCGGTACATCGGGCAATGATAACTGGCGTAAACCTATAGAGTCATAAACAAACACATAGGTTTATTGGGTCCCAGCGCCATCATACTGTAAAACACAAGATGATGGCGCTGGGACCCTTTGTTGGGTTAAGCATTTTATTAGGTTTAGCCATATGTTCACGCAGCACTGTGCATCATCAGGAGTAGTGATATGGATATGGAGTCCGGATTAAAGTTCAGCTTGCAGATTGAAGGTTTGAATAAAGACGCCTTTGAGCTTAAAGCCTTTTCAGGTCGAGAAGGTTTATCCGAGCTGTATGAGTATACCCTTGAGTTGGTCAGCCTTAGTGATGCTATGCGGGCCGAGCAAATAGTGGATAAACCCGTGTGTATCACCATTTTATCTGACGGTAATTCACAGCAGTTTATCCATGGCATAGTGCAAGCTTTTAGTGTGGGTGATACCGGGCATCACTACACTAAATACACCTTAACCTTAGTGCCTGCCTTAAGACGCCTAACATTGCGTCACAACAGCCGCATATTTCAGCTAAAAACCGGCCAAGAAATCATCGAAACCCTATTCAAAGAAATGGGGATAGATGACTATGCCTTTTCACTGGGCACCCCCTTAGCGCAGCGCGAGCATTGTGTGCAATACCGGGAAAGTGATTTTGACTTTATTAGCCGTTTGGCCGCCGAAGAAGGCATGTTTTATTTTACTGAGCACAGCGAAAATAAACATACACTGGTGTTTAGTGACAACACCCATACCTTAAAAAAAGCGCCCAGTCGTTTATTGTATAACCCCATAGGCAAAGGCGTAGCTGAGACCACTCATATCCGTGACTTCGCTATGCACAAAGTCCTAAGCAGTTCATCGGTAGAACTAAAAGATTACAGCTTTAAAAATCCTGAATACAGCTTTGCCCATCAACATCAGGCCACAGAGTTAGGCCATCAACATGCCCAGTACGAACACTACGATTACCCCGGGCGTTATAAAAGTGACGACAGTGGCAAACCTTTCAGCCAATACAAAATGGAAGAACTGGCCAAAGAAGCCATAGTGGCCCATGCCACATCAGACATATACGGTTTGTGCACAGGCCTTAAGTTTGATTTAGACGGACACCTGGATCCCAGCCACAATCGGGACTGGTTGATTGTGAGTATGACCCAATCAGGCCAGCAAAACCTGCAGCACGGCCCACAAAACCAAGAGGGTCAAACCCTGTATTCCAACACCTTAAAGGTGATCCCCGGCCACAGGCCTTGGCGGGCCAGCACCAACAGCAAACCTAGGGTAGATGGCCCACAAATCGCCAAAGTAGTCGGCCCCCAAGGTGAAGAAATATTTTGTGACGAACATGGCCGGGTCAAAGTACATTTTCCTTGGGACAGAGACAGCAAACAAGATGAGTTCTCCAGCTGTTGGGTGCGCGTCTCCCAGGGTTGGGCGGGCGCAGGTTACGGCATGATAGCCGTGCCACGCATTGGCCACGAAGTGATTATCTCCTTCTTAGAAGGCGACCCCGACCAGCCCATTATCACAGGGCGCACTTATCATGCGGCGAATCAGTCGGCCTATATTTTACCTAATCACAAAACCCGCACCATCATTAAAACCCAAACCCACAAGGGTGAGGGCTTTAATGAACTTCGCCTTGAAGACGAAGCGGGCCAAGAACAAATTTACCTACACGGACAAAAAGACTTAGACATAGTGATCAACCAAACACGCAGAGAATGGGTGGGCCTAGATCAACACCACAAAGTGGGCCGACATCTGTTGCAAATGGTCACCGAGAACACCCATAGTTTAGTGGGCAAAAACATCACCCAAGAGTGTGGCCAAGATCAACACATCAAAATAGGCCGCAACCTCACCCAAAAAGTGCTAGGTGCCATCAATAGCTTTGTGGGCGGCGGCGTGGTCAGCAAAATAGACGGCGCAGCATCTCACTTAATAGCCGCCTCTCAAGAAACCCAAATTGGTGCCAACCAGCGCACCCAAGTCAACAACGAAAGTTATTTGCAAGCCAGTGATATTATTTTAGAAGCCAGTCAAGCACTGACCATCAAAGGCCCGGGGGGCTTTATTAAAATTGACTCTGGGGGCATTACCATTCAAGGCAATGTGGTGAAAATAAACGAAGGAGGCTCACCAGGCAAAGGCACAGCGCCTAAACCCGCAGAGCCACAAGCCCCAGACCAACCTGTGGCTCCCGACGCCCCAGATAGAAGGGGCTAACCATGCCAAGTGCCGCCAGAATAGGTGACAACTGCACCGGGCACGGCTGTTTCCCCGCCAGCTCTATTATTGCGGGCAGTGGTGATACCTTCATCAACGGTATCCCCGCGGCCCGGGTAAACGATGCGGTATTATTGCATGTCTGTCCTTGCCCTAAAATGCCCCACGGCATGCATGGCCGTAAAATCGCCAAAGGCTCAAGCAATGTGTCTATTAACGGCCAAGCCGCCGCCCGAGTAGGTGATAAAATGGCTTGTGGTGGTGCAGTTTCCGCAGGCTCAGGCGATGTACTCATTGGTGACACCCCCTACTCGTCTGCCGTACAAAAATGCGCTGAAAACGCCAGTCACAGCAAAAACTCAGCACTGACTATCAACCCCATAGCCTCAGCAGTAGGCACAGTGTGGGCCGACCCTCATTTTATGCAAGGCTTGCTTGGCCCAGTATCCACGGTAGAGCGGCGTAAAAAACGCTATCAACAACGCCAGCAACTGGCCACTGCCATGGCTGACCAACCTGGCATGGCTGAGGCCAGTAAAAGGTTGGCCTTCAATAATGACAACATACTAAGAGCCGAAGCCGCCCAATATGTGTATAAAGTTGATGAGTTTAATCGTGGGCACATTACTGAATTACCCCCTCCCCCTTTGGGTTTAACCATCTTAGAACCCAGCGCCATAAAGGGTATGGAGGATGCGGTATTAACGGATACAAAGTCGGGGTTTGGCGCAGCCTTGTTTGAATCTGAAATTAACGGTGAAACTATGCTTACTTTCAAGGGCACCACAAAGTTTGAAATTGTAGGAAAGTTAGATTGGTACACCAATCTAAAACAAACGAGAGGCAAACAAACTGCTCAGTATGACCAAGCCATGGATTTAGCTCTATTGACTTCACAGACTTTAGGACTGAAGGTGGTCTCAGTAGGCCATTCATTAGGCGCTGGCTTAGCCGCCAGTGCCGTAGGCGTCACGGGCATGAAAGGTTATACCTATAATGCTGCGGGCTTACACCCCAATACTGTCGCCCGCGAGCAAGGTTTGAGTATGCCGGAGATCAATGCCTTGATACAGACACAAGCAGTGAAATATGAATTCCTTACTATGGCACAAAACCCTAGGGTAAAAGATAGTCTGTTGACTGTGTTAGGAGGCCTACCCGGCGGTTTACTGGGCGCGGCAATCGGTTCGGCGGTGTCAAAAAGTACTAACGTTGGGCCTCAAGCCCCTGGCACTATGCATAAATTACCCAGCATTGAAGGCGGCACCCCCTTTGTTCGTCATGAAATGGTGCAAGTAATAACAGGTATAGAAGCCCAAAAGAAACAAGATATCATCACCCTTACTAAAAGGGCAAAATAGCCATGAAAAAGACATATGGAGTTATAGTGTTGTTAACCTTTTTACTTAATTTATTACCCGGTTGTGGAGGCAGTAACATGCAGGCCAAAGAATTTTTCACCCCAGAGATGGTGCAGTTATTAAGCCTAATTCAAAAAGGCAAAAAAAATGAGGCTG
>JAWUWP010000040.1:0-162265 GCA_034111785.1 Paraglaciecola sp.
CCCCTTTAAAATAATGGGGCTATTGTCACTCTTAAGCCATTGGGTACCGTGGGTATGCAAGGTATCCAATCCTTTCTGTGTCGGAGTAGGAGTCGGAGTAGTATTCGGTGTCGTTGCAGGGGATTGCGTCGGGTTTGATGGAGCAGAACCGCCGCCACAGGCAAATAAGCTCGATGCGAGCATTAGTGACAGTATTAAGTATAATTTTGCTCTGCTATTCATTTTTCTTGAACTCATAAAATATCCTTTTAGCCCAAAGTTTTAGTCAAGACTACTAAATCATTATTCACATAATTCCATATAATTATCCTCTTGCAAAATAAGGACTAGGGCCTGTGTTTAGCCCTGCAGAATAAACTCTTGGGTGTATAGATTTTAATTATCACTGTTGCGGATAATAGAAAGAGAGTAAAGCACGGACTTGATCTGTTCAACAAGGTCTAATCTTTTTGCTTAAATCCTCATTAAACTAAGTGAAGGAGCAGCGCAGCGGCAAGTCGCCCAGGGACAGCAATCAGCCATGTGATCTGCGGGGTCAGTGACGCTGATTTATCGAATCGTCAACGACCGTTTTGTGGAGGAATTGATGGATATTAAACAAAAATAAAACGATGACTGTGTGACTGCAAAGAGCGATTGATAGTCATACGACTGAAAGAAATGCGACTGTCCCGTTATCGCTTATTGCCGTCAGTCAAGTTTGATTAATCCTATGATGATTCTTCGCTCAATATCGTCTGATAGTTTGATAGTTTGATAGTTTGATAGTTTGATAGTTTGAATTATCTTAAGACCGCTATAGGTTGTCAGTTGCCCTTTTTAGCTGCGAACTAGACTGACAATTTATCGCGAAAATCAGGTTAACTGAAGTGACTACGAATAACGGGTATTGGCACAAACTTCCCAGTCAGGTTTAACGCTCGACCGTCTGCTATTAGGCTCTTTTTTGTCTGTCAAACTAGGCTGCGTTTTATCTGATTGATTAACCACTATATTGCAGATACTAATTAAAATGATCAGACTTTATTATAATTCAAAGTAAACTATTCTTGAAAAAAACATCAAACATTAAAGCTTTTTTACTCAGATAGACCGCAAGTTTTTATTAAACTTTAATATGGTCGTACAGGAATTTGTAGCGCGACAAAAAAGTATCATACTAACTGAGCTTAATTCGGCTGACTGTTCTGCCCAAGATCCCGGGCGATCAATTTCTGTAAATACTGAAATTTACAAGATCACTTTATGCCAATAGGAGAGATAGCAGTGACTCGTAACCACTGTTTTTAACCCTCTTGTTTGCTGCCATTAAGAGGAATATGCTGTCAGTTGCAAGGATGGGCTAATAATAGGAGCCGCCGATTGTGTCGTTAAAGCTAGACATTTGAAATCTTCTTAATAGTCGTATGCGGATCATCAGCTCCTAATTGCTATAACGGATTTAATTTGGATCTATACCCTTAGAATTCATTTAGGGTTTGGAGGAGTCCAATTATCTATTGAGCGAACACTTGCTAGTCGAGTATGCATCATCTGTACAGCCGTCCTTCGAGAAAACTAGGTATAAGATTAAATAACCTTTTCTATATTTATTTGCTTTAAAAACTGAACTATAGTGTCTAGTCAATTGAAATAGCGCATGAGCGGTGAGCCGCAAGGGAGTATCTATGCATGGACCGATGGAAGAATCAATTTATACAAAATCGGTAACGACTCTGGTTAAATATATTCAAAGTCAAACTCCAATTAAAGATTCCCTATTTGAACAGGCAGAAGTGTATTTTGAGTCATCTGCAAAGGATAAAGAAACACGTATCGCCTTACAGAAAGAGGTTGTCACCATTAAAGCAGCCCTGCACACCTCAGATGGAAAACGTAACACTATACTGCAAAAAAGACTCGATATTGCAGAGCGAACCTACAAAAAGGAACGGGCTCGTCAACAAGAACAACGCTCGGCCCGCTACCAGAAATCGTCCGAAGTGTGTCGCAAACTGCTGGAATTGACCGAAGGGGAAAACTGGCAAGTCACCCAAATCAATAGTGCCAAATTGCTTGGTACCTTGCAGCTTCTGTCACCTGGAGAAGGGGTAAAACTCGTCCAGCAGCACCAGAGACTTAAACCTGTCTACAAAGGAGTGATCGCAACAAGACTGCTAGACAAACTACTATTAGATGAACATATCACCAACCGATACATCAATCAGCATTATCAACTGGACGAACGCTACCCACAGAAAGAGGGCGAATTAACCCCCTTTCAACTTAATGTAGCCATTCCAGTGTTAATCGCCGCCATTTTTCAGGATGTGGGTTTACTCCATCCAAAAGCCCAATTATTGCTTAAAGGTGAGGATGGTTGTTTAGATGAATTTAGAGTAATGGACAAAGATACACGCTTAACCTTGCTCAAAATCAACCACGAGCAGACTCTGGATTATATCACCTATGGTCTGGGTAAAGCGGCGTATGTAGGCCGTTCTAAGGAAGAAAAGATAGAATTCGAGCAAAATGAAACAGAACGGCTTAACTTTACCCGTATGCTGATAATAGACGCCCTTAAGCCTAAATTGGGTTTAGGTAATCTGTTGAAAGTGCCACAAATCTACAACTCAGTGCTTTTTTCGACCAAACAAAGTTATAGTTTTTTGGATTTACCTAAAGCGGGTCTGATAATAGCCAAGGCGGCTGAAGGTGGTGCCATTAGTAAAGTAGTCGTCAATAGTTTATTGGCCATAGTCGGCCACTTCCCACAGGGATATGGTATCACCTATATCCCTAAAGATGATGATGGGCAAGATAGGGATAGTTATGAATATGCCATAGTGAATGAATTGAATCCTGACGATCCCTATATACCAAAATGTCGAATTGCAACCCGCAACCTGACCTTTATTTCAAGCGGGAAAAGCATGCTAATAAATACTGAAAACAACCTATTTTTTCGCAGTACCCGTAAAAAACTGGAGAAAGTAAATCCAGCCAGATTAGAAGAAATACTGCGTAAACTGGTGTCCAACTTCGAGGAGCGCAAGGAACTGGATTTAATCCCCCGTTACTGGAATCCCTATGGCTTTTTCTGCTACAGAAAATTGCAAAATATATGGAAAAAAATCTGACTTCTTGTTGCGGGCCATTTGGCGTCAGAATTATTCAAGAGTAGAAGGCTTAACTTTACTACGGCCCCAGTTATTTATTCATCCTTGAATACCTATGATTGTTGGGGTCAAGCGCTCGTCATATACACCCTAGACTAAGGCCAGCCTTATTGTCGCCTGACAATGGAGCGCAGATACGGTAATACCATCGCGTTTAGAAGCCTCATAAACACTGCGTTTTCTCGCCAGCTCTTTAGATAGGTTCACTTTTGCATTGACCTCAAGTTAGCCTTAGGTTTTATCCTAATTGCTGTTATAGAGAATTAATAAGGAATGGACCAAATGAATAACACCATCGTTATATTTTCAAGCTCGCGGCGTAATGGCAATACGGGTAAATTACTGGATAGTGTTATTCCATTTATTAACGCAGACATTGTTGATTTGGGTAATTATGATATTGGCCACTACTACTATGATCACCGTAATATCAACGATGATTTTTTACCGCTGATTAATCGGGTACTAAGCTACGACACCATTATCTTTGCGTCACCCGTTTATTGGTATTCAGTGACTCCGGCTATGAAGGCCTTTATTGACAGAATATCAGATTTATTAGATCTGCCGAAATTGCTTGATACCGGGAGAAAATTACGAGGAAAAACGGCTTTTGTATTATGTACCTCAATCAGTAATCATGTGTCGTGTACTTATATAAACGCCTTTAAGCAAACATTTGAATATTTAGGAATTGGGTATGGTGGTTATATACATGCTAATTGCGTGAATGGGTATAACACTGAAGAGTATGAGGACGATCGACTTCAGTTTATTGCGTCATTTCGTACTAATAAATAAGTTTACGTGGAGGTCAAATTGGAGGCCAGCATGCCATATAAACTGACTTTTAGTTGGTTTTGTATACCCACAGTAAGAGTAAAATAAACGTCATTTATCTTCACAATGAAGGAGCGAAAGTCAGACATTTATCTCATATGACGCTGTCTTTTTTGACGAAACCTTAGATAAAAGAATAACCAAGAGACCCAGTGTAATAAAGTCCCTAATCACAGGCTGATCAACCAGTACATTGTGATGGGTATGTTCCACTGTTTGGTTTTAAAAACAAGAAGGAGTGAACGGCTAAAAATGATGTTAAAGTCGCAATAAAGGTAACAAATCTATAAATCGAGCTGGGCGTGCACAGGATAAGCTTGGGTATA
This sequence comes from Paraglaciecola sp., assembly GCA_034111785.1. Classification (GTDB taxonomy): domain Bacteria; phylum Pseudomonadota; class Gammaproteobacteria; order Enterobacterales; family Alteromonadaceae; genus Paraglaciecola. The sequence goes on from JAWUWP010000040.1 coordinate 4,325, forward strand.
AAAGGCCAGCCCTGAAATTGAAGTGATTTCAGGGCTGGCCTGCTGTTTCTAGATAAAATAATCTAATGAAAAATTACTCAGGTTTAACACAGCGCCCCGAGCATTGACTGGGCAGACTCGATGTAAGCATTAACATCTTGGTTAGATCCTTTTACTTTAAGATGGTCTGCAAAACCGAGTCTGGCACTCATGGCCAACCAAAAAATAGCACTGATCAGGCCCACTACGCGCCAAATCGTCGACTTCGCCCATTTAAGCGCCAAAGTAATAGACAGTACATATAATACAAAACCACCCAGCTTTGATGAAGCCCAACCGTTTACAAAGGGGTATAAGTTAAGGGGGTTAACCGAGACCATGTAAATAAACGTGATAACAAATAGGCTATATAGAATATGGGGACCGATTTTTAAGAGCTTGTTATTAACCTTGTCTGAGCCTTTCATCGTCAATATAAAATTGATAATAAAAAAGACAAAGGTAAGCAAAATTATCGTTAGATGAGTGTGTTTAACTATCATGTACATGGCACTGGATCCTTGGAATGTTTATTGTTGTTATGGGCTCTATGAAAGCCTTATATATTAGTATTACTGTGTTTAAGGCAAAGTAGATCCCTTAATTTGCACATGAGAACCTTATTATTGACCTTGCCGAGCTTTTAAGCACAGTCAATGAACACTACCGGTTATATTTACATAAATAATACTTTGATGGGCAAATAATAAGAGAGTTTAGCCAATCATCACCATTGAACCGGGTGCTCTGCCCACTTAAGATGGATATCGACCCACGGCAGATTATAATGAAGGAGTATGGGTAAAATAAGACCTCATTTTTCATAAAATGAAAATACCTGATCCCTCATATTTTCCATATTGACATTTATTTTATCTTTCCAGGGAGTGAAAGTCGGTTTTTTTTCGTCTATTACTCAAAGGTTTCCAGAGAATTCAAGATAAGCATTTCCCATTTTGAGCCATGTTTTTCTGCCTAATTGCGTAAGCCTGGTGTTATTGTCACGCGGCGCCGACTGTTTGGTAGATGCTAACCCTTGGGGTCCAACCTTTAGAGTCCAACCCTTAGGGTCTAATCCTTGTGGCCTTGTGGTCTAATCCTTGGGGCCTTGGGGTCTAATCCTTGTGGCCTTGGGGTCCAACCCTTGGGGTCCAACCCACACAAACACATGACAAATTCATCGGCAATGAATATGGACAACCCTAGGTTGGCCGTAGGGTGTAAATCAAGGGGGTTTCTCATCTAAACCCGTCAGATAAACCCTGAGTTTGGGCACCCGCGCCGCTCGAAGGGGTTGCCGTCACGATAGGGCCTTTAGAGTGGGTAACAAATCTTGAGATAAGTCATTATTGCCACGCTTTTTCAGCTAGCCGTTCTTCGATGTCACAGGAGCTAAGTGTAAATTGGTGATAAAGCCACAAAGCGTGACTGATAATTTTGTGTAGATAGCGATATCCGGCATAAATATGGGTGTTGTTTATGTCCAGCTCATCGCATATTTCGAAGTTCTTTCGTTAACTTGACAGGACCTAGGTCACTGGCAGAAGCTAAACTATGGATTGCCGTAATTAAAGCCTTCTTGTCAATAGGCTTGGTCAGTACTTGATCCATACCCGCGTCTAGGCATAACTCATGGTCAGCCTTAAGCGCATTGGCTGTTAATCCAATAATTGGAATGGTCAGTTGCATTTCTTGTCGAATATAACGTGTTGCCGTCACGCCATCCATTGTAGGCATTTGCATATCCATCAATATCACTTCAGGAGGGATTGTGCTGTTTTTCAGCCAATCTATAGTTTTCTGGCCATCGGATGCTATGACAACTTCATGTCCACTGTCGACAAGAATAGCTTCGATAATATAGGCATTGATCTCGTTATCTTCAGCAACCAATATAGGCCCATGCTGGATTGGAGCGTTCGTCTTCGTTTTTCTCTGTTTTTGCACAGCACGCAAATGATACTCAAGGGTTTCCACAACTAAGGGTTTTTCAAGTATCCCGTCAATATGCGCTTTTACATCCTCCATGATAACCAGATTGTCATATGCGGCGGTGACCAGAAATATATGCTTGGGGAGTCGGTTACATTCCATCAAATACTTAATAACATCACCGCCATTAACTTCAGGCATAACGTAATCTAAAAGCAGAACGTCGTAGCATTGTGTGTCATTTATAAACGCCTTTCCGCTTTTAAACACATCAGTTTTATAACCAACATCTATGGCGATGGATGCTATTAATTCACGGCTTGAGGCCAAATCATCGACCACCGCACACGTCATACAGTGGGTATCATGAAGTGTTTTCTTTTTCGGTGCTGATGCCATTTGAACGGGAATTGAGACGGTAAATCGACTGCCTTCGCCAATCTCGCTTTGCAACTCAAGTTTTCCATTCAGCAGCTGAGTCAGTCTAGAAGTGATCGCAAGGCCTAAACCCGTGCCGCCATATTTTTTTGAAGTACTAGAGTCAGCTTGGCTAAATTCTTCAAAAATACTCTGTTGTTTATCGGTTTCGATCCCAATACCAGTATCAGTAACACTGAAAACAAGCCAAAGGCGTTTTTCTTGCATGGCTGGGCCGACCGACAGTGTGACTGATCCTTTTTCGGTAAATTTAATGGCGTTGGTGATTAAGTTATTTAAGATTTGAATGATTTTACCGGCGTCACTTTTTATGTATTCAGGTATGCTCGATGACTTCTCATAAACAAAATCGATATTATTTTGTCGACATAAAATATCGGTATTGGTGCAGGTTTGATCCATTAGCTCAAGGAGCGAAAAAACGCTTTTATCTAACTCGAGTTTACCGGCTTCAATTTTTTCGAAATCAAGAATATCGTTGATCAGTAAAAGCAATTGTTGGCCCGATGCCTTTGCCCTTTTTATGTAGTCGTTTGACTGATTTGGCCGGCTTAATGCTAAATCAAGCAACCCAAACATTCCGCTCATTGGGGTGCGTAATTCATGGGACATATTGGCGACAAATTGCGCTTTGACTTTATTCGACTCAACCGCTTTTTGTTCTGCTTCAATCGCCCGGGCTGCTGCGAGTTTTAAATCGCTAATTTGTCCAATCATGAGCCTTCTCATCGGCTCAAAAATAAACAACACTTCTAGGGTAAGCAAAAATAATGTGAGGGCCCATAGCCAGGTTTCAATTTGATATAACAAGCTTACCCGTTTTTGGGCATCGTTTTCAAAGACACTAACAACCAAATTCAAATCATATAGGAGTTGATCGGTGTCCACCTCGATAATCTGTTGGAGCAGATATTCTGGCGACGTCGTGCCTTTGATAGAATTGCTGACGACATGAATCAAGGTCTTGGAGTGCTGGTCTAATTGAACGTCACCAAAGTAGAGTGACTTGGCGGCATCAGGCATCTGCTTTAAGTTAAGCAATTTATTATGGTTATTGGCAAAAGTGGTGACGGCGGCCTTGAGCTGTTTGTTAATAACATCAATTTCACCGGCCTTATCCATTCGGTAGGATAGCAGCACGATCCGTTGGCTTAACATTCGCTGTTCACCGGCTAAATTGATAACTTGCGCGTCTTGGTCCTGTTGGTTAATGATTTTCGACAACCACAACCAAGAAGCGGTGACCATCGTTGCCAACAGAAATACGGCCAGTAAATATCTAAAGCGGATCGACAGGGCCATATTACAGCGTTAACCTTAATGCAAACGATAATAAAATTGTCACTAACCATATCAACAAATGTAAAAAAAAGTCAAGGTGGTCTAGGTAAAATAATATTTCATTGATCATTCAAAGCAAGTGCCTCCCACTGTTAAGCAAACCCGTTTTGAATATTGCTTTTGTGTATGACGACGAACTGCTTTTATTTAAACAGACTTATCTGAGCCGGCACTGGGGGCGAACGTCCGGAGATCGCTATCTTTACCACTGGTCGACGCAACACATTGCGTTAAGCATAGCCTCACCTCTTTTTTTTAACCTTTCATAAGGCGTTCTACCAAGATGGGCCAAGTGGGATCTTAAACAATGATAGTCGTCAAATTTATTTATGGGATACCCCTTATTACCACTGTGATCGCCGCGGCGTACGTCGCTCTTTCTTGTGTGTCGTAGAAAGTGACTCAGGCCAGAGTCATGAGCATCGCCTCGACGATAATCCATACATACCCATTTTGAGAAAATAAACCGTAGAGCATACGTTTACAACGACTAACATATGTATGGGTGCGACACACTTTTTAATCAGTGTAAAAAGAATATGAGTATCAAATGAGCCTGCATGTGCTGCCTTACAACCTGAAACGAATGATGACCTAATGGGAACAACTGGATGGATGGAAGCCATCAGGTAATCAGGGCTTATTTAGCCTTAATTCAAGCTATAAAAAAGCCTTAGAAGGTCACATTGATCATTATCCACCCTCATCAGCACCACACAACCTAGGTGCCGCGTTAACGCTAATAGGCGGTGACTAAGTCGTTTGACCGACCGGTTATCACATATGACGTAGTTGGGTAGCGGCATTCTGATTTTTACCCATAGATGGTCGTTCATTGCTGCTTGTGCGTGCAGTAATTGTGGCGATAAAGCGGCTAACAATCATAAACTAAGACGCGTTAACTTATGTTTGGCAAAATTCTTATTATCCATGATAGTCACAGTTGTCATTCCCGAGTTTTTTATCATTAATTATTTATAGTTTTACCTTCTCATTTCTGTCTTACACATCATGAAGCTAAAACAACCTTCAAACAATTGCCTGTTGTTTACTCACCCATCACCTTTAGTTATCCCTGTTTTTCAAAACAGTCGCGATTGTCACCCGTTAATTAACTTTTTGAGGCCTTCTTTAAAAAGTTAACTGACCATCCAATGTAAATAAGTACTATTCATATTGCCGCAACGGCAACAGCATGAGTGGCTGTTGATGAACGTTGAAATTCAAGAGCAACCGTAATCGGTATATCTGCATACAATTTTAACTTACTTAATAACCAGTTTTCTGACGAAAAATGAGCAAGAAAAAACCGGATATATCGTTGATAAATCCGGTTGCTGCTGACAGAAATTCAAAACCCTAAGCGGGATCAGGTATTGGTTGGTCGTCAGTTAAAGTGCTTTTTTCTGTAGCAAGCTTATCTCTTTCATCAATCTGGCGACGAATATCGTGGGATCTTTCTTCATCCAGATCATATTTGAACATCACAAAGATGGCTATCAAGGTGGTAAATGCCGGGATCACGGCATCGGCGATTCGAAGTTGAGCAAGGGTTTGTGCCGATTGAGAGGCCAAATCACCATCAAAACCAGCGCTGCTTAGTACAAAACCGCTGATCAGGGCAGCAAGGCCAAAGCCAACCTTAACAAACCACCAATACACGGCTGAAAACATGCCTTCGCGTTGTTGACCGCTTTGTAAACGGTCAAGGGCGCACACGTCTGCCGTCATTGAGAGCATTAATGTAAATAAGCCACCAATGCCAAAGGAGGTCAGGGGTAAAGGCAAAAATTGCATCCAGGGATAGTCCGCATTCCAGCCAACCCATTTAAGTAAATAGCCAATTACCGCAATACTCATGGCAATCACAAAGGTTTGTTTCTTACCCAGTTTTTTGGCCATATAAGCAACAACAGGGATCACAAAAAAGCAGGTAGAAAGCGCCCCTATCATCCCATATAAGGTGGGGTAATAACCTGCCGCTTCAACGTCGCCGCCAAACATTAAATGAACATTAAGAATATATTGAAAGCTGGTGATCACCATATAACCGTTATAAACCAAAAATGTTGACACACATAAGAGTATAAAAGGCCCACATTTCAAGGTATCAAAAAAGGCAGTGATAAATATTTTGGAATTTGCCTTAATGGAGCTTAACGACAAGTCGACAAGTTCCGTGCCTGGCGGCAGCGGCGGCTCCTTACAAAATAGCGCGGGTAAAATGGCCAGCAGGGTGCAAAACAAAGCGACGATCATTGAAAAGTGTCGCATGCCTACATCGGCACTAGGATAAAAATCGTTACCCATGATAATGATCCAAAATGTCGGGGCGATCACCCAGGCAAGTTGTCCTATCCACTGGGATACGGCCATCAACTTGGTGCGCTCATGGTAGTCGGGCGTCATTTCATAACCCAAGGCAAAAAGTGGCACAGACAAAACGGTAAAGCTGATGTAAAAACCAAAGGACATAGTCAGGCAATACCAGAAGGTGACTGCCTCAGAATCCTCAGGGTACAGCTGCCACATCAAAGCGTAAAAAACACCTGAAGCAATGGCACCAATAAAAATAAAAGGTTTTCGTCTGCCCCATCGGGATTTAGTATTATCTGTGATGAATCCCATAAAAGGATCGGTAATGGCATCCAGTATCCGCGGCGCGGCGGCAACGACGCCCGCCAATATCGGATCCATCTTGATGCCGACAACCAATACGGCAAGAAAGACGGCTAGAGCAGCGTTGAAAAGTTGATTTGAAAGCCCTCCAGCGCCAAAAGCGAGCATTTGCCCCAGGGGGACAACATCCTCAGGTGCGGTAATATGTGCGGTTCCTTTACTCATTGCTTTCACCTTATCAAATTCATTATTCTTATTATGTCATTGTCGGAGTATAGGTAAAATAAAACCTCATTTTTCATAAAATGACGATACATCTTGCCTCATATTTTGTATATCGACATCCCTTTTATATCAATAATGTCCCGACTGTCGGCTAACTGTCGCTATAACTCAACTGTTTTTACGTAATTGAGAATTCAAAACAAAATCCTCCCGCTCTTGTGCAAACCAGTTTTGAATATTACTTTTATTCAAACTCACGCATCTGAGGCGGTGCTGGACTTTGTGAGGGCAATAATTCGACCACTTCGTCATTCTTGGTATGCAGGTGGCTGAATATCTTTTGGACCAAAATGGATGGGTATTAGTCACATCTCTGTGTCTAAGTTTACGGGCACCATTCCCTGTGCAAATCGGCTTCCCTGCCGATTTTCTAATGCTCACTATCACTTTAATCGCAGCACCGCATTGCTCACAGGTCATCGATTGGTGTTGGTGTGCCCGTGTTTTTTCCTGTCCTTTGGGCAATGATTTTTTTGCCTTATTTCCTAATGACGCTTTTATTGTCAAGCGTTGCCAACTATTGGGTGGATGGCCGGGCCACGGGGGCCGGGCCACGATGGCCGGGCCACGATGGCCGCACAAGTACAGATGACAAATTCATCGGGAATGAATATGGACAACCCTGCGGGCGTCAGATTAACTCTGGGTGTGGGCACCAGCGCCGCTCAACGGGCCATAAAATCCAGCGGATAAAAGAGCACGTGACTGGGCCGGTCAAAGGCGGTGGCTATATGCCCTCGCCTTGTCTATAAGAGTTTGACTTAACCTTGCATGCTCTCTAACGTCTTGCCTTTTGTTTCTTTTACCATTTTTATGACAAAGAACACTGATAGCAAGGCGCAAAGTGCATAAAATCCATAGGCACTTGCCAAACCTATTGTGGTTAACATTATGGGGAATGTCATAGTGATGGCAAAGTTGGCGGTCCACTGCGCGAATCCCGCCACTGCCAATCCTGAACCTCGAATTTGGTTAGGAAACATTTCACCCAACATAACCCACATTACTGGGCCCCATGACAAATTGAAGAAAAACACATAAGCATTGGCTGCTATTAAGGCCAAAGTGCCATTGTTGCCCAATATTAGGTTGCCGTTTTCTGCCATATCGGCATTCGCAAAAACCCAAACCAGTGTTAACAAACTAACACTCATGCCAACTGAGCCAAGGATCAAGAAGGGTCTTCTGCCTATTTTATCAATGAGACTTATGGTTATCACGCAGGCAATAATACTAACTGCACCCACAATCACATTGATCATTAGCGAATCAGATTCTGAAAATCCCACGGCTTGCCACAATACCGCGCCATAATAAAACACCACATTGATACCAACCAGCTGCTGGAACATAGCCAAACCGATACCAACCCAAACGATAGTTCTGACCCTGCCTGCGGACACCAGATCAGATAATGAGGGTCGACTAGGTTCTGATGCCATTGATTTCTCGATTTCACTCAATGTTTGTTTGGCTTGGCCTGACCCGTAGAGTTTGGTGAGTATGGCTAAGGCTTGTTGCTGCTTGCCTTTTATCATGAGAAAGCGAGGACTCTCTGGGATCACCAGTAAGGCCAAAAAGAACACAACAGCCGGCAACAGCTCTATCCAAAACATCCATCGCCAGCTTTGGTAACCCAGCCAAAAAACTTCAGTCGAGCCACCCGCCGCATTAGCCAGCAAATAGTTACTGATAAAGGCGCAGAACAGGCCAACTATGATGGCTATTTGCTGAATGGTGGCCAGTCTGCCGCGCATTCTAGCAGGGGCAATTTCACTGATATAGGCAGGGGCCATAATCGACGCAGCACCGACAGCGAGGCCACCAAGAATACGAAAGAATATAAATTCACCGGAGCTGCTTGCAATACCTGAGCCCCACGCACTAATAATAAAGAACAAGGAGGCGATAATTAACAAACCTTTACGGCCCAGTAGATCGGCCAAAGTGCCCGCTAAAAACGCACCCACTGCGCATCCTAACAACATGCTGGCAACATTAAATCCTTGGCCGATAGACTCTGACTTAAACGCCATAGTGATACCATCAACAGTGCCGTTTATTACCCCGCTGTCAAAGCCAAACAAGAAACCGCCAATGGTCGCAACTGTACTAATAATAATAATGAAAAATAGATTTTCTTCTTGAGAGTCGTGCTTCATCTTTTTGTTTCACTTTTAGAAGGGTTAAAGAGCCTTGATAGCAGCGATCCTTTGTCGCTATCTTAATGGCATGAGGTGGAAATTAGATTTAATCGCTACTAGGCTTTTTACTTAGCCTGATCCTATTTTGGCTGGTCCTTTCATAGGCCACAGCAAAATTACTTTCTAAAGACATCAATAGGTTATTGATGTCAGATGTCTTGAAACGCCCGGCAATCTTCAGCCTTTTAATGTCTTCATCACTAAAATCAAATTGATAGTTGGTGTATCGTGATATTTCTTGCATGGCCTCGCCTAAGCTCTCACCACGAAAAATTATATTGCCTTGTTGCCAAGCTAGGTCTGAGGCAAGCTTACCCTCATTGCTGCCAATAATAATGGTGTCACTGGCTTTTAACTGGGCTTTTTGTCCTTTGCTAACGGTAAAAGACTCTTTAGATAAATATACATTTTTTAGCTCTAGTGGCGCTGTTGGTAGGCTTGTAATATCGGCAACTAAGACCTTGCCATCTGTTACAATTAATTCCACCTTGTCATGATCAAGCTGGACATTGAAGGCCGTCCCTGCGGCTTGCATGATGTTCGAACCCGCATATACACTTAATGGTTTGTGCTTATTGTGGGCAACAGTCACATGCATTTCCCCTCGTAACAATTCGACCACACGTTGTGTATCCGTATAAGTCACAGTCACTGAGCTGTTTGTATTCAATACCAATTTTGTGTTATCTAGCAAAACAAAATTAGCTTGCTCGCCTACTTGGGTTACATAATCATGGTTAAATTGCACGACTTGGGTTGCACTGCCTGTCCACCACACATCCGATTTAAACCACAGACCCAATGACAGCAGGGATGCAATCATAACACTTGCCGCCCATGCCAAAACCGGGCGTTTTTTGTTGAAGGAAGGCTGAGGTTTGTGGGGAAATAACTCACTAAGTTGTGATAAAGATTCCATTTTATCCCAAAATTCAGCCAATTTGATGAAGCTTTCAACATGCTTATGTGAAAGCTTTAACCAGCCTTTAAGTTCAGCTACTTCCGTATCTGACAGACCTTTGTCTAATTTGGCGATCCATACACTTGCCTCATCCAAAGGGTCTTTGTTGATGTTAATCGCAACCACCTGGCTCATTTCTCACCCTTCTTATCACTTAATGCAGAAACACTTGCCGACTCTGCTGAGGGCAATTCAAGCTTAGATCGATTCACATCTAACATGTAAGTTGTGCATCGTTTAATGCCCAAAGCTATATGTTTCTCAACTGTGCTTTCACTCAATTTCATTTCTGTAGCTATCTCTTTTTGGGAGTAACCATAGACTTTTTTCAATACAAACACTCGCCGACACTGGGCGGGCAACTGTCGAATAGCGGCACAAAAAAGTGAAAATTCTTGGTGGCTTGCAACGCTATCGAACACCTGATCACCATCAAGGTTATCCACATCATAATCTAATTCGCTTGCCGCGCTATCGGCCAGCCTAGTCTCGGCTTTTTTTAGATGGTCGTAAGCCAAGTTTCTGGCCATTGTCATTAAAAATGACTTGGGTTGTTGGATCTGTTCGCGCTGATCCATTTGACAAATTCGCACGTAAGCTTCTTGAACAATGTCTTCAATTTCCTTAGGAGGCACTATGCGTGACACCATACGCACTATGCTATCTCTTGCCGCCATAAAGATGGGATACCACGCGCTGTGTTTAGATGACTTATTGTGCATTTTTATCAGCTAACTCTTACCGACATTGGTGGGCCTGTGAGCATAAGACGATCGGCAATCACTATTCCGCCAGTTGAACGTGATATTTGTTGTACTTTTGATGCTAACACAGGGTTCAAAAACAAAGATTAAAGATACGTTTTTTGTTACTATAATTCAATATTTTAAGGATTTTAGATGTCAGTGATTACTGAACATATCTGCACACTAGATAAAAATAAAAATATAGACACAGCCTGCAATTTATTGGTTTACGAAATGCCTAGTTTAATACATGAATTTTAAACATCTAGCAACAATGCTCAGTCTCTGCAAAGGGCCGATCTATATCACTTGCTGGACAGTTTTGTGTTGCCATCCAGCATTAGCGGCTCAACCCCAGGTCCTGTTGCAGAGATTCAATATTGCTTCTGAGCAGGCAGATATATCGCTCATAGAGTTTGCCCAACAAGCTGATCTGACCATTATATTTCCCTTTGAAATAGTACAATCTCGTCGCGGGAATGCTTTACAAGGCAACTATACCATTGAGCAAGGCATAAGCTTGCTGCTTGAGGGCACGGGATTAGCCGCTTCTTTTGAACGCCAGGGGATAGTGACGATAAAACGGATCTCTATTCGCGATACTGTCGTGGAAAACAAAACATTTTTGCAGGAAATGTTGGATTTGTTTGCAGGCAACGGTCCGCAAGTGGTCACTTTTCCTGAAGAGCCTATTGAAATTGAGCTTATCGAAGTCCGCGGCATTCGCGGCAGTATGTATAGAGGTTTGGATATTAAGCAAGCATCAATAGGTGTATTCGAATCCATTCAATCGGAAGAAATTGGTAAGTTTCCAGATAGCAATTTGGCCGAATCTTTACAAAGGATCACAGGGGTTTCCATTGACCGTTCAGAAGGGGAAGGCCAATACGTAACAGTGCGCGGTTTGGGCCCGCAATTCAATGCAGTATTGAGCAATGGCCGTAGGTTGGCCACAGATAATCAAGGTCGCGAATTTAGCTTTGATACCATAGCCTCAGAATTAGTGACCTCCGTTTCTGTAGACAAAACCTTTTCCGCATCCCAACCTTCAGGTGGTATTGGTTCAGTCATTAATATAAAAACCGCAAGACCCCTTGCATCAAAAGGCTTTAAGGTGGCCGGCAGTGTTGAAGCGACTTTTGACACTAACAGTGCAGAAACCACGCCTCAAGGCACGATTTTTTTAAGCCATAGCAATGACAAGTTGGGCTGGTTAGTTTCCCTTTCCCATCAAACCCGTAAGGCCCGCATAAACGAAGTTCAAACCGACGGCTGGTTATTAAATACTGACATTCCAGCGGCTCAGCTTAACAACCAAGCTGACAATACTTTTGTACCTAGAAACTATGATCAACGGGTAAGGTTTGATGAACGAACCCGCAGTGGCGCGACCCTAGTTTTGCAATATAAGGCAAGCCCGGATTGGGATCTCAGTCTTGACTATTTAACGTCAGATTTTAAGGTGAAAACCGACTCCACATCCTTAGGCCACTGGTTTACATCCAGTAATTTAGAAGATGTTAAGACCGATGAAAACGGCACTGTTATCGCCTTCTCGCAGAATACTGGCCACGCAACCGATTTTCATGCACGCACCTTCGACAGACCCTCTAGCGTCAGATCACTGGGATTGAACAGTAGTTGGCAAGCTGCTGACAACCTGCTTCTGGAGTTTGATGTGTCGACCTCTAAGGCCAGTACCAAGGACACCAAAGGCGCACGGAATGCCTTGTCTTTGGTGGGGTACCTAAATCGCTCGTCTTTTGCTATTGATGAGGACCAAATTCTACCCCATATCACTGACTTTGAATCGTCAGACCCCAACATTATCGATGCATTAGGCAACGCAGCTGGTGTGGCTGATTATTTGGATCCAAGTAATGGCAAAGCACATGTCATGCTGCGCCGGGGTTGGAACATTGAAGATACATTTGATCAACTACGCGCAGATGTGACCGTTTTTGAAGGACTTGGGTCTGATCTAGATATTAAGTTTGGCCTGATGTATTCCAAACAGTCCAAGGGTAATGAACGTTGGGACAACGAAAAAAATGCTATTCACTGCTCGTTTTGTGGTTACTACCCTGCTCCCGACCTTCCTGATGATTTTCAACGGGTTTTTGCTGCGGGTAATGATTTTTTAAGGGGTATCAGTGGCAGCGAGTTTTTGCCAAAACGTTGGTTACGACATGATGGCGAAACACAGTTTAGTTTTCTTGAGTCTGCCAGCGGTATTAATTTCGATGCAGTGATGCGCAATGACTCCTTTAGGGTAACGGAAAAGGTCACCGCCTCTTACCTTGAAGCCCTTCAAGACTGGCAATGGCATGCTATACAATTTTCATCCAAATATGGTCTGCGCTATGAAAACACCAATATTGACGTACTAGGCATTGAATCAGATTTGTTGGCCCTGACCATACTAGACCAGACAGAGCTGGGCCAGCTTAACGCCCAAGGGCAAGAGATATCACAAACTGCATCTTATGATAGCTGGCTACCCAGTTTGTCAATAAAAGCAGAATGGCACAACAATATCATCGCTCGATTTGGCTTATCCAGATCCTTAACAAGGCCCACTATGACGCAAATGTCACCCGGTTTAGTGTTAAGTGCCACCCGTCAAGGTGGCGATTTACGAGCCACCACAGGGGATCCCGAACTCAAACCATTTGAATCCACCAACTTCGACTTAGCTTTCGAGTGGTACTACCGGTCTTCAAGCTATGTTTCAGTCAATTATTTTAGAAAGAAAGTCAGTAATTTCATTGTCCGTACCCTTAGCCAAACCACCATTAATAACGTCACAGATCCAAGTACAGGAGCTGATCCAAGCGCAGCCGACCCTGAAGATATCCTAGCTGAGTTTGACTTAACGACACCCACTAACGGCGAAACGGCGACGGTAAAGGGCTTCGAATTTGCCATCCAGCATGATTTTGACACGGGCTGGGGTATAGTGGCAAATATGACTCTGGTGGACAGTAATGCCAAGCTTGATACCACAGATATTTCACAAAAGTTTGCTCTGACGGGCCTCAGCGACTCACAAAACCTGATCCTTTATTATGAACATGGACCAGGCCAAGTGAGGCTGGCATGGAATCATCGTCAAGGGTTTTTGCAATCCTTAGTACAAATACAAAGCCCAGAACCCACCTTTGTGCGCAGCTATCATCAGCTTGATTTAAGTGCCAGTTATGCATTAAATGACAGGGTTTCGGTGTTTTTTGAAGGGATCAATATCACCCAAGAAAGTGTCCTCAAACATGGACGTTATATTAATCAACTGCTGTTAGCGCAACAACCAGGTGCACGATATTCTGTGGGTTTACGGGGCAGCTTTTAAAGCTCGTCTACTCGTGCAGTTAGTGATTATTTATCTTCAACTAATTAGGCACTGCCCCATTGAGCCTCAGGCTTAAAGTCAAATCAGGGCAGCGCCCTTGCTGCCAATATTATGAGATTTTATCCACTCGATAATTATCTACTCCATTAGTGACAATTCGACTAGCGGAAAAAACAGTGCCATTCGTCATCCATTTAGCCCATGTTAACTTTTTGTTACCGAAAGCAAACAAAAATTTAACGGTGAGCGAACAATTTTGTCTTTGTCTTCAAAATAAAACACATAATAGGCACCTTAATATGATGATTAGAGCACACAAGAAATTTAACAAAACCTTACTCGCTAGCAGCATAGGTATAATGCTTGGCAGCGTAACCATGACCCCAGCAATAGCCCAAGAAGCTGAAGCCGATGGTGAAACCGAGTTGATCCAAGTAAGAGGCGTGCGGGGTAGTTTGTCCCAATCAATGAACGTTAAACGTCAATCATCAGGGGTAGTTGACGCGATTTCTGCGGTAGACATGGGTAAGTTTCCTGACACCAACCTAGCAGAATCTTTGCAGCGTATTACCGGTGTATCCATTAATCGCGTAAACGGTGAAGGTTCAGAAGTTACCGTCCGTGGCTTTGGCGGCAACTTCAACTTGATCACATTAAACGGTCGTCAAATGCCCGCCGCTAATGTCTCTACTATTACCGGTAACCCTCAAGATAAAGGTTCCTCTGGTACCAGTCGTTCATTTGATTTCTCGAATATCGCTTCAGAGGGTGTAAGTGGTATTGAAGTGTATAAAACAGGCCAGGCGGCCATTCCTTCAGGTGGTATTGGTGCAACAGTTAATATCAATACACTTAAGCCCTTAGAACAAAGTGAAAACCGTGCTTCTGTTGGCGTAAAAGCCGTGAGGGATGAAGGTGGTGATGGTGTGACCCCAGAATTAAGTGGCGTGGCCAACTGGGTAAATGACGATTCGAATTTTGGTGTGTCTTTATTTGGCTCATTCCAAGAACGTGACTCTGGTAGTCGTCACATGAGTGTTGAACAGTTTCAATTACAAGAATGGGGCACAAACTCCCTATCGGATATCAGCGCACCTGGCGTGCAAGTGATCAACGAACCGACTCTTGGTCAAATAGTGGCCATTCCTACTAACATTGGTTTAGGCACGAATCAGGATAATCGCCAGCGCACCAATGCCATGTTAACCGTACAATTTGAACCCATTGAAAATTTACGATTAACGGCTGATATCAGTTACGCTAAAAATGAACAAGACTCGTCATCTTTAATTGACGGGGTATGGTTTTCTCGCCAGTTCAACAGCGTAGAATTTGATGGCAATCCAGTGGTATCCACTCCAGTTAAGTTTGCCGAGGACATTGAAGGCGGTAAAGATTTCTTCTTCCAGAATCTAGCCTTAGCCACCAAGGATGAATTAAAATCCTTTGGCTTCAACGCCGATTTTTGGGCAACCGATAACTTAAACTTACGTTTTGATGCAGCCAGCTCAGAAGCAAAAAGTGGCGGCAACGGCCCCTTAGGCATGAACTCCATCCGCTTTAACATGGCAGGTGCCACAGCCGGTTGGCAAACAGTAGATTTCACTACTGCCATCCCTCAAGCAAGCATAGTAATAGACGATATTCTAAAGGGTAATAACAACGGTATTTTCGACAAGGCCGATGTGGGCTCTCAGGTCACCCAAACCGACAAGTCTAATCAAGTCACTAGTGTCGACCAATTACGGTTTGACGGTACATGGGAGAGAGACGACTACACAGTAGATTTTGGTGTGGGTTATCTTAGCACCGAAATGAGACAAACACGGGAATCTACCAGTGAAGCATTAGGGGGTTGGGGGGTTGATTTCCCAGGCGATATTCCAGAGGGATTGTTTGAGCAAAGCTGTACCGCTTGTGCATTTGAAGACAATGACATTTCTGGGGTAGAAGGTGCCGATGCCGCCGCAATGCCAGCGGGTTCAAGTACTATTGCCCTAGGCAGTGTTTCATTTGGCGGTGATCCCGTTGAGCTGCTAAGAGAAATTGGTCCACTTTACGGTCTCACTTTAGCCACTTTGCCGGTGAATGGCTTTGATGACAATCTCATTGAAGAAGAGATCTTATCCGCCTACGCCCAAATTAACATGAACTATGAAATTGGCGACATGCCATTAAACATAGTTGCTGGGGTTCGTTACGAGCAAACTGACGTCACTTCCACCTCAAATCAACTGGTCCCCCTAGAGATAATCTGGGAGTCGGATAACGACTTTAAAGTCAATCCCAGTAGCACTTCTGAAAGTTTAACGGCAGAGCATGACTACTCTAACTTTTTACCGAGTTTGGATTTGACCTTAGATGTAACAGATGAAATTAAGGCCCGTGCCTCTTTCAGTAAAACACTGGCTCGTCCTGCTTATAATCAGTTATTTAATTCTACTACTGTCGCTGCGCCCTCACGGCCTACCGCTTTAGGTGGTAGACCCACTGGTAATTCAGGTAATGCTAGATTGGATCCCCTTGAGTCCACTAACATCGATCTATCTTTAGAATGGTATTACAACGACTCAAGTGTCATATCAATTGGTTATTATAGAAAAGACGTTAAAAACTTCGTGGGTGTGGCGCAAACCGCACAATCATTATTTGGTTTGCGAGATGCGACTTCCGATGTGGCTGGTACATTATCGGCTCAAGCCGCTGATGAGTTAGCCACTTTAGGTTTCGATAACAACGAACGTAACTTGTTTACTATGACTGCCATATTGCAAAACCCCGCCGCTTTCCCAGGTGGAGCAGCAGAGTTTGATGCTTCTCAAGGTTTTGCTGATGACGTGTTTGGTACTTATGACGTAAACCCAACAGCAACTGATCCACTCTTTGATTTCCAGGTCACCCTTCCGGTTAACACTGATAGTGCGGTGATCGATGGGATTGAACTAGCATGGCAACACTTCTTCGGCGAAAGCGGTTTTGGTTATCAAGCCAACTACACTATCGTTGATGGTGATATTGGTTATGATGTGGGTGGCTCTATCAGCGCCGACCAATTTGCATTAGAAGGTTTGAGTGATACCGCTAACTTGGTGTTGATCTATGAAAAAGACGGACTTTCAACCCGTATCGCCTATAACTGGCGAGATGAGTTCTTAAGTAAGGTCAATCGTGGATTTGGTAATCGTAACCCCTTATTTATCGATAAGTTTGAGCAAATTGATATCAACGTTAGTTATGATGTGAATGATGATTTATCTGTTAGTTTAGATGTCATCAACTTGACTGAAGAAGGTCAGCGCCAATTTGGTCGTAGTCGTAATAACGTGTTCTTTGTTCAAGAAGCCGATAGACGCTTTGTATTAAGCGCCACCTACAACTTCTAGGTGGTTATTGCCTGCCTCCCCTGGATGTTCTGAGGGGGAGAGTTAAGCATTAGTAATATATGAGAGTGAAACATCCCCTTGATGTTTCACTCTTTTTCTAATATGAATACCAATCAATAATCAGTGATGTGAAAGAAGCTTATGAGTCAGGCAGTTGTGCTAAATAATATTGATCATAAAAATGTGAAAGTTGATACACAAACCAAAATCAACAAGCTCAATGATGTTAATCGGGCTATTGTTTACGCTACCGAAATCGGCGAATTACACAAAGACTTTCCACTGATATTTTACAAGGACCCCGACACTGGCAAGACCCAATTACATGCCATTCTTGGCCTTGCAAAAGATGAAAACCTGTTTATCAAAGACAATACTTGGACCTGCCGATATGTGCCCGCTTTGCTGGCCCGAGGGCCCTTTAGCTTAGGTTATAAAAAAGCACAAAACGCAACCGACCCACCTACAGCTCCTATCATCTGTATTGATATGGACGATCCCCGTGTTAACACCGAGAATGGCCAAGAGATTTTCCTTAGATATGGTGGCGAAGCCCCTTACCTTGAATACGTTAAGAAAGCCTTACAAACCATTGAAAGCGGGATGCAGTTTGATAAAACACTCTATACTCTGGTCGAATCGATGGATTTATTAGAACCCGTCTCCATTAACATTAAGCTGAGTAATGTAGATGAAGTTAATTTCAGTGATTACTATAGCGTTAATCAGGATAAACTGGCCCAGTTGCATGGCGAGGACCTCGCTAAATTGAACCAATATGGAGTATTGAGTTTGTTGTATTTCGTGCTTTCTTCAATGGGAAATTTTCAACAATTATTACAACTGAAAAATGCCAAATCGGCAATGTGTTAACTCGCGTCGTTGTTTAATAGAGGAGAATGGCCGTGAATGATCTAGCCAATAAAGTACGAGTACTAGAAGGGATCACACCACAAACCATACCTTATGATGAATTATTTTTACTGGAACAACCGGTCATTTTAAAAAATCTGGTGCAAGACTGGCCGTTAGTAAAGGCTGGGCAACAATCGTCACTTCAGGTGATGGCACAATTAGAACAACATTATAGTCAAAAGCCTATGTTAGTTTACAAGGGCGCGCCACACATAAAAGCACGTTTTGGCTATAACTCAAGTTGTACCGGTTTTAACTTCAGCAGCCAACAAAGCACCATTCCTGAGGTGTTTGATCTAATACGCAGTCAATTGGATCAGGATGAACATGAATACTTATACATCAACTCTCTGAGATTTGATGAAGGCTTTCCCACTTTAAGTCAAAGCCACCAGCTAGCCTTTGAACATGACGAATTTGAGCATAATCAGCCCGTGGCTAAAATTTGGTTAGGCACAGAGTCTGTTGCCGCGGCACATTTTGATCAGCCCAACAACATTGCCTGTTGTGTATTGGGTAAACGACGCTTTACCCTGTTTCCTGCGGATCAAGTGGCCAATCTATATCCCGGGCCATTAAGCCCCACACCCGGTGGTCAGGTGGTGACCTTGGCCGACCTTAGCAATCCTGATTTCAACCGTTTCCCTCGGTTAGAGCAGGCCCTTAAAAATGCTTATATAGCCGACCTCGAACCAGGTGATGCCTTGTATTATCCCAGCATGTGGTGGCACCAAGTTGAAGCCTTTGATCGTTTCAATGCCATGGTAAACTTTTGGTGGATGACAGCGGCGCCATATTTAGGTAGCCCAATGGATGTATTGATGCATGGCATGCTCAGTATAAGAGATCGCCCGGCTCAGGAAAAACAAGCATGGAAAGCCTTATTCGATTACTACCTTTTTGGTGATGCCCAGCAAGTACGAGCGCATTTGCCAACCCAGAGCCACGGGGCATTGGCCAGCCTAGATGATGATATGGCCAGACGCTTACGTGCAATGATACGACACAACCTGAACCGCTGAATATAATGGATAGCCTATTAATATGAAATCAAAAACCAAAGTAGTGGTAGCAGGGGGCGGCACAGCCGGTTGGCTGACGGCCTTTAGTTTGGTGACGCGCCTTGGCAATTTACTGGATATTACACTAGTGGAGTCTGATCAAATTGGCACTGTGGGGGTCGGCGAAGCGACCATACCCACAATGCGTACCTTTCACCGCTTACTGGGTATTGATGAACAGGAATTTATGACCGCGACCCAGGCCACATTTAAATTGGGGATCATGTTTGATAATTGGGGGCAGCAGGGGGATAGCTATGTGCATTCCTTTGGAGAGATCGGTCAACGTTCTTGGATGGCCGAGTTTCATGAGTTTTGGATGGAGGCTAGAGCACAAGGTTTTGGCGGCAGCTTGGATGATTATTGCCTGGAATTGAAAGCCGCGAAAGCAAACAAATTTGCCACACAGGTAGGCAAGAAACCGGTCAACTATGCCTATCATTTAAATGCGACTGCTTATGCTGGCTATTTACGCACAAAAAGCGAAAAAGCCGGGGTTAAGAGAGTTGAAGGGCGTATTGAAACAATACAAAACGATCAGGCCGGCAACATCTCATCTCTGACCCTGGATGATGGTCAACCAATATTCGGTGATCTGTTTATCGATTGTACGGGTTTTCGTAGTCTGCTAATGGGCGAGAATTTAGGGGTTGAGTACCAAGATTGGAGTCATTGGTTAGCAGCAGATAGTGCTATAGCGGTGCAAACAAAAGCGGTAGAGGCACCTCGCCCCTACACCCGTGCCATCGCTCATTCAGCTGGCTGGCAATGGCGCATTCCCCTGCAGCATCGTGTGGGCAATGGCATAGTCTACAGCAGTCAATTTTTGTCAGATGACGATGCCCTCACAACATTGATGGGTAACCTGACAGGTGACACTATTACCCAGCCCAGACACATTAAGTTTACTACCGGTCGTCGTGAAAAAGCCTGGCATAAAAACTGTGTGGCTATTGGCCTGTCCAGCGGCTTCTTGGAGCCATTAGAGTCAACCAGTATTCATCTGGTCACTACCGCAATATTACGCCTGATGAAACTATTTCCTTTTTCTGGTAATCACAACTTGCTAGCCGAACAGTTTAATAGTGAAACCACAGTGGAACTTGAAACTATTCGTGATTTTATTATCTTGCATTACCACCTGACGCAACGTAATGACAGTGCATTTTGGGATCATTACCGCACAATGGACATCCCCGACTCCCTTGCCCATCGAATGGCCATCTTCCGAGAGAATGGTTATGCCTGGCCCGATGATGTTTCCCTATTCCGAGTGGACTCGTGGGTGCAAGTCATGATGGGACAAGGCCTGATGCCGAAGCAGCATCATGGTGCCGGTCGCGTTTTACCCGCCAGTGGCTTAGAACAACAAATGGCAGCGCTGAGAAAAATGATAGAGGACTCAGTGGCGCAACTTCCTGAACATGCAGATTTTATCAAAAAGTACTGCCCTGCAACGAATAAGTAGCGTAGGCACAAGCAAGGCGAAAATAGATGAAGACACGAGTAGTAATTGTTGGAGGCGGCACAGCAGGTTGGCTAACAGCTGGGATTATAGCGGCCCAACATTGCACTAAAGACCCAGCTGACCCGCCAACAGAGGTTATCTTGGTGGAGTCTCCCGACGTTAAAAATTTAGGAGTAGGCGAAGGGACTTGGCCCACTATGCGTGACACTCTGCGTCAAATTGGTATATCCGAGCGGCTATTCCTGACTTGTTGCGATGCCAGTTTTAAGCAAGGTTCAAAATTTGTCGGCTGGTCACAAGGTGCCAATGAACATTATTATCACCCATTTACGGCACCTGCAGGCTATGGTGGGGTGAATGCAGCTCAGCAATGGGCAGTGGCAAGCCAGGATATGGATTTTGAGAGCTGGGTCTGTGCACAAGGCAGCGTCTGTAAAGAAAATTTAGCGCCTAAGCTGCCAAATATGGCGCAGTATGCCTTTAGTTTAAACTATGGTTACCACCTCAATGCCGGTAAATTTGTCAAGATGTTGCATCAACATTGTGTTGAGCAGCTGGGGGTAACATACATTCAAGGGCATGTGGATGGTGTGCTGGATGCGAAGAATGGGCATATTGCAGAGATTGTGCTGGCGGACGGCCAACATATTGCCGGCGATTTGTTTATCGATTGTAGCGGTTTTGCCGCCATATTGATCAATAAACATTACCAAATTCCATTTAAGTCAAAGCAACATATTCTATTTAACGATACGGCCCTTGCAGTGCAAATAGACCATGCTTGCAGTGATGTGCCTATAGCCTCGTGTACTGTGGCAACAGCACAAGAAAGTGGCTGGATTTGGGACATTGGCCTACAAAACCGTAGGGGTATTGGTCACGTATTCTCTAGGGATTTTACCGACACCGCCCGGGCGCAAGAAGCACTTTGCCAGTACATAGCCAATGATCCCTACTTGGCCACACAACAAATTTCCCCACGCACCATTAAATTCACGCCCGGTCACAGGGACGTATTCTGGCACCAGAACTGTGTGGCCATTGGTGTCTCGGCAGGCTTTGTAGAGCCCTTAGAAGCCACGGCTTTGGTGCTAATTGAAAAGTCAGCCCAGTGGCTTAGTCAACAACTTCCCCGCGATCCGGCGGCTATGGCGGTATTGGCCAAAAGGTTTAACGCCCTGACCTTGCAAAGATGGCAGGAAATCATCGACTTCCTGAAATTACATTACGTGTTAACTGACCGTCAAGACACTGAATATTGGCGGCAACATCAGCAACCAGACAGTATCCCAGAGAGTTTGCACGACGCCTTGACGTTATGGCGCACACAAGCCCCAGGCTTGTATGAAAGCAATCAACGTTTTGAGCTGTTCTCGTCGGCCAGTAAACAATACGTGCTTTATGGTATGGCCCTTGGCACTGAGGAAAAATACCCCTTTGATTTACCCAAGAACGAAGGGGCGCTAATAAAACGTTTACGCAATGAAACCCTGCATACCACAGAAAAGTTGCTCAGTGCCTTGCCTACCAATAGGCAGTTTTTGCAGCAGATAGTGAAAGGCTAGATCACCCTGGCATTGAGTGAAGCACAGAAGGAAAAATTAAGGATGAAGGTAAGAAAAGCCTGTGAATCTGATATTGAGCGTATTGCGCAGATTGATTTGGGTTGTTTTGTAGGCTATATCCTGTGGAGTGTTAAAAACGGCTTTAGAGACGCCACAATAGCTGAACTCGAACAAGTCGCAATAGACGATAAAAACAGGGGCCGTGGCTTTGCCTATCAATTAATTGAACATTCCTTTGCTCTGTTCAAAGAGCATGTGAAAAACACAGGTCACAAGGTGAATGCCGTGTTTGTCACTACATCAGAGGGTAACAGGGCAGAAAATCTCTACAAAGCCACTTTACAGGTTTCCAGGGCGGCACTAATACAAGGATATGGTGATGGAAATGAGATCATCTTGTATAACCACGCGGTGGCTCAACCTAAAGAATGAGCTAAGAGTGCCACTGTGGAATAATGCTATTTTGGGGATTATTATGATCTCCATCAATAATGACCACTATTGCGGCGCCTCTTAGATTGGCCTCGGCTCTGAGGTTTAGGATCCGCCTCAAAATTACCATATTCATCATCATCTGCTAAATCTGCGGCTCCCCTAGTAAGGGATGCTTTTTTGCTTGCCCCCTTATTATTGGTTGCCTCCGCTCTGGCAGCCTGCTTACTCGGGGCAAAGCCAGGGATGATCTCAGGGGTAAACTGGCGGCCAATAAAACGCTCTATTGATTGTAACTGCTTGGACTCCTCTTCACTGAACAAGGACACCGCTAAGCCAAGGGTGCCAGCGCGACCGGTGCGGCCAATACGATGCACATAATCTTGGGGTACATAGGGCAGATCAAAGTTGACCACGCAAGGCAGCTGGTTGACATCTATGCCCCTAGAGGCAATGTCGGTGGCAACCAAGACCACTATTTCTCCGCTTCTAAACCCATCTAGGGCCAGGGTCCGAGCATGTTGGGTGCGGTTGGCATGTATTGATGCAGCGCTAATACCCGCGCTCTCCAGCTGCAATACCAAGCTATCTGCACCATGCTTTGTACGGCAAAAGATTAATACTTGCCGCCAATGATTGGTGTTAATCAGATAAATTAATAGCTCGCTCTTACGGTTTTTATCTACCGGATGGACTTGCTGTTTAATACTATCCACAGTGCTATTGGCGGCTGTCACTTCAAGCAAGAGTGGATCATTTAACATGCCCTTAGCAAGAGACTTGATCTGTGGGCTAAAAGTGGCGGAAAACATCAAGCTTTGACGTTGGCTAGGCAGTAGTTGTTGGATCTGACGGATATCCTCGACGAACCCCAGATCCAACATGCGATCGGCCTCATCCAAAACCAATATCTGCAGTTGCTCAAAGTGAATGGCTTGTTGTTTATAAAGATCAAGCAAACGACCCGGAGTCGCCACCACTAAGTGTAAACCTGCTTGTAACTGCAAGATCTGCGGCTCGATCCTTACCCCGCCAAATAAGGCCCCACAGCGAATGTTCATATGGCGGCTGTAGTTTTGTACACTTTTTGCAACCTGAGCCGCAAGCTCACGGGTCGGGGTAATGACTAGCGCCTGCACATAACCCGCTTGCGGAATAGGGCCTGCAGACAATAGCTGCAGCATTGGCAGTATAAAGCCCGCGGTTTTGCCGGTGCCAGTTTGTGCGACTGCCATCACATCACTTTGACTAAGTACCGCTGGTATAGCGGCAATTTGTATAGGTGACGGCTGGGTATAACCTAGCTCTTCTACGTTTTTCAACAGCGCATCACACAGGCCTAAAGAGCCAAAAGACATCAATAAACACTCCTTGGAACGATTAATATTTTTTATATTATAGCGGTAAAGACTAGCAGGTTTTGTCTACTTGGTGGGCGAACATTGTCTGGTGGTTGACTTAACTATGCCCACCCACAACGTGAGTTCTAATAGCAGCCACAATACAATAAAACTCATAGCGCCAATAACGCTACCTACAAAATAACAGACTAAGGCTAATGATAATAAATCCCGGGTCATAAATATTGGCCGATCTTAGACATACGACCTGCATTTTTATCGTTGAACTGTACATCCCTACGCCCCCCAATTTGCAGCAGTGTGGGGCATTGCGCTGCATAACCTTAGTCTTGACTTATTTCACCCAATGTCCGGGCGCATTGGTGCGGTAGCCTAGTGTTTTATAAGCGGTATCGACTAGGGTTTGGCCTCGCTCATTGAGCATCATACCCTCACCCATTTTAGTCATGGAATAACCGAAGCCTAAGCGACATTCTGGATCGGCAAAACCTATACTGCCCCCCGCCCCTACATGTCCAAAAGCCTGATCGCCCATTATGGCCGTTTCTAGAGCACCGGTATGGCGAGAACGATTATCCATTGATTTCATAAAACCCAAGGCGAATCGAGTGGGGATCAACAAGGTTGCATCTTCCATGGTTGCCATAGAAACTGCACTCATCTTGTGTATATGCTCTGGCGATAATAATCTCACACCATGTAAACTGCCGTCATTGGCCAGAGGCGCAAATAATCCAGCTAACGCACGAGCGTTAGCAATGCCTCCCGCCCCACCAATTTCAGCCTCATGAGCCTGTCGACAGTCGGCTTGATGGTTGCCTGAATTAAGCAGACAAAGATGTTGCACGGAGCTAGGATCTGTCATCAAATTAGTCATAAAGGCTGTGGGTGTATCCTCGGCACTTCGCTGATGAGGGATCATCTTAGCGGTGCGCGCCTCATGCTCCAAAGGCAAGCCAATCCAATAGTCGAGGCCCAGTGGCCCGGCAAAATTTTCTTTAAAATACCCCCCCAAAGACATGCCCGAAACCCGACGCACCAACTCACCCACAGTCCAACCGAATGAAAGCATATGATAACCGTTACGCGTTCCTGGCTGCCAAAAAGGGGCTTCAGCCGCTAGTCGCTGGATCATATAATCCCAGTCGTAATAACCCCCTTGTTTTATTGGCTCGCGAAAAGCAGGCAATCCGGCAGAATGATTTAACATCATTCGCACCGTTATAGTGTCTTTGCCGTTTTGGGCAAATTCAGGCCAGTACTGCGCTACTTTTGCATCTAACTGCATTTTCCCTTGATCGATCAGCCTATGTGCGCACAAAGCGGTGGCGGCTTTAGTGCAGGAATACACCAGTGATAAGGTGTCTTTTTGCCAAGGTGATTGGGTCATAGGATCAGCATAACCTCCCCATAAATCGAGCAGTGTCTGCCCCTCAACATTAAGGCAAACTGATGCGCCGACTTCTCCGCGCTCTTCAAAATTTTTGACAAATTCTGCTGCGACATCTTCAAATTGTTGATCACAAAAACCGCTTATGGTGCCGGCCTTGGTGGTAATATTTATGTCTGCCATTGGCTGCTCATTTAATTTCAATACGATATTGAAGCCCTAGAGTGGCAAGCAGAATAAAACTCCCTTTTATAAAAGTCCAGTAGCACTAGTATCATCATAGTTTTGCCACAGCTGAGCAAGATAACAACGGTAACATGATGAACGACACCGGCCGGTTAAGGGCGGTGTCCAAAAACAAGGGCTATGACTTGATCCCGCCATGCTCATTAGCTATTAACGGCATACCAACATGGTCTTTTACCCTCTTTAGATCGCCCTTATGGCGCCCCACTTAGGCTTGAATGATCTGCACGTCCTGAATGCCGATAAAACCCAAATAATGCTTTAGCCAAGGAGTCAGAAAATCCATCTCGCTTCCCACTGCAGTGCCACCAGAGGCAACGGCAACATAGGCCTTTTTGCCTTGCAACAATCCCACTGGACCATCTGGTGTGT
Source organism: Paraglaciecola sp. (assembly GCA_034111785.1). GTDB lineage: Bacteria > Pseudomonadota > Gammaproteobacteria > Enterobacterales > Alteromonadaceae > Paraglaciecola. The sequence continues at coordinate 30,411 of JAWUWP010000040.1, forward strand.
AGTTAAAGGTTTCACCCACACGTGCAGCAAGATCAGACCATGCTTTAAATCCTGCGGGCATGGAAAAATTATAGACAGGTACCCCGATCACCAGAGTGTCAGCCTTTAGCAGCTCCTCAACTATGGTATCTGATATAGCAATAGCCTGATGTTGTTGCTCAGTGCGCTCGCCCTTAGGCGTGTAATAAGCCCCAATCATTAGTTCATCCACAAAAGGCAAGCCTTGACTTACATCTCGGTAAGTCACAGTGCTGTTTTCGACACTGACTTGCTGGATTAGATCTTGACTCAACTGCCTGGTCACTGAAGAGGTTTTACGTCCACTGGCGTCTATATGTAGTATGTTGCTCATTAAAATTCTCCTGGCTATTAGCCTTAATTTATCCCGTAGATAACACAGCAGCGCAAGTCAACAACCTATATGTTCCTTAACCTGTGCTGCCAATTGATGACAAGCATATAATATCAGTTACGATTAAAATGATAATATGTAATATTGTTATTTAATTAGTTCCTTTTGGTTATCAATGATGGATCATATTTCTCGTGTTGGAATATTTATTGAAGTGGCAAAGTGTGCCAGTTTTGCTGGTGCGGCACGAGCTCTGGGGCTAACAAGTCCCGCTATTAGTAAGCAGGTCCAAGCGCTTGAAGGCCAGCTGGGTATTAAGTTACTCAACAGAACAACCCGACATGTCTCTTTGACAGAAGAAGGGGCGGTGTATTTTGAGAAGGCGCGCAAGGCGCTGGACGATCTCAGCGAAGCTGAAAAGCAGCTACATGAAAATAAAACTTGCCCAACAGGCAAGCTAAAAGTGAATGCGCCCATGTCATTTGGCACACAATTTCTAACCAAACCCATTGCACAGTTTGCGCTAAAATATCCGGACGTGGAATTAGAGGTGGATTTTAATGATCGTTGGGTAGACGTAGTGGCAGAAGGTTTTGATGTAGTGATCAGAATTGGCTCACTTGAAGACTCGGGGCTAATTGCTCGCAAACTAGCACCTTGTCCAATAGTGTTGTGTGCTGGAAAAACCCTGATTGAACAATATGGCTTACCCACGTCTATTCCACAACTTGCTGATTATCCGGGTATTGCCTACAACAAACATACACAAAAAGAACTCTGGCGTTTTCAAAAAAACGGCAGCAATGAACTGGGCTCGCAAACCTTAAACAGAAACTTAGTCACCAATACCGCTGAAATGCAGTTAGAAGCCTGCTTACAGGGGCTGGGGGTGGCATTATTACCACAATTTATTATAGATCCTTACATCAATACCGGTGAACTGATAGCGCTTTTTCCCAATCACACCACCTACCCACAACGAGGGATCTATGCACTCTACCCTCAAAACCGTTACCTGTCGGCAAGAACCCGTCTGTTCATTGATTGGTTGGCTCAGACCAGTCGAACCTTTTCTTGGTACTAGTACTAGTTCGCCATACGAGTTTAGGCAGCACAATTTAATAATCAGCTGCGGACTCCTCTAACGCAGCTCAATGCACTTAAACCTAAGAACAGCTAGCCCTGATAAAACCTTTCATTATTAGTCCCTAACTATCTGAACTAAATACCCATTTTTTATTTATACTGCAGAGCACACTTGAAGCAAAAGAGAATTTTTATGTTTGAAGCTCATGGTTCGTTTAGTTTAACCCTTACAGGACGTATTCTTAGGGCCGAGCTCAGTGGTGCTTGGAATAGCGAAGCTGCCCTAGCCTACGAATCAGAACTACAAGCCATGGTTCAGCCTCTTATTGGTCAACCTTGGGCCTCCATATCCATCATGAATGGCTGGGAATTATATACACCAGACTGCCAACCAATTATTACCTGCATGCTAGATTGGGCCAGAACCCATGGCTTGACGCAAGATGTCTTGGTTAATCAAGTTCCCAGTATAAAGATGCAAGCTTTTCCCTCTACCATTAAGGCGTTTCCTGCCTTTCACCGGCATTTTGTGCAAACTCAAGAACAAGCCTTTGCCTTGCTTAAGTTAGCAGGGTTTGAACCTTAACCAAGAGTGACTCAGATAGGCCAAATTAAATACTTTAGTCTTTGCCTGCAAATATGGATGACACAGCAGGCAACATAAACATAGTAATGCCCCAATTGATCTGTGCTCTGTGTTGGGGCAACTCATTAACCTGTCAGCCTAATAAAAGTCGGAAAGCTGATTTGAATTTTTAAACCACCTAGGCTAGCTTTATCACAAAAAATTTCACCTTGATGCAGTGCGCTAATATGTTGCACAATTGATAAGCTCAGGCCCGTACCTTTTATTGGCATTGAGTCATCATTTAGTCGATAAAAGCGTGCAAAGATCTTGTCATACTCGGCAACGCCATTACCAGAATCTTCAACGCTCAGTACGATATATTTTCGTCAGCGCTTTGCAGTGCAACCTTTGCACCATCTGTTTGCGCAAAATCTTCTAGTATCGAGTTCACGGCCGACACTTCATAGGGCGTTGCGCGGTACACAGAATATTTTCACTGCGTTGACTAAAGATCACTTGAAATTGTTGATCCCCGTTCACGACTGCCATTATATCCTTAAGGCAAACCGCCACTACCAGGGGTTAGTGGCATAATATGTCCCCCAAGTATTATTCGATTGCGCTATTTTTTTGGATCAGCGTCTGTGATCACCCTGACATTAACACCTGTACGCTGGATAATGTCCCGTGCCTGTTCAGTGGCACTACACACCATAAATTGATCGTGATGACAAAAAGGGTCACGGCTGTAGTGATCAATAGGGGCATGATGAAGCGATTTAAATTGCTATATCAATGGCCCATTTCAGCCACCTCTGCACGATGAACTCGGTCAAAAGACTTTCTCAAGTTTAGCGCTATAGATTGATCCATATATTGCTCAACAAATCGTGCCTGACTGGGATCACGAATGCCTAATGCAGCTTTAAATCGACCATGACTCATTGCCAGGATCCATGGCCTGTTATCATAATTGACGCAGCATAGAACTGCTTAAACATTTCCATCGGCAAACGGTCCTGATCTTGCTCAGTGTAAAGATCAATTTCAAAGTCCCATTTTTCTGTAGTAGTGAGACTTAACTGTCTTTGAAATGGAGACTCAAGAGCAACAGAAAAGTCTGCCCCTAGGCCATTTTTATTAACATCATCACTATATTGTAAAGCTTGCATGGCTATATCCTTTCCTATTATGGATACAAGAATAGCGGACCAAACTTAGCTGAAACCTAAGGAAATAGAATGTTTTTGTCAAGGGTGAATTAAAGCCAGGGCTTAGCTAGCTGTGTGACGCTAGAAAGGACAAGGACTAGTTATCACCATGGGTGCTTGGGTATGTGGATGGGCGAACGTAAGTTGACTGGCATGTAATAGTAATCTAGGCGCCTTAGCTAAGGTCTGATCCGTACCATACAGATCGCAACCTAAAATAGGATGCTTGATCGCCATGCTATGCAAACGTAACTGATGGGTGCGGCCGGTGACAGGGGTAAAGATAACACGGCTTCGTTTAGGGTGCTCTAATCGTTGTAGCACTTGGTAATGGGTGGTGGACGCTTTACCTTGCTGGTGACAAATGACTAGCCGCGGGAACAGGGCTTTGTCTTTGAAAATAGGTAAGTCGATACAACCCTGATCTGCAGCCACATGCCCATCCAATATACTCTCGTAACTTTTAGCAATGGTGCGTGCCTGAAACGCTTTGGTGAGTTGCCCATTGATCTCTTTATTTAGGGCCAATAGCATTACCCCTGAAGTACCAAAGTCTAATCTGTGGGCCAACACTATGCTGGGAAACTGTTTGACCAAGCGATAATGCACTGAGTCAAGATTCAATGGGTTTTTACCGGACAAACTTAACAAACCGCTAGGTTTGTTGATCACGACAATATGCTCGTCCTGAAATAATACTTGGATCTGTTCTGTACAAGGCGGGGCGATAAAATCATCCATTACCCCAGTGTTAAGGCTCACCTTCCACTTACCATATTTTTATATATAGGCAATATATTTACTGACTTAACCGCTAGGTGATGACTGACTACAAAAGATCTCACAATATTTAACCCTTATCTTTACTGACACTTTGTGGATAACGAATGTCCTCTACCAATTCTTGGATATAGGCGGGTGCTGGCGCCGAAAATTTATATACCGTTATCGCCACACAAAAATTGACTAACATGCCTATTGTGCCTATGCCTTCTGGAGAAATGCCCAGCCACCAATGCTCACTGTTGTTGGCCACAGGGTTGATAAATTTAAAGTAAATGATATAGGCCGCGGTAAAGGTGATACCCGCTAACATGCCAGACACCGCGCCTTTGCTATTCATGGTTTTAGAGAATATGCCCATTATAATGGCAGGGAAAAAAGACGCCGCTGCCAAGCCAAAGGCAAAGGCCACCACCTGGGCCACAAAACCCGGGGGATGAATACCAAACCAGCCTGCTATACAGATAGCCACAGCCGCCGCTAAGCGGGCATAAAATAGTTCGGCCCCCTCGGTAATCTGTGGCATAAGATTACGTTTAAGTAGATCGTGAGATATGGAGGTGGAGATCACAAGCAACAACCCGGCAGAAGTTGACAAGGCCGCGGCCACTCCTCCTGCGGCAACAAGGGCAATAACCCAAGCGGGCAGATCAGCTATTTCAGGATTGGCTAACACCATGATATCTCGATCCACTGTCATTTCATTACGTTCATCACCGGCGTAAAACATTTTTCCGTCGGCATTTTTATCTTGCCAACTGATCAAGCCGGTTTTTTCCCAATTACTGATCCAGCTAGGTGCTTCAGAATATAAAGTGCCAGTAGCAGGGTGTCCTTCGACACTGGGTCCATTAATGGTTTCGATCATGTTCACTCTGGCAAAAGAGGCAATGGAAGGCGCTGTGGTATATAAGATGGCAATAAACAATAGGGCCCAACCTGCGCTTTTGCGGGCATCGCGCACTTTAGGCACAGTGAAAAAACGGACTATCACATGAGGCAAGCCAGCCGTGCCAGCCATAAGAGCGGCGGTAATACAGAACACATCAATCATCTGCTTACTACCAGAGGTATATTGATTAAAACCTAACTCCAGAGACAGCCCGTCCAACTTATCCAATAAGTACAGCCCTGAACCATCGGTTAAGGTGGCACCAAAACCGCTTTGTGGTAACACATGACCTGTGGCCATTATGGAGATAAAAACCGCAGGGACTAAGTAAGCAAAAATCAGCACACAGTATTGAGCCACTTGGGTGTAAGTGATCCCTTTCATGCCGCCTAACACTGTGTAAAAAAACACAACAGCCATGCCAATCAACACACCAGTGGTAATATCGACTTCGAGAAAGCGGCTAAAGACTACCCCTACCCCGCGCATTTGACCGGCTACATAGGTAAAACAGACAAATATAGCGCACAGCACCGCCACTGTTCTGGCAGTTTGGGAATAGTATCGATCGCCGATAAAATCCGGCACAGTAAACTTGCCAAACTTTCTGAGGTAAGGGGCCAGGCACAGGGCCAGCAATACGTAGCCTCCGGTCCATCCTAGTAAATACACGGCCCCGTCATATCCCATAAAAGAGATCAGCCCAGCCATAGAAATAAAGGAGGCCGCCGACATCCAATCTGCCGCAGTCGCCATGCCATTGGCAATGGGGTGTACCCCGCCACCAGCGATATAGAACTCTTTGGTGGTACTTGCTCTAGCCCATATGGCAATAGCGATATAGAGTATAAAAGAGGCGCCCACTATTAATATTGTAAGGGTTTTTATATCCATAATAATCTGCTATTCCTTGTCTACTGGGTGATAGTTGTTAATGGTGGCTATCTTGCCTCTGTGCTCAAGTGAAGGGCCGCTAACGACTATTATTGCAAGGGTGTTTATATCCACAAGCATCCACTATTCCTCGTCTACACAGTAGTCTTTATCAAGTTTATCCATCTTGCCCATGTACACAAAAATCAACAGCACAAAAATATAAATAGCCCCTTGCTGGGCAAACCAAAAACCCAGTTTAAAGCCAAATACTTGGATTTGATTGAGCTGTTCTACCAACAATATGCCGCAACCAAAAGACACCAAGAACCAGATCAACAACAACTTAATGACCAAGGATACATTGGCCCGCCAATAGGCCTTTTTGTCTGTTTCGGTTTTGAATCCCATGGGTTAGCTCCTGTGACTGATTAATATTGCTGGCCGTTTCGTCTGTGGCCCAGTATTGCTGGCGATTGGGGCCGGCCTCGATAGGTTTAACCTAAAACAATATTGCTCTTGACCGCAACTCAGTGTAACCAATTTCCCTTTTAAATAAGTAACACCCACCACAATAGGCTGCAAAACTATTCTAATTTACATTTAAAAACAATAAGTTAATTCTGAAATAAAAACAAAAACGCCGATTTTGTTGCATGCAAATGCCGAATTTATGTTAGAAGTCTGCACTTGCTTTAGGCTAGAATTGTTAACATAAGGTTAACGTTTTATTGTGGACAGTCCACTTCGATATTAGGTAACACCATGACAAAGTCAAAGGTTAGAATGGGCATGGTCGGCGGCGGCCAAGGCGCTTTTATTGGTGCAGTGCACCGCATAGCGGCCAACCTCGACGGTGAAATTGAATTAGTTTGTGGCGCTTTTAGTTCAGATCCACACAGGAGTGCCAGTTCTGGCGCAGATCTACATTTAAGTAAAGATAGATGTTACGCCAACTTTAGCCAAATGTTGGATGCAGAAAACAAACTACCTGCAGATCAAAGAATGCAGTTTGTTGCCATCGTCACCCCTAACCACTTGCACTTTCCCATCGCCAAAGCGGCATTAGAGGCAGGGTTTCACGTGATGAGTGATAAGCCCGCCACCTTAAATCTGCAACAAGCTCTGGATCTGGCCCAGATAGTCAAGGCCACAGGTAAGCTGTATGGACTGACCCATACCTACAACGGTTATCCTATGGTCAAACAGGCTAAACACCTTATCAGTAGTGGCGCTTTGGGTGAGATCACCAAGGTAGTAGTAGAATACAGTCAAGGCTGGTTGGCCAATAAAGCAGATGAAAGCGGCAAACAGGCACAGTGGCGACTGGATCCCGCCAGAGCCGGTGTGAGCTGTTGCATGGGCGACATTGGCGTACACGCAGCAAATTTAGCAGAATATGTGACTAATATACCCATCACCGCTATCTGTGCAGATCTAGGCTCAGTGGTGCCTGATCGTTTGTTAGATGATGACGGTACAATTTTATTACGTTTTGACAACAACGTTCGTGGTGTATTGCTGGCCAGCCAGATTTCCCTAGGGGACGAAAACAACCTGCGCCTTCGTATATATGGCGAGAAGGCCAGTATCGACTGGTCGCAACTGCAGCCTAATACTTTATGGTTAAAATCAAATAAGGCACCAGCACAACAGTTCAGAACAGGCGGTGATTATAACTGTGCAGCAGCACAAGCCGCTACTCGCACACCGGCCGGTCATCCAGAAGGATACCTAGAAGCCTTTGCCAATATCTATAAGAATTTTGCTGAACAAATTCGCGCCTACCAACGAGGAGAAGACAGCAATGATCAGCTGTTTGACGTGCCGGGTATTGAGCAAGCGATCCGTGGCATGGCCTTTATAGAAAATGCGGTCAACGGCAGTCGGTCCAGCCAAAAATGGCATGACTTCAGCCTTGTCCCAGCAACATCCCTTAAGGAATAACCCGATGAAACAAATTAAAGGTCCAGGCATATTTTTAGCCCAATTTGCCAGTGACGAAAGTCCATTCAATTCTTTTGCTGAAATATGCAATTGGGCGTCGAGTATCGGTTTTAAAGGGATCCAAGTGCCCACATGGGATGAACGCTTGTTTGACCTAACCACCGCCGCATCGAGTCAAGATTATTGTGATGAGATAAAAGGGGTAGCTAAGTTGGCGGGGTTGGAGATCACCGAATTGTCCACCCATTTGCAAGGCCAGCTGGTGGCTGTCAATCCGGCATACGATCAGATGTTTGATGGTTTTGCCCCAGCATCGGTACGCAACAACCCAGCCGCCAGAACACAGTGGGCCGTACAACAGATGAAAGATGCCGCTAAGGCGAGTCAAAGACTGGGCCTAAGTGGGCATGCCAGCTTTTCTGGCGCCTTACTCTGGCAAACTGTCTATCCTTGGCCACAACGGCCAGCGGGTTTAGTGGAGCAAGGTTTTACTGAGCTGGCAAAACGCTGGTTACCCATTTTAAATGCCTTTGACGAGGCAGGGGTCGATCTTTGTTACGAGCTGCACCCAGGGGAAGATCTGCATGATGGCGTAACATTTGAGCGCTTCTTAGCAGCAGTCGGTCACCACCCTAGAGCGAATATATTATATGATCCAAGCCATTTTGTATTACAACAATTGGACTACTTGGCCTTTATTGATATCTACCATGAACGCATAAAAGCCTTTCACGTTAAAGATGCAGAGTTTAATCCTAATGGACGCAGTGGTGTATATGGCGGTTATCAAGATTGGATCGATAGGCCTGGACGTTTTCGTTCACTAGGCGATGGACAGATCGACTTTAAAGCCATTTTTAGCAAGATGACCCAATATGACTTTGATGGTTGGGCGGTAATGGAATGGGAATGTTGTATTAAACACCCTTTAGACGGCGCAGCAGAAGGCGCTAAGTTTATCGAAGAGCATATCATTAGACCCACAGACAAAGCGTTTGACGACTTTGCTGGGGTAGAAAAAGACCTTGCCATGAACAACAAAATTTTAGGCATAAACTAAGAGAATCTTATGAATACTGATATCAATCGTTCACGTATATTCAACCTCTGTTGTATTTCACTTATTGTGACGGCTATGACCTTTGCCATAAGGGCAGGCATTTTAGGCCAACTCGGTGCAGAGTTTTCTTTAACTGATACTGAACTGGGCTGGATCAACGCCATGGCATTTTGGGGTTTCCCATTAGCGACCATATTTGGTGGGGTATTATATAACGCCATAGGCGCAAAAAAATTACTGGCATTGGCCTTCGTATTTCATGCCTTAGGACTAGTGTTAACCATTATGGCTGACGGTTTTTGGGGTTTGATATTATCCTCTTTCCTCATAGGCTTTGCCAATGGATCGGTAGAGGCAGGATGCAATCCCTTAATAGCAAGCACTTACAAAGATAACAAGGTGACAATGCTAAACCGCTTCCATGTTTGGTTTCCAGGGGGCATAGTCATAGGCGCCTTGTTATCCACGGCTATGGATGGCATGGGCTTTGGTTGGCAAGAGAAAGTGGCCACTATGCTATTGCCTACAGCGCTGTACGGTTATCTTACCTTCACCAGCCGATTCCCGGAATTTGCCAAAGAAGACACCTCCACTATGAGTAACTTGAAGGGCTTATTATCCCCATTGTACTTATTTCTAGTGATCTGTATGACCCTCACCGCGACTACCGAACTGGGCACACAGCAATGGATTGAAAAGATACTAGGATCAACAGGTGTCTCTCCCATGTTGATATTAGCCATGATCACCGGGTTGATGGCAGTAGGACGATTTTATGCCGGCCCAGTTATCAATAAACTCAACCCTAACGGGGTGTTATTAGGATCGGCAATATTAGCCGCCAGCGGCATCTTTATGATGAGCCATGCCCAAGGCAATATGATTTATGTAGCAGCCATTTTGTTCGCCTTAGGCTGTACCTACTTCTGGCCCACTATGGTCGGATATGTGGCGGTGTATACCCCTAAGACTGGTGCTTTAGGCATGTCTTTGATAGGCGGTGCTGGTATGTTTGCTGCAGGTTTTTGGAATCCAGTGATAGGCGGCTGGTTTGATACCGCACGTAACCAAGCCGGTGAGCTAAATCTGTCGGCAGAGCAAGTGGATATTATAGCCGGACAAGAAATATTGATGAAACTCTTCGTGTTTCCGGTCATATTGATCATAGCTTTTGCTGGACTATATTGGGTGATGCGCAAGGTCAATGCTGAAAAAGCCATTCACTAACAACAATCACAACCCTCATGCTCATGTGAATGAGCATGAAGGTTATAGAGGTGTCGGTATGACAAATAATCTGAATAATCAAGATAACCAACAAGACCTAAGCATCGAACAACAAAACAGACGCCTGTTTATGGGCAAGATGGTGGGGTTGTTTGGCCTAACTACGGCGACAGCTGTGTTAGCTGGCTGCAGTGTACCTATGGCAATGCAATATAAAAATCGATCTGGATTGCCCGATAGGCCATTATTCTCTGAACAGGAAATGACCACATTGGCCGATATCGGCGCGACTATCTTACCTCGCACAGATACCCCTAGTGCCACAGAGCTAGATTGCCATGGCTTTGTGCAACATCAACTGGTGCACTGTCACAAGCCTGCACAACAACAACAAAGCATTGATATTATCAATAAAATTGATGAGCACAGTGAAAAACACTTCGCCAAGCCCTTTTCTTTATTAAGCCCATTGCAACAACAACAGCTGTTAATTGATTTGGAACAACAGACAAACTTTAGTGTGCAAGACAGCCAAGGCTTTGCCTTCTTAAAGGCATTAATAGTGTTTGGCTACTTTACCTCAGAGGTAGGTGCCACCCAGGCTCTAAATTATCAGGCGGTGCCAGGGGATTTTGTTGGCTCGATCCCAATTGATGAAAATACTAAAGGCGCGGGCTCCCAAGCATATTACTAAACATAGCACCTTAGATTAACCCTTTTTAAGCGCGGATTGATATCATGACAACAGAACGATACATTGAAGAAAGTAACCAAGTATATGATGCCATTGTAATAGGCTCGGGGATCACTGGGGGTTGGGCAGCCAAGGAATTTTGCGAAAAAGGCTTGCAAACTCTGATGATCGAAAGGGGGCGCGTGGTTGAGCATCGTCAAGATTATATCACTGAGGGCAAGGGACCTTGGGAATTTGAGAACCGAACAAAAGTAGATAACCTGCTGATTAAAGAGCAGTACCAGGTGCAAAAAAAGTGTTATGCCTTTAGTGATATGACCAAACATTTTTTTGGCAACGATAGAGACTTACCCTACACCACCGAACAAGGCACGGGTTTTGATTGGATTAGAGCCAATCAACTGGGGGGCAAATCTTTATTGTGGCATCGCCAATCATATCGCTTAAGTGACTATGACTTTAATGCAAACAAAGCCGACGGGCACGGCAACGATTGGCCAATACGCCACGACGACCTTGATACTTGGTACAGTTACGTGGAAACCTTTGCGGGCATTAGTGGTGCAGCTGAAAATATGCCGCAGTTACCTGATAGTGAATTTTTACCGCCCTTTGAGATGACTGCACCAGAGCTGTATATCAAAAAGTTCATTGAGCAAGAATATCCAGACCGTAAGATGATCATGGGCCGCACCGCCCATTTAACTGAGCCAACGGCATTACACATTGCCCAAGGTCGCGTAAAATGCCAAACCCGGAACGAATGTCAAAAAGGCTGCTCTTTTGGGGCTTACTTTTCCACACAAAGCTCTACCCTGCCCGCGGCGGCCAAAACAGGTAATCTGTCTATCGCCCCCAATAGTGTGGTGCATAGCCTGATATACGATGAAAAAAGCAAAAAAGTCACTGGGGTAAGGGTGGTCGACAACGACAACCTAAGCACCAGAGAATACTATGCCAAAGTCGTGTTCTTATGTGCTTCTACCCTAGGCTCAACTCAAATCATGCTTAACTCTAAGAGCCCGTCCTTTCCAAATGGTATTGCCAATAGTTCTGGGGTCTTGGGTCATTACCTTATGGATCACAACTACAATGCTGGTGCCATAGGCACTGTGGAGGGTTTTGATGATCGGTACTACTCAGGCAGACGGCCCTCAGGCATTATGATCCCGAACTTTCAGTACAAACCGTCCTTATACAAAAAAGATTATGTACGGGGTTATGCCTTTTCCGGAGGCAGTCATAGAGAAAGTTGGAATAATGGCAGTCATCAACCAGGCATAGGCAGCGATTACAAAGATAGCCTAACCCGCCCAGGTCACTGGCGATTTAACCTACAAGCCCAAGGCGAGATGTTACCTCGTTATGAGAATGCCATGTCTTTGCACGCCAGTAAAACCGATAAATGGGGCATTCCGCTAATACATGTTAATTGTACTTGGTCTGAAAATGAAAAATTAATGATGGCTGACGCCCAACAAACGGCCTTCGAAATGTTAACCAAGGCAGGACTTAAAGATGTGACCAGCTTTAACTCTGTGGAGACTCGCAATCCTGGTTTGGCTATTCATGAAGTAGGTACCGCCCGCATGGGTCTGGATCCTAAGACCTCAGTACTGAATAGTTTTAATCAGTGCCATGATGTGCCTAACTTGTTTGTACCCGATGGCTCTAGCTTCTGTTCTAGCGCGGTACAAAATCCTTCTTTAACCTTTATGGCATTAACGGTCAGAGCGGTAGATTATTGTGTCAAAGAAATGAAAGCGCAGCGTATTTAATACTCAGCAGAGTCAGGAGGTTATTTCCAACACTGTTAGTGATCTTAAGCCAGTTTCAACAAAGACTAGGCTTAGTATTTCACCGTTCGCCATGAGGTTTTGGATAATTTAGCCGCGGAATTTAACAAATCACCCTCGTTTTGCTCGGTTAGTACGATTTCGCCCGCATGGGCCAGGATCAAAGCGTTGAGTGACATACCTCGCCCTTTTTGTCATGAACAACTCTATTGCTTGAGGAGATAAAAGGGATAAGGTGGGTAAAAGCCACCTTTTACCTTAACCAATAGCTCTGCCACATACCTATGGCCTGGGTGGTCAAAGCACACCACTGTTCGAAGTCAGGCAGCAGTGGTTGATCTGCTAGTTGATGATCAGGGCTTAAATAAGGCTAATACCCTATATTTGTCACTATCAGCAATTTTAGATCTGTGACAGGCCGCTCTGAAGTCTTGGTGATAAGGCGAAGAAGTGGCTCGTTGTCAGCGCGACAGCAACAGTCGAGCAATAATAACTGATGAGCATACTTCACTAAATAAATGGATTGTATGTCACCTGCAAGAGTATGAATTTTTTCTCTGGACGCTAGTCCGAACTAGGATCTTTTGAATTATTTTCAATGTATTCAATCGCCTTCTTCAAACTACCAAATGCATCAATCAAGTTCTGACGCCCTTTATTCATCAGTACTTCATCTCGCGCATCTGACATCATCCATACCCATGTGCGTATTAATGACTCTGGTGGTGGATTGTTCATAGTGTAATATAGGCCCAGTTAAAAACGCGCAGTATATATTTATATAAAAGAGTATACGAGAAGTTTATGGTAAGAATTATTACCCTTACTATGAATGCATACATAGCTTTGCTACAACAGAATTTAGGGATCTAGACATGCCCAGATTAACCATTGTGATTGGTTCCCGCAATCCTGTGAAGATTAACGCGGCCCGAAATGCCATCACAAATTTGCTGCAAGTCACTGATATAGAATGTATAGGCTTAGCGGCTCCTTCTAACGTGCCGGAGCAACCTATGAACAGGGCTCAAACCTTAGAAGGTGCACTAAATCGTATCGCCTATTGCCAACAACAACAAGAAGCAGACTATTATGTAGCAATTGAGGGAGGGGTGGACGAATTCGAATATGGCCCCTGCACTTTTGCTTATGTGGCGATATGCCACAATAATCAGACCTCGGTGAGTCGAAGTAGCAGTTTGCCATTACCAAAAGTTGTGTTTGAAGCGCTCAAACAGGGCGAAGAATTAGGACCCGTCATGGATAAACTATTTAATACCCAAAACGTCAAACAAAAACAAGGCGCCATCGGTTTATTAACCTCTGGCCTAGCCACCCGTGAAAGTGTCTATAATCAAACCCTGCTACTAGCCATGGCCCCTTTTATCAATCCACAGCTTTACGCTCTTTAGCATCAAGTCGCCCCAGACCACAGGCAGAACCCTCCCCCTGTGGTGCTAGACGAAATCTACAAGCTAAACCTAGATGAGGCTGCTCGGTGTTGTGTGGTTGACACACCGCTATCATAGCGACTCATAATTGATATTTCATGTCATCTGGCCAACCGTTCTTTGAGATTGGTAATACTCAACAGATAGCCTCGGTCGGTATTGAGCATATGCAGTTTGATCTGTGAGTCTATCAGGCTAAATTCCACGGCTTTGGCGATAATTTTATCTAACATTGGTGCAAACAATTCAGGGGCACCATAAAATCTGGCGCTAGCGACCGATATTTATAGATCAAATTTCCGGCTAGCATAGGCAAGCCGATAGCTTGCTGTAACGGTGTGGCTTCACCTTGATTGGTCAATATTTTACTGAGGCGGGTGATCCCCTGTTTGGCTCTATCTAGATATTGCTTGTTTTCGTCACTTTGCGGCACTAATAATAAGTTATCTAGGGAGGAGTTGACTACCGCCACTGGAGTAGGCAATTCATGAGACAATCCAAAAGACATATTTTCCAGGTCGGTATTATACTGACCCAACTTGCTCAAAACAGTAGTGTAGGTTGGTGATAAGTCGCCAATCTCATCTCTACTGAAGTGGCCTGGATCTGACCGTTTATCTGGCCTTGTGGGTCAAAGGCCCCTAGCCACTTGAGCATTAACTTGTCACCTTGTATGCCCAACAATCTGCCTAAAGCGGTGCGCAATTAATGCTATTGAAATAAAAGCAGGGTAAACTTGAGACAGTCGAACTCAGACCCAATATCACTACTGGCTGAGCCACGGCATTGCACTCATATAGCAAAGACTTAACTTTTAAATACCTCAGGTTTTAAAAGTCTAATATTTTGTGACAGAACTTAATTCACACAACAGTTTGGCAGTACAGATGAACGCATTAAAACTCAAAGGTTTAACTAAAACCTATAAAGGTGGCACCCAGGCTTTAAAAGGAATAGATCTCGAAGTAAAACAGGGGGATTTTTTTGCATTGCTTGGTCCTAATGGAGCAGGTAAATCAACTACCATTGGTATTATTAGTTCATTGGTCAATAAATCCGCGGGTGAAGTCGAGATTTTTGAACACTCTTTAGCCTCTCAACCCATTGCTGCTAAGTCTTGTATAGGTTTAGTCCCGCAAGAGTTTAATTTCAATCAATTTGAGCCCCTATGGCAGATCATGTTGAATCAAGCCGGCTACTATGGCGTACCTAGAAATTTAGCGAAACCACGAGCTGAAAAATATCTCAAACAACTAGACCTATGGGATAAACGAAACTCCCCTGCCAGGCAATTGTCTGGTGGTATGAAGAGACGTTTGATGATTGCTAGGGCACTGATGCATGAGCCGAGAATGTTGATTCTTGATGAACCCACAGCTGGGGTAGACATCGAAATACGGCGTTCTATGTGGAGCTTTCTAGAAGAGATTAATCAGCAAGGCGTCACTATTATTCTGACCACTCATTATTTAGAGGAAGCAGAAATGTTATGCCGTAATATCGCCATAATAGATAAAGGCTTGATTGTAGAAAATACCAGTATGAAATCACTACTGGCCACCCTAAATATAGAAACGTTTATATTAGACTTAGATAAGAATATTAATTCTCTTGAGTTGCAAGGATTCGAATACCGTCTAACCGAGCCTCACACCCTAGAGGTCGATGTGCCTAAGGAGTCGGGATTAAATTCAGTGTTTGAACAACTCAGCCAACAAGCTATTCAAGTATTGAGTATGCGCAACAAATCTAACCGTTTAGAAGAGTTATTTGTCAGACTAGTGGAGTCTAATCGCAACAAACCTGCCGCTGAGCAAAAGGAGGCAACCCATGTCTAGTCTCAATATGGTGGCATTACGCACAATATTGCTGAAGGAGGTTTTACGGTTTTTACGAATTTGGATCCAAACCTTATTACCACCCGCTATTACCATGTCCTTATATTTTGTTATATTTGGTAATTTAATTGGCAGCCGCATCGGCCAAATGGGTGGCTTTAGTTATATGGAGTTTATTGTACCGGGTTTGATCATGATGGCCGTGATCACTAATGCTTATGCTAACGTTGCATCCTCTTTTTATAGTGCTAAATTCCAAAGAAATATTGAAGAAATGTTAGTGGCCCCTGTGTCAAATTGGATCATAGTCGCAGGATTTGTTGGAGGAGGAGTGGCACGAGCGGTATTGATTGGGATCATTGTCACTTGTGTCTCAATGCTTTTTGTAGATGTGCAAATACATAATCTAGGTTTTATTGTTTTGACGTTATTATTAACCGCCACGCTCTTTGCAACTGCGGGTTTAATTAATGGTATTTTTGCCAATTCCTTTGATGATATTAGTATTATCCCGACCTTTGTACTCACCCCTTTGACCTATCTAGGTGGCGTATTTTATTCTTTAACACTGTTACCAGAATTTTGGCAGTGGGTAAGCAAAATTAACCCAGTGGTGTATATGGTCAATGGCTTTAGGTATGGGTTTCTGGGGGTCTCTGATATTGATCCTAATATCTCCTTAGGCCTGTTAGTGGCATTTAATATTCTACTACTGGGTTTTGCTTACAGTCTGATTAATCGTGGTGTTGGCATCCGTAGCTAGAGATAGATCAATGCAAGATAAAGCGCGAAGTATCAGGTCCAACCAAGTGGGTATACATCCCAACTTGAGTAAGGTGGTCAGCCGCCACCTTACTCACAGTAGCCAAAAACCCTTCGCTGAGCATACTCTGCAAGCCTTTCAACAAGCCACAGCTTGGCTGGCCAAGGGCGCTGGAAGCCTGATCATAGATTCATGTTGTGGGGTCGGCGAAAGCACCGCCAAGCTAGCATTAGCACACCCTAATGCCAGAGTGATAGGCATTGATAAATCGGCATTGCGCACACAAAAACATCCTAGCTATAGTAGCGTGGCTGCCAACTATATTGTGCTGCGAGCCGATCTTAAAGACTTTTTAAGATTACTTGTTCTTGATGGTGTCGTACTTGAAAAACACTTTTTACTTTATCCCAATCCTTATCCAAAATCCGCCCATCTGCAGCGCCGTTGGTATGCCAGCTCAACACTTAGCGACATTATTCAACTAGGGGGAACCTTGGAGGTAAGGAGTAATTGGCCGCTCTATATTCAAGAATTTGCCAAGGCATTGCAGATCGCAGGGATCGCCAGCACCGTCAACCCGTTTAGCCACCCTACCCCTATCAGTCCATTTGAGAGAAAATATTGGCACAGCGGTCAATCCAGCTGGCAGTTAGTGGCAAATTTGCCCAATAGCTTAGGCACGGCTTTATAGACATCTTGGTCTAGGCTCAAATTTAAGGTAGAGTTCGTCACGGGAAATTTTTTACATAGGGTTACAAGAGTGGCTGGAGCAGAAGTTAGTTTAGAACATCTATACAAGGTGTTCACTATGCCAGAAGGCAAGGACTCGAAACTCGCGCAAATTGAGCAGCACTTATCGGATAACCTATCGGATTTTTTATCTCAACACGTTGTCACAAAAGTCAATTCTCTAGAACAAATCGAAAAAAGTTTTTCCGCTTTTAGCGTACCGGAATCACCGGAGTTTGTGTCTAAGCATGCGGAAGACCTGTTAGAAAAACTGGTGGCGAATTCGGTTAATACCTACTCCCCTACCTTTATTGGTCATATGACCTCAGCATTACCCTATTTTCATTTACCTTTAGCTAAACTATTGGTCGGTCTCAATCAAAACCTCGTAAAAATTGAGACCTCTAAGGCGTTTACCCCTTTAGAACGGCAAGTATTGGGCATGATGCACCAGTTGGTATACCACCAATCCAGTGATTTCTATGGCACTTATTTGCACAGCGCCAACCATGCATTAGGCGCATTTTGCTCAGGTGGCACCATTGCCAACATCACCGCCTTTTGGGTAGCAAGAAACAAAGCCCTGCCCGCCACGACTCAATTTAAAGGGGTGGCACAGGAAGGTATGGCGGCAGGCATGATCCATCATGGCTATCAAAAGTTGGGTATTATTTCTTCAAAACGTGGCCATTATTCTGTCTCAAAGGCAGTGGATCTGTTGGGTTTAGGTCGCCAGCAAATGATCACCATCGATTGCCCTACCCAAAAGTTGTCACCGGAGAAAGCCCTAGCTGTGGGTAAGAGTTACCAACAAAATGGTAATAAGGTGCTATCCATAGTGGGCATTGCAGGTACCACTGAAACGGGCCATATCGACCCCTTAGATGAATTAGCCGACGTAGCACTAGAATTGGGTTGTCATTTCCATGTAGATGCAGCATGGGGCGGTGCCACTTTATTTTCCAACGAGCATAGGGGGTTATTGAAAGGCATAGAGCGAGCCGATTCTGTGACCATAGATGCACACAAACAGATGTACGTGCCTATGGGTGCCGGCATGGTGTTGTTTAAAGATCCTAATGACAGTAATGTGGTGCGTCACAACGCCCAATATATTTTGCGTGCTGGCTCAAAAGACTTAGGGGCCACCACCTTAGAAGGCTCTCGTAATGGCATGGCTATGATGGTTTACGCGTCCTTAAATATATTTGGGCGCCAAGGCTATGAATTATTAATTAACCAAAGCATCGAAAAAGCAAAAACCTTTGCCCGCATGATCCAATCCCATCCAGATTTTGAATTAATAACCTCACCCACTTTGTCTATCCTTACTTACCGAGTGAATCCCCAAGAGGTGCAGGCAAAAACTAAGGTTCAGCCGAAGATCAACCATGCCATCAACATTGAGTTGGATAAATTGACTGTGACAGTGCAAAAACGCCAAAGAGAAGCGGGCAAGTCTTTTGTGTCTCGCACTCGACTGCAGGTACCGGCTTACCCTGATCAGGCAATAACCGTGTTTAGAGTGGTATTGGCTAATCCTCTGACCTCAGAAACGGATTTACAAAACATCTTGGATGAACAAATTAACATTGCGGGCGAAACCAAAACCTGGCAAAAATTATGTTTGTCCCATAAAAAAGCCAGCTAAACAACACTGGCAGTGTTGACAGGTATAGCCTTGTTGTCAGACTCTGATCTGCAAATTATCGATCAAACGCGTTTTCCCTAAAAAGGCGGCCGCTAATAGCACCAAATTTTGGTCCTCATGACCGGGCTGTAATAAAGACTTGGTATTGCGTATTTCTAAATAATCGGGATTAAAACCTAGTGCCGCTAGTTGCTCAGTGTATTCCTCAGTGAGACGAGTAAAGTCTCTACGGCCATGGCTTATCTGGGTGGCTATTTCATGCATTTTTACATACAAAGTGGGCGCTAACTTACGCTCTGATTCAGTTAAATATTGATTTCTAGAACTCAGGGCTAAGCCATCTGCTTCTCGGGTGGTGGCCACGCCTAACACTTGTAGATTCATAGAAAGATCGGTCACCATGGCTTTGATAACCTGTAATTGCTGAAAATCTTTTTCACCAAACAAGGCGATATTAGGCTGTACCATATTAAAGAGTTTACAGACAATAGTCGCCACCCCACGAAAATGCCCAGGCCGACTGGCGCCACAGATCATATAAGACAAACCCGGTACTTCCACAAAAGTTTGTTGTTCTAGGCCTCTGGAATAAATATCTTTGGCTTTGGGCACAAACAAGGTGTGCACGCCAAGCTCTTTTAGCAGCAGTGAGTCTTTTTCCATAGTACGAGGATAGGCATCTAAATCCTCATCAGGACCAAATTGCAGAGGATTAACGAAAATTGACACCACCACAATATCAGCCCGTTTTTTGGCTTCTCTCACCAGATTAAGGTGGCCCTGATGTAAATTGCCCATAGTGGGCACAAAAGCGATGATCTTGGCTTCAATTTGCCAAGTCCGTCTGATTTCTCGCAAATCTGAGATACTACTAATTACTTGCATACTACTAACCTGTTAATTAAAGCTGTGCTGGGATGAAGGGAACACACCCCTTTGCACTTCTTGGATATAATCACTGACAGCTTCACGCATATCATTATTTTGTTCGAGATAGTTCTTAGAAAATTTAGGCATATAATTGGCACTGATGCCAAACATATCATGCATCACTAATATTTGGCCATCGGTCTTGGCGCCGGCACCGATGCCAATCACTGGGATGGCTAATCGCGATGAGATCTTCTCGGCAAGATCACCAGGGATACACTCAAGCACTAATAATTGGATCCCTGCTTGCTCGAGTAAAATGGCTTGTTCGAGTATAGATTTGGCTTGCAGATCATCCCGCCCCTGTACTTTGAATCCACCCAATACATGCACCGATTGCGGGGTTAAGCCAAGATGCCCACAAACAGGGACACTTCGCTCGTTTAGGCCTTTAATGGTTTCTAACAACCAATTGCCGCCCTCGACTTTTACCATGCTGGCCCCTGCCTGCATTAATTTAGCAGCATTTAGGTAGCTTTGCTGCGCGGTTGAATAGGACATAAAAGGCATATCCGCCACCACCAAGGCTCGTTGAGCACCTTTTCTGACCGCAGCGGTGTGGTAAGCGATTTCATCGATAGTGACACCTAAGGTATCGTCATCACCCTTGAGCACCATGCCTAATGAATCACCTATTAATAAGAGGTCGATCCCTTGCTCGTCAAATAACTTAGCAAAACTGGCATCGTATGCCGTCAATGCACATATTTTTTTATTGTCTTGCTTCATCTTCAACAAAGTCGAAGTGGTTACTTTTTTCATCAATGACTCCTATTTTTGCCTAGAACGAATATTCGATACAATTTCCATAGGATGAACTCACTATTGTATGAGTAAAGACATCCACCTGATTAGCGCACTATACGGATTTTTTAGGTAATTTCTAGATTTGCCACAGCTTGCAGCTTTTCTAAGCCATTAAGTGGGCATTGTGCCAGCCAACTACTCAGGGTGTCGCCATCAGGCAAGGGCATATCACCACACAGCTCAAATAATGGGTAAAGCACAAACTCTCGGGATTGCATGCCATAATGGGGAATAGTCAATTCAGGGCTGTCTATCTGTAGCTGACCAAAAAGTAATATATCGAGATCTAGGGTTCGTGGCCCCCATTGCTGGTCTTTGCGCACACGCCCTTGTTGGGCTTCAATAGATTGGGTCAGAGGTAATAATTGTTGGGGGCTCAGCTCGGTCTGTAAACAAGCCACAGCATTCACAAAATCGGCTTGATCTTGGGGCCCCATAGGTTGACTGCGATAAAAGCTCGAGTATTTGAGTAATTGACTAGAGGGTAACGCAGCCAACGCAGTTAAGGCTCTAATGAGCTGCTCTTGAGGTTGAGCAAGGTTACTGCCCAAACCTATATACACATCGATCATGGGGCGGGTTTAGGTTTCTTTCGTTGGCGTCTGGGGCGTCGAGCGGGCGCGCCTTCTTCATCACGCAGCGCCTGTAACATCACTTTACGTTGATCTTCGTCTACTTCTTGGAATTCTGTCCACCAATCAGCCAATTCGAGCAAAGCGCCACCTTCAATCTGGCCACGTAATAACAAGAAATCATAGGCCGCTCTAAACTTGGGATGTTCTAGAGTTTGATAGGCTCGGCGTCCGTAACGTTTCGGCAAACGATTTTGTAGTTGCCATATTTCTCGGATAGGCATACTAAATCGTTTGGGGATCATGATCCTTTGGATCTGACGATGTAGCACATCATTCAATGCCAAGTTAAAGGCGTCAAAGTGATTGAGACCACTTTCTATCATTAATTGCTGACACCGTTCCTCTAGCGGGTACCACATAAATGCCGCAAAAATAAAGGCTGGCGTGACTCTTTGCCCAGTATTAATGCGGTTATCTGTGTTGGTAAGCACTTGCTCTACGAATTTGCATTCTCTGCTATTAGCGTGATTTAAGAGTGGCGCTAACTGTGGAAAAAGTGGTTCAAACAAATCAAATTCAACTAACAATCGATAGGTGACTAAACCTTGCCCCGACAAAAAGAGCTTCAGTACCTCTTCAAATAATCGAGCCGCCGGAATATTCGCCATTAAGGGGGCAATACGTTTTATGGGCTCGGCACTTGCTGCGCTGATCTGCATATTCAACTTTGCCGCAAAGCGTACCGCTCGCAACATGCGAACCGGATCTTCCCGATAACGGGTCTCAGGGTCGCCTATTAAAGTTAGCTCTTTATTCTTAATAGCTTGTATACCACCGGCAAAATCGCTAATGGAATAATCGGCGATATTGTAGTACATAGCGTTAATAGTGAAATCTCGGCGCTGGGCATCTTCTTGAATAGAACCAAAGACATTATCTCTTAACAATTGTCCATGATCACTGTGCTTGCTGACCTTAGATTCATCGTCTTGGCTAGTTTGATGATGTCCTCTAAAGGTGGCAACCTCGATTATCTCTCGCCCAAAAACAATGTGGGCCAGGCGAAAACGACGCCCAATCAAACGGCAGTTACGAAACAACTCTTTAATTTGTTCTGGTGTGGCATCAGTAGTGACATCAAAATCCTTAGGCTCTTTACCCAGCATAATGTCTCGCACACAGCCACCCACCAAATAAGCTTGGTAACCACTATTATGCAAACGATAGAGCACTTTTAAGGCGTTATCACTAATAGCATCTCTAGATACCGGATGTTCCGCTCTAGGAATGATGGTGGCTACAAGGGCTGGCGTTTCATCTACGGTCTTAGAGCGTAGTGCATTGATCACCTTGTCGATTACACGAGAAATAATATGTTGTGCTCCCTGATTAGCTCTGAACTGAAAAATTCGCCGATAATTATAACCTTTCTGAGACACCAATTCTATTATCAATGCACTCAGTTAGCTTGGGGACTTTGCTTATATGCCACAGATCGACCGCCCAACTCATGATATGTTCAGCACTTTGCTTGCTCATTCCTAATGGCACCTCTAGCCCCAAGAATCCTAAGGCACTAATGAGGTTTTGTTTTACCTGTGTGATATCTAAAGCTTTAGCATGATTTTGTTTACTCAATTTTTTCCCCGCAGCAGTTACTACCACTGGAAAGTGCAAAAAATCAGGGGCTGGATGACCAAAAGCCGCATATAAGGCGATCTGGTTAGGACTGGTTTGTAATAAATCCGCTCCCCGAGCGACTTCGGTAATGCCTTGTTGTATGTCATCTACCACTACCGCCAACTGATAAGCATATAAACCATCACTTCGTTTTAGGGTGAATTGCGTGTTCAATGCGTCACCTGACACTTTTACTTGGCCGAATAACCCATCCGTAAAATTAGTCATAGCCGTGAAATTTTTAAAGCGTGTGGCACAGTGCTCAGCGGTGATCTGCTGCTGGCTACAAACACAGCATTGCCCTGTGATTAAGCTAGCAAGTTGCGCTCGGCTACATTGGCAATAGTAGCTAAAACCCTGTTGATACAGCCAACCAAGACATTGCTCATAAAGGGCGCTTCTTTGGCTTTGATACACCACCGGGCCATCCCAAAACAACTGGTGAGCCTGTAAACAGCGCAAAATATCTTGTGCGGCGCCAGCCACTTCTCTTGGCGGGTCAATATCTTCGATGCGTAATAACCACTGGCCCTCTTGGGATCGGGCTTGTAGATAGCTGCCAACAGCAGCGACCAAAGAACCAAAATGTAAAGGTCCAGAAGGGGATGGGGCAAAACGGCCTATATAACCTTTGCCCTTGGCAGGAGAAGGGTCAGCTAAAGAGCGATCAATATAGACCAGAGGATTCATATCTAATATCTCAAATATCTAGCAGCGAACAGACCATCATTGCACTGCATAGATATTCGGCAAAAAAAGATTAGCCTTGAAGCTGCTTCTCTTTGATCTCTGCCATGGTTTTACAATCGATACACATGTCCGCGGTAGGTCTTGCTTCTAAACGACGCACACCAATCTCAATCCCACAAGCATCACAGAATCCAAAATCATCTTCATCAATTCGTTTGAGGGTTTTCTCAATCTTTTTAATCAGCTTGCGCTCTCTGTCGCGAGTACGGAGCTCTAGACTGAATTCTTCTTCTTGAGCGGCACGATCGACAGGATCAGGAAAATTTGATGCTTCGTCTTTCATATGAGTAACCGTACGATCGACTTCTTCACGAAGCTGGTTCCGCCAAGCTTTCAGTAATAAACGAAAATGCTCCATTTGCCCATCGTTCATATACTCTTCGCCTTTCTTCTCCACATAAGGAGTAAGACCGGCAAGGGCTAATAAGCCGAGTATTTTTGTTGTTTTTGCTGCTGGCATCTGCCAATTCTCCTAAGCTGCGGCGTGAGCTGTTTTTTGCAGGCGGCTATGGCTATGTATACCAGAAAACCTTTACACTGACAATTATTTGCAGCCCAGAATGGTCCGTTAAATGAATAAAAATCCTTTTCAAGCAAGGCAATATGGAGACCTTCAAAAAAAAATCAACTGGTATTTAAGGGTAAAAGCTTTACTGTCTGATTTATATATATTTTTTCTGGGTTAATTTTGCACCCATAGCACAAAACTTCAACACCAGAGGCGATAGCCGCTTGGTATTCTTGCCCGTAATCGCCATCAATATGGGCCGCCACCTCTACGCTTTTGATACCAGTATGTTGCACACAAAAAACCAGTACCGCGCGCTTGCCTTGCTCGGCAATTAAGCGTAATTCTCGCAGGTGTTTTTGACCACGTAGGGTTTTGCTGTCCGGGAAATACCCTTTACCCTGATGTAGCAAAGTGACAGATTTGACCTCAAGGTAACAATCTACTTTGTTGGGGTCTTGCAGTAGAAAATCGATTCGACTGTTTTCTTGGCCAAATTTCACTTCCCCTTTAAGGCTTTGGTAGCCGCTTAACTCGCTGATATTCCCTTGCATAATGGCTTCTTTAACTAAAGCATTGGCTCTGTGGGTATTGATACCAATCCAATGTTGTTCTTGGCTAAAAGCAATTTCCCAAGTAAAAGACAGTTTGCGCTTTGGGTTAGTGCTAGGAGATAACCATACTTGCCAACCCGGTTGCGCACAACCTGTCATGGCCCCGGTATTCGGGCAGTGAGCGGTCACGACAGTGCCATCCGCAAGCTGTACATCGGCTAAAAATCTTTTGTATCTTTGAATTAAAGTGCCTTGGATCAGGCTAGAAGAAAATTCCATGCTGCACTTATACTGGTTGTGGACGTGATATTGTACCCTTGTTTTAACCCTTTGGAGTAGCTATGTCTCGTTTATCTGTGGTCTTGACCACCCAATTAGCAGCGGATTTTTATTCTGCCAACACAGCCGTATCAATCAATGATCATCAGGCCAAGATCCATATTATGGACGGCGATAAAAGCCTGCACGTCATCCAAAAAGCCGCACGTAAGCTAGACAGCTTGGGCGTCAAGGAGGTCATACTGGCAGGTGAGTGGCATATCGAACAGCAGTGGGCTTTTGCACAAAGCTTTACTACCACTAAAAAGCAGCATCATATCCAATGGTGCGATGATCACAACAATGCAGAGTTGCACAACAGATATCAAGCCATGTTATTCAC
The DNA here is from genome assembly GCA_034111785.1 of Paraglaciecola sp. Classification (GTDB taxonomy): domain Bacteria; phylum Pseudomonadota; class Gammaproteobacteria; order Enterobacterales; family Alteromonadaceae; genus Paraglaciecola. Next base: position 55,797 of record JAWUWP010000040.1, read on the forward strand.
CCGCAACCTGACTAACGCCACACCTGAGGATATTTCACCAGAAATACTTGCCGATACCTGCAGTGCTTGGTTAAGCACCTTAGCTGAGCAACATATTAGTAGCAAAAAATGGCTAGGTGAGGAGTTAATCGCGCAAAAATGGTTTGGCATTTACCATGTGGGACGAGGCAGCACACGCCCACCTGTGATGCTCGAATTGGATTACAACCCTAGCGGCGACCCAGACGCACCTATCAGTGCCTGCTTAGTGGGCAAAGGCATTACTTTTGATAGTGGCGGTTATAGCATTAAAAGTAGTGAAGGCATGTTGAGTATGAAATGCGATATGGGTGGTGCAGCAACAGTCACTGGAGCCCTCGGCTTAGCTATTCTTGGAGGGTTAAACAAAAGAGTTAAGCTGTTCCTATGTTGTGCAGAGAACCTTATCAGTGGCCATGCTTACAAGCTCGGTGATGTGATCACCTACAAAAATGGCACTACTGTGGAGGTGGTCAACACTGACGCCGAGGGTCGGCTCGTATTGGCAGATGGCCTAATGGCAGCCAGCGAAACAGGGGCCGAACTCATTATAGACGCGGCCACCCTAACGGGCGCCGCGCATGTTGCAGTGGGGCAGGAATACAACGCATTTTTTGCCTTAGACAAAAGGTTACAGCAACGTGCATTGGATTACTCGGCTCAAGAATACGAACCCTCTTGGGCGTTACCCTTAGAGAAGTGGCATCGAGATAAATGCCCCTCAGCGTTTGCCGACACAGCCAATAGTCGCGTTCAAAAAGGGGGGGGTGCCGGGGGGGCATCTAATGCTGCTGGGTTTTTATCACGTTTTGTTGAACCCAGTGGTAAAGGTTGGCTACATATTGATTTAGCCGCCGCCTATAATCCCGCTAGCACAGAGTTATTACCTGTGGGGGCCACGGCCCAAGGGATCCGCACTATAGCTCGATTGATATCCCAGCAGTAATTCAGAACTGACATCCTTGGGTAGTCAACTTGGCTACCCAGATGTTAGCGCCTATAAGCCGCCTAGACGCTCAGCCAAGACTTTATATTTTTCAACATCGCTTTTATCAAACAAGGCCTTGCCCTCTGCATCTTTATCTTTTGCCGGCAAAAGACTTTCTCTGTGCAGCCTTTCTACTCTTAATTCTTTTACCCCTAGAAACTCGGCGACTTCTAATACTGTCATCAGACTCATTAATATATCCTATTGTTATTTTTAGTGATATTCACAGACGCTTTGCAGCGGTCTATTATCTGTCAATCTTATATTCCCTATTACATCATCAAGCGATGCAAATTAAAACTAGTTTTAGGGCATCGCAGATAGATGGTATAAACTACTGCGAATTTTGACCCTATGGAGAAATCAACATGGATACATGGTCTGCTGCTATTACCTTATTATTGATTATGGACCCATTGGGTAACCTGCCGGTTTTTATGTCGGTATTAAAAAGCATTGAACCTAGGCGCAGGAAGATAGTGTTAGCCAGAGAATTAATATTTTCTCTTATCATTATGTTCACCTTCTTATTTAGCGGCCAGCTAGTGTTAGACTTTCTTAACGTAAGACAAGAAAGTGTCAGTATTGCCGGAGGTATCATTTTATTTTTAATCGGTTTAAGAATGATATTCCCACAGCCTGGTGGTGTAGCGGGTGTGGCGCTCGGTGAAGAGCCCTTTATTGTACCATTAGCGATCCCTATGATAGCGGGTCCCTCGGTGCTGGCTGCACTCATTCTTTTGGCAAATCAAGATATCAGCCGAATGCTCGACTGGTCTATCGCTTTAGGGGCCGCTTGGGGGATCTCTGCCACTATATTAATGTTATCGGGCACCTTTCATCGAGTGCTTGGCGAACGGGGCCTGACCGCCATAGAACGCTTGATGGGCATGATCCTTATCATGATCTCCATCCAGATGTTACTAGACGGAATAGGTAATTATTATTCTTTAAATTAAAAGTGGTCACACAACAATAGCCGTTAAGCCCATAACAGTCTGACTAAGGTAATAAATTGCAAAAGAAACTCAACATATTCCAACAAGTAAGAGAGTTAGAAGGTTGGCATGCCGTGGCTTTTGCTGCCACTCTTTTAGAAAGGATGCTGCCCAATTATACGTTGTTTTGTGAAGCTACCGACTTCGCTGACCCGGCCCAATATCGTAACAGCTTAAATGCAATCTGGGAGTGGTTAGCCATACCTAAAACAAAAATTAATTTTTCAGCCCAATTGGAAAAAATAGAATCGGCGGTACCTGACGCTAGTGACTTCGATAATTATGGTGTCTATCCTGCAATAGACGTGGCAATGTCAATGTCGGCCATTATTTTACTGATCCAGGGTGAGGATCTGCAAGGGGCAGTAGTGGTCAGTAAGTTATCACAAGGAGGCGTAGAAGCTTGTATTGAGGCGAGTGCCGAACTGGCCATCACAGATCAAGAAATCAAAGACCATCCCCTGATGCAATGGGAGGTAGATACCCAACAAGAATTATTAGTCTTATTAAAAAATCTGCCGAAAAACGCTCAAAGCTGTAAAAGCTTGAAACAACTCGCCGCAGCTGAAGGCATGACTAACATAGGCTTAGAAATATAGGTCGGCTTATGTCCCAGTCTTATAGATTTGCCTCAATCTGGTCGATACTGATACAAACAAGACAGAATCTGAGGGGTTTGTTTTTGCTTCAGTAGGTACCAGTTCACCGGCGCTGAATAAACACTGCCCTGGCCTTCGCATTCGATATAAATCACTGCGCCTTCTGCCAGCAATTGATATTGACAGATGATATCAATGACTGCTGCTAGGAGATCTTGATTAAAAGGGGGATCTAAAAAGATCACATCAAAAGGGCCATGACTTTGTGCTAAGTGCTGTTTGGCATTGCCTTGCTTAACCTTGACTTGCTGCGCAGGTATTTCTAACAAGTGAATATTATCTGACAAATTTCTCGCAGCTTGCTTGTCTAGCTCTATAAAAGTCACAGATTTAGCATCTCGAGACAAGGCTTCAAACCCTAAGCTGCCACTGCCAGCAAAGGCATCAAGACAGTTAGCATCAACTATGTATGGCATCAACCAGTTAAACAACATCTCTTTATTTTTATCTGTTGTGGGCCGTAATCCTGATACATCTAACACAGGTAATTTACGCCCTCGCCAACGCCCACTTATGATACGGATCGCACCAATAGCTTTAGTAATTTTTTTTACGTCTCGCCTCATTGAATATAGAAATGCTATTATTAGGAATTCATGTACAACAGTGTACTCAATTGGCACCTCGAATTTCCAAGGATTTCTCACCTGTATGTCAAAGTTTTTTAAGTGGCTCAAAAAAGAACAGCCCGAAACACCCACACAAACTCAAGATCTGCCTGAGATAAACGCGACCCAAAGCCCGTTAGATCACCAGCCTGAGGCTCTGCAGCCCCCCCCAGACATAGAGGTTGAGAATCCGATAGTTACGGATGTGGATACCATAGATGCCCCGCCAATAGTGTCGGTCGCAGAGCCTGAGGCCGAGGGACGCAGCCAAGTCAAAATAGATGAGACGGCCCTGGGCCAACCGCTGATGCCAGAAAACTCGGCGTCTAGCCCCCAAGATACTAGTGATGAGGCCTCCTTAGAACAAGGATCTCAGGCAGAACCGGAACAAAGAGGTTTCTTTAACCAATTAAAACGGGGATTGTCCCGTACCAAGGAAAGTTTAGGCAGCGGCATCATTGGTTTATTTAAAGGCAAAGCCATAGACGATGAATTGTTCGAAGAACTTGAAACCCAACTGCTGGTAGCTGATTTAGGCATGGACACCACAGTAAAAATAATTAAACAGTTAACGGAAAGCTCTGATCGTAAACAATTAAAAGATGGTGATGCCTTATATCAGTTGTTAAAAGAGCAAATGGCCGAGATTTTAAACAAGGTCGACAAACCTTTGATGTTAAATGCAGCCTCTGGTCCTTTTGTTATATTAATGGTGGGTGTCAATGGAGTAGGTAAAACCACCACAATAGGTAAAATGGCCAAACAGTTTCAGCAGCAAGGTAAAAAGGTGATGTTAGCCGCTGGAGATACTTTCAGGGCCGCAGCAGTAGAGCAATTACAAGTTTGGGGAGAGCGTAACAATATTCCTGTGGTGGCACAGCAAACTGGCTCAGACAGCGCGTCAGTCATCTTTGATGCATTTCAATCGGCCAAGGCCCGCAACATAGACGTGTTGATTGCCGATACCGCCGGACGTTTACAAAATAAAGATCATTTAATGGAAGAACTAAAAAAAGTAGTCAGGGTGATGAAGAAGATCAGTCCCGATGCCCCTCACGAGATTATGTTAACTTTGGATGCCGCTACTGGGCAAAACGCCATAAGCCAGACTAAATTGTTCCATCAAGCAGTAGGACTCACCGGCATCAGTTTGACTAAGTTGGACGGCACTGCCAAAGGCGGGGTGATTTTTGCTATTGCCGATCAATTTGATATCCCCATCCGTTACATTGGTATTGGTGAAGGTATAGATGACTTACGACCATTTGATAGTGAAGCCTTTGTAGAGGCACTATTTATGGAAACTGAACCTTTGCCCATACAAATAAAATAAGCCGCTATATGATTAAATTTGAACAAGTGAGTAAAACCTACCAGGGTGGTCAACAGGCACTAAGAAAGGTCAACTTCCATATTGAGCCGGGAGAAATGGCATTTCTAACGGGTCATTCTGGGGCCGGTAAAAGCACCTTACTTAAGCTCATTTCTATTATGGAACGTCCGACTGTAGGTAAAGTCTTTATTAATGGTCACGATCTGGGCAGCATTGAGCGCAAACAAATCGCCTATATAAGACGTGATATCGGCATGATTTTTCAAAGTCATCAGTTATTGATGGACAAAAGTGTATTCGATAATGTGGCTTTACCTTTGGTAATAGAAGGTTATTCACACAAAGAGACGGCCAAAAGAGTACACGCGGCCTTAGAAATGGTTGGCCTGCGAGATAAAGTCAAAAATTTACCTATAATGTTATCGGGCGGAGAACAACAAAGAGTGGGCATTGCCAGAGCGGTCGTCAATAAGCCACCGCTGTTACTCGCTGATGAACCAACAGGCAACCTTGATCCCAAATTATCCATGGAAATTATTCGTCTGTTTGAAGACTTTAATCAAGCAGGGGTGTCGGTGTTTATCGCTACCCATGATCTGGGCCTAATCGCTCGCATGAAGTATCGGACTTTAACCCTAAAACAAGGGCAAATGATCACCGATGGCTTAACAGAAGACTTTCAAAGTACTGACCTTTATGAATAAAAAAATTACAACCCTTAGCGAGTTCGGATCATGAGCATTCTATTTACAGGCCGCGTTCAGGGTGCGCAGATTGCACAGGTATCTGCCGTTCAACGGTTTTTAATGTTCTTTGTCAGCCATTTTCGCCAGGCCTTGGGTAGCCTAGGTGAGTTATGGCGCTCAAGAGCCTCATCCATAATGACTATTGCCGTATTAGGCCTGAGTATTACCTTGCCAAGCACGCTCTATGTGATGGTTAAAAACGTCGAGAATGTTAGCTCAGGTTGGGAACAAGCGTCGCAGATCTCTTTATTCTTAAATAAAAGGGCCAGTCAGGGCGACATTGACCAACTATTGAAGCGTATTCAGCTATGGCCAGAGATCGATTCTCTTACCTATATTTCAGCCAGCAGTGCACTAAATGAGTTTAAAAAAATGTCGGGGTTTGGGGAGGCTATTGCTTACCTCGATGAAAACCCATTGCCCAATGTGGTTTTGGTTACGCCCACGCAGCGTCATGCTGGGCCTTCGGCCGCACGGGAATTGTTGGAAAAGTTACGGGCTGAGCGCGAAGTTGAAATTGGCAAGCTGGACATAGAATGGTTAGAGCGCCTAGATGCGTTATTAGCCGTGATCAAGGATCTGGTGACTGTGATTGCCCTATTACTGTTTTTGGCCGTGGTACTGATCATTGGCAATACAATAAGACTTAATATTCTTAATAAGAAAGATGAAATTTTGGTGATGAAATTAGTGGGTGCTACCGATGCATTTATTCAACGGCCCTTTATGTATACTGGTTTTTGGTATGGGCTATTGGGTGGACTCTTAGCCTGGATAGCCGTTATCTTGCTCCTATGGTGGATGAGTATCAGCGTCGATGCTGTTAGCACCTTGTATCAAAAATCCTTTAATTTAACCGGGATTGATGCCTCTACCTTTTTTGTCATCTTAGGCCTATCTGTATTTCTAGGCCTAAGCGGCTCTATGCTATCGGTCAGACGTCATGTCAGAGAAATTGAACCTAGATAAGTGCAGAGACTAACTAGGCGCCAGTGAGCCGAGGTTTTATCTTGGCTGTGCTCCATGCCTACTTTAATCTATGCGTGGCAGCACTGTTAATAAATCTGCCCTACTGATCGTTATTTTCTACTATATCTTCTTGCTCACTAGTGGGCTGTGAGCCATCTTCATATACCAATTCTACCTCATCCACACGCTGCAGTCCTCTGGGCAATTTATTGCCCCTGCGTCCTCTTTCACCTTGATAATGCACCAGATCATTGGCGGTTAAGGTCATGCCCCGCTTGCCAGCCATTATTTTCACATTGGCACCTTGTGGCACCACTGTCAGTATTTTTAAAAACTCTTCTCGGGATTGGGCTTTAACCGTGGGAATACTCAGTAACTTATTGCCTTTGCCTTTGCCTAAGCTAGGTAAATCACGGAGTGGAAACATTAACATCCGCCCCTCGTTTGAGATCGCCAAACACCAATCGCTGCTCAAGTTAGACACAGCTTGTGGCTGAATAGTCTTAGCGGCTTTAGACAGTGATAAATACGCTTTACCGGCTTTATTTTTGCTGATCATATCCGCAAATTTACCAACAAAACCATAACCGGCATCGGACGCCATTAGATATTGCTGCTCGTCTTGCGCCATCACAACATGCTCAACCTGCTCACCACCAACAATATTAAAACGGCCAGTGAGAGGTTCACCTTGGCTGCGGGCTGAAGGCAAGGCATGGGCATCACAAGAATAAGCTCTACCTGAGCTATCGAGAAAAACCACTTGTTGGTTACTGCGGCCCTTGGCACTGCCAAGATAACTATCCCCAGATTTATAGCTGAGTCCTTCAACATCCACCTCGTGCCCTTTGGCACAGCGTGCCCAACCTTTATCTGAAAGCACTACTGTCACTGTTTCAGAGGGGATAAGTTCTTTTTCAGTCAGGGCTTTCGACTCACCGCGAGACACGATAGGTGAACGGCGATCGTCACCATATAGTTCGGCGGCAGCCAGTATTTCTTTCTTAATCAAGGTTTTTAAACGTTGATCAGAGCCAAGCAAGAGTTGCAGGGCGTCACGCTCTTTGGCCAACTCATCTTGTTCACCCTTAATTTTCATCTCTTCTAGTTTGGCAAGGTGACGTAACTTTAGATCGAGTATGGCTTCGGCTTGAATATCAGATAAGGCAAAGGTGCTGATCAATGCCTGTTTAGGTTGCTCTTCGTAGCGAATAATTCGGATCACTTCGTCAATATTCAAAAAGGCAATCAAAAGACCTTCAAGAATATGTAGTCTGGCAAGTACCTTGTCTAGACGAAACTGTAATCTGCGCACTACTGTGTCTCTTCTAAAGCCTAGCCATTCCGTTAAAATCATCCTCAAGTCTTTGACTTGGGGACGATTATCTAGGCCAATCATATTGATATTGACCCTGTAGCTTTTCTCTAGATCGGTAGTGGCGAATAGGTGCTGCATAAGCTGCTCAATATCAACTCGATTGGAACGAGGCGTTATCAATAGGCGTGTGGGATTCTCGTGATCAGATTCATCACGTAAATCACTGACCATAGGCAACTTTTTAGCAGTCATTTGGCCTGCTATTTGTTCGAGTATTTTGCCCCCTGATGCTTGATGAGGTAAGGCCGTAATAATAATATCGCCGTTATCTTCGTGATAGACGCCACGCATCTTAATTGAGCCACGGCCGGTCTGATAGATCTTGATTATATCGGCTTTGGGCGTAATGATTTCCGCATCAGTGGGATAATCTGGGCCTTGCACAAATTCTAATAATTCCGCTAACTCAGCTTTACTGTTGTCCAGTAGGTGGGCACATGCATTGGCCACTTCTCTGGCGTTATGGGGAGGAATGTCTGTGGCCATGCCCACCGCTATGCCGGTAATGCCATTTAATAGAATGTGAGGTAGGCGTGCCGGCAATACTTTTGGCTCATCAAGGGTACCGTCAAAATTAGGTTGCCAATCCACTGTGCCTTGAGCCAATTCAGTGAGTAACACTTCACTAAATTTCGACAGCCGTGATTCTGTGTAACGCATAGCCGCAAAAGACTTGGGATCATCGGGCGCTCCCCAGTTTCCTTGGCCATCGACTAATGGATAGCGGTAAGAAAAAGGCTGTGCCATCAGCACCATGGCTTCATAACAAGCAGAATCCCCATGGGGGTGAAATTTACCTAATACATCACCTACAGTACGGGCCGATTTTTTATATTTGGCTGCATTGTTTAAACCCAGTTCAGACATGGCATACACAATACGCCTCTGCACTGGCTTTAAGCCGTCACCTATATGGGGTAAGGCCCTGTCCATTATCACGTACATGGAATAATTTAAGTAAGATTCTTCGGTAAAACGGCGCATCGTTAGTTGTTCGACGCCATCTTTATTGATAATGGTTTCTTGACTCATATTAGACTTTTTTACCACTTGATTATTGTTAGGTGACAGAGTTACTCATTAACTCGGTGTAACAGGCTCTGGCACTAGACTACCCTATAAACTCAAACGATTAAATCATCGGTGAATAATTCCAGTGCAGGCTTGTATTTTTCTGCGACTAATTTGCTGATTGTCGCGCCTTAAAGCATCAACATTTCTGACCTTTAGTGACAGTGCTAACTAGCGTGAAGCCAATATTTGCTTAAAGATGATGATACTCAACTCAACACTACTACCTGCTGCTGACATTTATTTAATAGGATCACAAACTCGGCTCCGGAGCGATCCAATTCTGTTGAGGAAACAAACACATCATAGCCCAGACGCTGACGCAGCTTTGTCATCCTGTTGGCAAACATAGCTTGGATCCCCTTATATTCTTGCCCCTTATCATCTTTAAAATAATCATTTTCCAACAACTCATCATTATAACAATTGCCCGATGAACAATTCTGGTCGCTATTGGCGGGCATGTTGTAAAACAGTAAAGGTCTTTGTTCCATCAGAATATTGGTCATTAAACGAGGCGATATATTTTGTAGAAATTCGGGGTAATCTTTAATTTTAATGGCCACCATATCTAGTGATTGACTACCCATGCCTTGACTCACATTAGGCACATCGACACGTTGGATATTGTGCCAAGATAAGGTCCAGCTGCCATGGCGATGCTGATAAACCATGCTATCTTTAGATAACAACCAACTGAAACTTGGCTCACGAAATTTAACCCAGGCTAACAACAAAGAGACCAAGGCGGCGCTAATCAAAAAGATACCCACTAAGTAAAAAGTTTTGGGTAACAACACTAATACTAAGATCGCAAGAAACAACCCCAGCATACCCAGCAGCGCGCAGACAATAATATTGCGTTTGCCTTGGCTACGGATCTGTATTAATTCTTGCATCTCTTATGTCCAAAAGAAAATATAAACCACACAGACTATTATTGCCCACAACACTAGAGCTCTGCTGCGTTTGCAACGAATACAATCTGTCTGCCACCATGTTAACCATTGTTGTTTTAAGACATTCATGATCTGTGAGCCATTAGTAATAGGTATTGAACCTGCCCATCCCTATGATCTCTCTTGACTAATTCAGCGCAAAAAACCTTAGCCCTAGGGCCAGTACAGTCATTCAAATTAACAGCAGTATATTGGCGTCTAATGGGCTACTTTGCAAGCTTAGTGCAACTGGCATTGAGATTAAGATAACTCGGCTAAGATCTCTGCTTCAGGTTTTTTTACCAGAGCCAATTTTGACACCACTAAAGGGGTAAACACCAAAGACAAAACAACTGAGAAACCTACGCCACCGGCTAATACTACAGCCAAAGGAGGCCAAAATGAGCCTTCACTAAACAATAATAAGGGAATAAAGCCCCCTATAGTGGTAAAGGTGGTAGACAATATATGCCGACTGCAACCCATAGTTTCTTGTACAATCTGTTGGATATTGCCGGCTTTGGCTAACGGGTTGGCGTTGATTGCGGCGATCACCACTATCGAGCCATTAATGGCCACACCTATCAGGCCCGCACAACCCAACAATGGATTAAACCCAAGAGGCAGGCCGGATATCCATAAACTTAACATGCCAAAACCTACGGACAATACGGCCACCGCTCCAATCACTAAGGCCAACCTGACACTGGCAAAAGATAAGATAAGTGTGGTGATCATTAATACCAATAATACCGGCGCATAGGTGGCCAATTGACCCAAGGCTTGTTGTTGTTCGTCGGCATCACCAGCCACTTTGAAGTGGTAACCCTTAGGCAAGATGAAGTTCATGTCCTTTAGTTTTTGCTGTACTTGGGCACTGACATCTATCGCAGTGGCGTTTGGCAATAAAAAGGCTTCAACATTATTCACTCGTCGCCCATTATCTCGGGTAATACCTGCCACAGTGGGTGTTAGGCTAAAGTCACCTAGGGCCGAGACAGAGGTCCATAGGCCCTGTTCCCTCAGCTTTTGACTGGTGATTGGCAAGGCTTGGATCTGTGACAAACCGCCTCTTTGTTGATCACCGACCCGGATCCTGATGGGGATCTCTTCCGTGCCTTCTAGTATAGAGCCTCCTACTTTACCCTCTAATGAAAACTGCAATTGTGTCGCCATTTCAGTAAGAGACAGCCCACTGAGCAAGGCGACATTCTGGCTTGCACTTAACACCCATTCAGGTTCGCCAAGGCTAATAGATGCCAAGGATTGAGATATACCAGGCACTTGTGACATGGCCAGTCGCACCTGCTCACCTAAGCGGTTCAACATATTAATGTCTGGACCAAATATTTTAAATCCAACCGGTGCTGATACCGGTGGACCTTGGCCAAAAACTCGCACTACCACTTTGACTTGTGTGTATTTTTCCTCTAACTCTTGCTGTAAGTGAGTAATCACATCTTTTGCATCATTTATACTGTAAGTGGTGACTACCCCATTAGCATAGTGAGATGAATTGTCTTTATTCATGACTTGGTTGTAATACACCGCAGGAAAAGAGCCACCAATTAACCAATTCAGCTGTTTTACCGAGGGTTTTAACCGAATAAACTCATCCACTTCTTTCACCAGTTCTTGGGTTTTCTCAATATTGGTGCCTTCGGGCATCCACAAATAGATCTCGAATTGATCTCTATCTGCGCTGGGGAAAAACACGTTGCCTAACTGCCCTGCCAACACAAAACCCGAAAGGGCCAAGGCAATGCTGACAGAAATACCCAATAGAGGTCTTTTTAAGCCAGCTTCTAAGGCGTTTCGATAGCCATTACTGATAGTCGGCATTTGAATGCCTCTAGACAGCCAAGTGCCCTGAAGATTTTTACCTCGAGGTAGAAATCGTGCCGCCAAGGCCGCGATAATACTTAAGGAGATAAATAAAGAGCCAATCAATGCCATCACCACACTGATGGCAATAGAGCCGATAAAATCACCAATATTGCCCGGTAACAAAAATATCGGCATAAAACCTAAGATGGTGGTCAGAGTAGATGCCAGTAAGGGCACGAACAAATGCCTGATACTTTGGACCAATGCCTCGATGCGACTGGTGCCCGCATCGAGTAATTTGCCCCGTATTTCGTCGGTGATCACTATGGCGTTATCAATTAACAAACCAATAGCAATAATGATCCCAAATATAGACATTTGATGGATCTGTTCATCAAAAAAGCTTAGGGAGAATATGGCAAAGGCCGCACACAAGGGCAAGGACAGTCCCACTATCCATGAGGCTTTAATGCCCATAAAAACTAAGACAACAGCCATCACAACCAAACAACCCAAGATTAAATTTTGGGTAAGTTCAGACAGCCTAGCTTCAGTATAAATATTTTGCTCGAACACCACTTTGGCCTGCACTGTGCTGCCAAACTGTCGATTAAAATCCTCAATCACTTGTAAGGCATTGTCGGTCCATATATCGACTCTTAGGCTAGTTTCCATTCGGGCGGCGACAAATATCACTTGTTCACCGTCGACCATAGCAATATCGTTAACTGGGGTGCGCCATCCCCGTTTAACTTGGGCGATATCCCCTAAACGTAAGTATGCCCCTTGTGCCGATACCCCCATGGGCAACTCAGAAATCATGGACACACTGGCTAAGGGTTGCGCCACTTGCAAACGCGTATTGTGATACTCAGAATACAAGGTGCCTGCTGGTTGTTTGGGATCAGCACTGGCGATCAAAGCACTGGCTTGATCAATACTAAAGCCCGCGGCACTGAGCTGTTGTGGGTCGATCAGTACCTCAATTTCCTCCTCCAAGTCACCGTAGATCCTCACCAACTCTGTACCTTGTACATTGCGCAGTTGATCAGATAGGTGTTGTGACATACGGCTCATAATGGCTAATGGCGCCTCGTGTCCAGCTGGCGCTGTAATGCCAACTAACAAGGTAAAAGCCGTGGCACTCCTTCGTTCGTCTAGGAAGGGCACGCCTGCTCCTTGAGGAAAACGTTGCTGCGCATTACCTAGGCCGTCTCGGATTTTAGAGAATATCTGTTTATTTGAGTTATTGTCGACCCAAGCCTGCAATTCTATGGATACGATAGAGATGCCAGCCCGAGAAGTAGAGTCCATATCCTTGATCTCAAATAGTTGTCGTAATTCGTCTTCAATAACGTCAGTTACCAAGGCTTCCACTCTTTCTGCCGATGCACCTGGGTATGGGGTGATCACCAGTACATTACGGGTGTCAATTCTGGGATCTTCTAAACGAGGCACATTCTTGATAGCTGAAAATCCGGCCACTAACAGCACCATAATGCTTAAGATCAACAAATGACGATTACGAAAGAACAGACTATACCAAGGTGCTGAGTCTAAGGTCACGGCTGGGCGCGGCTGATTGGGATCAGACATTGGCGAGGCCCGGGACAGTATTTGGCTTTTCCATATAGGCGGGCAAGATATCCTTTACTTGCACGGCCTGCCCCGGCACTAGTCTTTGCACGCCATCGATCACCACCTTCTCATCATCCACTAATACACCTCTGACAAAAGCCCCTTGCTCGGTGGCATACAGTAATTCCACCAGTTTGGGTACTAACACAGTTTGCTCATGGATTTGCTGTACTACGAACAAACTCCATAGGCCCCTTACGCCACTGACCAACGCGGTTCTAGGCACCCAAAAACCTTTCTCAGCGATTTCTGTATTTAGCTTTAAGGTCAATAAATCGCCGGGTAACACCCCAGGGGCGGTTTCCAGTAGATCAAAGATGACATCTACAGTGCGGGTATCTTGACGTCGCTCATCTGCAACGGAGCGCACTTTGCCTTGAATAGCCAAAGATCCCGCTGATAAGCTCACCTGTTGTTGCAATTCAAGGGTCTTAGCTTGATCCGATGCCAAACCAAATCTGACTCTAAGTTGATGATCTTGCTGCAGGCTGTAGAGTGGCTGTCCGGCATTGATCACTGTGCCGCTATCAACCATTCGACTCAGTACTGTGCCGCCAAAGGGTGCAATAAGCTTTGACTTATTCAATTCGACTCGCAGGCTTTGCTGACGAGCCAAGACTTCATCAACCGCGGCATTAGCCGCAGTCAAGGCCTCTTGTGATTCATCTAATCTTTGTGCTGACTCGAGATTTCCCCTGACCAACTCCACTACCCGTTTCAGGGTTAATTTGGCTAGTTTGGCTTCAGACTGGACCCGCTTCAAGGCCGCAGACAATTCAAGCATTTGTGCCTCTAAACGCTGAGTATCTAATACCCCAATCAATTGCCCTTGACTGATGCTGTCCCCTTCATCCACTAACATCTGGATCACAGTGCCGGCCAATTCAAAACCCAGATCAGCGGTTTGATTGGCTTCCACACGGCCCACAGCTAAGTGCTTTTGGATGTATTGCCTATGCCATACAACGGGTTGCACTTTAACCAGTTGTGGTTTAGCCGACCCTGCTATTGGCTCAATGTCACTCATACCCGCAGCGTTCATAAGTATCACAAGTGCCACAAAAGCTAAGGAGGGCAATAACAAAAAACCATACTTTTTATTAGATATATTATTAAATAACTGACGAATACTGGACATGTTAATCTCATTAAATGAATGAATGAATATGAATATAAATACTAGACTGTCTAGTTTGATATATAATAGTATTTTATAATCATCTTGCAATCAGTTTTTGGATCATAAATTTCTGTGGAGATCTGTGCATGTCGAAGAATCTAACTGCCAAGGCGGGAAGACCCAAGAGCGCAGCAAAGCGTGTGCAAATTTTACAATCTGCAGGAAAACTTTTTTTAATCAGTGGCTTTGGCGGATGCTCCATGGAAATGGTGGCCCAGGACTCCGGGGTTTCTAAACAAACCGTCTATTCTCACTTCAATAATAAAGAAGCCCTATTTATTGCGGTAATAGAGCAAAAATGCTCTGAATATCAACTGGATGAAATCAATATTCAGAGCAGTACAGACGATTTCATCGCCGTGCTGCGAGAAACGGGTTTACAAATAATAAAATTGTTTCACGACCCACAAGTCATTGCCATTTATAGAGTCGTGATCGCCGAAGCGGCTAGCAATCCAAGAGTGGCGGAATTGTTTTACCAAACCGGTCCTAGGCACAGCCTCGATGTACTCGCTAAAGGCTTTTTCCATTCCTGTGGCCCTCAGATGACAGCTAAACTTGCTGATAAGTGTGCGGTCACCTTTTTTGATTTGCTCAAAAGTGAGTTTCATGTGAAAAGTACCTTAGGACTGGAATTTGAGTTGTCAGAAGCACAGCAGCGAGCACAAGTAGAGTTTGCGGTCACACTTATTCAAGTATTAATCAACAAATAATGTGTGGATAACTGAAACTTGAAACAAGTAAAATAAAGAGCTGACTACTTTATGCTCGGTCAATATGCTATAAAAAGTCAGCTGCATAACCTATCAAGGATTATCAAAAGATGCGTCTTGCCCTGTCTCAATTTTTACTGTTATCTAGCCTAGGGCTGTTCAACACTTTAGGTTTGGCTTCAAGTTTGACTATTTGGCAAGCCATCCCAGAAAATATCACTGTGAACAGCACCAGCAATCAGCTAGCTGTGGCGGAAAATGCACGTTACTTAACGGCCGATCCAAAACAACTGGCGGCACGCTTTGCACAGGTAAACCAAAACAAGGAAATGTTGATCCCCACACCTACCGGAGAATTATTAAGGGTGAGACTCAAACCTGATCCTATATTAGCGACTGATTTAGCAGAGAAATATCCACAGATGATGACTTATCAAGGGCAACAAATAGACGCCGCAGATAATTTTGGTCGTTTTAGCTTTTCACAATTGGGGCTGTTCGGATTCTTTCGTTATCAAGGGCAGTGGATGCTGTTATCACCTGTCTCTGCGCAACAACCCTCCACTTACATTAGCTATTGGTACAAAGACGCCAAAAAGAGTAAGCGCTCACCTCGGTCAGAAGTGTTGTTAAAAAAGACAATCACTGAACCCACCCCCATTCAAAAACAACTTAGGCCCACTGGAGAGAGTGTACGCACCTATCGATTGGCTATTAGTACCACAGGGGAATATAGCCAAGCACTGGGGGGAGTATTAGCCGATCTAGTGGCCGGAAATATGAATTTGATTAACCGTATTAATCAAATATTGTTGGTGGACTTAGCCATACAATTTGAAATGGTCGACAATGAAAGTCTACTATTCCTCGACGCCGAAACCGACCCCTATACTAACCAAAATGACAATGCGGACCTTAGCACAGTGCAGCAAATAATTGACGATAACATTGGCAACAGCAACTATGACATTGGCCATCTGCTTAGCACCAATGACGGTGGTCTGGCATTTCTTGGTGTGGTCTGTAATGATCCTTTAAAAGCCCAAGGCACCTCCGGCAGCAGCGATCCCCAAGGTGAGTCCTTCTACATCGACTTAGTGGCTCATGAGTTAGGCCATCAGTTAGGCGCATTACATACCTTTAATGCACTAGATGCGGGCGCCTGTGTCACAGGCACCCGATCCAACAACAATGCTTATGAGCCAGGCAGTGGTTCAACTATTATGGCCTATGCAGGTATTTGTAGCCCGCAGGATCTGCAAAATGTTAGTGATCCCTATTTTCATGCACGCTCCATTGAAGAGATCCGTGATTATGTGGATAACAGTACCGGCGGAACCTGTGGCACAGTCACCGCCATCAATAATAATATTCCGCAGATACAATTAGACAACAACAGTTACACTATTCCTACTAATAGCCCTTTTGTGCTCGATGGCAGTGCCACCGATGCCGACGATGATCTGCTGCTATACAATTGGGAACAATATGACAATGCAGGTGCAGGTGGCGCAACCTCCAATCTGACACAACTCAATGCTGACAATGGCCAAAACCCACTATTTCGTTCATTTCCTAGTACTGAGCAGTCACAACGTTTTTTCCCCAAGTTGAGCGATTTATTAAATAATCAAAGCACTATAGGGGAAACCTACCCAACTACCGATAGACAGATGACGTTTAGGTTAACCGTAAGAGACAACAAAGGTGGGGTCAATCAGCAAGATCTCAGTGTCTCTACTGTGGACACAGGACAAAATTTTAGTTTGGATACTGTGCAACAAAACACATGGCAGGGTCTATCCCAACAACCGCTCAGCTGGCAAGTAGCAGGCACAGATCAAGCCCCTATTAGTTGCTTGGAGGTCGACCTAGTAATGGATCTGGACGGCGATGGTGAGTTTGAACACAATCTACTCACACAGACCCCTAACGATGGTCAGCAAAACATCATTGCGCCAAATATTGCTAGTGACCGCGCCCGCATACAAATGCTCTGTAGCAACAATATTTTCTATACAGTCAGTACTGAGACCATAGAAATCCTTTTTACCGCTCCCGTGGCACCCATAATTGAAGGGCAAAATGTCGTTACAATTGACGAAGACAGTAGCATAGTTGTGACCTTATCAGATTTGCTTATATTCGACCCAGATTCTGCTTTCCCAGAAGACTTTAGTTTGCTGTTACAAGAGGCAATTAATTTCACTGTGGATGGGCAAACCATCAGCCCTAGCGCTAATTTTAACGGTGACTTACGCGTACCTATGCAGGTCAATGATGGTGTCCTAGATAGCAACCAATTTAGCCTTTTAGTGCAAGTCACCGCTATTAATGATCCCCCCATAGCCGTTGATGACATGCAGATATTGACCGAAAACTCCGGCACAATCAGTATCAACGTGCTGGCTAATGACACAGATATTGATAGTGAGGAATTGTTTATCACGGCATTGGATTACAGTGGTCAAGGGCAACTGGTGATTAACAATCAGCAAATAGATTATCGCCCGGCGGCAAGCTTTGTAGGTAATGAAAGTTTCACTTATACTGTCAGTGACAATGAATTGTCTGCCCAAGCTCAAGTCACTTTGCAGGTGCAAGGGGTAAACCCTGTGCCCACCACGAACCGCTCACAAAACTCAGGGGGGGGCAGCATTTTCACACTCTTGTATTTGTATTTTGCTGTCTTTTCTGCAAGGCTAGTATGTAGCAAGAGATGGGGTAGCTATGAATAACGTTAGACAATACTTAATAGGCATGACAATAATAATCTCGGGGACCTTTGGCTGCGCCAGCCAGTCCCCTAATTCGTCAAGCAAGTTAAATAACCCTGATCCACCAGTGGGGCAAACCGATAGCGGCCGAGCGGCCGAGCAGCAACACAAATGGCTGCTTTATGCAGACCCAAAAGCCGACGCTAATTTTGCTATGCAAAATCAAGATTTTCAGCTCTTGGCTTTTGCTAGCAGACAGGTTTCTATACCTGGTATTGAACAGGCAAAACTCGATAGGGCAAAACAACTATGCGGTTATCGGTTTCTTGAGCAAAGTGGCGATACATTAACCTCAGCCAAGCAGTCAAAAAAACGGGCAGAGCTCTATGAATATGCGGCTAGCTACAACATCTTGATGCTTGCCGCCTGTGAAACAAAAGATCAGTAAATTGGCATCAGGCCAGCATAACCTGTTAGCTATAGATATCCTTGCCTAAGCCTTGCTCAGATGCCGGTTGTGATCATCCCTTGCCGCTGATTATCCTATTTATGGCAGGAATTGTTGCACCACACGAGACTCAAGCCTAACAACAGATTATAATTCTAGAAAATGCCCTTTGTGTAGCTATCATGAGTAAAACCCAGCAACTATTGCCCGAATGGGCCCCCCAAGAAGCGGTGTTATTAGCCTGGCCCGATCAAGATACGGATTGGTTGCCTTGGTTAAATGACGTGCAAGATGTGTATCTGCAGATCATCGCGCACTTAAATCGAGCCGGAACAGGGGTATTATTACTGATCCGTCAACAGCAACAGGCCCGATGTATGACTATGCTGCCGGCAGACGCTAAGGTGCTGTTGCTGACGGCAGACTACAACGATACTTGGGTCAGAGACTATGGATTTTTAACCTGCCGGGATGGCTTACACAACCAGCCCCTGGATTTTGTGTTTAATGGCTGGGGGCAAAAATTTGATGCCCGCAAAGACAATTTAATTAACCAACAAGTGTTATCCGTTCTATGCCAGCGGCCTATGCAATCAGTAAGCTTAGTGCTAGAAGGCGGCGCGCTAGAGATAGATCAGTATGGCAGTTTGCTGTCTAGCCAGTTATGCCTGACGAACCACAAACGCAACGGCCCCCTAAGCCTAACTGATTATCGGCAATACTTTAGCCAATATTTGGGTGCCAGTGATACTGTTATATTGTCCCAAGGACATTTAGAAGGCGATGATACAGATGGACATATTGACACACTAGTGCGTTTCACCCCCGAACGAGGGCTAGTGCTGCAATCCGCATTTAACCGTTTGCAAGACCCTCATTATAAGGGGTTACAGGCCATGCAGCTAGAGTGTCAACAGGCATTTCCCGAGCATCAAATATTCCCCTTACCCTTGCCACATATAAGCAATGCACAAGGCCACAGATTGCCAGCCTCTTACGCTAACTATCTGATCTCTAATGAACAAATATTATGCCCTGTGTATCAACAACTTGAGGATCAACAAGCGCTGAATGTGATAGCCCAAGCTTACCCCAACCATCAAGTTGTAGGGGTAAACTGTCTACCTTTGGTGCAACAGTTTGGCAGCTTACATTGTATTAGCATGCAGATCCCATTAGGCACACTTAAACTAGAGATCATGCAACAACTTGTCACAGGAGTCAGTGTATATGAGTGATAAACACAATCTACGAGTGGGGTTAGTTCAACAAACCGTAGACAATAATGACAAGAGTCACAACTGGCAACGCAGTGCCGAACAAGTCAGCCACTTGGCCCAACAAGGTTGTGAGTTGGTAATGTTGCAAGAATTGCACAGTACCCTATATTTTTGCCAACAAGAAGATCCCGATTTATTTGATTTAGCGGAGCCTATTCCAGGCCCAGCCACAGTTTTTTTTGCGGACTTAGCCGCCCAGTTAAATATTGTGTTGATCACGTCCTTGTTTGAGAAACGTGGATCCGGGCTGTATCATAATACGGCAGTAGTCTTTGATCGTCAGCAGGGATTGGTGGGCAAATATCGTAAAATGCATATTCCAGATGATCCTGGCTTTTATGAAAAATTCTACTTCACTCCAGGTGATACGGGATTTGAACCTATTCAAACCAGTGTTGGCAAATTAGGGGTGTTAGTTTGCTGGGACCAATGGTATCCAGAAGCGGCGCGTCTAATGGCGATGGCCGGTGCTGATATTCTGTTTTACCCCACCGCCATTGGTTGGGATAAAAATGACAGCCCCCAAGAGCAAGTCCGGCAACATGATGCATGGCAAACTATCCAACGGTCCCATGCTATTGCAAATTCAGTGCCTGTGGTGGTCGCTAATCGTTGCGGCTTTGAAGCATCACCCATTCAAGGTGATCCTGGCATAACGTTTTGGGGCCAGAGTTTTATTGCCGGACCTCAAGGAGAAATGCTGGCTCAGGCCTCTAGTGATCAGGAGCAAAATCTAATGGTTGATATTGATCTTGCCCGTACCGAGCAAGTTAAACGCATCTGGCCATACTTCAGAGATCGTAGGATTGATGCCTACGCAGATATACTTAAAAGATGGAGGGATTAGGCTTTGGCACTAGGGCGACTGCTCACTTGGTGATACCAGCGGGCCAGGTGAATTTGTTCATCCGCGATACGAATTTTAACCACCCGAGCAAAATCGATAGAGCACAAGGCGGTGATATCGGCAATGCTAAATTTATCACCTGCGATAAACTCAGATTTTTGCAGCCTATTTTCTAATATTTCCAGAAATTGTTGGGCATTTTGACCCGCCACTTCGCCGTAAGCTTTAATAGGTGTCATACGATCTTTAAAATAACCTGTGCTGTGTTGAAAACACATACCGACTTGGCCAAACAGGTAGGACTCAACTTGGCGCTGCCACATATCAATCTGCGCTTTTTCCAGTGCCGTAGCCCCCATCAAACAAGGCTCTGGCTGGATCTCTTCAAAGTATCGACAAATGGACGCCGCTTCGCTGATACAAGTACCATCGGCCAACTCTAGAATAGGCACCTTACCTAAAGGGTTTTTAGCCAAAATCTGGGGACTGAGGTTCTCACCTTTTTGTATATCCAGTTGTATATAATCCATCTGGATATTTTTTTCTGCTAAAAATACCCTGACTCTTCTTGGTGTTGGCGCAGTATGAGTTTCATATATCTTCATCTTGATCCTTAGACACTGATTTGTCCGGCTATTTTAACGAAAAACGTGATTTTAGTTGCTGATATTCAGCGGTTTTTTTAAAAGCCAAAATTTGTTGATTCACCTGGGACAAAATAGCGCGGTGTCTGTTATGAATAAAATGATAAACAGGTATGCGCAGAATTTGTCGAATATGATCCTGTTTAAGCTTGCCATTATGAGCCGCAATATCCGTATCAGTTAAGACAATGGTGGATACTATCCCTTGTTGGTAGGCTTTAATCATAGCCGAGGTAGAAGAGAAAACTCGTGTCCTGGCTTGTTCTTTTTTAAGCCAATTTTTTGTGATTAGCATTTCGCTACTGATACCCACCAAAGTATTAGCCATCAATTTTTCTTCACAAATACTTTTGTCTTTACAGATAAGGGACACACCCGCTTCTGCTAAAGATTCAGGAACACGGATTAGATCAGGTGCATAGTCAGTGAAAGAAAAAACTCTGGCGAGTTCGCCATCAGCACCGGATTGATAAGACAACAATGATTCTTCTAAGCTTGAGTAACGATTGACTGTCAGTCTATAGCCAAGATTATAGTATACAGCGCGCATCATATTAGACACAAAGAAGGTGCCACTGTCCCCTGTTAATGTGGAAAAATTCAGGGTGTGAGCCGCAGAGCCAAGAGTGAGATTAGGACTATTAGGTTGAATAAAATCCTCACCTAACAAAGCCTCCTTAAAAGCCGAAGGTTCACCTTGAGCAATCGACATAATAATGCCATTGGCAATGTTGTCCGCATATTTTTTTTCAGCTTGGCGATCAAAAAATGGCACCAAATCTCGACTATTACGCAATTGTTCTAAAGCTATGTTGGTCCTGTCATTTACATAGACAGGGGACATATCTGGGCTAGCGTCGGCTTTACGCACAGATATAAAGCCGAGGCGTTTGGCTAGTTTTGCAGAGGTTGCAGGTTTTAGAATTGCTGCCAACACTTGTGGCATCAATGCCAGATTTTGCGACGCCTTAGGCACAATAAAAACATCTATAGGCGCCACCACCGACCCTGCATACTGCTTATTTTGATAAGGAAAGGGAAAATAACCCAGTTGCTCAGAATTTTCGGGGCTGATAGCGCTTTCAGCAAAAAGTCCCATCATGGTCATGGCCGCTTGTTCACGCAACACAACTGTCAGGCTTTGGGGCCAGGTCCAATTATGCTCTGGTGCAAAAAAGTAACCATTCTCCACTAGGGGACTGAACTGTGTAAGTACGTTAGTGACATTAGAGCGACTGATATGGGTAAAACTGCTCATCTGTTTATGGGTCTCTGGGCCACCATTGTCTAGGGCTAAATAATCTAACCATGCCAAGGCTGGCCATTGTTCTTGATTGGCTTGTACTAAGGGTGATATGCCTAGAGATTTAAGCTGAGCACATAGGGCTAAAAATTCTGACCAGTTGTCTGGAGCTGACAACCCATGCTTCACAAAAATGGCTTTATTATAATAAAACCCCCATGGATAATACGCGAAGGGTAGACCTTGATAATGCCCATCTATTTGCACCGTTTTTAACACTTGTGGCAGCAGAGACTCAGTTAATGTGGACTCAGGTATTAAGGTGTCTATAGGTTGGATTAATTCTTGGTTCACTAAATCTTCTAAGCGTTTACCCGCTTGCCAATGGATCAAATCATACTTACCATTTTCAAGCCAATCAGCAAGCTTATTCTTTAAACCTTGGTCACTGTAAAAATCCATCTTGATCTTGATCTTGGGTAGTGAAGTGTCAATGTGGGTAAATTGTTGAGAAAAACCGCTAACTTGTTGTGGAGTAGCGGCCAATACTGCTATTGATAAGGTGGTTTCTTTAAGGGCAACGGCAAAGCTCATCAGTGAAACCAGACACAAGCTGATGAAAAAACAAGGTAAAATAAGGGCATATCTAATCATTAATGACAATATAACCGATCCTCAGGCCAAACGTTATCTAATTGATCTAGGTAATTTTTAGATACTGACATGCTAACTCTGATATCGTATTAGTAGTTCTCAAAACACTTTCAGAACATTACCTAAAATCAGGAGTCAATCAGCGCCATGGCAAACGAAAAAAACGTGTTAGGCGGGCCTTTAAAATTATGTTGTGGCAATACCGGATTTACCCGAGAAGGATTTTGTTATGTACCGACCAGCGACGTAGGCAATCATAGTGTCTGTGCCATTATGACAGAGCAGTTTTTAAGCTTTTCTCAATCCAGAGGCAATGATTTAAGCACCCCAAGACCCCAATTTGCCGGATTAACAGCCGGTGACAAATGGTGTTTATGTGCAGCCCGTTGGCAAGAAGCATTGCTGGCTGGCTGCGCCCCTAAAATAATGCTTAGCGCCACTCATCAAGCCTGCCTTAGTATTATCAAGCTAGAAGATTTACAAGCCCATAGTATGGCTGAGTAAAGGCCTAATAGTCGTGTTGACACTCAGTCTTGTTGCTGTGCCAACCACTTATTTAGCTGCTCTTGGGTGTGGTTGTGGATATGCTGATTATGCTGACTCAACCACCACTGCTCCATGATCCGCACATTCTTTTGATTAGCTTTATAAAATAGATCCATTAGATCACCCATAAATGGCACTAAGCCAAGCATAAAGTCCAAAACGATATGCTTTAACATGGTCATTCGTAAGGCTGCTGGCACCCCCATTTTTTTTGCGTATCCCAAAATACTGAAAGCCAGGGCTAGGGTGATCACATCGCCTACTACAGGAATTAGGCCAATCAAAAAGTCCAAACCAAAGCGTAATCCCAAAAATGGAATACGGATCTTGCTGTCGGTTATATGAGCTAATTTCTGCGCCTTCAATAGCGCCTTAGGTGCCTGTCTAGTGGGGGCCAAGATCAATTGATACTCTGTAGAATTTGTCCACAGAACCATGCCATATAGGTCCCCACTGTGTAGCCCAATACCGCTAACATGACCGCCACAGGGGCCAATGAAGGGTGAAAGGCCGCAGCCACAACTGGGGCTGAAGCCGCCCCTCCTACATTAGCCTGACTGCCCACCGCCATATAAAATAATGGCGCCTTGATCAGTTTAGCCACGATCAACATTAGGCTGGCATGGACTAACATCCAAATGGCCCCAATCACAAAGTATAAAGGCGCTTCGGCAATCATAGTGACATCCATTTTCATGCCGATAGTGGCGATCAAGATGTACAAAAATGCCGAGCCTACTTTTGCAGCCCCAACATTTTCTAATTTGCGGAATCGGGTAAATGACAAACTTACACCCACAGTGCTAGCAAAAATGATCATCCAGAAAAACTTACTATGTAAACTAAATTTCCCCAGCTCAGGGTGGTTTTCCACAAAGTAGGGAGTAATGGTATCAGCAAATAAATGTGCAAAGCCGGTAACACCTAGCCCCACAGCAGCGATCAGCATAATATCAGTAAGGGTTGGAATACGACTATGTTTGGCATCGAAGGCCTTAACCTTGGCTTTTAGCTCATCTATAGCTGAGGTGTCGGCACCGGTCTTGGCATCTATGGCCTTGGCATTTGCCGCCATGATCAGCAGCACAGCCATCCATAAGTTGGCGACAATAATATCGACTGTGACCATAGCCGAAAACATCTGATCGCCGGCCCCATAAATTTCCTTCATGGCAGCTTGATTGGCACTGCCGCCTATCCAACTTCCTGCCACAGTGGTCATGCCTCGCCAGACCGCTTCTGGTCCTTCTACTCCTAGTAGATCGGGCACAAAATACGCCACCACTAATAGGGCGATGGGGCCACCTATGACTATGCCTATGGTGCCGGTGAAAAATAAGATCAGGGCTTTACTGCCTAACTTGGCTATGGCTTTTAAGTCCACACTGAGTGTCAATAACACTAAACAAGCGGGCAACAAATATCGAGAAGCCACGTAATATAATTGGGACTTATCCCCATCCACAAGGCCAAAGGTATTCAAAAGAGAGGGCAGGAAGTAACATAGTAAAACCGATGGTACAAAAAGGTAAAACTTTTGCCAAAATGAATGGGGGCTATTGGCAGTATAAAACACCAGCCCAAGAAGAATGGCAAGGATACCTAGTACGGTAGCATCATTAGTAAAGACTGGGCTGTGGAGCAAGGCTTGATCAGAAAGGTTTTGTGTCGACATAGAAGTTCCAGTATTCGATCCGCGTGTTGATTTGGCGGCATAGGTGACTATTATTGTAGGCTTTTATTCCGGCTCAAGCACAACATAAACCCCAATAGGCTAACACAATAGTCGGCAATATCCTCACACGCTTGTGCTCAGGCTTACCCCTAGTATAGGAATTTATTGTTGTGCGCCTAGATCCTTGGCAAGTGCAGCTCTTTGCTGCAAGTCGGCGTCTGTGGTATGCCATCCTTGTAGATGTTCATTTAATAAAGTGCCAAGGGCATCTATGTGCTGACTATCCGCATTAAGGGCAGCAATATATTCGTAACGTTCGCCACCCGCTTCTAGGAAATACTCGCGGTTTTCTTCGCCAATCTCTTCAATGGTTTCTAAGCAGTCTGCTGAAAAGCCTGGACACACGACTTGTACCGATTTAACTCCTTTGCCAGGGAACGCCATAAGTGAATGATCAGTATAGGGTTGCAGCCACTCTTCTCGGCCAAAGCGTGATTGAAAACTAGTAAAATGTTGGTTCGCATCTAGGCCCAAATTTTCAGCAATCAAGCGAGAGGTTTTAAGGCACTCACAATGATAGGGATCACCATTTAACAAGTAGCGTTTGGGAATGCCATGATAACTGAAGATCAACTTGTCGGCCCGTTCATGAGTTTGCCAATGGTCACGGATTTTATCTGCTACCGCCTGGATGTAAGCAGGATGATCATGATAATGGTTGATAAAGCGTAACTCTGGCAGCCAACGCCTCTTGCTGAAACTTTGGGCTATGGCATCGAAGGTTGAACCTGTGGTAGATGCACAATACTGGGGGTATAAGGGCAATACCACTAACTTACGTACACCCTGTTGGAGCATTTTATCTAGCACCGAATCGATACTAGGTGAGCCATACCGCATGGCAAACTCCAGGACAATATTATCGCCATACTCTTTGCTTAATTTCTCCCGCAGTCCCTTGGCTTGATCATGGGTATGATACATCAAAGGCGAGCCCCTATCTGTCCATACTGTGGCATAAGCTTTCGCTGAACGTGCTGGTCGAATATTCAAAATGACAAAATTGAGTATCATCCACCAAATTGGCCTAGGGACTTCGACCACTCTTGGATCCCATAAAAATTCTTTCAAGTAACGACGTAACGCTTTTTTCTTGGGCGCATCGGGGGTACCCAAATTAGTCACTAATACACCAATTTTGTCTGGCTGATGATGGGTAAAAGTAGGGCTACCTTGAAATTTCATGAAAGGACTCTTATTTGGGTTAAGTGAGTCGCCACACCCGCAGCAACAATCTGATCCTATAGTACGCTATGCCGTGGAAAATGGACCAGTAAAAAAATCATATAACTGGAAACCACAAGGAACTTAGTACCAAGTTAACCAGACCTTTCAGAGTCAGCCCTTAGTGATAGGTGATGGTTCAATTTGAAAAGGCTTGAATACCCGTTTGAGCTCGACCCAAGATCAAGGCATGCACATCGTGCGTGCCTTCATAAGTGTTGACCGCCTCTAGGTTCATAACATGGCGAATAACGTGATATTCATCAGAGATGCCATTACCGCCGTGCATATCTCTGGCAACCCGGGCTATATCCAGGGCTTTACCACAAGAATTACGTTTTATCATGGAAATAGCCTCAGGTGCCAATTGCTGATTGTCCATCAACCTACCCGCTTGTATACAAGCCATTAAGCCAATGTGTATTTCGCTTTGCATATCCGCTAATTTCTTTTGGATCAATTGATTGGCAGCCAAAGGACGACCAAATTGATGTCTGTCAAGGCAATACTGACGCGCGCCATGCCAACAAAATTCAGCGGCGCCTAAGGCACCCCAAGCGATACCATAGCGCGCCTTATTCAAACAGCCAAAGGGGCCTTTTAAGCCCGAAACATTCGGTAGTAAATGCGCTTCAGATACCCATACATTGTCCATCACTATCTCGCCGGTAACCGATGCTCTTAGAGAGAACTTACCTTCAATTTTAGGCGCACTTAACCCCGCCATGCCTTTTTCAAGGATAAATCCCCGTATCTTATCTTGCAATTTTGCCCATACAACAAACACATCGGCAATAGGTGAATTGGTGATCCACATCTTAGCCCCGGTCAACAGATATCCACCATTGTCAGGGATGGCACGGGTCTTCATACTAGCGGGATCTGAGCCTGAATCCGGTTCGGTTAAGCCAAAACATCCTACCCATTCACCACTGGCCAATTTTGCTAAATACTTTTGTCGCTGCTGCTCTGATCCATAAGCGTGAATAGGATGCATCACTAAGGAAGATTGCACACTCATGGCACTGCGATAACCACTATCGACCCGCTCTACCTCACGGGCAATCAAACCATAGCTGAGGTAGTTTACTCCAGCACAACCATAGGCTTGCGGCAGGGTGGCGCCCAATAACCCTAATTGTCCCATCTCATACATAATTTCACGGTCGAAGCGTTCATGACGATTAGCCAGTAATATTCTAGGCATTAACTTGTCTTGGCAATATTGGTGGGCACTATCACGTATAAGCCGCTCTTGCTCTGTCAACATTGAGTCTAAATTAAGTGGATCTTGCCAATTAAAAGCATGAGCGTCCTGTAGCATAAAAACACCTTGTATAAATAGTCGATCCGAGTTGCGGTAAAAGGCACTGTGTCTTTGCATAGGCCTGAGTGAGCGATTTAGCTCGGAGCCATAGTTGCAACAAGCTAAAAGCTAATGATGTATTACCTTGGGGCACATAATACTAGGAGAATAGACGGGTTTCACCCGCTTGACGTCTCCTGGTTCTTATAACCAGCAGTAGACCGATAAAGGCGGGCAGTGCTTGAATATATAAGATACTGATTTTAAAGGTTATTGCGCCAAAAATTCCCACCACCACTATTGATAATAACAAATAGACTTTAAGGGTCTTATTGCCTGTTACTAATCCCCACAACAAACCCACAGCCAATATACCGTTGTATAAACCTTGGTTCATGGCCAAAGTAGCTGAAGTCTCAGCGATTTCAGGGGTGGTCAGAAAGATTTTTTGACCTATAGGATGGGTCCAAAAAAACATCTCAAGGATCATAATACCCAAGTGTAATATCGCCACAACCAATGTCATAAAATTAGCAAAAAATGTCATGCTTGTTAACCAAGTTAGCTTATATTCAAAAAGGTATATTGGGTTAAATCACGTCAGTTTGCAAGGTCCAGAAGCGACACTTCGCCCAGCCGACAAAATACCGACTCCTGTTTTAGGCACAAATTATGCTTTGACGCTTGTTACATCAATATTTAGATAGAGTTGTTCCATGTTTGCACTAAAAAACGCCGCCTTAACCCTAAGCATATTGTCAACTTTTAGCTACGCAGGATCGGCCTCATACCAATCTATTGCTAATGAACTGACGCTAAAGTCAACTGGCCAAGTGCTAATCAAAGCCTTGCTGGTTAATCCTGACGACCTAATTGATTGTGCCAATGCTGAGCATGATTTTCACTTTGAACTCAACACCATCACGGGGCAAAAATGGTATGACATACTGTTGTTATCTCGTAATTCAAATAGCTTAGTCGAATTTCACTATGACGATCAAAACTGTCAATTATCCGCTATTAAACTGCTGCAAATTTATGCCCCTGGCAGTGAAGTGGGTGAGGAAGGCTCACCCGATAAATTAAAAGAGACGGGCGAACGCAGCAATGTGGCCCTAATAAATAGTAATGGTTTATCCACAGAAAGCTACGACGCCAGTGATTTTTATGGCCAAGATGCGCCTAGCGCAGCCTTTGACGGTTATATCTATTCGGTCAAAGACAACCAAGACGGCTCCGAAAAAATAGCCCGAGGTATTTGGATAGCCCGAAATATCAAAGACAATGGCGACTTTGTGCAACCTTGGTTACAAGTGGACTTTGGTAAAGACGTCGCTCTGACTGGTTTGGCAATATTACTCAATAAGCAATCCCTCGAATTGGGTCGAGGACCAAGAGATATCCTTATACATGCGGCAAAATTCGGTGAGGAACTAGCCGAAATTGAAGCGCTGCGTATGCCCTTACAAAGCCTGTCCACTGTGGATTTTACCAATCCGATCACGGCTAGATTTTTTAGGATTGAAGTGCTCAGCAACTACGGTGATAGAAAATTTGTGGAAATTGATGAACTAGAGTTGTATCAAGAATAAAACCCAGTTAAAGCAAGCATTAACTGGGTTTTGGGGGTTGAGGGCAGGATAAGCAATGGCTAACAGCAACGCTTATCCCAAACTCAAATTACTTACCTTGTTGACTTTTCATGTAGCGGAAGAACTCACTATCGGGCTCCACTACTAACACATCCTGCTTGCTACTAAAGCTGGTTTTGTAGGCGTCCATACTACGCAAAAAACTATAGAACTCAGGGTCTTTAGTATAGGTTTCCGCATAAATTTGCGCCGCCTGTGCTTCCCCTTGACCTTTAAGTTTACGCGCTTTGCGTTCGGCATCCGCTAACATAACAGTGACCCTGGCATCGATATCAGCTTTAATGAATTCAGCTTTCTCTTTACCTTCAGATCTATGTTCTCTGGCTACGGCTTCACGCTCGGTACGCATACGTTGGAAAATAAAGTTTCGTACTTCGGGAGGCAAATTGATTTGCTTAACCCGCACGTCCACAATCTCAATACCTAATTCGTCGGAACTAGTAGAGGCTTGTGCCATGGCTTCATCCATCAACTCAGAACGTTCTCCAGAAACAATTTGTTGAATGGTACGAGTACCAAACTCAGAACGTAAGCCATTGTTGACTTTTTGCTGCAGTAACACTTCAGCGTTGGCTTTTACGCCACCCGTTGCTAAATAATAACGAGCAAAATCTTTAATCTTCCACTTTACATACAAGTCGACTATTAAATCTTTCTTCTCTGAGGTAACAAAACGATCTGGCACCTCATCCAAAGTCTGAATACGTGCATCTAATTTCACCACTTTATCAAAAAACGGTAATTTAAGGTGTAAACCCGGCTCAAATACCACTGTTTTGTCTGTTTCGGCATCTCTTTGTACTTTACCGAACTGAATCACAATGGCTTTATTGCCTTCTTCCACCACAAATAGAGAGCCCATAGTCAATAGACCTAAAGCCACCAGAATTACTACTATCAAATTTTTCATGGTCTAGTTTCTCCCACTACGAATACCATTGCCACGGTCGGCTCTGGAGTTGCTGCTAACTGGGTTAGGATCAGCATCTTGATTACGCAATCCTTCTAAGGTACTACGAATATTCGCTGGAATAGTTGGTCCTGATTGACGTTCAAGGATCTTATCTAGCGGCAAGTACATCATATTACCTGTACCTTCAGTATCCACTAAGATCTTACTGGTATTGGAGTAAACTTGTTCCAATGTCTCAAGATAGATACGGCTACGAGTCACCACTGGTGCGGCTATATATTGCGGTAATAACTCTTCAAAGCGCGCGACTTCACCTTGGGCTTCCAAAGTGACTCGCTCTTTATAAGCTTGTGCTTCTTGGCCCATTCTATTCACCTGTCCACGAGCACGAGGCTCTATTTCTCGGGAATAAGCTTCTGCTTCATTGATGAAACGTTGCTCATCTTCTTGGGCAGCTATGGCATCATCAAAGGCAGCTTTCACCTCTTCTGGTGGTCTTGCATCCTTAAAGTTCATATCAAGAATAACCAGACCCATATCATAGGATTCAATAATACCAGTCAATTCATCACGCACACTTTGACGAGCGTCTTCACGACCACTAGTCAATACGTCGTCCATTTTTGAATGGCCCACTACATAACGAATGGCACTATCAAAAGCCTGACTTAGACTTTCTTCTGGGCTCATCACAGCAAAACTGTACTTGTAGGGTTCGAGGATCCGATACTGGACTTCCATTTCCACCCGCACCACGTTTTCATCTTCGGTCAACATAGAGCCAGAAGAAGGCATAGAACGGATAGTTTGCACGTTTACCGGCAATACACTGTCAATGAAAGTCGGTTTCCAACGCAAGCCAGGTTCAACAAAATGGCTAAATTCGCCAAAGCGTAAGACCACACCACGTTCTGCTTCCTTAATGGTATACCAGCCACTCATGGCCCAACCTACCACTAGTATACCCACAATCACAGCGGCACCTATAGCACCTAAGCCTTTACCGCTTGGAGTACCACCATTGCCGCCGCCAAACTTGCCAAACTTACTCATCAAATTTTTAAACACCTCGTCTAAGTCGGGTGGGCCTTGATCGCGCCCGCCTTTATTTTTCCAAGGATCATTGTTGCCACCACCGGGCTCATTCCAAGCCATCATCTCTCTCCAACTAGTTAACTCAATAAACATACGATTTTAAAAAAATTTGACCCATTTAAAGCACTTTAGTTGCAGCCGCTATTGTTGCGGTACAATATAACTACCTAAATCTGCATCAACTCGTTTAACCAGTCTGTGCCAGTCACTTTGTTCCATACGCACTACAACTTGCCAATCTCCATTTTGCGCATAGCTTTGGGACGCAATACAATTCATGTCAAAGAACACCCCTCTGAGATTACCTTTTTGTGGAGGTATCACTAAACTATGTTGCACCATATTCTTGGCTAAACATTCTGTAATTGCACTGAGCAATAAATCAATGCCTAGTCCTTGCTGAGCCGACAACCACACCCTAATAGGCATGCCATCTTCATTTCTGTCTATTTTAGCTTCAACACCTTGCATTCTATCAATTTTATTACAGACCACCAGTTGTTGTATCTCATTCGCTTCAATCTCTTCCAACACCAGGTTAACTTGATCAATATTCTCTCTAAATTGATCATCCGCATAATCCACCACATGTAACAACAGGTTAGCTTGTTGGGTTTCTTGCAAGGTCGCTTTGAATGCCGCAATTAGATCATGGGGGAGATGTCTGATAAAACCAACCGTGTCTGCAAGAATAGCTGCACCAATATCTTGTAAGCGGATTTTTCTTAGGGTTGGATCTAAGGTAGCAAATAGTTGGTCGGCTGCGTATACCGAGGCATTAGTCATAGTATTAAAGAGCGTGGATTTACCGGCATTGGTATAACCCACTAAAGATACGGTAGGGATCTCTGCTCTTATTCTAGAGCGACGACCTTGCTCACGCTGTTTCTGAACTTTCGCTAAACGTCTTAAAATGGCCGTTATTCTGGCACGTAAAAGTCGTCGGTCAGTCTCCAGTTGAGTTTCACCAGGCCCACGTAAGCCTATCCCGCCTTTTTGTCTCTCAAGATGCGTCCAGCCACGGATCAGACGGGTACTAATATGCCTAAGTTGTGCAAGTTCAACTTGTAACTTGCCTTCATGAGTGCGGGCTCTTTGAGCAAAAATATCTAAGATAAGACCCGTACGATCAAGCACTCTGCATTTACATAAGAGTTCTAGGTTACGTTCTTGAGACGGCGATAACCTATGGTTGAAAATGACCACATCGGCTTCATAAGCCTGCACGGCATCGGCAATTTCTTGGGCTTTACCACTACCGACAAAATATCGAGTGTGAGGTGCTTGGCGCGAGCCTGTCACCACATCGACACTATTGACACCGGCTGATGACACTAGCAATTGCAGTTCTAACAAATCTTCTTTGCTGTTTTCATCAGCAAAGTCCACATGAACTAAAACAGCATGTTCACCTGCTGCATAACGGTCAAACAATCCGTTCTCCTAACATGCTAACTATCTTCTTTGTCCGCAGAGTCAAGGGTTGGCATAATAATAGCCCGAGACGGCACCACAGTAGATATTGCGTGTTTGTAGACCATTTGACTCACAGTATTTTTCAATAAAATAACAAACTGGTCAAAGGATTCTACCTGCCCCTGCAATTTAATACCGTTAACCAAATAAATGGATACAGGAATGCGTTCTTTACGTAACGCATTGAGGAACGGGTCTTGTAATGATTGACCTTTTGCCATCATTTTTCCTTTTTTTTATTATTAATCGTTATCCTAGGGAGGATTATACAGCAAAACTTTTAGCTGTATAGGCCGCACTAAGCCTTAACTTGACTGAGTTTTATCACTTTCGATAAATTATCCGTTGCAAAGGTATCTAAGGGAGTCAGATTTTCCCAACCTCGTAACCAAGTGAGTTGACGTTTAGCCAGCTGACGCGTCGCCGCCAGAGACTTATCTGTCATTAATTGCGCTGTGATATCGCCCTCTAAGTATTGCCACATTTGCCTATAACCCACACATCTCATGGAGGGTAAATCTAGATGTAAATCGCTTCTCGATTTTAGCTTCTCTACTTCTTGCTGAAAACCCAGTTCCAGCATTTGCGAGAATCGTTGTTCTATACGTTGATGTAACATAATGCGATCATCTGGGGCGATACAAAATTGTTTAATATTATAGGGTATGGGCGCTGATTTGGTCGCCATCAAGTCCGTCATAGAGCGATGAGTTAAGGCATAAACCTCAAGAGCACGGATCAAACGCTGAGGATCATTAGGATGAATACGTTGAGCGGAACTAGGATCAAAACTGGCCAATTGTTGATGTAACGCCACCCAGCCTAGTGCTTCTGCTTGCTGCTTTATCTGGTCACGAACATTTTGGTCTGCTTGTGGCAAGGGTGATAAACCGTCTATCAAGGCTTTGTAATACAGCATGGTACCCCCAACCAGCAAAGGAATGTTGCCACGCTGGGTGATCTGCTCCATAGCCAACAAAGCATCACGCCTAAATTGCGCCACTGAATAGCTGTGCTGCGGGTCCAGTATATTAATCAGTTGATGAGGAGCTTGCTGTAGCTCTTGGGCACTAGGTTTAGCGGTACCTATATCCATATCACGATAAATTAACGCAGAATCGACACTGATAATTTCACAGGGTAAATGTGCACAAATGTCCAAGGCTAAGGCTGTTTTGCCTGAGGCCGTAGGCCCCATAAGAAATAAAGCTAAGGGTAATGAATTGCTCACAGCGGCTCTCTTCTAGTCATTTTGTTTGAACCATTTTTCTAGGTCTATTGCCTTACCCATTCTTTTTACACCGCCTTTATCATCGGTAGTCAATGGACTGAGATCATGCCATAACTTGTCTACCTGTAGATCCGTAAGCTCGGTGCTTGTAGTCATCAGACAGCTCAGCAAATGCCGACGAACATCTATTACCTCTGTGTGCTGACACCCTAGTATCTGTTCAAAGCAATCAATCCAACAAGATTGACGGAGCGTTGCCGGTACTTTACGTAGGATGATTTTATGGGCCGTCCAGCCTATTTCCACACTGTTTTGTAATAAGCTGGCATCCAGTCTCTTAGCCTGCGCAAGCAGAGCGGCTGTGGCTTTAATGGCCACAGGAAGCAGCAAAGGTTGACTGACCGGTATATGGGTAGCGTAACTTAACATCAGCTGTTCTAGCTGCAAGTCGGCAATATTCATTAAACGCAATTCATCTTCGACCTTGACCAATATTTGTTGTTGATCAATACGTAACCACTGCCCAATACCAAGGTGCAGCGGTGCTTCAGGGTGATGGCTGCCTTGCCCTGACGGGGCATTTTGTTGGCTTATTGGTTGGCGAATTTGCGCCCCATTGACCGCATTCTGGCTTAGGCTTTTTTGATTAAGCAAGGAAGCAGAAATGCCAGACGGCTCGCTATATGAGATTGGCGGTTCATGGCTCGCCCCTTGCCGATTGTGCAGGGGTTTAATATAATCATGATTAGGCTCTACTGGCGGTAAGGTATGAGATGAGCTGGCTAATTGATCTAGGGCAATATCTTGCTGTAACGCATCAATCAAGGCCCGATAAATAAAATCATGTACTAAGCGCGACTGGTGAAATCTCACTTCTTGTTTAGACGGATGCACATTCACGTCCACTTCATCTGTGGGCAGAGTCAAATACAGCACATAACTAGGATGACGATCCCGTGCCCCTATTGACTCAAATGCCTGACGAATCGCATGATTAATCAGCTTGTCTCGCATCACGCGACCATTCACATAAAAGTATTGAAACTGGGCATGGCTGGTGTCTAACTCAGGTTGTGCTAGCCAACCCCTTAATTCAAATTGTTGATACTGACTGTTCAGCTCCAAAGCCGACTCGGCGAATTCTTTGGAGCAAATCGCTGCAAGGCGTTTTTGACTGTACTTCTTCTCGGTCACCGCGGGATATTTACGCACCAGCTTAGCATTGTGCTTAAGCTCAAAACTCAGATCAAAGCGACTTAAGGCAATGCCCCTTATGACTTCTTCTATATGGGCAAATTCGGTTTTTTCGGCTCGTAAAAACTTACGTCTAGCCGGTGTATTAAAAAACAAATCTAGCACCTCGATACTGGTGCCTTCGGGATGTGCGGTTGGATGCAACTGGACCTGCATATCACGTCCCTCACAACTGGCTTGCCAAGCTTGAGGTTGTGCCTGTGGTTTTGAGCTTAAGGTTAATCTAGACACAGAACTAATACTGGCTAAGGCCTCACCACGAAAGCCTAAACTATTGATGGCTTCAAGATCCTCTAAACAAGCTATTTTACTGGTAGCATGGCGGCTCAAAGCCAAGGCTAATTCATCTTTGTGAATACCCGAACCATTGTCGCGGATCATGATGCGTTTGTGTCCACCCTTGTCAATTTCAATCTGGATTGAAGTTGCGCCTGAGTCTAGACTATTTTCGATTAACTCTTTTACCACTGATGATGGGCGTTCTACCACTTCGCCTGCGGCAATTTGGTTTGCTAATCTAGGGGGAAGTATTTGGATAGGCACTGCGATAACCTTGATTAAGAATTAGGTACTGGGGATCGTTAACACCTGACCAATACGCACCAGATCAGTAGTTAAATTATTGGCTTTTTTAAGCTGACTCAATTGCACATTATAACGTTGTGCTAACAAGGATAATGACTCACCACTGCGCACTCTGTGGGTACGATTGTCTTGTTTAAGCTTGGCCCACAATGAACCATCTGGTGGCGACTCGGTAAAGTGCTGCTTTAACCCCGCAAAAATCGATTGGGCTAATTTTTGTCTATAGGCAGACCAGTTTAGATTTTTCTCTTCCCTAGGATTAGAAATAAAGCCAGTCTCCACCAAGATTGACGGAATATCCGGTGAGGTCAAGACCGCTAAACTTGCGGCTTGAGGTTTTCTTTTGTGCATTTTGGTGACTTTACTTAGATGCTTTATCATATGGCGACTCAAATCATAACTGGTCGTGAGTGAATGATCCATAGACATATCTAACAGGGCTTGTGCCAAATAGCGTTCATTTGCCGTGTCTTGAATAATTTGCCCTGCACCACCCAATAATTCCGAATGACGTTCGGTGCTTTCCATCCACCGGCCCAATTCCGTATTAGCCCTTTTCATAGACAAGACCCACACAGACGCACCACTGGGTTGGGGGGTGGTAAAGGCATCGGCGTGGATTGAGATAAGTAAGTCGGCTTTATTGACTCTGGCTATTTGTGGGCGTTTATTAGGTGCAATATAATAATCACCGGTGCGGGTCATAATAGCCTTTAAGCCTTTTTCCCGATTAATTAGGGCTTGCAGACGCTTGGCAATGCCTAATGTGACGTTTTTCTCATAGCTGCCGCCTCGACCAATAGAGCCTGGGTCTTCGCCACCATGCCCAGCATCTAACACTATCACTATGTCACGTAAGGAGCTGGAAGTGGCATCCAAAACTATCTGTGGCGGGGGATTGCTATCAGTCAAATCTACCACTAACCTATCGCCGTATGGGGCGGTAGGCGATAACGCAAAAACGCGGTTATCTAGTTTTTTATAGGTTTCAATCACAAGACGGATAGAATCCTTGGTTTTTGCCTTGCTGTAACGGACCTTCTTCACCAACTTACTGTCATTAATTATCTTGGAGAAATCAAAATCCTGCTGGGTATTGTCGATATCCACCACCAGCCGTTGAGGATTGTCTAGGGTAAAATAACTATAGCTTGGTGTATCTGCTAAATCGAAGACCAGCCGTGTCGAGGTAGGTGATGGCCAGATACGTAGGTCTTGAATACTGTTTTTACTGGCCAGTGCGTCGACACTGATCAAACTCAGACCTAAACTGACAATAAGTAAAATGACTGTTCTTGAGCTAAAGGTCTGCATTATTATTTTTCTAATGTGGCTAATGGTTAAGTGATGTTATTAAACAACTGCGATCCTGCTTCAGACAGGGCGCTGATGGATAAATTCCGTCCACTGTCAGTATACTCAATATTAATCTGTAAATCTGCTGGTGCCAAGAGCCCTGCGCCTTTATCCGGCCATTCGATTAAGCAAATGCAATCTGCATCAAAATAATCTCTGATCCCTATAAATTCCAACTCTTCCGGATCGGCTAATCGATATAAATCAAAATGAAACACTCGCCAATCCGCAAGTTCATAAGGCTCCACCAGAGTATAAGTCGGGCTTTTAACTTTGCCTAGATGGCCCAATGCCTGAATAAAACCTCGGCAAAAGGTCGTTTTACCGGCACCTAAATCACCCAATAAGTAAATCACCATGCCCTGTACACAATGTTTAGCTAGTTTTTCTGCGAACACTAATGTTGCCTGTTCGTCAGGCAAGGCGAAGTATTTAGGGCTCAAGGGTACAAAATTCAGGTTATCAAGGCTACTCATATTGTATTAACTATCGCCAAAAAAAGTTGCTAATATTTCTACCGCGAGCATAACACGTTGCCCATACTGTCTGACTTAATTCTGTAAAAGTGCCTTTCCAGACTTTACTCACCACAAATTGGACGAATGAGCCGCTGTGCAGGAAATTTCATTGGGATTAGGTACAGCCTCTATACTGATAAGTTTATATGATAAACTACTCCTCTTTGGGTCAGTTATAGGGTTTGCTGATGTCATCTCTTAGTGTTGCAGACTTGTCCAGCTTAGCAACCCATATCAAAGCCTGGGGCAAAGCACTTGGGTTTCAACAAGTGGGCATATCTGACATTGATCTGAGCCAGCATGAAAAACCTCTGCAAGCCTGGCTAGACAAAGGATTTGCCGGTGAAATGGGCTATATGTCGGAACACGGTATGAAACGGGCGAGGCCCGACCAACTCGTACCTGGCACCTTAAGGGTCATTAGTGTGCGCTTAGATTACCTGCCGCCGGATGCGCAATTTGCCAAATCCTTACAAAATAAAAAACAGGCTTACATAAGTCGCTATGCACTGGGACGTGATTACCACAAAGTGTTACGCAAGCGTTTAAAGAAACTGGGTGAAAAAATTCAAACTGCCCATCCAGATAGTCAATTTCGACCCTTCGTCGATTCAGCTCCAGTACTGGAACATGCTATCGCAGAAAAAGCAGGGATCGGCTGGACAGGTAAGCACTCGCTGACCATAAACAAGGAGGCTGGCTCATGGTTCTTCCTTGGTGAACTATTTATTAATCTGCCATTGCCCGTGGACCAACCTGCGGTAGAGAATTGTGGTAGCTGCACAGCTTGCATCACAATATGTCCAACACAAGCCATAGTCGAACCTTATGTAGTGGATGCTAGGCGCTGTATTTCATATTTAACCATAGAACAAAAAGGGGCGATTCCTGAGGAGTATCGAAAGCTGATCGGCAATCGAGTCTATGGCTGTGATGACTGTCAACTTATTTGCCCATGGAATCGATATGCTAATATTACCGCCGAAGAAGACTTTCATCCACGCAAGGCATTAATGAGCAAAGAGTTAGTGGAGCTGTTTAAGTGGGATGAGTCCACTTTTTTAAAAAACACCGAGGGTTCGGCAATCAGACGAATTGGCTTTGAAAGGTGGCAGCGTAACTTAGCAGTAGGCTTAGGCAATGCGCCATACTCAGAAGCAATATTAAAAGTGTTACAACAAGCTTTAGATGGCGCAACACCTCTCGTTAAAGAACATATTGACTGGGCGATATTGCAACAAGAGCAAAAACAAAGCCAAGGGCAACAAGACAACGACAGGATCACCTTGCGCCTGATCCGTAGTGTCAAAAAAGGCCTAGTTCGAGATGCTTAATCCCCGGCACAACTCAGCTTGTTATAAACACACTGGTGTTTATCTGTCTTATAGATAAGGCGTGACTATTCCCTTGACCGATTGATGCTCAACATCAAGATGTAGGTTATATTTTAATTCATCTGCCGGGTAACCATACAGGCCAAAACAGTTGTCTCTAGTATGACTGATTACTACTACATATCTAGGTTGGAACCAAGTGCCTGTTGGCAGCGGGTATAGTATTGGGATTTCATATCCACCTAAACTCAACAAGCCAAGCCTGCGACCCTTATGGTAAAAGAAACGATCCATAAGAGGGGCGCTGATAGTCGCATATAGGGCGAATTTAGGGATAAGTAGCCGCACATTTTGCCACCGGATCTGCACAAAATGTAACTCTGTGACCAAACTTCTAATAGAACTTGGCAAGCTATGTGATTTCATGACTGACCTGTTTTTCTGGTTTTGACAAGTTAAGTATAATCAGCATTTTCAAAAATTTAAATAATAAGCCCCACACAACTCTTTAAACTGCTCTGAATAACGGCCTTGTTGCTTGTATATACACAGAGTATCCACTTGTTGCGGCTGGCGATTGCGACTAAATGCCATTAACTGTCGAATGATTTTGCCACCCGCAATTCCCTTTACTTCTAAGCGACTAATGCAGTTCAGGCCCAATTTTTCAGCTTGCTTAATAAAAGCTGCAGCAGGCTGCAGTGGTAACACACAATAAAATTGTCCGTCTTGAGACAAGTTTGCTGACACTTTGGTTAATAACTCCAGATGGGTTAATTCTAAAGTTTGCCGAGCGTGAATGCGGGCTGTTTTGGGCTGTTGTTGGTTAGCACTAATATTAATGGGAAAATACGGTGGGTTGCACACCATTAAATCAAAATATTGATCTAATGGTAGCTCTTGTAATGGCTTATGGTGAAAACAGAGTTTTTTACTCCAGGGACAAGACTTGGCATTTTCTTGTGCTTGGAAAATAGCTTGTTGCTCAATATCTATGCCGGTGATCACAGTATTAGGTCCAGACTTTTGCGCCAACATTATAGCTAACAAACCACTGCCGGTGCCTATATCTAATATGTGTTTAGCAGCACTGGCATCGATCCAGCTGCCTAACAGTATGCTATCTGTGCCAACTTTCATGGCGCAGTGAGCATGTTCGACCCTGAACTGTTTAAATTGAAAACCTTGCAAAGACGCGGGGGCTTGTTGGTTATCCATGGCTCACCACTCGTTATCAAAAGGCCTGCAGAGTAATCATTTTTTTTGCCACCTCTTGGGCCTGCACCGGACGATACTTAGCCAGTGATCCCAGCAACATGGGTGAGAAAAAAGGACTCAGTAAGGCGGCGATTTTTTCTGCCGGACGATGGCTCGCTCTTTGGCCTAATAATAAGGAAGGCCTAACCGCTGAAGGACAGTTTAATCCAGACATGCCTAAGATCGAGTTTTCAAGTTCCCCTTTAACCCTTAGGTAGAAGTTTGCACTTTTTGCATTGGCGCCCACAGAAGATATCCACACAAAGCTATTCGCTCGGCCCGCTCTGGCTAGCTGTGCTGCCCCGTGAACATATTCAAAATCGACTTTTCTAAAAGCCGCTCTGCTGCCGGCTATTTTGATGGTAGTGCCCAAACACACATACACATGCTGCGCTCCAAAGTACCCTTGATAGTCCTGCAACTGCTCAAAGTCGACCACTATGGGTTGTAACTTAATAGAGGGTGTTGCCAGAAAGTCTAGGGCCAAAGGTTTGCGCACCAAGCAGGTCACTGTGCTGTATCTGTTATCGGCACACAATTGTGCGACTAAGGCTTTACCCACTAACCCTGTTGCCCCTAACACTAACGCGGTATTTAACATCTTCTATCCAATAAAATTAACGGGGGTTAAGCAAACACAAAAACGCTTAAGGTTTTTTCTATGGCCATCTTTAAATACCCGCTTTAAGCGAACATAAAAGTGGCTAACGTTTTTTGAATGCCCACTACTGTGCCTTTTTTGAGCTCTTTTTCAATAGGCTCAGCTTGACCGGAGATCCATATTTTAAGCTCTGCATCGAGGTCAAAATGACCCGCAGTCTCAATTTTAAACTGAGTGATCGCTCTATATGGAATAGAATGATAGTCTACTTTTCTACCCGTCACACCCTGTTTGTCTATCAAGATCAAACGTTTGTTAGTGAACACATACATATCTCTTATCACTTTAAAAACCTGCTGTATCTGCTCAGTATCGCCGATTATTGGAGCCAGTTCTTCTGCCACTTCATTGATATCAATTTCTGATGCATTGCCAAGTAGTGAATCTAATAAACCCATGTTTGTTTCCTGTCAGTTGAACTGGTATTTTCACTACCCGCAGAGGGTAAAATAAATAGTGAGCGTATGGTCCAATGAAAGGATAACATGAGGCTATCTATTATCCACTTGAGTTCGACTGCTTACCTATTATGGCTAGTGTAACTTTATCCGACGTGAAATCTGCCGACAAACGCATTAAAAAATATATTCAACATACGCCGATCTTGGAGTCGAGTTTATTAAATGATTGGTTAGGCCATAGAATATTATTTAAAGCAGAATGCCTACAGAAAACTGGAGCCTTTAAACTCCGTGGCGCGTTAAATATGTTATTAAAAGCCAGAGAAAATCATCAGTTAGGTGAACATATAGTGGCAAGTAGCTCTGGCAATCATGCGCAAGCGGTGTCCTATGCGGCCAGCCTTTTAGGGGTTAAGGCCACCATATATACCGCACAAAACATTTCAAAGGTAAAGGCGGCGGCCACCCAGTATTACGGCGCTGAATTGAACCTAAGTGCTACCCGTAAAGAAGCAGATGAAAAGGTCTACCAAGCGGCGCAGCAACCAAACACCTTGTGGGTGCCACCATTTAATCACCACGATATTATTGCCGGTCAAGGCACCGCTGCCCTAGAGGCATTAAGAGACACGGGTGAAGTGCAAGCTTTGTGCGCACCAGTGGGCGGCGGCGGATTAATCTCCGGCTCACTCATCAGTGCTAAGGGTTTGTACCCTAATACTAAGGTGATAGGCGCAGAACCCTTGCTCGGCAATGATGCGGCACAATCGCTACGAAGCGGAGTGATCCAGTCTTTAAGCGCCGCTCCCAATACTTTAGCAGATGGTGCAGCCACCCTAGCCATAGGTGACAAAACCTTCCCTTATCTTAAGTCCTTGGATGGATTTTACGAAATTGACGAGCAGCAAATAGCCTATTGGACCCAGTGGCTACAGCATTTGTTAAAAATCCATGTGGAACCGACTTGCGCGATGAGCATGAGTGCCGTAGTCCAGTGGCTACAAAAACAGAGCACTAAACAAAGTGTATTAGTGATCTTGTCTGGTGGTAATATTGACCAACAGAAAATGCGCCTTATATGGCAAGACAATCATCTTGAAAAATTACCTAGTTTGTTGATTTAAAGGTTAAAATCTGCGATAAATGGCAGTAGATGGATCAATACTCACCAGTTGCTAGGATCCGAATAGACAACCTATAGGAAGGATCATATTGCGAGTTTTTTTAGGGGCTTTACTACTGTTGCTATCTAGTGCTGTTGTTGCCCAAGGAACACTTTTTAGCCAGGCCAACTGCACCATTATTTATTCCCTAGAAGGCTGGGCTGATAAGCAATTCAATGACGACATGCAGCAATTAAAGCCGCAACTCCATAAGCAAAGCGTGCAATTTATTGATCTGAATCATTGGCGCCAGTCAGCCCCTCATTTAAAGGTTAGTGGTCGCGCCCGCAATCAATTACGCCAAGAATATTCCTTAACAAGAGAGCTCAATCAGACGGTGATCATTGGCCATCAAGGACGATTGATCCAACGTTATTCAGGCTCAATAAGCTTAGTTAACGCACTATTCGATTGTGCCACGCAATAGCCACTATATAAATAATAGTAAGCCCTCACTTACTATTAGGTTTTTATTCAATATAGATGATAATAAGTCATCTTACGGATTAGCCCCTCCTAAGACCCTGCACTTATTGAGATCCATCGGGCCGATCAACCAAGGGTGCGTACCAATAGTTACATCCACAACACAATTCAGACAGCTTTAAGCAATGTACCTAAGGGATTAACGATGAAAATAATACTGGCGATACCAATACTCATATCTAGTCTTGCAGCCCTTGCGGCACCCAGTCATATTCATGACGTTAGAGGTTACAC
The DNA here is from genome assembly GCA_034111785.1 of Paraglaciecola sp. Lineage (GTDB taxonomy): Bacteria > Pseudomonadota > Gammaproteobacteria > Enterobacterales > Alteromonadaceae > Paraglaciecola. Next base: position 99,121 of record JAWUWP010000040.1, read on the forward strand.
CCTTGATAATAGCGGTCAGCTTATTCGCTTTTCTGACATGGTATTTGATGGCGGTAAAGTACTGGCCATAGGCACAGCTGAGCTTGGCAAGGCCTATGCTGATGCCAAAAAGATAGATGGCCACAATAAGGTATTACTGCCAGGACTAATTGATGCCCATGGGCATATTATGGGCTTAGGTCAAAACTTGTTACAGGTTGATGTACGTAACAGCAGTTCCGCTTTAGAGGCCGCACAACTGGTTCAAACCTACGCCATGGCCAATGAAGATTTACCTTGGATCACCGGCCACGGCTGGAACCAAGTGTTGTGGCCAGGTAAAACTTTTCCTACTGCCGCCATGTTAGATGAATATATCAAAGACAGACCAGTGATATTATCAAGGGTGGATGGCCATGCGGCTTGGGTCAACAGTAAAGCACTTGAAATAGCCGGCATCACAAAAGACACCTTGGATCCGCCCGGGGGAAAGATAGTTAAAGACGCCCAAGGCAAGCCAACGGGTATCTTAATCGACAAGGCAGAAAGTCTTCTAAGCCCTCATAGACCTGAGGTCTCGGATGCCAGTTTGAAGGCCCAGTTGGATGCTGCAGGTGAGCATTTATTAGCACTGGGGATCACCAGTGTGCACGACGCGGGTATTAGCCATAAGGTCTATCATTATTATCAAAACAGAGTTGCCCAGCGTACTTTGCCCATACGCCTATATCCTATGTTGTCTGCCACCGATCCAGAACTGGCATTGATGTTAGATAGAGGTCATATCCAAGACCAATATGATTGGTTATCAATCCGCAGTGTCAAAGCTTATGGTGATGGCGCTTTGGGTAGTCGCGGTGCAGCGTTATTAAATCCTTATTCAGACGCACATGATGAACATGGACTGTTGCTCACAACAGAAAAAGACTTAAAACCGCTGTTTGATACTGTGCTTGGCAAAGGTTTTCAACTCAATTTTCATGCTATTGGTGATCGCGCTAACCGTTTGGCCCTAGAGCAATTCTTGGACACCTTTAATACACTAGGTGGCAAAGCACTGCGCAATCGTATCGAACATGCGCAAGTGATACATCTAGACGATATGCCCCTCTTTAAAACTCTAAACATCATTGCTGCCATGCAACCCACCCATGCGACTAGCGACAAGAACATGGCCCAAGATAGAATAGGTGCCGCTAGACTCAAAGGCGCTTATGCTTGGCAAAGCTTGCTAAAACAAGGCACGGTTGTGGCTTTTGGCTCAGATTTTCCGGTAGAGCTAGCCAACCCATTTTATGGATTACATGCTGCTGTGACTCGACAAGACAGAGATAATACTCCCAAAGACGGCTGGATCCCAAGGGAGGCCGTCTCTATCCTGCAAGCTTTCCGCGGCTTCACCCTTGATGCAGCATACGCCGCCCATCAAGAAGATATTATTGGTGGTCTGACACCAGGTAAATGGGCAGATTTTATCTTAATCGATCAGGATATTTTTACCGGTCCCCAACAAGATATATGGAAGACACAGGTATTGGAAACTTGGATTGCCGGTGAACAACGTTTTGTCAACGAGTCGTCAGTAGTACCTAAGATCTAGCCTAGTTGAAGGTACGCTGGGCCATTGCTAGCAAAGCTTTTAATGAGTTGGCATCGCCCCAGAAAAGTCATCTTCAGTACTGATAGCAAGCAAGAACATACAGTCTCTAATTTTATTAAACTATCGCTATCATTGACTGTGCAGCAAGTCGTGAAACCTATTGTTTGGCTGCTCAATTGTCAGCTCCAGCAATAGATTTTCTGAACCTGATGCAAAGGGCATAAAAAAAGATAGAAAGCCAAGAATAATCAGTCTTGATAGATTTTAATCATTGAAGGATACACACTGTTAACCAAATTGCATGCTCTGTGTTTATTCGGTCATCCATTGCCAGCTTGAACAGGAACTCGGCTTAGCACAGTGCAAATCTGTACTCACCAAAAATGCCTGTCAATAACAGGCAGTCTTAACTGTATTAAGCATGGTCCTATCATCGATAACTAAGACTATGACTGACCTTTATACAAAGTGCTGATCCATCTTTCTTCGGTAATAAACTGCCAGCTCCAAGCTTTATATTTTACCCCTAAGCCTAGACTAATGATCTGGGCTAAACTTTTTCCCTCAGCTTTTTTATCTTTCACCATAGCGGCTGTGTCAATTATCATATCTAAGGCCTTTTGATAATCAGCCTTAGTGGCCAAAGCACCATGGCCGGGGATAATTTTGGTATCGGTTTTAAGCATAGCGATTAATTTTTTCGCGTTATTGATATAGCCAACCACTGTGCCACCGCCGTCTAAATCAATATAGGGAAAGCGCCCTTCAAAGAATAAGTCCCCAGCATGTAGCACATTAGCCTGTTCAAACCACACCACACTGTCACTATCGGTATGTCCAGCCGGTAAATGCATCACCTGTATGCGGTCGCCATTAAAGTGGAAAGTCACCCCTTGTTGATAGGTCACTACTGGTAAGGCAGCATGTTTATGTTTGGGATTAGCTGCTAGGCGCTTACGTACATTTTCGTGGGCAAAGATGGTGCTACCTTGTATTTCTTTAAAGTAGGCGTTAGATCCAGTATGGTCGCCATGATAGTGTGTGTTCACTACATAACGCATAGGGGTGTTAGCAATATCACCAATGGCGCTGGCAATTTTCTCCGCCAAAGGGGCATACTGATCATCTATTACCAATATGCCTTCTTCCCCAGCAGAGACACCTATATTACCGCCCATTCCCACCAACATATAAACCGAGCCGCTCACTGGCTGACTGGTGATCTTAGCCTTGGTCCAACGATCTTCGGCCGTAACAGGGTGTAGCATGGCGATACTTGTAAGAGCGGTAAATAATAATAATTTTTTGTGCATGGGATTAACCTGTGTATTTTAATAAATAAGTGCTTATAAATTTGCTATGGTGATCAAAACTAGACTTAAAAGACCAACAACATGTTTCAAATCACTAAACAATTTAGCCTGATTTTTTTCACTATTAGTCTGGTCGCGGCTTTTTATATCAATTTCAAGATCGCACCCACTTGGGTTGAGTCACAATTACAGTACCAAACCTTTATTACCGATGACAACCAAAACGCTTATATAGCCGCTGGCAAAGAAAACATTATTGATAATGTGCTGGACTATTCACAGTCACCATTACGCCAGTCGGCTTTGGATCGGCAACAAAGCCAACCAGATCCCAAGCAACAGTGGGTTAAAATACCTGCCCAAGGTAATGATTCAGAATATTTAGTCTTGCTAAAGGCCGACTTTCATTTTGGTCTGTGGTCACTGTTACCGGCTTTTGTTGCTGTGGTATTGTGTTTAGTCACTAGGGAGCCCTTAGTGTCATTATTGGGTGGCATCGTAATAGGCGCAGTGATGTTGGGCAGATTTGATATTCCCCATGAAGTCTTTATCCCCACAGTAGGTACCTCAAGTGCGGCTTCTATTCTGATCCTGTATCTATGGCTACTGGGTGGACTGATGGGGATCTGGTCGAAGACAGGTGCCGCCCAGGCCTTTGCCGATCATATGAGTCTTCACTATGTTAAAGGGCCCCGCTCCGCAAAATTAATCACCTGGTTTTTAGGTGTCATATTTTTCCAAGGTGGCACCATGAGCACGGTTTTAGTGGGCACTACCGTCAAACCCATAGCCGACAAGGCGGGTGTCAGTCACGAAGAACTCAGCTATGTGGTGGACTCTACCGCGTCCCCTATCGCCTCGCTTATCGCTTTTAATGCATGGCCGGCTTATGTACAAGCCTTTTTGTTTATTCCAGGGGTGGCTTTTCTGGCCACAGAGAGTGATCGTATTGCCTTCTTTTTCTCGAGTATTCCCTTTAGTTTTTATGCCATATTTGCGGTCTTAGGTACTTTGTTGTTAAGTATGAATGTCACAACTTTTAGTGGTGCACCGTTAAAAAGGGCCATTAAACGAGCGGCCCAGACAGGCCAACTTGATGCACCGGGTGCCTCGCCTATTAGCGCTAAAGAACTTCACGAATGTCAGGTGCCAGAGGGTTATCAGGCCCATGTATTAGAGTTCGTTTTACCCTTAGTCAGTTTGATTGCCATTGCCATAGGCTCATATTTTATGATGGGTTCACCTAAGATCCATTGGGCTTTTAGTGGGGCATTATTATTAGCCATAGTCATGGCATTAGCTAAAGGCATGAGCTTAAAACATCTACTAGATGGTTTTGGCAATGGACTAAAAGGGGTAGTAGTGGCTTCGGTCATTCTAATGTTTGCCCTGACTATTGGCGTCTTAAGTAAAGAGTTAGGTGGCGGTATTTATTTGGTGGACTCCTTAGGGGACAGCATTCCATTTTGGTGTTTGCCGATCATATTGCAGTTGATGACCATGCTAATTGCATTTTCCACCGGCACCAGTTGGGGGACTTATGCTATTGCCTTCCCATTAGGCTTGCCATTAGCCTGGACCATCGCTCAGAGCCAAGGTTTAGATGATCCGCAGTTATATATGATGGTTTGTTTTGCCACCATAATGAATGGCAGTGTGTATGGCGATCAGTGTTCACCAATATCCGACACCACCATCTTAAGTTCCATGACCACAGGTTGTGACTTAATGGATCATGTGAAAACCCAAGTGGTCCCTGCCACTTATGCTGCGGCACTAGCAGCAGCATTATGGACGGGCACAGTGCTGTTCTTTGCCTAAGGGCTTGAGCTCAGCAGCAGATGTGCTTGCCATGAACCGCCAATCATTTTATTCTGGATCGGCCTCAATAAGGGCAAACCTAGGGATCAATTTACCCTCAATGGAGACCTTTTCCTTGAACATGGGCAAAGGCCTTACCCATAAGCCCTGCTCCCCATATAAGGGCCGATAAACCACTAATTGACTGTCGTCTTCTGAATGCCTTGCCACACCTATGACCTGATATTCGTTGCCTTTATAATGTCTATACCGACCTATCGTTAACTGCATATACTCTCCTACCTTTTGACTAAAAAATGGCCATACGATTTTGTTTGAAGCCTAGCCTAGCCATTAATACAACTTGTAGGCCTATTATTAAGAAACTGCACAACAGCAGTCCTTGCCATTGTATAAGTTCCAACATCAGCCCGGCGCTCAACGCCGCTGTGGCTTGGCAACCAAATACCAAGATCTCATTAATGCCTTGCACCCTAAACCTTTCATCTGGATGATAACTTTTGGCCAATAATACCGTGCCGCCCAAGAACAGAAAGTTCCAGCCTATTCCCAACAACACTAAAGGTACCCAATAGTGCACTAAATCACTACCGGTTAAGGCCACAATGATAGTGGCAACATAGGCACATAAACCCAAGTAGATCACCTTATGCACCCCCAGTTTACTGATCAAACTGCCACTGAATATAGACGGGAAAAACATCGCAAAGATATGGCTTTGGATCACCCACTTAGTCTGTTGCAGAGTATGGCCTTCGACCACATGCATATGCACAGGTGTGGCAGTCATAATAAAGCTCATCAGGGCGTAGCCTACAACAGAAGCAGAAACCGCCAAAATAAATACCGGTTGACGAGCAATCTCTTTCAGGGTGCGGCCTGCGGCCACAGTCGGCTTGGCTGCTACATGAGTATTGTTTATCTGAGTGAATAATAAACTACAGATGACTAACAATACACTCATCAAGTAAAAGGCGCCCACAAAGTCTTGTGAGCTGACAAACTGTCCTAAAGTGACCAATTCAGGGCCTAATATAGCGGCCACTAATCCTCCAAGCAATACAGTTGAGGTGGCTTTGGGCATAAGATCGGGGCTAACAGACTCCATTGCCGCAAAACGAATTTGCTGCACAGCTGACATCACCCCCCCCAACAAAAAGGCGCACAGCACTAACCCATAAAAATGTCTTTGTTGAATACACAATGCCGCGGCCATAGTGACAACCGCTCCTATTAAGCTTGCACCAATAAATATAGGCTTACGACCCAATCCCTGCATTAAGCGGGTAACGGGCAATACTCCGCATGCGGTGCCGACTATGCTCATGGCTAGGGGTAAGGTGGACCATTGAGGATCCGGGGTAAGTCTGGCACCGAGCACGGCCCCTGCTAACACCAACATGGTACTAGTACACATGGCTAAAGATTGGATCAAGGTTAACAACCACACGTTTTTGGGCATGTTAGACAAGGCTAAGACTTCCTATGGACTGTCGGATTGTGTGCCCTAGGCACGGCAACCCATAATGGCGGATTATCTGGGGGATAAAGTCCCGCAGCCCTAGCGATGCTTCTCCTCTAAGGTTTTTTTTGGATAAAAGCAAAGGCCAGTTGCTGATCGGATTGTTCATCTAACAAGCCTACATGTAAACCCACTAACCTTATACCTCGATTTGCTTGGCGAGCTAATCCTTCAGACATCAGCTCAAAAAAGTAGGCTTTGTTTAAGATCTGACACTTGTGTTCCACTGTGGTTTGTTGAAAGTCGCTAAACTTGAGTTTGATCCCTTGGCTTTGGATCTGTAACTCCGGGCTAACCTTCAGCAAACGCTCTTCGAGTTTGGGATAAAGACTTTCGATCATCTGATGACAAGACGCCTCATCACTAATGTCTTCGGCTAATGTACGTTCCACCCCCACGGATTTTCGCTTTCTACTGGTAGTCAACTCTCTGTCGTCTATTGCATGACTTCTATCCCAGATCACCCCAGCAAACCGACCGAAGCCTTGGATGAGTTTATCGAAAGGGTAGGCTCGCACATCACTACAATGGTGCAAACCCAATTGGTGGAGCTTGTGCAAGGTGACTTTGCCCACCCCGGGTATTTTACCTAAAGGTAACTGGACCACAAAAGCGTCCAAATGATCTGGGGTGATGACACAAATACCATCTGGTTTATTTTCATCGCTGGCGATTTTTGCTACAAACTTACAAGGCGCCACCCCTGCTGAGGCGGTGAGTCCGGTTTCGGTATAAATAGCCTGTCTAATATGTTGGGCTATCATAGTGGCACTGCCTGAGAACAAAGGGCTCTGTGACACATCTAAGTAGGCTTCATCTAAAGACAAAGGTTCGATCTTGTCCGTATAGCGAGAGAATATCTCGCGGATCTGAGTAGAGACTTCCCTATAAAGCTCCATACGTCCTGGGGCCAAGACTAAATGTGGGCACAATTTTAAGGCGTGGGCCGTAGCCATTGCCGAACGTACGCCAAAGGTTCTGGCTAGATAGTTACAAGTGGAGATAACGCCGCGCCTATCTGAGCTGCCACCTATGGCCAGTGGGACATTTTGGTATTGGGGGTTATCACGCATTTCAACCGCGGCATAAAAACAATCCATATCGATGTGAATAATTTTGCGCTGGATCATTATGCCTGCATTTATTAGCTGTATAAAAACACAGTTTATCTCATGAAATCTGAATAACCAAGTGCCAGCCTGATCAAACCTTAGCCCAAGGGAGCCAATGGCTTATTAGCGATCCAAGAAGACTGGAGATTGGCCCTAGTTATTACAGAATTTGGTTTTCTTTCCACTCGTTTAACTTGTTTTGTCGGGCTTGTTCTTTTTCCAGCCGCATCTTTTTACGATCGCAAGGCTCTGGGCAATCACAGGCTTTATCAATGCCTAAAGCACCTAAACCACCACAACTGCCAGCAATGCTCTTCTGTTGAAAGATATAGCCCACTGACATGGCCAATGCCACTATTATGAAACATACAAATGCGAGAATAAATGTACTCAAAACTAGACTCCATAAAACATTAAAGCTATTTAACCTGTGCTACAACACAGTGACAATGTTATTAAACTGCTCGCTAGTATACTCTTTAAAACTATTGTTTTCTCTGGTGATCAATAACACAGCCAGCTGCAGCTGTTCCGCTAGAGCGAGAGCTTGGTCTTTACCCATCACATTTAAGGCCGTCGCCAGACCATCGGCGGTCATAGATGATGCATGCACTACTGTTACAGACACCAACTTATGTTGGATCGGGTAACCTGTCATAGGATCAATGAGATGAGAATAACGCTGGCCATCCTGCTCGAAATAAATACGATAGTTCCCTGATGTGGCCACCGCATTATTGCCAATATTGATCACTTTTTGCACGGCACGCTCAGTGGTGATAGGTTTTTCTATGGCGATACGCCAAGGTTGACCACTGGCTTTGTGGCCAGACAGACGCATTTCCCCGCCAATCTCCACTAAGTAGTGTTGGATTTCATAACGTGCTAAAAGGTCAGCCAATTGATCCACAGCATAGCCTTTAGCGATAGTCGATAGGTCCACATACAGTTGTGGTACCGATTTACTGATCCAGCTATCTCCTAGGGTTAACTTGTCAAAACCGACATTTTGTTTGGCTTGGGCTATTTCCTCTGGGGAAGGTATCTTTTCAGGATGATATTTGGGTCCAAACCCCCATAAATTCACCAAAGGCCCCACTGTCACGTCTAATCGACCTGTACTGAGTTGACCTAAACGTTTGGCTTCTTGTAACACCTCTAGGGTCTGCGCAGAGACAGGAAAGGGTTGGGTACTGGCCCATTGATTAAATTTTGATAGTTCAGAGTCGGCTATATAGGTAGACATCAGTCGATTGATATCTGCTAGTAACTCATCCACTTGCTGTTGCAATTGAGCTGGGGCAACTAGTGAGGATCCTAGGTACTTAATATTATAGGTGGTGCCCATAGTCGCCCCCGTAATATGGGTATCACTGGGCACAGTTGGACTACAGCTAATGGTCAACACACTAACCACTAAGATCAATAAAAGAGGGCTAAAGTAAGATCTGAACACTATATGGATCTCCTAAGGTCATATAAAAAGGGGCATAAAGCCCCTTTATAATCAAGCATAGGTTATCTTGCCATGTCTAGCCGCCGAAATCATCCAACATAATGTTTTCATCTTCAACACCCATGTCTTTTAACATATTGATCACCGCAGCATTCATCATTGGTGGTCCACACATATAGAACTCACAGTCTTCAGGAGCCGGATGCTCTTTTAAGTAGTTTTCCAGCAACACTTGGTGGATAAACCCTGTCATACCTTCCCATTTATCTTCGGGCTGTGGATCAGAAAGTGCGACATGCCATGAAAAATTGTCATTCTCATTTTGCAACATATCAAAGTCTTCCACGTAAAACATCTCACGTAAAGAACGGGCTCCATACCAGAAAGTGATCTTACGCTGTGATTTGATCCTGCGTAGTTGGTCAAAGATGTGTGAACGCATGGGAGCCATGCCTGCACCACCGCCTACAAACACCATTTCTGCCTCGCTTTCCTTAGCAAAGAATTCGCCAAAGGGACCTGATATCGTCGCTTTATCACCTTGGGTTAAACCCCAAATATACGAGGACATCTTACCCGCTGGCAACGTTAGGTTATTGGGTGGAGGCGTAGCAATACGCACGTTCAACAAAATGATGCCCGCTTCTTCTGGGTAATTCGCCATAGAATAAGCACGAATAGTCTCGTCTTCTACTTTGGACTCGATATTAAAGAAGCCAAAACGTTCCCAGTCACCACGGTATTCTTCAGGGATCTCAAAGTCTTTATACTTAACATGGTGGGCAGGGGCTTCAATTTGAATATAACCACCGGCTTTAAAGGGCACACTTTCACCATCGGGCACGGCCAATTTAAGCTCTTTAATAAAAGTGGCTTTGTTGTCGTTAGACACCACTTCACAATCCCACTTTTTGATACCAAAAACTTCTTCTGGTAACTCGATATTCATATCTTGTTTGATGGAGACTTGGCAAGATAAACGGCAGCCGTCTTTAGCTTCACGTTTGGTAATATGATCAAGCTCAGTAGCTAAAATTTCACCACCGCCCTCTTTAATATCAACACGACACTGGCCACATGAGCCACCGCCACCACAAGCCGAGGACACAAAGATCCCCGAATTTGCCAAGGCGCCTAATAACTTATCACCGGGCTGCGCAGTAATAGATTGCTGTGCACCACCATTAATGGTGATAGTCACTTCACCTTCTGGGACCAATTTTGATTTGGCAAACATGATAATAAAAACCAAGGCTAGTACAATAGCGATGAACATACCTACGCCCAGATAAATTTCATTGGGATTCATTCAAATTTCTCCTAAAAATGTCGCTTACAGGGCAATGCCGGTAAATGATTGAAAACCTAGAGCCATTAGCCCTGCGATCATAAATACCGAACCTAAGCCTCTTATACCTTCTGGCATATCAGCGTATTTCAATTTTTCACGAACCGCCGCCAATAAGGTTATGGCAATTGCCCAACCGAATCCACTACCAATGCCGTACACAATGCTTTCAGTGAGGTTATATTCCCGTTGCACTGCAAAGGCAACACCACCAAAGATGGCACAGTTAACCGTGATCAATGGCAAGAATATGCCCAGTGCGTTATACAAAGCAGGGAAAAATTTATCCAAACTCATTTCCAAAATTTGTACCAAAGCGGCGATAACACCAATAAAGGTCAAAAAACTTAAGAAGCTTAAATCTGCGTTCGGGAAACCCGCCCAGCCTAAAGCGCCAGGCGCTAGAATGTTAACAAATATGATTTGGTTAACAGGTACCGAAATACCCAGAACCACTATCACTGCCACACCCAAGCCCATAGAGGTTTTGACTTTTTTAGATACCGCTAAAAAGGTACACATGCCCAAAAACAAAGATAGTGCCATGTTTTCAATGAACACCGATTTAATAAAAATACTGAGGTAATGTTCCATGTGTTACTCCTTAGGCTCGATTTGTTCGGGACGTATGGTACGGATCGCCCATATCAACCCACCAATCAAAAAGAACGAACTGAAAGGTAGGATCAATAAACCATTACCTTGATACCAGCCACCATTTTGTATTAATGGCATAATTTCAAATCCTAAAATAGTACCAAAGCCAAACAATTCTTTAATGGTACCTATCACCACTAAGACCATGGAATAACCCAGACCGTTGCCTATGCCATCTAAGAATGACATAAAAGGTGGACTCTTCATGGCGTAAGCTTCGGCACGACCCATTACAATACAATTGGTTATGATCAAGCCTACAAATACCGACAGCTGTTTAGATATTTCGTAGGAATACGCTTTAAGTATTTGATCGACGACTATTACCAAAGAGGCAATGATAGTCATCTGGATGATGATCCGCACACTTGAAGGTATGTGATGACGGATCATCGATATAAATAAATTAGAAAATGCCAATACTGTGGTTAATGCCAAAGACATAACCAAGGCGGTTTCTAGTTTAGTGGTGATTGCTAATGCCGAGCAAACGCCCAGTATCTGCAATGCTATTGGGTTGTTATCCAGAACGGGTCCGAACAATACCTTTTTCATTTCTTTAGTTTCAGCCATTGTGCGATCCCCTTACGATTTCCAATTCTGATTTTTAAGGTATGGCCCATAGCCATTTTCACCTATCCAATAGGTCAGAGTGTTTTGTACGCCATTACTGGTTAGCGTGGCACCTGACAATGCATCTACAGCATAGGGATCACTGTTTCCAACGTTTTTCTTGACGCGGATAGCGAGCTCACCATCTTTAAACAGTTTTTTACCATTCCATTTTGCCTTCCAGCTGGGGTTTTGGATTTCTCCTCCTAAGCCAGGGGTTTCTTTGTGTTGATAATAAACCAATTCGCGTACTGTATTGCCATCAGCATCTATGGCCAACAGCCCAAACATTAAATCCCAAAGACCACTACCGTGAACCGGTAATATCACGCGCACAACTTCACCGGTTTCATCTTTAACCACATAAACACTGGCGATACTGGCACGTTGTCGAAAGCCCACATTACTGTCTTCAACCCTGACAGTATATTCAGGATGTTTGCCCGCTTTGTACATGTCGTAGCCTTCTGGCACATCCACATACTCGCCTGTAGCCAGGTCAACAAAACGCTCTTCAACATATTTAGCAAAAGTACCGGCAATATCGCCAGCGGCCAAATCTGTTAAGCCAGCGGCATCGATAATATTAGATTGTTTGTCTAAGGCAGCGTTGGTTTCTTGTAACGAACGTAAACCCACAGCAGCGCTAGACACAATAATCGAACAAACCAAGCAGACTGCTACTACAACACCTACGGTTTTACCTAAGGTTTCTTTATTAGCCGACACGTGCAATCCTCCTTTTGATGTTGCCTTGGGCAACAAAATAATCGAATAGAGGTGCCCACAAATTAGCGAATAAGATGGCCAACATCATGCCCTCAGGAAACGCGGGGTTGATCACCCTAATCATCACACACATGGCGCCAATCATAATACCGTAAGCCCATTTACCTTGATCGGTAAAGGATGCAGACACAGGATCCGTCGCCATAAAGAACATACCAAAAGCAAAACCACCTGTGACTAGATGCCAATACCAGGGCATGGCAAACATCGCATTAGTGTCACTGCCGATCAGATTGAGCAGCGTACTAAAGGCTGCACCACCTAGCAGTACACCCAGCACTATGCGCCAAGATGCAATACGCATATAGATGATAAATAGTCCGCCTAAAATAATCGCTAGGGTTGAGACTTCACCTACTGAACCTTGAATGTTGCCAAAGAAGGCATCCCACCAATCGGCATTGATGGTCCAATCGGTAACATTTCCAGCGGCCGCCTGACTTAACCAAGTCGCCCCTGAATAGCCATCTGCGGCTGTCCAAATTGCATCACCTGAAATTTGTGCCGGATAGGCAAAATATAGAAAGGCGCGGCCTGACAAAGCGGGGTTAAGGAAGTTACGCCCAGTTCCGCCAAAGATTTCTTTAGCGATAACAATACCAAAGGTAATGCCTAATGCGGCTTGCCATAATGGAATAGTCGCTGGCAAGGTTAAGGCGAATAACACTGAAGTGACAAAGAAACCTTCGTTAATTTCATGTTTACGCACAGACGCAAATAACACTTCCCAAATCCCGCCCACTATAAATACTGTGGCGTAAATAGGGACGAAGAAACAAGCACCATAAAACAACATGGAAAAAGCGCCCGTTGACTCTAAGCCAATTTGTCCACCAAAAGCGGTAAACAACACTACCTGCCAGATATCGGGTAATACACCGCCGCCAGACAAAATGGCGTTGTGGGCTTGTTGACCTATGTTATACATGCCATAAAACATGGCGGGGAAGGTTGCCATCCACACCAAGATCATAATACGTTTTAAATCGATACTATCTTTAACGTGGGTAGTGGATTTAGTCACTGTGCCAGGCGTATAAAGGATGGTGGCTGCCGCTTCATACAAGGCATACCACTTTTCGTATTTGCCGCCTGCTTCAAAATCAGGTTCGATCTTTTCTAAATATGCTTTTAAACCCATGATTAACCCTCTTTCTCAATCTGTTCTAAACATTCACGTAAGACAGGACCATAATTATATTTACCTGGGCAAACATAAGTACACAAGGCCAAATCTTCTTCGTCTAACTCTAAACACCCTAGGCTCTGCGCACTATCGGTGTCGCCAGAGAGCATATCTCGCAACAACAAGGTGGGTATGATATCCAAGGGCATAATGCGCTCATAGTTGCCAATAGGCACCATAGAGCGATCCGAACCATTAGTAGTAGTGCTCATATTGAAAAGCTTCTTAGGGCTCAGATGACCAAAGAAAGCACGAGTCACCGAATGTTGATTCACCCCAGGCTTTAGCCAACCAAACAACTCTTTTTCACGACCTTCTCGTAAGATAGTCACTTGATTATGAAAACGGCCTAGGAAACCATGCACGCCGTGAGCGTTGGTGCCTTGTAATACCGAGCCAGACAATAAACGCATATCACCTGTAGAGCCTTCATCTTTAGTCAACTCTGCGATATCGGCACCGAGCAAGGTTCTCACTAGACGAGGATTTTTTGCCTCTGGGCCAGCTAAAGATATCACTTTGCTATTATCTAATTCACCGGTAGTAAAAAGGCTACCTATGGCTATCACATCTTGGTAGTTAAGATGCCAAACCGTTTTGTTGGGTCCAACCGCGTCAAGAAAATGTATATGAGTGCCCACTAATCCTGCTGGATGCACACCAGAGAATTCATTGACTTCTACCTCTACTTGACCTGTGTCTATCACAGCGTCGGGTGCCTTACTGACGTAGACTTTGCCTTGAGTTAAGCGACTGATCACCTGTAAACCATTGACAAAATCCTCGGTACGCTCAGCAATCACTATTTGTGGATCTGCGGCTAATGGATTGGTATCCATAACGCTGACAAAAATGGCTTGAGGCTGACTACCTAGGGCTGGAGATTTGCTATAAGGTCGGGTCCTAAAAGCCGTCCACATACCCGACTCCACTAAGTTATCTTGCACGTTTTGTGCTTCTAACCCTGCGAGTTGATCTTGCTCATATTTAGCAAAAGCAACACTGTCATTACCTTCTAGCTGGATCACCACTGATTGCAAAACGCGTTTTGCTCCGCGATTGACCGCAACCACTTTACCCGCCGCCGGAGCGGTGAACTTAACGCCAGGATTCTTCTTATCTTCAAAAAGAATCTGACCTTTTTTCACCAGGTCCCCTTCTTGAGCATGCATAGTGGGACGCATACCAATATATTCTTCACCCAAAATAGCCACCCTAGTAACAGGGTTTCCATCTTGAATTTGTTGTTGCGGCGATCCCTGAATAGGAAGATCTAACCCTTTAGTTATTTTTATCATACGCAATAGCACTACTCTAAATTAATACACAGCACCAATAGACTCTCGATTGAATCCGGTTAGGGCATTGCCTACCGCGCCATAGCCTGACGGCCCGTGCGCAAAAATAAAAGCCCAATGGTGATGAGTATTGTCAGTTTTTGTCAGTTATACCCTTCAAACACCCTAACCTGGCTCGGTGTCTGAAACATGCTAGATACTAAATATTAAACAACTCAAAAGTCTCTTAGGAACAGATTTTTTGATTCTTGTCACAATTAGCGCAACAATTTTAGCATTAACTCCCCCTGTTCTTCTACGCAATTTATGGTTTAAGCCGTTATTTAATGGTTTTTGCGGATTTTTATTTTAATCTGCCAATTTTTTACCCCCAATTCAGACAACTGGGCTTTTTAGAAACGAAACACCGCCCAAAGGCGGTGTTTATATACAGTGGCAAGATCACCAATCAGACTTTACCAATCAACTAATGTCTCAACTTCGGCATCATAATCTACCCCCGGCATATCAAAACCAAATAGTTTCAAAAACTCATGGTGATAACCCGCATAATCACTAATTTCATGGAAATTCTCTTGGGTGACCTGCTCCCATAAGTCTTTTATTTTGGCTTGCGTCGCCTCATTGGTTTCTTTTGAGTTCATATGTAAACGGCCAAACTCGTCCACCTGAGGTTGGTTTTGAGTCAGTTTTTCAGTAAACAAATCGTAGATCTGTTCAATACAACCTTGATGAGTATTTTCTTGTTTCATGACCTTATAGATCAGTGAAATATACAGAGGCATCACTGGAATAGCTGAGCTGGCTTGGGTTACTAAGGCTTTTAACGAAGAGACATAGGCCTGCACCTTTTTATCTGTGTTGCCATTAACGATCGCCGCAGCAGCACGATCTAAGTCTTCTTTAGCTTTGCCAATAGTGGCCTGCCCATAGATCGGCCAAGTAAGCTCTTTACCCACATAAGTATAAGCTGTGGTTTTACAATTATCAGCCAACAGATCCGCCTCAGCTAATGCCTCTAGCCATAACTCCCAGTCTTCACCGCCCATCACTTTGATGGTTTGTTGGATTTCATCTTCATTGGCTGGCTCTAAGGCGATCTCATGAATGCGATCTTTGTCGGTATCATAGGTCTTAGTTTTATAGGACTGTCCAACAGGTTTTAGGGTGGACTTATACACTTCACCAGTTTCCGGATCCGTGCGTCTGGGCGAGGCCAGACTATAAATGACCAAGTCAACTTTGCCCATATCGGCTTTAAGTTTGTCTATAACTTGTTGTTTAAGATCCTTTGAAAAAGCGTCACCGTTTAGAGTTTCAGCATATAAACCGGCCGCTCTAGCTTTGTTATGAAAACCTGCAGTGTTGTACCAACCTGCAGTACCCGTCTTGCGTTCGCTAGGGGGCTTTTCAAAACACACACCTAAAGTACTGGCCCCGGCACCGAATGCCGAGACTATGCGGGTCGCTAAGCCATAACCGGTTGAACAACCTAAAATAAGCACATTCTTAGGGCCATTACTGACCTGACCTTGGCTTGTCACATAATCAATTTGTTGCTGAACATTAGCCGCACAACCGACTGGATGGGCATTAGTGCAAATAAAGCCGCGGATCTTGGGCTTAACAATCATAAATTTTTCCTATTAACATAATTGTACCTAGTATAAAGGTTGCAAGGCGCTAAACACATCTGAACAGCTTAATTTTTATCTAATGGCGGTGTAAACGACCATTTCTTGCCCGACTTTTGGCTGTCCCTATGTGCATTACTGTGACTTATTTTTTAATATCAACCATAAACCGTGAGTCACCCTTGGCACTCCCCCCAACAAGGTTAACAAGACATTGAGGAAGAAATGGGCTGACAGCCCGACTGGTAAAAATGCAGCGATAGGCTTTAAAAATATGGCTAATATTAGATTAAGTGGACTGACTTTTTGCATAATAAATGCCTATCGACTGTCAGTTGTTTTGCCCACGGTTTCTATAATACTCAGCTTCAGACAATTGATGATATTCCATCACTTTATGTTGAAAATCTGAGTACGAAGTATAGATCTTTTTGAAAGTAGCATCGGCGGCAGATTGCTCCTGCATCACCTCAGTAGCCGCAGTTTTTAAGGCTGTCATAACATCTTTTGGCAAGGGACGCATGTCCACATTATGTTTATTCTTTAAGGCCTGCATAGCTTCGTTATTACGGGCGGTATATTCATCAAGCATATCTTGGTTAACTGCGCGGGTCGCTATTTCAACTATCGCTTGCAAGTCTTCGGGCAAAGCAGCAAAGGCCTGTTCATTCACCATAAATTCGAGAATAGGCCCAGGCTCATGCCAGCCAGAGTAATAATAAAAATCCGCAGCTTTATACAAGCCAAAAGCCATATCATTATAAGGCCCTACCCACTCGGTGGCATCTATCGCCCCTGACTGCAAAGACGTAAAGAGTTCGCCCCCAGTTAAGGCGACAGGGATCCCGCCTAGCTTTTTTAACACCTCCGCGCCTAAACCGGGAATACGCATTTTTAAGCCTTGTATATCTTCCACACTCTTGATTGCTTTTTTGAACCAGCCTGCAAACTGCACACCTGTATTACCACCAGCAAAAGGAATAAGACCAAAAGGTTTATACAGCTCACGCCATAGCTCCAAGCCCCCACCATAATGCAACCAAGCATTCATTTCTGTGGCATTCATGCCAAAAGGAATAGTAGTAAATATTTGCGCCGCAGGTGACTTGCCTTTCCAGTAATAAGAGGCAGTGTGCCCCATTTGTACTGTGCCTTGAGATACTGCATCAAAGACTTCAAAACCTGGCACCAATTCACCGGCACCGTACACTTTAACCGTTAACCTGCCACCAGACATGCGCGCCACATACTTAGCAAAGGTTTCTGGTGCACGGCCCAGGCCAGGAAAGTTTTTTGGCCAAGAGGTGACCATTTTCCATTTGAATTGTTGTGGCTCTTTGACCACCACATCAGTTGGGCTGTTATCGGCACCGCAACTCAAAAGCGCTAAGCTCGATAATAAAACCACCATCCACTGAGAGAGATGTTTTTGCACTAGATTTTGCATAAACTATTAACCATATAAATATTCAGGTAACCATGTGACCAAATTAGGCCATATTGCCATGGCAATTAACAGCATAATCTGCAGCACAATAAAAGGCGCGACTCCCTGATAGATATCAGTGGTTTTCACTGTATCAGGGGCCACTCCTCGTAAATAGAACAAAGCAAATCCAAAAGGTGGGGTCAAGAAGGAGGTTTGTAAATTCACCGCAATCATAATGCCCAGCCAAATAGGATCAACCCCCATAGCAAATAGAACCGGCGCCACCAAGGGCACCACGACAAAGGTAATTTCGATAAAGTCTAAGATAAAACCCAACACAAATATCACCGCCATCACTAATAAGACCGCGGTAAACACCCCGCCCGGCAACTGACTAAACAACTGCTCAATTAACTCTTCGCCACCAAAGCCACGAAATATTAAGGAAAAAACCGAGGCGCCAATTAAAATAAGAAAGACCATAGAGGTCACTTTGGTGGTATTGAGCATCACCTCTTTGAGTTTGCGGATATCCAATTTCTTTTGTAACAAGGCCAAGACAATCGACCCCATAGCGCCAACTCCCGCGGCTTCTGTAGGCGTCGCAAAACCACCCAAAATGGCACCCAGCACTAAAAAGATCAGCACTAAAGGGGGGAGCAGTGCGTTGAGCAAAGCCTTTAGCGAAACATTGGTTACTTGGGGTGCACTGGCTGGCACTTTATGGGGTTGTAGCCAGGTCACCCCTAACACATACAATAAATATAAAGAAATCAGGATCATACCCGGCACTATGGCGCCCACAAACAGATCGCCAACTGACACAGACTCAGGAGAGAAGATCCCCATATTTAACTGGGCTTTTTGGTAAGCATTAGACAACACGTCACCAAGTAACACTAGGGCAATAGAAGGCGGAATGATTTGCCCCAGTGTACCTGTAGCGCAGATAGTGCCTGTGGCAAAACTGGGTGAATACCCCTGTTTTAACATAGTAGGCAATGACAACAGCCCCATAGTGACCACTGTTGCCCCCACAATACCTGTGCTCGCGGCAAGCAGCGCCCCCACTAAAATAACCGATATGGCCAAGCCCCCACGGTATTGGCCAAAGAGTTGAGTCATGGCATTGAGCAGATCTTCTGCCACTTTTGATTTTTCTAGCATTATGCCCATAAACACAAAAAGCGGTACCGCAATTAATGTTTGGTTAGTGACAATGCCATACATACGACTGGGCAGTGCATGCAAATAGGCACTATCAAACTGGCCAGTTAACAATCCAAATCCCGCAAATAACAAAGCCGTGCCCGCTAACGAATAAGCCACTGGATAGCCCAGCAGTAATACGCCACAAACCACCAAAAACATTAACAGAGACATATATTCCATTATTTTGGCCCCTGTTTTGATAAGCCAATCTGGGTTTGATTACGCAGCACTAAGGTATTTCGAACCAGCTCTGCTAGCCCTTGTAGATTCATGGTGATGGCAAATAATAAGATAAAAGTTTTAAGGACAAAGACGAGCGGTAGGCCACCGGCCTGTGGAGAAGATTCAAATAACTGCCAAGAATTCAGCACATAGTCAAAACTCAACAGCAAAATACAAGTGTTCACCGGGATCAATAAGAAAAGACCGCCAAATATGTCCACCATGGCCTGTTTTCGCGGAGTCATTTGTCGATAAAAAATATCCACACGCACATGTTCGTTAACTCTTAAAGTATGAGCCGCACCTAATAAAAATACTGCGCCATGCAAATACATAACCGACTCTTGCATGGCAATCCAACCTAGATTAAAGCCATATCTTAAGAGCACGATAAAAAAAGTCACCAACACCATCAACAGAGTAAACCAGCTTACCAGTGCACATAACTTTTGGTGAAAAACATCCATTTTCTGTTGCCAGTTACTGGCGTAATTTAACAACATCTAGGCTGCTTAGGCTGATAGGCAATAACTGTCTTAACAGGGTCTAAGGACACTTATTTGGCGCCCCCCAAACAGTTAGGTGATTTAGGCGCTTCAACATTGTGCTGTTGCCACTCGGCGGGAGTATAAGTATGTAGGGCCAAGGCATGAATGTCGTTGGCTAATTCATCTTTTAACACAGCATTAATAGCGCGGTGTCTTTTAATCAACATCTGAGATGCGAAGTCTGCTGTGACAAGTATCACTTTAAAATGGCTTTCTGAGCCTGCAGGCACATTATGTGAGGCACTTTCGTTAATCACTTCTAAGTATTCGGGCTTAAAGTGACGGTTTAATTTATCTTGTATTGTAGTTTGAATTTTCATGTTTTTTTCGCTGTTGCTATTGGCTTGATAAGGGTCAGGTTGCCATTCTGAAGTCCGTAGAGCATACCCCATCAATTCGCTACGACAACGTTTTATTGATCATTCAGTCATTAATTTGTGTGGATCAATCTGAAGGTTAAACTGATCCTTGAAGCCAATATTTTCTTGGACTTAGCAATGCCATGTTGCCAATGAGATTGGGTTGCGCCTTTCATCACCAGCAAACTACCATGTTCCAGGGCTAAACGGACTTTAGCTGCACAATGATTATGGTAAAAGTCCAAGTGACGACTTTCACCAAAACTTAAAGAAGCAATAACAGGCTCCACACCTAGCTCAGGCTCATTGTCAGCATGGCGTCCCATACCATCTTGACCATTACGATATAGATTGGCCAAGACTGAGTTAAACCTCGCCTTAGCTAAGCCCTCAGATTGCTCTTTTAAGCTAAGCAGATCAGGATCCCAGGTCAAAGGCTGTAAGGTCCTATTTGAATACCGATACTGAGCATTTTTATCGCCATACCAAGCGTCTAGTCTAGGCTGGTCATAGGTTTTACCGTAGACAGTAATTTGTTCCTGCCGCCACCTTAGATTAGCCTCTAGCCTTTGTTGTATCTCCCAGCCTAGCTCAGACTGAATGAAGTTGGGGTAATAGCAAACATCAGCATCAGGCATATCCAGTTGCATTGGCGTGTTATCATATTGTGATCCGAAGAGTGACTGCTGCATAACCAATAGATCCAAAAAGAGTACCAGATAAGAATGAATACCAGTTTAACCTTATTAAATAAGACTTTGCACCTCGTTAGATATCCCCAGCAGTCACAACATCCAAGTTGGCAGGCTTGGGATGCCGCGGATGAATATCTGATGGAGTATGTTGAACAACAAATTGACAGCGCCAACAAACAGGCCATGCGCATCTACAATGATGACTTTGGCGCCTTGGCTTGCTGGTTTGCCTCCTACAATCCCAAATGGATCAGCGATTCTTATGTGGCCAGACGGGCCTGCTTACTCAACTTACAGCACAACCACGGCAGCGATGCACCGCTAGAGATGTTTGACTCCGTGACCCCAGTGATCGGCAAGACAGATTTGGTGCTATTAAAAATACCCAAAACCAACGCCTTATTAGAGCAGCAGCTAATAGACTTACAAAGCAGTGTTTCTGCTACGACCTTGATTGTGGCGGCGGCTAAGGCCAACCTTATTCAAAAATCCACCTTGGCCCTGTTCGAAAAGTATCTAGGGGTGACCACCACCTCTTTAGCCAAGAAAAAAGCGCGCTTGATCTTTTGCCGTGCCAGCGGTGACAAACAACATACTAGCCCCTATCCCACCACTTGGTATACGACGCAGCCATCACTACAAGTCACCAATTTAGCTAATGTTTTTGCCCGGCAGCAGCTAGATATAGGTGCCAGATTTATGCTGCAGCATCTCAACGCTATGGGCAATACTAACCAGCAGTGTGTGATAGATCTCGGTTGTGGCAACGGCGTACTAGGCTTACATATATTGCACCAATATCCTAAAACGAAACTGATATTTATCGATGAATCTTATATGGCCATCGCATCGGCGAAGCATAATGTACAGCTAAATTTGCCCCAGTCACTCGAACCATGTGAATTTATGGTTAATAATTGTCTGGACAACTTTGCTCAAGCTTGCCAGCATGATGAGGTGGATCACGTAGTCTGTAATCCTCCCTTTCACCAGCAAAATACCATTACCGATCATATTGCTTGGCAAATGTTTAAAGACAGCAAAGCCGCATTAAAAAAAGGCGGACAATTATGGGTAGTAGGCAACAGGCATTTGGACTACCCCAAAAAATTAAAACACCTATTTGGCAATGTTACTATTGCTGCTACTGATAAAAAATTTAGTCTTTGGTCTGCACAAAAAGCTTAGGAAGCCAGTCATGTTAAAAATACTTATTATCTTCAACCTATTGTTGATCTGTCAGATGGCTGTGGCCAAGCCCAAACAAGACGGCTCGCATATTCAAAAAGATAACTTTTACCCTAGGGTCAAAATGATCACTAATATGGGTGACATAATAGTAGAGCTTGATCGCGCACGAGCGCCCCTCACAGTGAATAATTTTTTACGTTACGTCGATAAACGTAGTTACGAAGACACTATTTTTCATCGCATAGTGCCCGAATTTGTTATTCAAGGGGGAGGCTATGATACCCATTTTGTAGAAAAACCAGCCTTTGCCGAGATCTTTAATGAATCAGGCAATGGCTTAAAGAATAAGATGTACAACATCACTATGGCCCGCCAAGACAAGCCACACTCGGCCACACGACAGTTCTTTTTTAATATGGGCAACAATGACAGCTTAGATCCCGGCCGTGACTGGGGCTATACGGTTTTTGGCTCGGTGATGGAAGGCTATGAAGTATTAGACAAGATGAGTGAAGTGAAAACCGACTTTGATCCCAACTATGGATGGTCAGACGTACCGGTAGAGCAAGTGATCTTACTAAAAGTGGTGATCTTACCACCTACATAAGAGCAAAAATGTTGTTCAAACTCACTTGATGTCTGAGCACCCTAGTACCAGCAAAAGCCAGGCTAGATTCTTACCATTGCTATACCCTAGTTAAACCCACATCGTGACATATATATGCTGCCATCATCCAACAGTAATGACAGCTCGCCAACCGCGCCACAAAGTATGGATTCATTTCCTCGTAAAGTTAGGAACGACAAATTAGTTAAATCCCTTAAAGGTGTAATACCGACAATTTGGTTATTATTCAGATAAAGCTCTACCAACGATGTTAGTTTACTCAAGGGCGCAATATCAGTGATTTGATTATCGGCCAGATAAAGAGTCGACAACGATATGAGGTGACTTAAGGGCGTAATATCAGTGATCTGATTACCCTCCAGATAAAGCTGCGCCAGAGACCTTAGGTGACTTAAGGGCGTAATATCAGTGATTTGATTACCCTCCAGAAAAAGATCTGTCAATGAAGTTAGGTTGCTTAGCACCCCAACATCAGTAAATGAGGTGGAATTGAGAAAAAGAGTTTTCAACGCACTTAAATCACTTAATACATCGAAGTTTTTAATGGGGTTATTGCTTAAATCAAGTGAGTTCAAAGCCGTTAATTGACCTATTCCCTCTAATGATTGAAGACCTTTATTAAAGCAACTTAAGTCTTTGGCTTGATAAACATAAGTCCAATTGTAGCCAGCAATACAGCGGGCTAAAGCAGGGTCGGTAAAAGTACTCAAATCGATAGTGGCGCCAGGGCTAATAGCAACAGTGATGGTATCCCTTGAACTAAGCCCTCCGTTATCAGTAACCGTCAAGGTAAAGGTGAGTACCTCGTCATCTGTGATGGCTGGTGAGGTCAATCTGGCGATGGCTGAATCGGCACCTGATAAAACTACATCTGCGCCTGATACCTGTTGCCATAAATAACTGACAATGCTGCCGTCATCTGTTGCTACACCCTTCAACTCAGCGTCGGCTAGCCCGCCAATCACAATATCTTCGCCGGCATTGACCACAGGTGCTGCGTTTACTGGGGGTGGGACACCCCCCCCAGAGCTATTGTCGGTGCTAGAGCCCGAGCCCCCATCACAACCACTGAACAAAAAACCCATCACGATACCGCATAGCCATCCACCATCCTTTAGCATCATTACTCTTCCTTTCGTTACTTGAATATCCATATCCAAGTAACGAAAGGATAGCAGTATGTACATTAATCACACACAAAAGTGGAATGATTATTGCGAAATACGATGATAGCTTAAGGCGATTTGCTCTTTTTTGTATTGTTGAATTAGCAACGAGAGATTGCTTTTGTCATTTATGAGTCAAGGGTCGCCCCGCAAAACAAAAGGTTATTATGCTTTGCTACCCTACACAGTTGACTGCGATTTTAGAGCGGTGCCCAAATAACCGCCCACAAGGGCTTGTTAGGTATTATCACACAAGATTTCAAAAACTTTACTTGGCTGTTGCTCACCGGGTATTGACTTTGTGCCGAGATAATTAAAGCCCAATTTTGTCAATAGTTGCACAGACTTGTCATTATCTAGAGAGGTAAAGGCGAGGATTTTTTTAAATTTTTGCTGCTTAAATATCTGCAGTAACAGCCCTTGCGCGGCTTCAAACGCAAAGCCTTGTCCGCGATATTGGGGTAAAAATGCAAAGCCTAAATCAGGCTCATCTAAATAAGGCCGTTGTAATAATCCACACAAACCCATAGGTTCGCCATCTTTATTATTTGCCACCAACAATAGACTCACGCCATGTTGGCGTTGCATCTTCTGTGGGCCTTGGCGTATATATTTTTTTGCATCTTCTAGATTATGGATGTGCCTGTCGCCAATAAAAGCAAGCCAGTCTGAGTCGTTAGCCAAAGTCAGGATAAAAGCGGCATCTTTTTCAGTGAGTGTCCGCAAGCACAATCTAGCACAGCGTAAGTCCTGCATTATTGCGGCTCCTGTCGATAGCTTAGTAGTTGCTGCCCCCCTAAGAGTTGGTCAATCATTTGTTGTTGTTCCAGGCTGATATGTGCGGCTCGCGGATACAAAGGCTGTTGACGATCGTTGATCCAGCCATCTTGCCAAAAATGGGTGTTTTTTATAAAGGTGGTCATAAAGTCTTGGCCGCCACTTTGCCATGCCCCTAACAAACAGGTGTCTATGTAGGTCTGACAAATAGGGTATTCACCATTAGCAGTGTGGCTATGCTTGTTATGACAGATCCAAATTTTACAGCTATCACTGTGCGCTGTGATATGAGCCAATATAGTCTGCGTGTCTTTATTGCCCGCCCATGGCGATAGTTGGCTAGGCAGCACAGGTGCAAAAATATAATCTTGTTCTCTGCTGCGCAATTCAGCAGATATTTCATCTATGGGTAATAATACTGCATTTAAACTGGCCTCAAACAATGGACTGACACCTAACCCAGTCTGGCGCTCTGCCAGCCCCCGTGCTAACCATTGGCGCTGCCAGCCTCCCACAATAATGGGCAGATTAGGGCAATCAATATTCGAAAAACGATAACGGCTATCATGGCTAAGCAAACTGCCATATCCCACTAAATAGTGCTGCTTTACACTGTGATCCAAACTACGTCTCCTACATTAATCGGTATCTTAGGCTCGACTATTAGCAAAGGCTAATACCGAGTCGATAGATGTCTGCTTAAGGGCCAACATCAATAACCTATCTATGCCTAAAGCCACACCTGCACAATCAGGAAGGCCATGTTCTAAGGCGGCAATCAAATGTTGATCTATAGGCATAGGGGCAATGCCCTTTGCTTGACGCTTAAGATTATCGGCGGTAAAGCGTCTTAGCTGCTCTTGGCTATCACTTAACTCATAAAAACCATTGGCTAACTCCATGCCTTGAAAATAACATTCAAAGCGCAGTGCCACCAAAGGATCATCTGGGTTGATCTTAGCCAATGCCGCCTGACTCGCCGGAAAGTTATATACAAAACAAGGCGCACTATTGCCAATAAAAGGCTCTACATGTTGGCTAAACAATAACATCAAAATAGTATCTTTATCTATTCCCTGGACTAGCAAGTGGTCATAACCAAGCTCCACTGCTCGGGCCTCTAGTGCTCTTGTATCCTCTGTTAGCGGGTCGCAGTCAAGATGCGCGATGAAAGCCTGTTGATAGGTCACGCGTTGCGCCTGGGGACAGGCTAATACTATTTGTAACAACTGTTCTACTTCATCCATTAATTGATGGTGATCATAATCGGGTCTGTACCATTCGAGCATGGTAAATTCAGGATTATGGATGCGCCCAGACTCTTCATTCCTAAAAGACTTACATATTTGATAAATCGCCCCACTACCCGCGCAAAGCAATCGTTTCATGGCAAATTCAGGGGACGTTTGTAAATACAAAGTGCGGGGTTGAGTCGACATAGGATGACTGAACTCAGTACTAAAGGAATGTAGATGTTGATCGGTAACTGTGCCATGGCCTAAAGCAGGGGTGTCCACTTCCAATACATCTCGCTGCAGGAAAAATTGCCTGATCAACTGCAATATCTTAGCCCGTTGCTTTAACACTTCAATGCTCGCGCTGGGTTGCCAATCTTCTTTATGCCGGGACATAGTGATCTCGTTTGAGGGTTTTATCTAATAAAAAAGCTCACCTAGAGTGAGCTTTTTTGGATCGGTAATGCTAACCAATAGGCTTATTTTTGCGCTCTAGACACATATTCGCCACTGCGAGTATCCACCCTGACCACTTCGCCCGTTTGCACAAATAACGGCACTCGTACCACAGCACCAGAAGACAGGGTCGCAGGTTTTCCACCTGTGCCGGCAGTATCACCTTTTAAACCCGGGTCGGTTTCGGTGATGGCCAACTCTACAAAGTTTGCTGGCTGCACTGCTATAGGTGCGCCATTCCACAAAGTAATAGTACAACTATCGTTCTCCACCAACCATTTCACATTGTCACCCACGGCTTTGTCATCGGCCGCTATCTGCTCAAAGCTTTCGTTATTCATAAAATGCCAGAATTCACCATCGGTATAAAGATAGGCAAGATCCACCTCCATCACGTCTGCACCTTCCACTGAGTCCCCAGATTTAAAGGTTTTTTCGATCACTTTTCCGGAAATAAGCTTACGAATTTTCACCCGACTAAAGGCCTGACCTTTACCCGGTTTAACAAATTCATTTTCAAGAATGTTGCAAGGTTCGCCGTCGAGCATTATCTTTAAGCCCGATTTAAACTCATTTGTGCTGTAATTGGCCATGTGTCCCCGTAAATATAACTATGCTGAGTCTGTAATTGTTGCAAATAATACCTAAAAAACCGCTGACTGTAGAGAGTAACTGGCAAAAAGAACTGGCAATGTCCTTTTCTGATCCAATTTCTTTGCTTAAATATCTGGAATTGCCCTTACAAGACTTTGCCGAAGATATCAAAGCCAGGGCTTTGTTTCCCATGCGTGTACCTAAACCATTTGCCGCCAAAATGGTAAAAGGCGACCCCCTTGATCCCTTATTTTTACAAGTCTTCACCGACCAAAAAGAATTTACATCCGCCCCTGGCTTTACAGTCGATCCCTTGCAAGAACAAGACAATCAACAAGCTGGGATCTTACATAAGTACCAAAATCGCCTATTGCTCTTGGTCCGTGGTGGTTGTGCGGTCAATTGTCGATATTGTTTTCGCCGGCATTTTCCCTATAGCGATAATCACCTAAATAAACAACAATGGTTACAAGCCTTAGATTATATAAGAGACAATCCACAGATTGATGAAGTCATCTATTCAGGGGGCGACCCTTTAATGGCCAAGGATGATTTTTTAGCTTGGTTAACCAAGGAGATTGAAGGCATAAGCCATGTGCAACGGTTACGGATCCATACACGCTTGCCTGTGGTTATCCCGGCACGTATTACCAATGAATTAGTCCACTGGTTTACAAGCTCCAGATTGAAACCGGTCTTGGTGTTGCATGTCAATCATGCCAATGAAATTGACCAGCACTTAGCTAATGCCATGAGTAAGCTGCGTCAAGCAGGGGTGACTTTGCTTAATCAAGCCGTGTTGTTGAAAGGTGTCAACGACTCAGTTGAGCAACAAATAGCCTTAAATCAAGGCATGTTTAATATTGGCGTAATGCCATATTATCTGTATCTATTGGATAAAGTGCAGGGGGCCAGCCATTTTGATATACCCCAAAGCCAAGCTTTGAGCATAATGGCCGAATTGATAAAACGCCAGCCAGGTTATCTGGTACCCAAACTCGTAAGAGAAATAGGTGGCCAGCCTGGCAAGACGCCACTTGATTTACATCTTCATCCCTAAAGAATGTCACAGCAGATCAAGCAAAGGTATCCACATTGCGCCCTACTGCAGGGTTCGCTGAGGTTACTTTTGGCACTTCAGCCGCTTCTAGCAGCTGCAGTGTCGCTTGACCCTCTACCTTTTGCTGAGATTTAGCAAGTTGTAAAGACTTGATCTCAAGGGTTGCAGAGGCTGCACCTGACTGACTTCCACCTGAAATATCCATAGCATTTTTCCTATTGCTTGTAGCATGGTACAAAAACAGGCAAAATCACCTGCTTCCAGATCCTATCGGCCACTTTAGCTAAAACTTTATCTATGCAATCAATTATTCAAACTTTAAGTGAAAACATCCAGCTTATATATCGCAAGGCAATTGACGCCGACGCCACTATTAGCCAATTACAACAAAGTGGCAAAGGTAAGTTCAGTGCCATTTTCTCCAAGGACTCAGGCTTTACTATTGGCAGTCGGTTCTTTAAACCTTATGTGGAAGAGCTGGCCCAAGAAGTTTTACAGCTAGAGAAACACTCCACACAGCAGTGCAAGATATTGTTGCCGCCTATAGTCAAAAAAATCGAGTTATTACTGACTACTTTAGGGCAATTTCAAAAATCAGCACGTTAGCCGGCCTACACCGGCTGGTTTATGCTGTGAATTCACTGTGGGTCTGCTGCTGCTTGGGTTGCGTGCACCTGATGTATGGCTAAACCTTGGATCCTTAAACGTATTTCTGCCACCAATTGTTTATATTCAGGGCTATCAACCTGCTTAAACCTGCGAGTGAAGGCCGCCTTGTTTAAGCCTTCGGGTAATCCTTGTATGCCAGGAAAGAAACTAGCTTCTAGGGTATTGTCCGCTAATATTTGCTGCACCTGCAGTGCAGTGTGGTCATTCGTTGCCACTTCAGCAAACTTGACCCCAGCAAAATCGGCGGCCAAATCAACAAAACTAAAACCACTGCCGTCTTTGCTTCTGTCCATTAATTCTTTAAACTCGCCAATAGCGATGCTCAAGCCCTGTTCGGACAATATTTTAATCGCGGCTGAGAAAATAAAATGTTGATTCAGATCCCCCCTTAAACCTAACATTGGCTTGACTGTTGGCAAGGCCACATAGCCCTTCTTAGGCTGCACATCCCCCACCAGATTAGCAAATCTATGGTGTCCCGCATAAATTGCCAGCGCCATGATGGCGGCCTCATTCTCTAGGGCGGCAGTATCGGCTGTTGAGCGGGCTTGCGCCCAAGAAAATAATGGCCCCATATAGAGTGCTAAAGACACAGAACTGCTGCTTTTAGTGATGGGTAGCAGTGATAGCTGTTTAAGGTAGTAGCTGGTTTTTAAACGCAGGCCTTGATCGCCTGAACCACTGACCCCTTGTTTAGCTAAGTTTAATGCCTTTAGAAAAGGGGCTAAGGGCAACATAGACAGATCTATTTGTTGCGCGACCATGCTCACAGATTCAACTTGCTGTAAAAACTGACTGGCAATATCACTCTTAGTGGACCAATTTGCGTAATATACCAGTGCCGCTACTGTCCAATTCCCTGGTATATAAAAGGGCCCTATTTTCACATAATCTACTATGACCCCCTTACCTGGCAACACTAAAACACTCACATTTAGATAGCGGCCTACGGGATTATTGGGCAAGTAATAACTGGCCACTATACTGGCCTGACTTGGCAATATAGTGACTTCACCACTAAAATGGGCATTGGCTCTTTGCGCCACTCCCACTAAACTATTCAGTTGCTTCTCGTTAATGGTGATAATTTGTTTGTTGGCGCGGTCTTTAACACTGCCACTCACTTGTTTAAGTAATAATTTGACTGACTCTGCCTGATCAACCTGGTGATGGCTTTGACCGTTAGCTATTGGCTCCGATTCAATTGCCAGCACTAAAAAAAGAGTCACCAGTATCAGTAGCAATGCCAATAACAACATTAAAAATTTAAAAATTTTCACCAACATCTTAACCCTTCCCGCCATTAGAATACATGTGACTTAATCTAGACAATGGCCAAATTACCTTTAGATTCTAGCCATTCTTTGCGATCTGGGGCACGTTTTTTTGCCAGTAACATATCCATCATTTCTAACATTTGTTCGGGATCGTCCACCATCAGCTGCACTAGTCTGCGGGTATTAGGATCCATAGTGGTTTCACGTAATTGGATGGGGTTCATTTCACCCAGCCCCTTAAAGCGTTGCACATTGACTTTGCCGCGCTTTTTCTCGGCAACGATTCGATCCAAAATGCCTTCTTTTTCCCCTTCGTCCAAGGCGTAATAGACGTCCTTACCCACATCAATCCTGAACAGTGGCGGCATCGCCACATACACATGCCCGGTATTGACTAAGGTTCTGAAGTGACGCACAAAGAGCGCGCACAGCAAGGTCGCAATATGCAGACCATCAGAGTCGGCATCCGCCAAAATACAAATTTTATCGTAGCGCAATCCACTTAAATCATCGGAATCAGGATCGATGCCTAAGGCCACAGAAATATCATGAATTTCTTGTGAGGCTAAGACTTGGGATGAGTCCACCTCCCAGCTATTTAAGATCTTGCCTCGCAAGGGCATAATAGCCTGAAATTCTCTATCTCTGGCTTGTTTGGCCGAGCCACCAGCCGAGTCACCTTCCACCAAGAATAACTCTGAGCGTGAGGTGTCTTGCGTAGAGCAATCGGTTAATTTACCCGGTAAAGCCGGTCCTTGAGTGATTTTCTTGCGGGCCACTTTCTTACTTTGACGCAAGCGACTTTGTGCATTGTTAATGCACATATCTGCCAATAACTCAGCCACATCAGTATGCTGGTTCAACCATAGGCTAAAGGCGTCTTTTACCACACCTGAGACAAAAGCGGCGGCTTGTCTAGAGGACAAGCGTTCTTTAATTTGCCCAGCAAACTGGGGATCTTGCATCTTTGTAGACAGCACATAACTGCATCTGTCCCAAATATCTTCAGGGGTCAGCTTGACCCCCCTTGGCAATAAATTACGAAACTCACAGAATTCACGCATGGACTCTAACAGTCCTTGGCGCAAACCATTAACGTGGGTGCCACCTTGGGCCGTAGGTATTAAGTTTACATAGCTTTCGGTGACCATCTCGCCACCTTCTGGCAACCACATAACCGCCCAATCTGCCGCTTCATTGTTACCGGAAAACACTCCAACAAAGGGGCTATCTTCTGGCAAGGTGATACAATCTTTAAGAGACTGGTATAGATAGTCACGCAAGCCATCTTCGAAAAACCATTCGTGACTTTCATCGGTGATCTTGTTGTCAAAACGGATCCGCAAACCCGGACACAGCACGGCTTTAGCCCGCAAGATATGTAGCAGCTTAGTGACAGAAAACTTATCAGAATCAAAATATTTAGGATCGGGCCAAAAATGAACCTTAGTGCCAGTATTACGTTTGCCACAAGTGTCTATCACTTCTAGCTCCTGGACTTTATCGCCATCTTCAAAAACAATGTGATGCACATTGCCATCGCGGCGGATACTCACCTCCACTCGCTTCGACAAAGCATTGACCACAGAGATACCGACGCCATGCAAACCACCAGAAAATTGGTAATTTTTATTGGAGAATTTGCCACCGGCATGTAATTTAGTCATGATCAGTTCCACCCCAGAGATACCTTCTTCCGGGTGAATATCCACGGGCATGCCGCGGCCATCATCAGTGACTTCTAGTGATTGATCTGCATGTAATACCACCTTAATAGTAGTGGCAAAGCCGCCCATGGCTTCGTCTACTGAGTTATCTATCACCTCTTGACTCAAGTGATTGGGACGGGTGGTGTCGGTATACATACCTGGACGGCGTTTTACTGGATCTAAGCCGTTTAAAACTTCGATTGCATCTGCGTTATATTGATCTGACATAATTTCTATCGTTCTACATCGCTGAGGTTATAAAATAGAGTGGGTCATCGATATTTCGATCACCAAGGGTGATGTTATACCAAGCTTCAATTAGTCTTGCAGCAGAAACCTAAATATATCTGGCAAGAAACGTTCAAAATTTTGAAAACTATGATCACCCCCTGGCTCAATAGTCAATTTGCTACCTTGATATTTTGCTTCCGCTTGGCGGTAATCTAATGTTTCATCTGCTGTTTGTAATAGTACCCAATAATTATCCATAAATTGCAGATGCGGGGTATTAAATTTAAACAGCTCGGTGATATGTTTTTTTTCCAAAAGAAAGTCTTGACCAGTATAGGGGTTGGTGTGCTCACCCAAATAGTCTGCCAACAACTCAAAAGGTCGCACTGCTGGGTTGATCAACACCGCTTTGGTCTGATATTTTTCGGCCATGTAAGTACTAAAATATGCCCCTAGTGAGCTGCCGATAAACACAATTTTTTTATCCTGATGGCGGGCCACACACTGTTCAATCATAGTCACTGCCAGCTGCGGATAATTCGCCAGTTGTGGGATCTCTATGGTGAGTTGTGGATAATGTTCATTCACAAAATCCAAAGTTTGATTGGCTTTGAGCGATTGCGCAGAGCTCAAAAAACCATGTAAATATATGACAACATATTGCACGAATAGGATCCCTAAATACGGTAGACAGAGCTACTGATCTGCCCTTGCTCTAATAAATTAATCACTCTAAATCCTGGAGGCAAATCATTCACAGAAAATTCCGGACTATTGTTAAACTGCCAGCAGGTAGCAGGACAAGCCAGATACCAACAGCCCCCTTGCTGTTGCTCTATTTGCATATGAATATGCCCATAAACCACGGCTTTCACCGCACTGTTGTTGGCTACTATAGCGTTAAATGACGCTTTATTTAACCAGTTATGTCGATCCATCCAGCCGCCACAGGCAATAGGGTGATGATGCACCGCCAACAAATGGTGGCCTTGGCTGTGTTGGCTTAAATAGTCCTGCAAGGAGACGAGATCATGCTGGGCCATCAATCCTTGGCTAGACTCAGACTGGCTGTTCAATAAATGCAGATGCCAATCATTCGATAATGGTATACGAGGACTCGCTAACCAAAGTTGCTGTGGGGCAAAAACCTGCTGTAAGTATGCCTGATCATCATGGTTACCGGGTAAAATGTACAACTCAGATTGCAAATTTGTTTGTTCAAATAGCCTCAAAAAGTGCCGATAGCTTGCAATGGAAGCATCACCACTTAAGTCACCTGTCACTAACAATATATCAGGGCACTGGCTTTTAACTTGGGCTAAAACCTGTTCCAAACAAGCATAAGGGTTGGTATTTCCATAGCCACATTGATTCATGTCCGCCAACAAATGGCAATCGGTGATCTGCACAACTTTCATTATTGGGCCATTGTTGACGGGTTAGGCTTGGGAGGGTTGTAATTGATCGGCCTGACTCAAACAGAAATTCAGCCACTCGGCTAAAAACTGATTGACCATTTCTTTCTCATTTTTTTGATACATTTTAATATTGGGATACTGGTAACTGGGTTTTAATGATCCAATATTTTGGGCTTGCACCACTTCCGCCATTTGCGCGTCATGGTATAACCTCACCTGAACTATAGGCCGCAAGAAGTCATATTTTAACTGGGATTTCTGTGACATTTCTAGGGTGCTAGTATAGCGGCTGCATTCGATTATTTTAATCGTATATTGCAATGCTTGGCTTACCTGGAATTGATAACTGAGTTGTTCGGTATCACAATCGGGGATAAGCCTTAACAGACGCCCGTAATTGTTAGCACAGACTTGATGCATCTGCGCTAATTTAGGTACATATTTGTGTCTTCTCAATTCAGTCATCTGACCAACTATTTAACAGCTGTTGTTTATTCATAGCAAACCATTGTAAAGCAATCAAAGTGGCGGCGTTATCAATTTTGCCTTGATTGATCCATTCAATAGCATCTTGGGTCTTAACTCTGTGCACTAATATATCTTCACTTTCATAAGCCAGACCATGTACCCCTTCTGCCTGACTGGCATCCACTAAGCCAATATAAACATGCAAGCGTTCTGTGGTGCCCCCCGGACTGGCAAGATAACTCAAGGCTTGGGTTAATGTTGTCACTTCAATGCCGGCTTCTTCTTGCGCCTCGCGTCTACACACATCTTCTGGGGTTTCACCCTCATCGATAATACCGGCTACTACTTCCAGCAACCAAGGACTATTTGACGTGGGCAGAGCGCCGATGCGAATCTGCTCAATCATAACAAACTCATCGAGTATAGGATCATAAGGTAGGAGCGCAACGGCATGTCCTCGTTCAAAGATTTCTCTTTCCACCAGATCACTCCAGCCGCCCCCAAACAGCTTATGTTTAAAGGCGTATTTTACCATTTTGAAGAAGCCTGAATACAAGACTTCTCGCTGCAAGATCTTGACATCCTGCTGACTAAATTGTTGGAGCTTTGGCACGGTTTCTTTCCTTAATCAGAATGCGCAACTGAGGATGACAAGCTACGGCTAAGACAGTATATTGCCACAAAATGACCGCTCTAAATGGGTATTAATATAAAATATTCTGTTACACTTCAGCCCTAAGTGTTACCACTAATGACTATTAGTTAGCCGTTAATTTACTTAAAATTTGCCAAGAAACAAATACTCGGCTCGGACCGAGTTAAGCACAAATATAGGACTCACAATGAAAAAAACACTCTTGTCGCTGTTGATCACTTTGGGCATATCGACCACTGCCTACGCAGATGATCTGTATCAGGTATATCAGATGGCCTTAACAAAAGATCCTACCATCAATAGAGCCAAAGCGGATAGAGATGAGGCTTTCGAAGGCATTACCCTAAGCCGAGCCAATTTATTGCCACAGATTTCCGGCGTGATCAGTTATACCGATAGCACTAATGAACAATTTAACTTTGAGCCGGGACCGACCCCAGAGTCGCCGCCTAATATCATCATAATAGATAATACGTCTACTAACCTTGGCATAGATTTGACCTTAAATTTGTCTGTCTATGACAGACAAAATTGGTTGGGTTTATCTCGGGCTGAAAAAGTCGCACAACGAAGTGACACCAACTTTGCCTTATCTAAACAACAATTGATCATCAGAACCACCACCGCCTACTTGGCCATTTTACGGGCCAAAGATGGCTTAACCTTTGTACAAGCGGAAAAACGCGCCATCGAACGTCAATTAGAACAAACCAAACAGAGATTCAAAGTGGGCTTAACCGCCATCACCGATGTGCACGAAGCCCAAGCAGATTTTGATAATACCGTGGCCCAGGAAATAGTCGCCGAAAATGTTGTTGAATTACGTTTAGAAGAAATGCGAGAAATTACCGGTAAGTATCACGACAATATTGCAGTGTTAAATACTGAAAATTTCAGTGCCACCAGGCCGGTGCCGGAAAATGTCGATGCTTGGTTAAGAACAGCTGATGAAAAAAGTCTCGATTTAATGATACACACCCTGTCCAAGGATATTGCCAAGGAGGATATCGCGACGGCCAGAGCTGGGCATTATCCGACCCTTTCCCTGCGCGCCAATTATGGGCGAGACGATACAGAAATTAACGGCAACGGCAATTTCCCCGCCCGTGATGGCAATTCAATTGGCCTGAACCTTAATATACCTATCTATTCTGGTGGCTCTGTCAGCGCATTAACGGCTCAAGCCCGCTACCGCTATGTCGCAGCCAGTGAAGATTTAGAATTAACCCATAGATCCACTGTGCGTTTAGTGCGCGGCTCATACAATAATGTCATTGCCTCCACCGCCGCCATTCGTGCTTTGGAACAAGCAGTGGTCTCTGCCGATAGCGCACTAAAAGCCACAGAAGCGGGTTTTGATGTGGGCACTCGAACCATAGTCGATGTCCTTAACAGTACCAGAAACCTGTTTGATGCTAGGCGCAACCTAGCGGGCGCACGTTATGATTTTATTAACTCGATCTTAACCTTAAAACGGGCAGCCGGTAGTTTAACGGAAGAAGATTTGGTGGCAGTCAACCGCGGATTAATTTTCGTTACAGCCAACTAAAAGCCGTCAATTTTAGCAAGGCAGCCCAAAGGCTGCCTTTTTATTATCCTAAAAAATAAGTCTAAGCCGTTGACAGGGAAAACAAAAACTCTACCCTGTGGGTGCTCCTAACTATTTTAAGTCGTCAATATCACTTATGAACCTAGCTAATCTGCAACAGACCTTTATTGCTATTCGAAGTAACAAATTATTCGAGATCTTTGTGGTCACCGTTATTGTGTTTTCGGCCTTATTGGTAGGCGCTAAAACCTATGAAATGTCTGACACTATGATGCTGATAAGTAAACTCTTTGATTGGTTTATTAGTGCCTTCTTTTTGACCGAAATCACCATCAGGTTTCTGGCAGAACGCCGTAAAATAGACTTTTTCAAGAATTTTTGGAATATCTTTGACACTATTATTGTGGTGATCAGTCTGATACCAGCAGATGATACGGAATTGGCCTTGATTGCCAGATTAGTCAGAGTCTTTAGGGTATTGCGTATGATCTCCATCATTCCCGAACTGCGTATTTTACTGGTGTCACTGATCAAAGCCTTGCCCCAGCTAGGCTATGTGATGTTGTTAATGTTTATTATTTTCTACATCTATGCGGCAGTGGGCAGCACCTTGTTTGAACAGATCAATCCCACTCTATGGGGTGACATTACCATCTCTTTGTTGACCTTGTTTAGAGTGATGACCTTCGAAGACTGGACAGATGTGATGTATGAAACCATGGAGGTCTATCCTTACAGTTGGATATTCTACCTGAGCTTTATATTCTTTACGGCTTTTGCATTCTTAAATATGGTGATTGGCATAGTGGTCAATGTGATGGAACAAGAAAATGCTAAGGCCCGTATCGAAGCCTTAGAAGAAGAGGGCGAACCTAGCCTTAAAGATATTTCTCAACAAATCACCCGCTTGCAAGATCAGCTGCAAAACATGTCGCCACAGACCACAAACTCTAAGTCTTAACCATCAGCATAATCTAGGCAACAGGCTGTCTATTGCCTAGATGTTTGACTATTCAATTTGATATTGAGCCTTTAACTCAGTTAACCTTTGCTGAGAGTTAGGCTCGGTTAGCGGCCGTTGCTGGATCTTACGTCGGGCGATCACTCGTCTATCTGCTGCCAGCAAGGCCTCAATATAATTCAGGTAAATCTCTTCATTTAGCGTCTCTGTGCTGGCCGCTAAATCATATAGATCCAGGGCCTTGCGATAATTTTTCTCGGCCACCCAAACTTGGGCAAGGGTATCCAGAGCCGCAGCGTTTCTAGGTTGTAAGGTCACAGCATTGTTGGCAAATTGTTTGGCCTTAGCCAATTGCCCTTGCTGTAAATACAAATAGGCCAAATTATTGTTAGCCACATAGTTGTCAGGATTTTGTTGCAATGCCGTCTCATAAGACGCCATTGCCTGGCTGACATCTAGACTTATTTGACGCTCTGCCAACAACATTCTTGCGGCCATATCATTAGGTCGCGTGGCGACATGTTGCTGGATAGTGGCCAAGGCCTGAGTGTGCAGTTTCAAGCGTTCAAGGCTAACCACAAGCACCACCAAATTGCGCTCACTGGGCCTTGTTTGATAGGCAACTTTAGCGTTGGGCAATGCCAGCTTAGGCTGATCATCGGCTAACTGTAAGCGTGCTAAAAAGCCCTTCACTAATGGCAAATCAAGCAAATTTGAGGACAAATCGGCATAGACTTGTTTGGCCTGAGCATATTGCCTGTCCATTAATAAAAAATGCAAACGAAGCAAGCCTACTTGAGGATCATCCCGTTTGTCTAAAAACGCTTGGGTAAGCGTTAAGGCTTGGCTGAATTTGTTTTCACTGTCTAATAACAGCAGTTTGCCAATGGTGGCATCTTTATTATGGGGTTGCTGATTTAACCATCTGTCATGGTGCACAGTCGCCCGTTCTTTTTGATTACTGCGTATTAAACTTTGGCCCATTACCTTCCAGTATTCCGAGGGTACGTCTTCGCTGCTCTCAAGAGGCGCCAACACTTCAATGCTTTGCTGGTATTGTTGCTCCACCAATAAGCTTCTGGCCAACAGTAAACGTAGCCTAATATTCTCAGGGTGGTTGTTATGGGCTGTCCAAATTTTCTGCAGACCTAGCTCCACTTGCCCCTTTTGTTTGTCTAACAAGAAAGACGTGGCTAAGGCCGGAATAAAGCTGGGATAGTTGACTAACAATTCGGTAAGTTGAAACTCACCTTGTAACACATTGCCTTGTGCTAGCTGTAAGTTGACTAAGGCCAGCTTGGGTATGGGGTTTTGCGGGTCTTGGCTTTGTGCCTGCTGGAATTCTTGTTGTGCCAGTTCATATTGCTTCTGACGCATTAATACATCACCGGCTAACATATAAGGCTGCACATCATCTGGACTATTTTTTTTCCATTTAGCAGATAAGCTCAATGCTTTAGTATATTGCTGTGTGGCTAAATAGGCCTTGGCTAAGGTACTTTGCGCATTTTCTAGCTGTGGCGCGATGGCCATTGCCTGTTCTAAGTTCACTATGCCTTGCAGGTTGTTCAGGGACAATTGTAACAACCCCAATCGGGTTAGCTCTTCGGCTGTATTACTAATGCTCACCGATTTTTCCACTAACTTGCGCGCATCCTTTTCATATCCATCTCTGAGCAGTTGATAACTCGCCCTAGACAACAGAGGTGCGTCTTTTTCGCTGAGGTCATCGAGTCTGGCCAGCACATCCCCGACTTCATCGGTTAGCCCTAATGCTAACTGACTAGCGGCTAACAATTTTAAGCCGGGGTGATTATTCGGCAGCTCACTTGCCACCAAAGACAAATGCCTGTTCGCACCTTCGTAATTGCCTTGTTCATAGGCAGAGTAACCTGCCATTAACCGCAACGAAGACCCAGTAGCCCCCGCATTAATGGCGGCCTCAGCATGTTTTGATGTATTGATAAAATCATTATGCGCCGCCCTAGCAGCGGCTTTAAGCTCATTTAATAGAGGATTAAGGGGACTAATATTGAGTAGTTGATCCACATAGAACTCAGATCTTTTAACCTGGCCGGTGTCCACCAGTAATTTTGCCAAAACAAAGGTCATCTGATTGTCTAAGGGATAATAACCCACATAATCACTGAATATGTCTACCGCTTCTTTGGGCATGTTAAGAGATAAGTTTAATTGACCCAGCAACTTAAGCACTTCAGCGTTGTCGGGAAACTCCACCCGGATTTTTGCCACTGCGTCTTTGGCTGTGGCGTATTGGCTGTTAAGTACAAACTGATAGGCCGCCGTTAGCCTTTTAAATAAAGAGTCAGTCTGCACATTTTGTAGCTGGCTAATTAAGTCACCGGCCTGCTCAAGCTGGTTGAGTCGGCCTAAGGCCAGCACTTTAAAATAACCCATTTCAGCGGTTTCATCAGTCGTCAGGCCAGCAGCCTGATGATCGAGTTTACTTAAGGCAGAATATGCACCGGTGCGCTGATAGGCTTGGGTCAGTAAGGGCAACACTTGGGCCGCGGCAAAGCCAAAACTTAAAGCGCGATCTAATTCCTTTTCAGCATTTTCAAATTGTCTTTCAAGCATATACAATCGCCCTAGCTCAAACCTAGCTGAGGCTAATTGAGGTTCAAGTTGTAGGGCATTTTTTAGGGCCACAATAGCTGAGGCTGGATTGTCTTCCAGAATATGTTGTTGGGCTTCTTGAAAATACTGGTTGCTGGTTTGTTTACCACAACCAGCAAAAACAATAATTAACAAGATACTGGTGATTTTAATCAGGCCAGAGATTTTCATGAGAGTCGATCTTATAAACAGCTATATGAACCTATAATGCCATGGGTTTTTGTCTTATGCGAATGATGAAAATCCCTTTTTAATAAATTTATCTAAGGGTAGTAACCTTTACCTAGGCTGGGTAAATTTAATTCTCCTTCGCTATATCTACTCACCCTTATCAATAAAGTTGTTAACAAAACACACTAAATTTTGACATTCCCCTAACAAACTTGACAATAAAACTCAATTATTGTGCAAATAACAACAAAACATCTAAAAAATAAGGCAATTAATGCACGCTTTACATAGAGTAAATGTTGTTAATCGAATATAATCCTGCCTTTGAAACCGTGCCGGCTTCGCCTTAATAAATTGTAGTACTGATTAAACTAATGCTGTGCCTGCCTGTACCCTGGGATCCTTGATGACCACCACATCTGACATTACTTTTAAAGATTTAAATTTACCCGAAGAACTGCTGCAAGCATTGGACAAAGTTGGCTATGAAAAACCTACGCCTATTCAAGCTGAATGTATTCCACTTTTACTAAATGGCCATGATTTATTAGGCACAGCGCAGACTGGCACGGGTAAAACCGCCGCCTTTGCATTACCAATGCTGGCCAATATTGAAGCTGATGATAAAAACACCCAGTTGCTGGTCCTAGCACCGACCCGAGAATTGGCGATCCAAGTGGCAGAGGCTTTTCAAGTTTACGCCAGCTTTTCGAAAAAAATCAATGTACTGCCCATCTATGGCGGCTCATCTTATGATAATCAGATCCGCCAACTAAAACGTGGCGCGCAGGTAGTAGTAGGCACACCTGGACGGGTGATTGATCACATCAAGAAAAACACCCTTAAACTCGATAACTTAAAGTTTTTGGTATTAGATGAAGCCGACGAAATGTTACGTATGGGCTTTATTGACGATGTTGAATGGATATTGAGTCACGCACCAGAGAAACGCCAAACGGCGCTGTTCTCAGCCACCATGCCTGATCCCATTCGTAAAATAACCAAGCGTTATTTGTCTGATCCTAAGCAGGTTAAGATTGAGTCTAAGGTCACCACAGCAAGCACTATCCGTCAAAGATATTGTCAAGTAGCGGGCCATCATAAACTGGAAGCCTTAACCCGAATTTTGGAAGTCGAAACCTTCGACGGTGTGATCATCTTTGTGCGTACCAAGACCGCAACAATGGAGTTGGCAGAAAAACTATCGGCTAGAGGTTATGCGGTAGAACCATTAAATGGGGATATTCCACAGAACTCTCGTGAACGCACAGTTGATCGTCTTAAGAAAGGCAAAATTGATATACTCGTGGCCACTGATGTCGTCGCTCGTGGCCTAGATGTTGAGCGTGTCAGTCACGTTATCAACTTTGATGTGCCTTATGATACTGAATCTTATGTTCACCGCATCGGTCGTACCGGTCGTGCGGGTCGTGAAGGCGATGCAATATTATTTATCTCTCACAGAGAGAAACGTATGTTGTTCTCTATCGAAAAGGCCACAAGGCAAACTATCGATGCCATGACCATACCATCGATATCTGAATTAAATGAGACCCGTTTAAGCCGCTTCAAAAGCAGCGTGATCGAAGCTATGGGTCACTCATCCATAGAAATATTGTTGCCTATAGTCGAGTCAATCCAAGCTGAAACCGAAGCGTCTCCAGAAGTGGTGATGGCCGCACTAGCGAAACTAGCTCAAGGTAATGAGCCACTTATCCTTAAAGAAACTGATCGCCCTGATCTTAACGCACGTCCGCCGGCTCGCACTGAGCGTAGTGATCGAAATGATCGCAGCGACCGTGCACCCCGAGAGCGTTCGGGCAGAAGTAATGATCGTGGTGCTGATAGACCTGACAGGGCTAAACGTGAACGTAAAGTAGGGCCACCTAGTGAGGGCATGCAACGTTACCGCATAGAAGTGGGTCATACCCATGGTGCCAAGCCAGGCAATATTGTCGGTGCTATCGCTAACGAAGCGGACATTAGCAGCAAGAACATCGGTTCCATTGAGATCTATGATAATTTCAGCACAGTGGATCTTCCTAAAGACATGCCCCAAGCCACCCAAGACACCTTGCAGAAGACTCGTGTTGCCGGTCGTAGTCTAGGTTTACGTGAATGGTCAGAGCAACCGCCTAAAAAACGCGGTAATCCAGCCAATCGCGACTAACAGAAACATCATCAAAAAGGGCCGAATAAGGCCCTTTTTTATTGTCT
Organism: Paraglaciecola sp.; assembly: GCA_034111785.1. GTDB lineage: Bacteria > Pseudomonadota > Gammaproteobacteria > Enterobacterales > Alteromonadaceae > Paraglaciecola. The sequence continues at coordinate 140,982 of JAWUWP010000040.1, forward strand.
TAAAATTGAGATCTGTCATTGTCCTAATAATTAAATGGAATATAAATCCAATTTAAATTAGTTCTAAGTTCTGTCTATAAAAGGCACACTGTTTACTGATAGATTAAGAGTGATAACCGATGCAATACTTCCCGATATTTTTAGACACCTCAGATCTCGATGCTTTGGTGATAGGTGCGGGAGAAGTAGCGGCCAGAAAAATCGAGTTATTATTAAAAACCCACGCCAAAATAACAGTAGTGGCGCCGTGGGTATGCGACACGGTGGCAGGCTTTGCTAAGCAAGATAAGATAAGTTTACACAGACGGGAATACCAAGCAGCCGATCTCAGCAACCAACAAATCGTCTTTATTGCCACCGATAACAGCCCATTAAATGCGCAGATCCATGACCAAGCTAGAATACAAAAAGTGTTAGTGAATGTGGTGGATAACACCCCGCTATGCCAATTTATTACCCCTTCTATTGTCGACCGATCGCCGATCATTATTGCCATGAGTAGTGGCGGGGTTGCGCCGGTTTTATTACGTTATTTGCGACAAAAATTGGAATCTGTTATTCCACAGAAAATCAGTTTACTAGGCCAGTTCAGTGAAAAATTTAGACAAGTTGTCAAACAACGTTTTAAGTCTGTCACTGAGCGTCGCTATTTTTGGGAAGAGGTATTAGACGGCGATATTGCTGAAAACGTGCTCATGGGTGATCAACAGTTAGCAGAAGATAAATTACACCAAAAACTTGCCACAACAGATACCAGTAAAACCAAAGGCGAGGTGTATCTAGTGGGAGCCGGACCGGGGGATCCTGATCTGTTAACCTTTAGAGCCTTGCGTTTGATGCAAAAAGCCGATGTGGTGGTCTATGACCGCTTGGTATCCCCACAGATCCTGGAGCTGGTTAGGCGCGATGCAGAAAAGATCTATGTGGGCAAAGCCAAAAGCCGGCATACGGTACCCCAAGAAGAGATTAATGCACTGCTAGCCAAAGAAGCCTTAGCCGGTAACAGAGTGGTCAGGCTCAAGGGAGGCGATCCCTTTATCTTTGGCCGAGGGGGCGAAGAGATAGAAACTTTAGTTGAACAGGGTGTGCGCTTTCAAGTGGTACCTGGGATCACGGCAGCAAGCGGAGCTGCCAGTTATGCGGGTATTCCACTGACCCATAGAGATCATGCCAAGTCAGTGGTGTTTGCCACTGGTCATCTTAGAGATAACAGTATCAATTTAAATTGGCAAGCATTGGCGCAAACCGATCAAACCATAGTCTTTTATATGGGGTTAACTGGCCTGGGCATTATCTGCCAAGAACTGGTCAAGCATGGTTTACCCAAAGACACCCCCATTGCCATGGTGCAGTCTGCCACTACAAGCGAACAAAAAGTCATAACAGGTACCTTTAAAGATATTCAACAAAAAGCCTTGGCGGCTAACATACAGCCCCCAGCTTTGATCATTGTTGGCACTGTGGTGAGCTTACATAAAAAGTTGCATTGGTTTAAACAAAGTCAAAGCGACCCTAGCTAATAGCGCAGTGGTTGCAGTGTGACATCGGGGTTACCAATAGCGCTCCATAGATATTTGCCCCGGTGTGCGGCGTAAGTGTTTTGTTAGCCCCATATCAGCCAAACAGTGAGTGGCGTCTTCGATCATCGAAGGATTACCACATAACATCACCTGACTATCAGCTGGTTGCAAAGACAAACCCACTTGTTTTTGCAATACCTGAGTATCTAATAATGCGGGTATGCGCCCAAACAATGCACCAGCCATAGTTTCACGGCTGATCACAGGCACAAACTGAAATTGCCCTGGATAATCGACCATACAATTTTCAATAAAACTCAGATAAGCTACATCCTCTGCAAAGCGTGCACCGTATACCAAGATAATATTTTCGTACGTCTGCCAAACTTGTGTAGTGGCCAGAATAGATAAAAAGGGACCCACTCCGGTGCCGGTAGCGATCAGCCAAAGGTCACGACTCTTAGGCACTTCGTCTAGCACTAAAAAACCCGTGGCCGGTGACATGATCTTGATACTATCGCCGATCTGTTTGTTATGCAGTTGTGGGGACAACAAACCGTCGGCCACAGGTACCGCAAGAATTTCTAATAGGGGTTGGTCACAAGCACTGACGATTGAGTAAGGGCGAGATAGCACTTTCCCCCCTTCCTCAATGCCTATTTTAGTAAATTGTCCTGCTTTAAAGGGTGAAAAGTCTGGGCAGTCAAAGCCTAAACTAAACAGATGATCATTCCAGTCTGTTCTTGTGACTACTTTTGCATCTAACCACTTAGCCATTCGTACCTCTGTCATTTGCACTATGCTTGTTTTGCCAAAAAAAAATACCAACGGTAAGAAAATTCCATAATAAGCTCAAGCATGTTAAATTATGCTGTAAGGACTTAATAAGTGCGTAATATGGGAATTCATAGTATAAAAACACTTGCCGCACATAAAAAAATATTACCCTACTTATTATCTTTATTAGTAATAGGTTTACTATTGATAATAGTCTATTTTAATTTAGAAAAAATCATTCATGAACAACAAGCAACGGCTCACCTCATTAACGTCAGTGGACAACAACGTATGTTGTCACAGCGCAGTGCATTATTTACCACAGAGTTTCTAATTTCAGACTCGGCACAGACCAAACAACAAGCCTTAACCGCCCTCAACACCATGCTCACCAACCATGACTTTCTCCTGAAGGAACACTGGATTACGTTGACTGCCAATCAAGCCTCACCTCTGTCGGACGCAATCTATGCCCTGTATTTTTCACCTCCGCAACAAATCAACAGAAGAGTGGGCGAATTTTCAGCTTTGCTCAAACATAGCCTAGATCCCTTAACCTCACTTTCTGTTATCCAAGCTGTTGAGGATCAACAAAGCGACTTAAATGTGGCAACCAAACAAATTTTGAACAGCTTCGATATATTGGTGACACAATACGAAACTGAAAACATTGACAGAATAGAACACTTAAGAACAGTGCAAAAATTAACCCTAGCAGGGTTTATTTTTGCATTTTTAGTCAGCGCTTTGGGCTGGCTTAGGCCGATGATCAACAAGGCAGATAATGATGCCGGTTTTTTACACAAAGATGCCAGTCATGATTATCTTACCCATCTGCTCACCCGTCAGTCGTATTATGTGTTGGCTAAACAAACCGTGGCGCTGTGTCGCCGATATGAATCCAACTTGTCGTTAATTAGCTTTGATATCGATCATTTTAAGTCGATTAATGATCAATATGGCCATGACATGGGTAATATGGTCATTAAGCAGGTGGCGGATATTATCCAAGAAAATTGCCGGGACTCTGATTCAATTTTTAGGTTCGGTGATGAAGAGTTTCTATTAATGCTGCCTCAAACCTCGGTTTCAGAAGCGCAACGACTGGCCGAAAAGTTACGTAAGAAAATAGCCGCCAATCCGGTATTCTTCAATAAGGTCATTCTCGAAGTCACTATTAGTGGTGGCATTGCCCAGTGGCACGATAAAGAAGACGATCTAGAGAACACCCTTAAAAGAGCTGATAAGGCACTGTTTGAAGCAAAAGAGTCAGGCAGGGACAGGACCATACAGGCTCCGGCTTGGAATAGTGAGTAGAACAGTTCTGGGCACTATGGCAGCGGTTTCGCTGTCCTGACTATGACCTTAATTGCTGAGCGTTAAACACCCTTATTTTAGTGGCTTGTCGCGCTAGTTCGGTAATATGTTTAACAAAAGCTGTGGAACGGGCTAAAGCAAAATGCCTGTCTACCGCTGCCTGATCTGCCCATTGTTCATAAAAGAATAACCCCGGGAGATTTTGGCTAACTTGATAGACCCCATGATTAATACAACCGGCTCGGTAAGGGAATGGGCCATATGTTTTAAGCTAAGGGCCAAGGCTTATTGCATTAGCCCCTCTTTAATGAGTATATCCCCAGTAATAATCAGCACTTTTGTCGACCCTTATTTAACATGCTAGGCCTGCAGTCTCGACTAGCCTGAGCAGTGGATAAATAATGTTCAATATCCCCCTTGCATCTTAAGTGAGGGTTGACACAAATAGTCATTGCTACTTAGGCACAGATCCCAGCATAATATTTTAGCGGGGCATAAGTGATAATACTGGGATCACTTATGCCCCGCTTCTCAAGCGAATGGCTAACACAACTTGTAAGGAACAATGATGTCTGAGCTGGAGACCACTAAAGATAAATGGCAATTTTGGATTGATCGAGGAGGCACATTTACCGATATCGTTGCCAAGTCACCCGAAGGCCAATTACTTACTAAGAAACTGTTATCACAAAATCCTGAAGCTTACGCTGATGCGGCGCTACAAGGTATCCGACAATTCTTAAATTTAGCGGCAAATGAGTCCATACCAGCACAGCTGATTGAAACGGTCAAAATGGGTACTACTGTGGCCACCAATGCTTTATTAGAAAAGAAAGGCGACAACACAGTACTGGTTATTACCAAAGGCTTAGCTGACATCATTGAGATTGGTTATCAAGCCCGTCCAAAAACCTTTGAGTTAGATATCAAAAAGCCCCACCTATTGTATTCACAAGTCATTGAAATAGATGAGCGTGTCACCGCTTCAGGAAAAGTTGCAACAGCCTTAGATATAGACGCAGCAAGGATGGCTTTACAACGAGTATATGATCAGGGGGTGCGCTGTATTGCTATCGTCTTGATGTTTGGATTCAAATATCAACAGCATGAACAACAATTAAAAAAACTGGCCAAGCAAATTGGTTTTCAACAAATTTCGGCTAGTCACGAAGTGAGCCCATTAAGCAAGATTGTGCCTAGGGGTGAAACCACTATTGTTGATGCCTACTTGACCCCTATTTTACACCGCTATGTAAAGAGCATTAGCCAAGCCCTAAGTGGCACGCATAAACCTCAACATACTGGCGGTAAATTATTATTCATGCAGTCTTGCGGAGGCCTAGTTGATGCGCAAAGTTTTCGAGGCAGAGACGCCATATTATCTGGGCCGGCCGGCGGTATTGTGGGGGCAGTACATACCGCCAAACTGGCAGGCTTTGACAAGATAATTGGCTTTGATATGGGCGGCACCTCTACCGATGTAAGTCATTACTGTGGTGAATTCGAAAAAGTCTATGAAACCCAAATAGCCGGCGTCAGGATGCGCGTGCCTATGTTGCATATCCATACTGTGGCGGCAGGTGGCGGCTCACTGCTGAATTTTGACGAGCAACGTTTTCGAGTAGGTCCCGATTCGGCGGGTGCCGACCCCGGCCCAAAATGTTACAGACGTAATGGCAAGTTAGCCGTGACAGACATTAACGTCTGTTTAGGCAAGATCCAAGCAGACTATTTTCCGTCAATATTTGGTCCTAAACAAGACCAATCTTTAGATGCTGCTGCCAGTCTAGCGGGATTTCAAAGCATAGCCGAGCACTTAGCCGATGGCCGTAGTGCCCAACAAGTAGCCGAAGGCTTTCTAGAGATAGCGGTGCAACATATGGCCCAAGCCATAAAGAAGATATCCGTTTCTCGGGGCTATGACTTGGCCGGTTATACCCTGAACTGTTTTGGTGGAGCGGGCGGACAACATGCCTGTTTAGTGGCACAAAAACTAGGTTTAAAGAGCATTTTTATACACCCTTTATCTGGCGTATTGTCTGCCTATGGCATGGGTTTAGCCAATATCAGTACCGAAGCTCAAAGCGTTTTGGATACACCAATATCAGAACAAAGTGAGCAAAAATTACAGCTTATTATCGAGCAGCTCATAGACCAAAATAGCAAAGAATTAGCAGATCAGGGCCTGATCTTCGACGCTTTAAAACACAAGCCTGTGGCTTTACTAAAATATCACAATACCGATACCACTATTCAGGTACCCATAACCGATCGGCTGCAAATGCAGCAACAGTTTGAGGCGGCCCATCAGCGCCAATTTGGCTTTATGTTGTTGAACAAAGTCATTATGTTAGACACTGTCACACTAGAGTCTATTATTGAAAACCAGGAGCAACCAGAAACAGCCTTTGAGAAAATTCACATCCGTGCCGCCCAACCAGAAACCCACCGCCCAATATTCAGTGGTGGCCAATGGTTAGATGCGCCCCTGTATAAAATCGAAAAATTACAATACGGCCATACAATAGTCGGTCCGGCGATCGTGATCGAGCCCAATGGCACTATTGTCATCGAGCCCAATTGGACGGGGCAGGTTAATCAATACCACCATCTCATATTAGAATACGCAGAAGTCATACCCAGCAATGCCACCATCAATAACCACAATGATCCCGTGCGTTTAGAAATTTTTAATCATTTGTTTATGTCTATCGCCGAACAAATGGGCATAGTGTTACGTAATACCTCATTGTCGGTCAATGTGAAGGAACGTTTGGACTTTTCCTGTGCCATTTTTGATGATCAAGGCCGCCTAGTGGCCAACGCACCCCATGTGCCTGTGCATCTAGGCTCTATGGACTCTAGTGTTAAAGTGATCATTGATAGTCACCAGACGATAAGTCCCGGTGACGTCTTTGTGCAGAATAATCCGTACAATGGCGGTTCTCATCTGCCAGATATCACTGTGGTTTCTCCGGTATTTGCCGAGGCTACTTTGACTCAGCCCCATCCACAAATATTATTTTATTTAGCCAGTCGAGCCCACCATGAAGATGTGGGCGGGATCACCCCAGGCTCAATGTCAGCAACCAGTACCAGCATTCTTGAAGAAGGCATAGTACTGGATTGTGTAAAACTGGTTGATCAAGGAAAATTTTTGGATAAAAAGATACGTCAGCTCCTTGGCGCCGATCCATACCCGGCCAGAAACATTGAGCAAAATATTGCGGATTTAATGGCACAAACCGCGGCCAATGCCACAGGTGCGCAAGAATTAAAAAAACTGGTGCAACACTATAGCATTGATACTGTCCATGCCTACATGGGCTATATTCAAGATAGCGCCGAAGCGTCAGTGCGTGCAGTGATAGATAGTTTACAAGATGGTCAATTTGAATATTGGTTAGACTCAGGTGCAATGATTAAGGTGGCCATCAGGGTGGATCATGTGAAGCGCAGCGCCTGTATCGATTTCACAGGCACCAGCGCCCAACAACCCAGCAATTTTAATGCACCACAAGCCATCACACGGGCAGCAGTGTTGTACGTATTTCGATGTTTGGTTAACGACGATATCCCCCTCAATGCTGGTTGTATGATACCTCTGGAGATTATTGTACCTAAAGGCTCAATGCTAAATCCTCATTACCCGGCAGCGGTGGTAGCAGGCAATGTGGAAACCAGTCAAGCCGTCACTAATGCCTTATTTGCCGCCTTAGGCGCGCTGGGATCCAGTCAGGGCACAATGAACAACCTCACCTTTGGCAATCAGCAATATCAATATTATGAGACCATTTGTTCTGGTAGTCCCGCCGGCCCCGGTTTTAATGGCGTGGCCGCTGTGCATACCCATATGACCAATACCCGTATGACGGATCCTGAGGTGATGGAGTCTCGCTATCCCATTTTACTCGACACCTTTTGTATCGATAGGGATTCTGGGGGCAAAGGTCAGTGGCAAGCGGGCGATGGCATTACCCGGTGCATTAAATTTCTAGAGCCTATGCACTGTTCGATATTGTCCGGTCATAGAACATTAGCCCCCTATGGTCTCTTTGGTGGAGAGGTGGGCCGTATAGGCAAAAATTGGATCACCAGAGCCAATGGTCAAATGGAAGATCTTGGTGGCTGTGGGCAAACCCAAGTCGCAGCCGGCGACAGTATCAGCATAGTGTCGCCAACAGGTGGTGGCTTTGGCGTCAAAGATGCGTAACCAGACGCGCATGATTTTACAGGAACCACTTATATGTTAACCCGTATTAAAAATATAGGGCCAGGCGCGCTAATTGCTGCCGCATTTATCGGGCCAGGAACCGTCACGGCCTGCACTTTAGCTGGGGCCAACTATGGTTATACCCTGTTATGGGCATTATTGTTTGCCACTGTTGCCACCATTATTTTGCAAGAAATGTCGGCCCGCTTAGGCTTAGTGACTCAGCAAGGTTTAGGTGACACCCTGCGTATTATGTTACAGGACTCCATTTGGAAATGGCCCTTGTTTGGCTTAATAGCAGTGGCCTTGTACTTAGGTAACGCGGCTTATGAAGCGGGCAACTTATCAGGCGCGGCGCTTGGCATAGGCGTCTTAGCCGAAGATGAACAAGCACTCTACCCCCTAGCAGTACTGCTTATTTCAGTGTTATCGGGGGTATTGTTATGGCGCGGCTCCTATCAACAAATCGAGGCCATGTTATTAACATTGGTCAGTTTAATGGCACTGGCATTTATTAGTACTTTTATTGCGGTACGCCCTGACCTCACTGAGGTGTTTAGTGGACTATCTACACCAAATATCCCAGATGGCAGTCTGCTAACCGTGATCGCATTAATAGGCACAACTGTGGTGCCCTATAACCTTTTTTTACATGCCTCAGCAGTCAAAGCCAAGTGGTCATCTGTGACCGATCTGAATAAAGTACGGGGCGACACTGCCTCCGCCATAGGGTTAGGCGGTTTGATCACCATTTTAATTGCATCCACAGCCGCCGCCAGTATTTTTGGTAGTGGCCTAAAGGTATCAGGGGTCGGCGATATGGCCACTCAACTTGAACCGGTATTTGGCTCGTTTTCAAAAGTCATGTTAGGCCTCGGCTTCTTTGCCGCAGGTTTAAGCAGTTCTATCACCGCTCCCTTAGCCACCTCTTATGCCATGACAGAAATATTGGGGATCAAGGGGGGTACCTCATCCCGCGCCTTCAGAATGATTGCCTTGAGTGTGATTGTGGTGGGCACATTATTGGCATTGACCGGTATCAAACCCATTACCGTTATTCTCGCGGCCCAATTTGCCAATGGCTTGTTGTTACCCATAATTGCCACCTTCTTGCTGTTTGCTATGAACCAGAAAGCCTTGCTGGGTGAATATGCTAACAAGTGGTTAGCCAATATATTGGGGGCCTTAGTATTATTGGTCACAGCAGGGCTGGGGATCAGGTTGATCCTCAAGGCCACAGGTTTAGGCTAATATTGGCCCATTAACATGGCAGACCTAGGGCCTAGCCTACCCCAAAGGTCTCCGCCAATGCATCGGCGAACCTTTGGGGTGATTGAGGATCCATATTAAAATATAAAGAGGGCTCAATCAGTTCTACCTCCATTACCACAAACTCCTGTTGATGACGGATTAGATCAATTCGAGCAAAAAGCACATCTGCTGGCAGCGCAGCCAAGGTGTATCTGGCCACCTGTAACATCTCTGCAGAGGGCTCTATACTGGTTAGTTGGCCGCCATGCTCTTCTTGTACCCTGAAATCACCCGCTTTGGGTTGTTTCAAAATACTGTGGCTATAATGTCCGGCAAAATAGAACAATGAATATTCGCCTTCCGTCACTATTGCCGGTAGGAAAGGCTGCAACATAAAAGCTCGATCAGCAAAGATCTCTGTTAATTCTGCCGTCAAACCGGCCAAATTATCTAGGCTTAATTTATAGGTGTGATCAGCATTGGCACTGACCAGGGGTTTTATGACCAGCTGTTGACAAGCAAAGTGCGCAAACCCCTGCTCAACTTCCCTTAACACAAAACGCTCAAACCATAAGGTGGGCACTATGCTAATGCCTTGATTTTGTAAGTCCTGCAGATAATCCTTGCTAATATTCCACTCAACTATAGGCAGGCTATTGGTTAAAATAGCCGAAGAGGCATCAATTTTGTGCAAACAGCTGACAAAAGCCTCAACATCTTGTTGATAGTCCCAAGTGCTGCGTATCACCACCAGATCGTATTGGTTCCAATCAATATCTGGATCTCTCCATGATACTTGCTCAGCCTGCCAACCCAAATTCAATAATGGCTCAAACAACATAGTGTCGTAGACAAAAAACGGCTCCAGATCCGAGGTTGACAAAAAAGCACAATTTTTCATAAGGGTAGCCACAAGTATTAGATAACGTATACTGCACTATAAATAAAATTAGCCAGTTATTCACTAGGCCAAATGTATCATTTTACTATTGATCTTAAGAAAGATTTTGCTTCCGTGCTCACTGATAACTCATGAACACAGATGTTTACAATATGGAGCGATATTTAATTATTTTCGTAGGTTATTATACTGTAATCAGAATAGAATTTTGGGCGAATTAATATGAAAAAAAGTTGGATGAAAGGGCTGTTGCCCTTTGTAGTACTGGCAGTGGGTTTTGGCGGCATGATCGCCATCAATGCATCTGCAAACGATGATGAAGACAAAGATCCTGTCGATACCCGTCCAACGGTAAAAGTTGAAACTGCCATAGCTGAAGACTACCAAGTCAAAATTACCAGTTACGGTGAAGTTCAGCCTTTAGAAAGCACATTATTATCGGCTCAAGTATCTGGTGAAGTCATCAGCTGGCATGAAAATTTTGTGCCTGGTGGTTTAGTACTGCGGGGCGATATCCTATTTAGTATCGAACAAGATACCTATGAAGCGGCTTTGTTGCAGGCCGAAGCAGACTTAAGCTTAGCGGAATCGTTACTGATTGAAGAACAAGCCAGAGCGGAAGTCGCTAAACGTGAAGCTAAGCGTTTAAATGCAGGTCAGGTCTCAGACTTGTATTTACGCAAACCACAGCTACTCAGTGCCAACGCCTCGCTAAAGTCCGCCCAAGCAAGATTGAAAATTGCCCAACGAGATCTGAATAATTGTCAGGTTACCGCCCCTTATGATGCCCTAGTGATTAATCGTAACTTAGGTGTGGGTCAATACGTTAATCAAGGCACACAAGTAGCAGAGTTATATAACATTGAATCCGCAGAAATATCTTTTCCTATCGCCGGTTTCGATCAAGCATTTTTACCCAGCAGTATCTCCCAGACAATCGCCACTATTAGTACCAGAGGACATCAAGCCATCACCCGTGAAGGCAAGCTGGTTCGAGATCTAGGAGTCATAGATAAAAGTACGCGTATGAGCCAATTGGTGGTCAGAATTGAAGATCCCTATAGTTTAAAGTCCAAGCTACCCCCCATAAAATTTGGTAGTTATGTGGAAGTCAGTTTTGCCGGACGTACCCTCAATCAAGTCTATCGCTTACCCCAAAGGCTGGTTAACAATAGAATAGTATGGGTGCTCGATGAAAATCTCGAAATGCAGCCGCAACGGGTAGAAATATTGCGTGAGGAAGGGGCTTACTTCTTAATTAACGAAGGGGTCAATAACCAAGATACGCTGATAACCACCTTGCCTGAATATCCGCAAAAAGGCATGGAAGTCAAGATCGCCGAGCCTGAAGAAGACACAATGATCCAGCAAGTATTATAAAGGTAATTAGGTATGTCTAGTGCAAATGAAAATATACAGAACACCCCTGTAGAACCCAAACAAACTGGTTTAATTGCGTTTTTTGCAAACAATTCAGTGGCCGCTAATTTAATGATGGTCTTTATCATAGTGATGGGCATTTGGAGCTATTTCACCATCCAAAGGCAAATGTTCCCGAATATAGAAATCAATTATATTACCGTTAGCACTGTCTATCGAGGGGCATCGCCTCAGGAGATTGAAGAAAGCATTTTAATCAAGATAGAAGAAGCCCTTAAAGACATTACCGAAATCAAAAAAAGCACCTCTCGTGCCTTTCGTGGCAGTGGCAGAATTAGCCTAGAAATTCAAAAAGACCAAGAACTCACCGAAGTGTTGGATAAGGTCAAAGCGAGGGTCGATAGCATCGCTACCTTTCCTGCGGATATGGAACCGCCAAACATCTCACAAATTGAATTCCAGCAAGAAGTCATATCCATGGCTTTGGTGGGTGACATTGCCCTTGGTGAGCTTAAGCCTATAGCCAAAAAAATTGAAGATGAGTTATTGCAACTTAACAATGTCTCTTTAGTGCAGTTGGATGCCCCTGAAGACGAAATAGCCATAGAGATCAAGCCTGAAACCTTACGTAAATACAAGCTCACCATAAGCGATGTCACTCAGGCGATACAAGGGTATTCTGCAAATATTTCTGCCGGCCAATTACGTACCGATTCAGGCATAGTCGCAGTCAGAGTAGAAAATCAATTATATAGTGGTGATGAGTTTCGCCGTATACCGGTCAAAATAGGTGACAATGGCACTAGGGTGCTACTAGAAGATGTGGCGACCATCAAAGATGGCTTTACTGAGGGCGCAACTTATTACAAATACTCGGGCAATAACGCCCTGTTTTTGGACGTGAATGCCACCAAAGATCAAAGCTCTATTCCTGTTGCCAAGTCGGTATTAGATTACGTAGAAGCACGGAATAAAACCTTGCCCGAAGGGATCCAACTTAACGTTTTAGTGGACATGACCTTTTACCTCAATGCCCGTCTCGACATGATGTTGAAAAACTTGTTGCAGGGAGCATTTTTAGTGGCCTTGATGTTGACCATATTCTTACGTTTTAGGTTGGCGTTTTGGGTAATGCTAGGACTACCTGTATGTTTCTTAGGGGCAGTCATGATGATGCCTGTCTTTGGTATCACTATTAATATTTTATCGCTCTTTGCCTTTATTATGGTACTGGGCATAGTGGTGGACGATGCCATTGTCATAGGTGAGAGTGCCTATACAGAGATAGAGAAGAGTGGAGGGGGCGTTGAAAGTGTGGTGCGAGGTGCTAAAAAGGTGGCCACGCCTGCCACTTTTGGGGTGTTAACTACTATAGCGGTATTTGCACCTTCATTGTTTTCAAATGGCCCAGAAGGGGCATTTTTTATCAATATATCCACAGTGGTCATACTGTGTTTGGTCTTTAGTTTAATCGAATCTAAATGGATCTTACCGGCACATTTGGCCCATACAACATTCACCCCTATTAAAGAAACCAGCTGGCGAATTGGCTTTAACAAAAGATTCTTTGGTTTTGTCCATGGCCCCTACAAAAACTTTGTTATACGTTGTATCGAATGGCGCTGGTTCGTATTGGCCGCTTTTATAGCAATATTGATGGTCAGTATCGCTTTGGTGCAAGCCAATTATGTGAGAATGATCCCCGCCCCTAAAGTCCCCCATGATTTTCCGGGTTTGAATATTGAGATGAATGAAAATGTCTCAGATGAAACCACTATTGCCGCACTACAAACCATAGAGGCGATGATTTATGAAGTGGATAGACAGATCATCGCAGAATTTGGCAGCACTATGATGCAAAGCATAATGGTGTTTAATGATGGCCGTACCAAAGGCCGGATATTTGTACCTTTAGTGATAGAAGAAGAGCGCCATTTTGATGCCTTCGAGCTAGCTAGAAGATGGCGTAACGCTATGCCCGTTATCCCCAGCATGAAGTCTATTACTATCCAAGATGATCTCACAGGTGGCGGTAATGATGATGGCGAATTTGGCTTTATGTTGTTTGGCGCAGATATCAACTTGCTTAATGCAGCGGGCCGGGAATTTATCGCTATGTTGCAACAACAAGAAGGCTTGTTTGATATTAGTTCAACTATCGATCCTGCCAGTAAAGAGATCCAGATCGACTTATTGCCTGTGGCTTATGATCTAGGACTAGATTTGACCAATATCGCTAATCAAGTGGGAGCCAGTTTCTTTGGTGGTGAAGCCCAAAGAGTGATCCGTAATGGTGAAGAAGTAAGAGTCATGGTCCGTTACCCTAAACTGACTCGGGAACGTTTTGCCGAACTAAAGTACGCGGTGATCACCACTCCAACGGGCGACAATGTGATGCTAGGTGATGTGGTAAGCCTCACCGAGACGCCAGGCATTAACTATATTCGTCGCGAAGGGGGATACAGAAGCGTTTATATCTTTGGCTCAATAGACGAAGAGCGTGTTGAACCCAATACCGTCATCGCCGAAGTAGAAGAGGTATTGCTGCCACAACTACAATTTAAATTCCCCAGCGTAAAATCTGAACTGGGTGGCAATATAGAAGAACAACAAGAACAAGAAAGTCAGCAGGTCACTTTCTTAATTGCGGGGCTGTTAATGGTGTTTATTTTGCTGGCCATTCCGCTTAAAAGTTATAGCCAACCCTTGATCATCATGTCGGTTATTCCTTTCAGTATAACCGGTGCCATATGGGGACATTTTTTCTTTGGCTTGGATTTAAGCATGATGTCCACCTTTGGATTAATAGCCGCCGCTGGAGTAGTGATCAATGACAGTCTGGTTATGACAGATTTTGTTAATCAACGCAGAAAGCAGGGAGTGGCGATTAAAGAGGCGGTAACAGAAGCAGGCTGTGCCCGTTTTAGAGCCATCACTTTAACCTCTATAACCACCTTTGCAGGTGTGCTGCCCATCATGTTCGAAACCAGCCTACAGGCTAAATTTGTTATCCCAATGGCGGTGGCCTTAGGTTTTGCCGTGTTATATGCCACCTTAGTGACACTGCTGTTAGTGCCTTGTCTGTATATGATTTTAGAAGATATTAAAGCAAGGCTTGTGGTTTTATATACGGGCTCCAAACGCCTGATCAACAGTGGAAGAAAGGCCATAACTGAAACAGTGCAAGCTAAGATCTAGGCAATAGCAGAACAACCATAAAGGCTCCCCCAGTATGTGGCGCCTTTATGGATTAGATTGGTAGAGGTGTCGATATGCGGATCTTACCTGCGGTGATCTGTAGAGCCTCTTCTTTAAATTGTGTAATCTGGTTATTGGCCAGTGCTAAGTGCATAGAGACCTGTTGGTTGTAATTAATCACAATATCCACCCCATCATATCTATTACATAATCGGCTGATGCTATCTTCATAGGCATAGTCGTAGACAAGGGCCAACTCAAGGCGGCTGACGTATTGCTGAACAGGCATATCTTCTAGCACCAACAAAACGGCATCCGAGTACGCCCTTTGCAATCCGCCCTTGCCTAGCTTGATCCCACCAAAGTAACGCACCACGGCCACCACTATATTACCTAGACCGCTATATTCCAATACCTTGAGCATAGGTCGTCCTGCTGTGCCATTTGGCTCTCCATCGTCACTCATAGAGCGCACAGTACTGGCCGGTGAGCCCGCTATATAAGCCCAACAGACATGATTCGCTTGAGGGTGTTCAATCCTGAGTGTTTGAATAAACGCCATCGACTCTGGCTTACTATGAGTGGGCGCCGCCCAAGCTATAAATTGACTGCCCTTGATCTGTAATTCCACTTGATGGGTTTTGGCAGGCAAAAAATAAGCTTGCTGATGGGCTGGGCTGTTGCCGTTCAATGGCTACTCCACACTAGTATAGCTCCAAGCTGATTAACCATGAATTCATAATGTGAGGCCCGTATCTTGCAGTTTCTTATGATCGACTTGTTGGCTAAAGCGGGTTAATAACAAGCGTAATTTAGGATGAATATAGGTCTGGCAAAAGGGCCTATTAGGCCCAGTATAAAAGTAATCTTGTAAGGGGGCTTTATTCAATTTAAATTCAGAAAAGTCATAAATCTCAGTGACTATAGGCAGATCACTGACCGCTTTTAACTCATCCAATATCGTTTGCGCAACTCGCCCCTGCTCATCACTGTAGACATAAATAGCCGAGCGATATTTGCTACGCATACTATGATTGGAGCCGCTGGAATGGGTCAGTAGATGAATTTCAATCAACACTGATAGTGAGATAACACTAGGGTCAAAAAACACTTGAATCGCTTCACTCAAGCTGGCGTGCTCTAAAGTCGAGGCCATCCATCCTTGGTCAACCTGCAATACGCCAATAAGTGAGGAGAATACTCCTTCAGTGCACCAGTGACAGCCGCCGCCTAAACCAATTTTGTGTCGTTTGCTGGGCGATCTATCCAACATTATTATTTGGCCGGTAGCACCCAGCCTGCTCGTGGAAAGTGACAGGTATAACCATTGGGCAGACGTTGTAAATAATCCTGATGCTCAGGCTCTGCCTGCCAAAAATCACCCACAGGCTCAAGTTCAGTCACCACCTTGCCCGGCCATAGACCCGAGGACTCCACCTGAGCTATTGTCTCTATAGCTTGTTGCTGCTGAGCCTCAGATACATAATAAATGGCCGAACGGTAGGAGACACCCAAATCGTTGCCTTGACGATCCACTGTTGTAGGATCATGAATTTGGAAGAACAACTGCAAAATCTGACCATAGCTTAATAGTCCATCATCAAAAATAATTTCTAAGCCTTCTGCATGAGTCCCGTGGTTAGCGTAGGTCGCATTGACTACGTCACCACCTGTATAACCTACGCGGGTAGATATCACCCCAGGTAATTTACGAATAAGATCCTGCATTCCCCAAAAACAACCGCCTGCTATGACTGCTCGTTCATTTGCCATTAAATAATGTCCTCCACTTGAGATAAATAATCAGCATAACCCAATTCCGCCATGTCTTTTTTAGGGATAAACTTTAAAGAGGCTGAATTAATACAATAACGTAACCCGCCCTGATCCGATGGGCCGTCGGGAAACACATGGCCAAGATGGCTATCGCCATAAGCTGAACGCACTTCAGTGCGCACCATGCCTAAGGTACTATCGGTTAATTCGCTGACATTAACCGCATTGATAGGCTTAGTGAAACTTGGCCAGCCACAGCCAGAGTCATATTTATCAGATGAGGCAAAGAGCGGTTCGCCAGACACCACATCCACATATATACCCACGCCTTTGTTATCTAAATATTCACCGGTACCGGGTCTTTCCGTACCATTTTGTTGGGTTACCCGATATTGCTCATCGGTCAGTGATGCTAATGCATCTTCGGTTTTTTGATAGTTTGTCATATTTTTCCTATTGCCTTTTAAAATCTAACCCTTGCCTTAATGTGGCATAGTCATGGCTTTTGCTGGCCGCACAGCTTTAGCGACCTCTTGTGGATCACAAAGTATTGCCTTCATCTGCGTGGCTAGTGTCTCCAGAGTCTTCGGAGATAAGTGCTGTGCTGCTTTCACTGCTACCTGCAAACCCGCTAAATTAAGTATTATCTGGATAAATTCAGGATCACGTTTCGTGCAAAATTAGTGGCAGTGGCGCCAGGCATGACATGAGTCACTCGAATGCTGTCCTCTTCCAGCTCATCTCGCAAGCTGGCGGAAATAACAGTCACTGCACGTTTTGTTGCACCATAGACCCCAGTATTATTACGTTGGGCTGCCACTGATGAAATATTCACTCTTTGCCCCTGCGCCTTGGCAGCCCACTAACAAGCCCATAATATTCGTATCTAGCATGGTCGCCAGGCTTGTGGGTCGCCAGCTATTATACTGCCAGAAAAAGACACGCCAGCATTATTCACCATCATGTCCAATCGACCCGTTTCTTGCACCGCGGAGTCGATCAAGCTTTGCACCGACTCAATATCTTGTACATCGGTCACTACTACTTGCGCTTTACCAGCAGCCGCCATTTTTTGTTGGCTGTCTTCCATGGATGCTAACGTTCGCCCAGCAAGAAACCCATATGCACCGCCCTCGCCTAGTTGTTCTGCAAAGGCTCGGCCTATGCCGCTAGAGGCCCCTGTTACTATTGCGGTTTAAGTTGATGACGTCATTACTCCGGGCCTTTTGATCTAAGGAATGGATATTTAGACCTAGATATTGCCATAAAAATTTCACTCAGACCACTTGTCCCGCTACCCAACCGCTGCTCCATGCCCATTGGAAATTGTAGCCGCCAAGCCAGCCAGTGACGTCTAGTACCTCGCCAATAAAGTACAGGCCGTCTATGTCGTTGGCCATCATGGTTTTTGAAGAAATCTGGTCTGTGTCCACCCCACCTAATGTCACTTCTGCGGTGCGATAACCTTCGGTGCCGTTAGGCTTAAGCTGCCATTGGTGAAAGGCTTGGGCAATGGTTTCCAGTTGTTTGCCTTGATATTGTTTTAGGGGTTTGTTCTCTATTTGCATATAAGGCAATACCGCTTGCAGATAGCGCTTGGGATAAAACTGGGACAAGGCGGTGCTAAGTTGACTGTCTGGTTGTTTGGTTTGGGCCTGTTGTAATTCAGTTAATAATTCACCTTTAGGGTACAAATCAAACTCTACTGCTTGGCCCGGCTGCCAGAAAGAGGATATTTGTAATACCGCTGGGCCACTTAGGCCTCTGTGCGTAAAAAGGATGTTTTCATTAAAGCAGCTATGGTTACAGCTGGCTGCGGCATCTAGTGACACGCCGCTTAGCTCGGCAAATACCGCTTTATCTTCTTGTTGTAAGGTAAAGGGCACAAGGCCGGCGCGCGTGGGCAGCACGTCTAGGCCAAACTGCTCGGCTACTTTGTAACCAAAAGGACTGGCGCCTAATTTGGGGATAGACAAGCCACCTGTGGCTATCACCAATGACTGACATTGGTATTGACCTTGGCTGGTGTCTAACTGATAGCCTGAAGCATTTTTTTCTATGCTGATGATGTCACAGGCTTTGGTCACTGTAGCACCGGCTTTAGCACATTCTGCCAGTAACATATTTAAAATGTCTTTAGCGCTGTCATCACAGAACAACTGGCCTAGGGTTTTCTCATGGTAAGCAATACCATATTCGCTAACCAACTCAATAAAATCCCAAGGGCTGTAGCGACTCAAAGCTGATTTACAGAAGTGGGGGTTATCACACAGAAAGTGTTCATGACTGGTATACATATTAGTGAAGTTACAGCGCCCTCCACCCGACATTAAAATCTTGCCGCCTATACGTTTAGCATGATCTAGCACCGCCACTTTACGTCCACGTTTAGCCGCCTGTGCGGCGCAAAACAAACCTGCCGCGCCCGCACCTATTACTACTACATCTAATGTTTTAATAAGCACAACCCGTCTATTAAGTATATTTTACAGCCAAGTATTTTGATGGGGTATTCTAGCAGCTTCTATAGAATTTTGAGCAATGAACTTAGTGGATCCGCCTCTGTACTTATTGCACAATAAACCTATCGTCATGCTAAGTTAATTTACTCATTAGCCTACAAATCATATTATCTTGCTAGGTGGGTCATTGATGGCTTTAACAACCAGTGTTAACCGTGATATTACACAGAATATATTGGCGCTCAAAGAAACAATTGACTGAACTGGTGTTGATTGGCTAAATGAGCAAGATTAATGTGATAAGCCCGGTTACATTTTGCTTAATGACATCTCATCACCTTTGTTGCAATGTCAGCTTATATTGAGCGGGAGAAAAGAATCAATAAAGAGGTAAAAGGCCTGCTGGCCTTTAATATTCGTGTCTACTATTAGCTAGTCACTGCCCCGCAAAGAATGAATAGCCGGCTGATTGATGTATTTTCTTAGGGGCCAGTAACAAGCGAACAATGACAGTACAACAACAGGCACAACAGTAAACACAAACACAAGAACCAGATTGCCATTTAGGTAGGCGTTTAAACTATCGTAAAATCCTAAATACAACGCCAATAAAACCAACACACTAGTCAGTACGCCAAGTACGATCATCGAAGCGTTATCTTTAACAATCAGTTTGACTATATCCCTGCGCTTAGCACCTATAGCTAATCTGGCACCTATTTCAAATCGCCTCATTTGGGTGCTGTAACTTAGGATCCCATATAAGCCTAAACCCGCTAAACATAATGTAATAACCGCCACCATAGAAGTGAGATACACAGTAATATATTGAGTGAAGAGTAATTTATGTTTACTGGTTACCAGTGCCTCAAAACTAAACAGGGCAAATTCAGAACTTGTATTAGCCAATATATCTATTACTTGCTGTTTATTTAACGACTGTGTAGATCTAACTCTTAGGGTCATATCCATCAAATATGCTGAAGAAGGAACATACACACTGATAGGGACTAAAGATTCACCTGGCATCATTACATCTTCAACCACCCCAATCACAGTCGTGGGTTTACTGCCATCTGAAGTAAAACGCATACCAACTGCAGAACCATCTGGGTTTAATTGATTAGCAAAGCTTTGGTTTACTAGCATCAGGTTATTGTCATCAATAATATCTGCTTGGGTAAATTGACGTCCCTCAATTAATTTTTGCTCGTACATAGCCAAATATTGGTGATCAATCTCTTTACTACTCACCACATATCTCTCATTAGTTGAAGCGTGAGTGATGGCCCACTTTCTAAAATGATCAAGAGCTGAAGAAGATTGTGTTACCTGTGCCACTTGCACAAGGCCTGCAATATTTTGACTGATTTGTTGCATTGAAACTTGTAGTTCAGCTGGTGAATGAGTTTTTGCAGTGGCTGGAACAAACGTTAAATGTGTCAAGTTTTGCACATCAAAATTATTTGAGTGTTGAATACTTTCAAATGCTTGTTTGAACACTCCAATATTGGCAAAAACCAGTACCGCAGCAATGCACACTTGTATAACGACCAATACTTGGCGCAGACCCTTAGAAACTTGTACAGCGCCACCTTTCCCACTGTTTTGCATACTTAGGGTCAAGCTTCGGTATCGGATCATGCGACTGCACACAAATGCAAAAAACAGGGTAAACAATAAGATCAATAAAGAGGCTAAACCAAGGGTAAATTGGTTATTTGCAAGCTCACTTATTCGGGGAATAGTCTGCCCCAAAAAATGTTGTAATAGATAAAAACCACATGAAGATATCCCTAAAGCTAACAAAATAGATAACAGCATCAACAGTCCAATTTCTGTCACTAAAGAGTAAAAAATATTAAGTGGTTTAGCACCTAGAGCACTGCGGATCGCCAAGTTATGACCTTGCTGCGCTGTTCTAGAAACGAGTAAATTACATATGTTAACGCTAGCAATGCTCACCAAACCAACAATAGCCGCAACTAATAGAGAAAGCGTATTTTTAACATCACCTAAAATGACAGACTTAAAGGTTTGCAGTTGCATATTGATAGACCAGTCTTTAAAGAAAGGCATTCCCTGTACATTTTCCTGCCACTTATCGTTCACTAGAGGGGTTAATTGCTGCTCAACACTTTTAACCGAAAGGCCTGATTTCAACTTACCCACAAACACCAGTTCAGTGATGCCGTACCACAGGTTTTTAAATCTCACCTCAGCATTAAAATCCCATGGCAGCCAAACGCCAGTGTCATTACCTTTTTGTTGTATATGCGGTTCAATAAAATTTTCAGTTAACACACCCACAATAGAATAACTGACACCGCGAAATGTTACATTTTCCGACAAAATATCAGGATCACCAGCAAACTCATTCTGCCATGTGGCATAACTTAAGACGGCCACAGGGTTGAAAGAGTCGACACTTTCGGTTTGTTCAAACAGTCGGCCTAAATGTACCTGTGCATTGAGTAAGCTGAACCATT
>JAWUWP010000041.1:0-11432 GCA_034111785.1 Paraglaciecola sp.
GGTTGATCTAGGCAGCAGCTCAATGGGTTTCTTAGTCAGCGTTTTTTGTTAAAACCGACGACTACTGGTCAATGTTCTTTGAAACCCGACCTTTGCTTAAGTCAGCAATAAAAGAACCCGGACTATAGATCCCATTCCCGCAAAGAGATGGACATATATTTCAACAAAACCCAGAATAAGGGACTTAAGCTGCTCATTTTTATACATGAGTAGGTTTTACCTGCCGCCACCAGGCTCAATCAAGAAGCACCAGGACTGGCAAATAGCCAGACAATGGCCTCGCTAAATTGCTCTTTCCACAAGACTTCACTATGTTGGCCACCCTCCACACGTTTAAACACCATATTGTTTAGTGGGTGTCCTTGACGCCTAAGCTGACGTTGCATTTTAAAAGCATCAGCAATCATGCCGTCTCCCTCCTTGTCACCATACATAATGTATAAACGGGCATCGAGGCGCACTTTATTGGATTCACTAAAAGTAAAGACTTGGGGCGAATACCAATAAGCGGGGGAAAATATACCGGCTTTACTAAAAGTATCCGGGTAGGCATGCAAAGCATAGTGGGAAATCAAGCCTCCCATTGAACTGCCCATAATTGCCGTATTATTTCTGTCGGTTAAGGTCCGATAATGAGTATCGATATAAGGTTTCACTACTTCAACCAAGAAGGCCATATACCCTTGGCCTTGGGCCTCGCCATAACGATTGTTGACCCAAGGGGAGTGTTCATTGTGGCGATATTCAGCACTGCTATCTATGCCAACCACTATTACCTGCAATTGCTCAGACTGCCCTAAGCCATCAAGGATCTCATCAACCTGCCATTCATCACCATCAGCACTGACATGATCAAATAGGTTTTGTCCATCATGCATGTAAACAACAGGGTAGGACTGTTCAGAGCTGGCATAATCAGCAGGCAAATATAAACGTATGGTCTTACTCCTATCTAGACCGGTCATCATAAATTGATAGGGGAGTATTTGTACATTATGACTGGCACTGGACAGGTTAGCCTGATCAGAGCAGGACAAGACAAACCAGCTTGTTAACACTATCAGTCCAGTGGAAAAACCTGACCTCATACTGGGCAAGTGAGGCATTTTCATAGAGGGATCACCAAAATCTATTGCGTCGTTGCAGGTAAGTGTACATGATCCTCTACACTTTTTATCTTTAACTGCCGTCCATTGGCGCTGTCTATTATGCCATTTGTTGCGTTCGGCCAGTGTCACTTATTAGCCACCGAATGGGCCAATATATAACCTAGGTATTACTGCATAAGCTGTTATAATATCAAGGTAAAATTCACCTTTATAAGATTGGACAAGATGAAGATATTAATTAGAAACCTCGACAGAGAAACCAGTGTACAAGAGCTACAACAAACCTTTGAAGTGCACGGTAAAGTACAATCCTGTGACATAGTCAAAGAAAAACATAATGGCTTATCTAAAGGTTTTGGTTTTGTAGAAATGCCCAAGGCTGGCGAGGCAAAACTGGCGGTAAAAGCCCTTAACGAAAGCATGTTAGGTGCCAACCAAATTCGGGTGAAATACGCTCAGGATAAAGCCGTACCTGTGGTGACAGATAACAAATAAACTTAGCCTGGGCTGGGGCTCCTTATGTTGAAAAGCCTGTTTAAGAAACAGCGTGTTTGCATCGTTTAATTAGCCTTGGTGGCGATATCTATGTCAACCACAGCCGTGAGTCATTGTTTATCAGCCAGAGGCCTTATGCTTAGGGTAAAGCGCTATTATGGTGTGCTTGCTGGTTTTTCTCAGTTATACCCTGTTTTGCCACAAGCAAGAAACGTCTTTATTACCATGTCTGTGACCAATAAGTATCTTCGGACCAAACATATAGGGGGGAGTGTATCTAGGCGCAGCGGTAATAGCTTTTGACATTACCCTTAACGAAGCCTCGTTATTGGTTTTAGTATTGTGGTTAATGGTCCCGGCTATCTTTGCCCATTTAGCCACCTCACTCTATCTGGCCATACACTAGGTCTCACTGATCGCACACCTTAGGTGATCCACTATGCTCTTCTACAACGGTATAGACTGCAGCTGCAAAGCTTGTAAAGCCCTTCACTATCGCCTTGTAACGAACATAAAAAAACCCACTTAATAGTGGGTTTTTAAGACAATCAAGTTAACCAAAACTACCAACCGGTAATTTCACGTAACCCTTTGCCAATTTCAGCTAATGAACGGACGGTTTTCACACCTGCAGCTTCAAGAGCTTTAAACTTCTCTTCAGCTGTACCTTTACCGCCTGCAATTATGGCACCAGCATGACCCATGCGCTTGCCTTCAGGCGCAGTCACACCAGCAATATAAGACACGACAGGTTTAGTCACATTGGCTTTAATAAAGGCTGCCGCTTCTTCTTCTGCAGAACCGCCAATCTCACCAATCATCACTATGGCCTCTGTTTGAGGATCGTCTTGGAACAATTGCAAGATATCGATAAAGTTAGAGCCTGGGATAGGATCTCCACCAATACCGACACAGGTTGATTGACCAAAACCTTCGTCGGTAGTTTGCTTAACCGCTTCGTAGGTTAAAGTACCAGAGCGAGACACAATTCCTACTTTACCAGCCTTGTGAATATGACCAGGCATAATACCAATCTTACATTGACCCGGCGTGATCACGCCTGGGCAGTTTGGACCGATCATACGTACGCCTTTCGCGTCCACATACTCTTTAACAAACAACATATCAAGAGTAGGGATACCTTCAGTAATACAAACGATCAGCTCAATGCCAGCATCGGCCGCTTCAACAATTGAGTCTTTACAAAACGCAGCGGGTACATAAATAACAGAGGCTGTGGCCCCTGTTTTCTCTACCGCATCACGCACAGTATTAAACACTGGCAAACCAAGATGAGTGGTGCCGCCTTTACCAGGTGTTACACCACCGACCATTTGTGTACCATAAGCAATAGCTTGCTCAGAGTGAAAAGTTCCCTGACCACCAGTAAAACCCTGACAGATAACTTTGGTGTCTTTATTAATTAATATAGACATTATTTGCCCTCCGCGGCTTTTACGACTAACTGTGCAGCATCAGACAAACTACTTGCAGCTATGATATCTAGATCAGACTTGGCTAGTACTTCACGACCAAGTTCAGCATTTGTTCCTTCTAAGCGAACCACAACAGGTACGGTTACGCCGACTTCTTTCACTGCGCCGATGATCCCTTCAGCGATCATGTCACAACGAACGATGCCACCAAAAATATTCACTAACACCGCACTAACATTGCTGTCAGACAAAATGATTTTAAAGGCTTCAGCAACACGCTCTTTAGTCGCACCGCCGCCCACGTCTAAGAAGTTAGCAGGTTTGCCACCATGTAGGTTAACGATATCCATAGTACCCATAGCTAGACCGGCACCATTGACCATACAACCTACGTTGCCGTCTAATGCAACGTAATTTAATTCCCACTTGGCCGCTTCGGCTTCACGGGCATCATCTTGTGACGGATCATGCATTTCAGCGATCCTAGGCTGACGATAGGCCGCATTGCCGTCAATGGCTACTTTTGCATCTAAGCAGTGAATGTCACCATCGACTTTAATCACCAATGGATTAATTTCAATTAGGGCAATATCCAGATCAACAAACATTTTAGCTAAACCAAGAAATATCTTAGTAAACTGTTTAATTTGAACGCCTTTAAGACCCAATTTAAAGGCCATTTCACGGGCTTGATAAGGTTGGGCACCGACTATAGGATCAATCTCTGCTTTTAGGATCTTTTCTGGCGTTTTTTCTGCAACGGTTTCAATTTCAACACCGCCTTCAGTAGAAGCCATGAACACCACACGACGAGAAGTACGATCAACTACAGCACCTAGATAAAGCTCATCGGCAATATCTGTACAAGATTCAACTAAAATTTTAGTAACGGGTTGACCATGTTCATCAGTTTGAAAGGTGACCAAATTTTGGCCTAACCATTTCTCAGCGAAGGCTTTAATTTCTTCTTTGGTTTTGACTAGTTTAACACCGCCAGCTTTACCTCTACCGCCAGCGTGAACCTGACATTTTACAACCCATTCGCTACCGCCAATTCGACCCGCAGCTTCAACCGCTGCAGCAGGAGTTTCAGCAGCAAATCCCTCAGAAACAGGAAGGCCGTATTCGGCGAACAACTGCTTACCCTGATATTCATGCAAATTCATGGTATTTCTATCCGTTTTAATTAAGACAAAAGCTGCTTAGGGGCAGCTTGATTTTGAGAGCCGTAAGTATAAAAAAGTTCTCGGCAAAAAGATAGGTAACTAGTAGTAGTTACCTATCTCTGTTCGTTTACACGTCCAACAACAAACGTGTGGGATCTTCTAACATTTCTTTAATAGTCACCAAGAAACCAACTGCCTCTTTACCGTCAACTATTCGGTGATCATAAGAAAGTGCTAAGTACATCATAGGCAAAATCTCGACTTTGCCATTGACTGCCATAGGTCTATCTTGGATTTTATGCATACCCAAAATAGCACTTTGTGGCAGGTTGATTATTGGCGTAGATAACAAGGATCCAAAGACACCACCGTTAGTAATAGTGAAGTTGCCTCCTTGCATATCACCCATGCTCAATTTTCCATCACGGCCTTTTAAGGCCAATTCTCTAATACCGCCTTCTATACCGGCCATACCTAAGCCATCACAATCTCGCAATACCGGAGTCACCAAGCCACGAGGGGTTGAAACAGCAATAGAGATATCAAAATAATTATGATAACAGATGTCATCACCATCAATTGATGCATTGACTTCAGGGAAACGTTTTAAGGCTTCGGTTACCGCTTTAACATAGAAAGACATAAAACCTAAACGTATACCATGGCGCTTCTCAAAGCTCTCCTGATATTGCTTACGTAAGTCCATGATTGGCTTCATATTCACTTCATTGAAGGTAGTCAACATAGCCGTACTGTTTTTGGCTTCTAATAAACGATTAGCGATAGTTTTACGTAGACGTGTCATAGGCACACGCTTCTCAGTACGATCTCCAAGGACAACCACGTTGGCCGCTTTAGCCGGCGCAGGTTGTGCCACAGGGGCTGGGGCTTGCAATGACTTTTCAACGTCTTCTTTAGTCACTCTACCGCCTTTACCCGTACCTTTGATCTTCGCTGCATCTAAGCCTTTTTCAGCTAACAGACGACGAACAGAAGGGCTTAATGTGTCATTATCGTCACCGGCTGGGGTG
This sequence comes from Paraglaciecola sp., assembly GCA_034111785.1. GTDB lineage: Bacteria > Pseudomonadota > Gammaproteobacteria > Enterobacterales > Alteromonadaceae > Paraglaciecola. The sequence continues at coordinate 5,238 of JAWUWP010000041.1, forward strand.
ACATTAGGCTCAGCAGCAGCAACGGCTCCAGCAACAAAATTAGCGATAACTTGTTCGCCTGTTACTGTCGTGCCTTCGGGTGACAAAATCTCACTCAAGGAGCCATCAGCTGGTGCCACCACTTCTAACACCACCTTATCTGTTTCTATATCGACCAAGTTTTGGTCACGGGCAATAGACTCACCAGGCTGCACGTGCCAAGTTGCTATTGTTGCATCTGCCACTGATTCTGGAAGAACAGGTACCTTAATTTCCACGGGTTCACCTTTACTATCTGATAGATTATTAGATTGTTCATTTACTTTAGGCGTGTTTTGCACAGCTGCAGTCGCACTTGCACCCGCCTCAAAGTTAGCTATTATTTGCTCACCTAAAACGGTTTCGCCTTCATCTTGCAAAATTTCACTGATGAAACCATCCTCTGGGGCCACCACTTCTAAAACCACTTTATCAGTTTCAATATCCACAAGGTTTTGGTCACGACTGACTTTATCGCCTACTTTCACATGCCAAGTTGCAATAGACGCATCTGCCACGGATTCAGGTAATACCGGTACTTTAATTTCGATTGGCATACTGCTTCCTTATTTAATCGTTAACGCACCATCAACCAACTCTTTCTGTTGTTGATTGTGCACTGAAATATATCCTACCGCTGGGGATGCAGATGCTTTCCTTCCGGAATAAGTGAGGCTTGCACCTTTTGGCAATGAAGACCAAAAATGATGCTGACTACAATACCAAGCACCCTGATTTTGTGGCTCTTCTTGACACCAAACCCAATCTTTAGTGGCACCATATTTATTCGCCGCTTTTTCTATTTCCACGTGTGGGAAAGGATAAAGTTGTTCGATACGAATAATGGCCACATCGGTTTGTTCATTCTTACGTCTTTGCTCAAGCAGATCGTAATAGACCTTGCCCGAACACATCACGACCCGTTTCACGTCAGCTGGCTTGATGTCATCTATTTCATCAATCACATTATGAAATACACCCTCGGCCAGATCATCTATGCTTGAAGTAGCCAAGGGATGACGTAATAACGACTTGGGTGACATCACAATCAATGGACGGCGCATGGGGCGTAAAGCCTGACGACGTAACATATGAAACACCTGAGCCGGTGTTGATGGCACACACACTTGCCAGTTATGATCCGCACACATCTGTAAAAAACGTTCTAATCGTGCTGAACTATGCTCAGGACCTTGGCCTTCATAGCCATGGGGTAACAACAAAGTTAAGCCACATAAACGGCCCCACTTTGCTTCACCAGAACTTAAGAACTGATCAATCACCACTTGTGCACCATTGGCAAAGTCACCAAACTGCGCTTCCCAAATAGTCATACAACCGGGCTCTGCAGTGGCATAACCAAATTCAAAGGCTACAACCGCGGCTTCAGATAGAACTGAATCAAAAATTTCCATCTTACCTTGCTGATCATGAATATTAGCTAAGGGCATATAATCGGAGCCGTCAGTTTGATTATACAAGACGGCATGACGATGGAAAAACGTGCCTCGACCTGAGTCTTGGCCTGTCATACGAATATTTTCGCCCACATCAACCAAAGACGCATAGGCCAAGTTTTCAGCCATGCCCCAATCAAAAGCTTTATCACCTGCGACCATCAATCGTCTGTCTTGATATAACTTAGCCACACGGGATTGCAACTTATGCTCAGCCGGAAAAGTGCATAATTTATGACCCAGTTCGGTAATCTTCTCAGCGCTGATGGCGCTGTTATATTCCACATCCCAGTCATGGCCCAAGTAAGGTGACCAGTCAACCGAATGTTCGGTCATGGGGCGCCACTCCTCAACCACACAAGCGCCATGATCTAAGGCTGCTCGGTAATCGCTCACCAGTTTATCCACTTCATGGGCTCCAATGATCCCTTCAGCGATCAACTGATCGGCATAAATTTTACGGGGTACTGGATGTTTCTTGATTTTTTGATACATCAATGGCTGAGTGGCACTTGGCTCATCAGCTTCATTGTGACCATGACGTCTATAACAAACCAAGTCGATAACCACATCGCGCTTGAATTGATTACGATAATCTAAGGCTAATTTTGTGACAAACAATACCGCTTCAGGATCATCCGAATTCACATGGAATATAGGGGCCTGAACCATTTTTGCTATATCAGTACAATATTGCGTGGAGCGGGTATCTTCTATGTTTGAAGTGGTAAAACCCACTTGGTTATTGATCACGATCCGAACCGTGCCACCCACTTTAAATCCGCGAGTTTGTGACATATTAAAGGTTTCTTGTACTACCCCTTGTCCGGCAATTGCCGAATCACCGTGAATGGTAATAGGCAACACTAAAGAGCCGTCGGTACATTCACGTCTGTCTAATCTAGCTCGTACCGAACCTATGACAACCGGGTTAACGATTTCCAAATGCGAAGGGTTGAAGGCCAAGGCCAAATGCAGATTGCCACCTGGTGTAGCAAAATCCGATGAATAGCCCGCATGGTATTTCACATCGCCAGCACCTAAAGAATCATCGTGTTTACCGGAAAATTCATCAAACAATACGGAAGGATTTTTACCTAGCACATTCACCAAGACATTAATTCTGCCTCTGTGCGCCATGCCTATCACTACCTCTTTAGTGCCCTTACTGCCCGCATGATTAATCAAACCTTTAAGCATGGGGACTAATGCATCACCGCCTTCTAGAGAGAAACGTTTAGCCCCAGGAAACTTAGCGCCTAGGTATTTTTCCATACCATCAGCGGATACCAAGCCTTTGAGTATGGCTATTTTTTCTTCTCTAGAAATTTCGGGTTTAGCCTGAACCGATTCAATCTTATGCTGTAACCAGCGTTTTTGTTCGGTGTCAGTAATGTGCATGTACTCTGTGCCAATTGAGCCACAATAAGTACGATTGAGGGATTTAAACAACTCACCAAGAGGCAAGGCCTCTTTGCCTATAGCAAAAGAGCCCACATTAAAGGTGGTATCAAAATCGTTTTCTGAAAGATTATGGTGCGAAAGCTCAAGATCTCTAGCCCTAGGTTGTTTCCACAACTCAAGAGGATCAAGATTGGCATGTTGATGGCCTCTAAAACGAAAGGCATTGATCAACTGCAGTACTTTGACTTGTTTATCATCACTGCCGCCGCTACTTTGAGTAGCCGCTGTGCCAGCTCTTGCCGCTGGGCCAAGGGCAGCTAAAGCACGAAACTGATCTCGAACTAGACTATGCTTAGTCTCGACTTCGACACCTTCTACTTTAGGTAACTTCTCAAAAATAGCTCGCCACTCTTCAGATACACTCTGTGCATCTTCTAAATACGCTTCATACATTGATTCTATATAAGTAGCGTTGCCACCAGCCATGTGAGACGAGTCCCACCATGCTTTCATCACGCTTTGTTGCATTGTTGTCCCTTGGTTTTATAAGACTTGTAATTATATGAGCAACCGCTCGCGACACATTACTGTAGGGTTAAACGGCTGATAGTTAACCTATGTTTAACCCTCAACCTGAGCCAAGATCTACACCTTGGCTGCCCAGTCTATACTGCTCGTTTTAACAGCATCGATTTAATATGGCCAATGGCTTTAGTGGGATTCAGGCCCTTTGGACAAACACTCACACAATTCATAATGCTGTGACATCTAAATACACTAAAGGCATCATCCAAACCACTTAAACGCTCTTCTGTTGCGGTATCACGGCTATCGGCTAAGAAACGATATGCATGTAACAAGCCCGCAGGACCGATAAATTTATCTGGGTTCCACCAGAAAGAAGGACATGAACTAGAACAACAGGCACACAAAATACATTCATACAAGCCATCTAGCTTCTCTCTCTCTTCAGGTGATTGCAGAAATTCACGAGCAGGAGGTTGATTATCATCGTTAATTAAAAAGGGTTTTACTTTTTCATATTGGGTATAAAACTGTGTCATATCCACTACAAGATCACGCACTACCGGCAGACCAGGCAAAGGGCGCACCACTATTTTAGAGCCTTTTAATGCAGAAAGAGGCGTAATACAGGCTAAGCCATTTTTACCATTCATATTGACACCGTCAGAGCCACATACACCTTCACGACAGGAACGACGGAAAGATAAGCTTGCATCTTGCTCTTTTAAGGCAATCAGGGCGTCTAACACCATCATATCTTGGCCTTCTTCGACCTCTAGCTGATAGTCTTGCATGTGTGGCGCGTTGTCTACGTCAGGGTTGTAACGGTAAACTGAGAAATTTAATTGCATATACGTTACTCCTACTAGTATGTTCTGGCTTTAGGTGGAAAGGCTTCACGAAGCTTAGGTGTCATATTCACTGCACGCTTCAACATCTTATCGTTTTCTGGCAAGTATACCGAATGGCACAACCAGTTTTCATCATCTCTATCTGGAAAATCGAAACGGCTATGGGCTCCACGGCTTTCTGTTCTGAAATTCGCAGCCACAGCGGTACTGTAAGCCGTTTCCATCAAGTTATCTAGCTCTAGACACTCAATACGCATAGTATTGAAGTCATTGCTTTTGTCATCTAATCTGGCATTTTGTAAGCGTTCGCGAATATCACCTAACTCTTTTAGGCCTGTCGCCATGGCATCACCTTCACGGAATACCGAGAAGTTAAGTTGCATACAGCTTTGCAGATCTTTCTTAATTTGTACTGGGTCTTCACCTTTACCCACAGTGGAATTCTCCCAACGATTGAAGCGAGTAAGTGCTGCCTCCACATCATCAGTAGAGGCCTCACGGGCTTCTATCCCATCGATAGCTTTACCAAGATGTAAACCTGTGGCTCTGCCAAAGACCACTAAATCTAATAATGAGTTACCGCCTAAGCGATTGGCACCATGCACCGACACACAAGCAATTTCACCACAAGCAAATAGACCTTTAATAGGTTTTTCCTGACCATTGGCATCGATACCAATAGCTTGACCATTCACATTAGTGGGCACCCCACCCATCATATAATGACAAGTTGGAATAACAGGAATAGGTTCTTTTACCGGATCCACGTGAGCAAAGGTTCTGGATAATTCTAAAATACCCGGTAAACGAGACTCTAAAACATCTTTACCTAAATGATCTAATTTAAGTTTACAGTGAGGTCCCATAGGACCATCAAATCCACGGCCTTCGCGGATTTCCGTCATCATTGAACGGGCCACTACATCACGGCCGGCTAAATCTTTGGCATTAGGTGCATAACGCTCCATGAAGCGTTCACCATCTTTATTCAAAAGATACCCCCCTTCACCACGACAACCTTCAGTGACCAGAGTACCCGCACCGGCTATGCCCGTTGGGTGAAATTGCCACATTTCCATATCTTGCATGGGCACGCCAGCACGAATTGCCATACCGACCCCATCGCCGGTACAAATATGAGCATTAGTAGTAGACGAATAAATACGCCCTGCTCCACCTGTTGCCAAGACCACGGCTTTAGATTTGAAGTACACCACTTCACCGGACTCAATATCGATGGCAGTACAACCGACTACATCGCCGTCTTGGTTTTTCACTAAATCTAGGGCGTACCACTCGCTAAACACTTTGGTTTTATTTTTTACGTTTTGTTGGTAAAGCAAATGCAATAACGCATGACCTGTTCTATCAGCAGCCGCAGCGGTACGTGCGCCTTGCTCACCGCCAAAATCTTTGGACTGACCACCGAATGGACGTTGGTAAATTTTGCCATTTTCGAATCGCGAAAAAGGCAGTCCCATATTTTCCATTTCGATTATGGCTTCAGGTCCAGTTTTACACATATATTCTATGGCATCTTGGTCACCGATATAGTCGGAGCCTTTGACTGTATCGTACATATGCCATTGCCAGTTATCTTCATGGGCGTTACCTAAAGCGACAGTTATGCCACCTTGGGCTGAAACGGTATGTGATCGCGTTGGGAAAACTTTAGATAATAAGGCACATGATTTGCCCGACTCGGAAATTTGCAAGGCCGCACGCATACCTGCGCCACCTGCACCTATAACAACGGCATCGTACTCATGAACAGGAATACTCATTTACACACCCCACAAAACAAATAAACCAAAAACCACATAAACAAATGCAATTATATTAATAATAAACTTAATAGACGCCCGCAAGCCTGGCGCTTTTACATAGTCAGTCAGCACTTGCCACAGACCGATACGCGCATGAAACATAATCGAGACTAA
>JAWUWP010000042.1:0-65241 GCA_034111785.1 Paraglaciecola sp.
ATGATCCACATAATGCCAGTCGTCATAGGTATTGCCGGTCAACTTATAAGCATATTTATTTTTGGTCGGGGCCGTATAATCTAATGAGGAAAATTCGATGGTGACCCTGTGATTGTCAGGGGATAGGGTTAGATGATCACCTTGAATATGGACATTTTCACTATCAATGTAGGTATCGGTGATCACAACAGGGGGCATATAGTCCCACTTTTTATATAACGGTGGCCTGACCATCAATACCCCGCTTGGACTGGCGAACAATAAAGTGCCACTCTTACTTCGTGCTTTTATATTCTCCCAAATATTTTCGATACCCATACCATCAGCTAGGCCAAAATAGTCCATGTCGCCGGTTTGACTATCCACTGCAAATTTCCCTCCCCACAGTTGCCCACTCATATCGTCAAATAACTCTCCGGCAATGGCAGGTTTTTCCATTTCTTCACTGGTCAGGAGGATATTGTCAAAGACACCTTGATGGCTGCCTGTATCCTGCCAATGGCTAAATTTGAAAAGCTGGTACTTACTACTAAAATAAAAATTATTTTTACTGTCTATGCTCAAACCATTGATGCGATCTGAGGCCTGATGCAGATCGTTGATGATCCACACGGGTTGAATTAACTGGCTGTTGGGCTTCACCATAAATAGAGCAGAATCACTGTTCATCCATAGGGTACCATCGGGCTTTTTTATGATATTTCTATATCTATGGGTATCCACGGTTTGTGAATTTTCACCTTGATAGAAATCTTGGATTTCTCGGCTATGGGGATAAAAACGTTTCAAGCCCTTTGTTGTCATCACTAACAAGGCGCCGTCGGATCCCCACAACACATCCAAGGTAGTCGCGCCACTAAACTCTGAAATATACTCGAACTGGTCTGTGTCTGGTGTATATCGTACTAAGCCCACATTGACAATTGATAGCCATACCTCTTCAGCCGAGCCTTGTGTCATATAGATCATTTTAGATTTGTTCAGTAAGTGGTCAGCCCCATGGCTGCCATCGAAAGTCTTGAGCCGCCCTTGCTTGGGCGAAAACAAATCGACACCATGGCCATAAACGGCAAATAACATTTTTCCATCGCTCATTTCTTGTATATTAGCAATCTGATTTTTGCTCAGAGAGTGAGGGTTGCTCGGAGAATGGTAGAGATTGGCGAAGGCAAGATTGTTGGGGTTAAATCGATACAGCCCCTTCCCCCAGGTTCCAATCCAAATCAGCCCGGCCCTGTCCACCATTATTGCCCTAATTTGGTTCATACCTAAGCTATGGGGGATAGCAACATCATGGGTAAACTGCTTAATGACCTGATAGGTATTGGTGTCTATTTTCACCAGTCCACTGGCGGCTGTGCCTAGCCACAATTGGCCGGGCGTGGTTTCCAGTAGGCTTTCAGTGGCGTAATCTTCAAGCCTTGCGAGGACGTGACCATCAGTGTTTAACTTAAATAAACCACTTCCCAAGGTACCCACCCAAATAGCCCCTTCGGAGTCTTCAAACAAGACGCTAATATAGGGCGGTTTATCAGTAATAGGCACAAGGTTCATGACGCCATCTTGACCCACCTTAAACAGGGCTTTTGAGCTGCCAACCCAGAGTTGTTGCTGCTCATCCACCAACAGATCCTTTATATAATGGCTGCCATCACCATCAGCTACATTAGCCAGTGAGTAACTCGCCGTCACTTGGAAATTGTCATCCAGTCGGTATATGACCTTATTGGTGGCGACCCACATGCCCCCTTTGGGATTGTTGACTATGCTGCGTATTGTTGAGAAACCCTCAGTACTGGGCAGCTCGACTTGAAGAAATTGACCAGTGGATGCTTGCAGAATTGCCAACCCACTTGTAGCCGTACCTACCCAAATATTATTATTGTTATCCACCGCCAAGGTGTAAATAGAATCAGTATTGATCCTATTGTTGCCATCGGTTTCAGCCGCATAGATTTTATATCGGTATCCATCAAAGCGCCTTAACCCTTTTTCATCGCCAATCCAGATAAAACCCGTTAAGTCCTCTACTATGGCTGTCACATTGGCGGCTTTATTTTCATCTTGCGCGGCAATGGCTTCAAATACCGGCTGGCCTAAATCGAATATATCTGCGGGGGGTTGTTCCATGGCATCTAGCCACGCACTATTAAAGAAAACACAAAGCGCTAAGGTAATACTTAGTCCTTTTATAACAAAAATCATTGTCCCAAACACTTCCTTCTACCAGGTTTTATAAAAATTATAGCCGTATAAACTGAATGCCGCTGTCCATATTAATTGGCCCCTCAATCGCGCCCTAAAAAATGGGGTGACAATATTGAAAGTCCGCTACCCGTCTAATCTAACCGCACCCTTGTCTGGTGTGAATACAGTAAAATAAAGCTTGTTTTTTATGACGCTACAATCAACATTACCCCATATTTTCGATATGTACATTCTTTTCTTGTTATGGGGAATACGAAATTTAGTCGTTGTTTTTTATGGGTTTTTTGATGTTTTAAATATTGGGTAAAAGAAATGCACGTCCTATCTTTGTAAAAAATCCATTCATTTAGCGATAACTTTTTACCACTCTTTATTATCAAATTTAGGTTTAAACATAAGATGAATGAATACTTAAAGAGCAAAAAAACACCCTTAATAAATGTTGTTGAATGACCACTATATATGTGATTTAAATTATATTTTAATGACAGTCTTTATTTCTTGCCTCTTACAATATCTGTTCTATCTTCATAAGATAAATCCCAAAATATATTTGCAAATTCATGGTTTGGCTTTTTTATTCGGTGTCTTTAAGATCCTTGGCACAAGATGCTTTTGATTTGGGGATGACAGTTTTCGAAACAGTTGCAGATAAAGCCTCATTAGGCTCGTTGTCTATCACCTCTGAGGGATAAGATGAGTATGGCTCTATCTGGTCGCTACCCAAGCCAAGGTTGAGGGAGTACCATAAAGAAAAACCAACATCTGTAGGAGATATGGCTAAGCCAAATAAAAAGGGACCCAAACGCCTAGTGCAGATCGCTTGCCTAAAGTGTAAGACGCCTATTTTTAAATACCAAAAAGCAGGCAAAGGTGCATTGGTAAAGTGTTTTATACAACGAATCGTAGAAGATCACACCAGCACGCCTTGTGTGTGTCCCGGTTGTGATCAGGAATTTGCCCGTGAAACTATGATCCGAGGTACCCCTGCTTATAAAATTATTGGCGGTAAAATCCATATAAAATAACATCATGAACCTGATATCAGCGGCACTAACAAAACGCTTTGCACAATTGAACATACAAGCCGAGGCGGCCATTCATCGCCATAGCCAGCTGGGGATGCGCGAAGAACTACAACAACTGAGCCATGCTTTGACCCGCGCAGACAGCCGCGATAGTTATGGCCAAGGTGGCAGCGTCCGAGATTTTGAACAACAGTTAAGTGACTTATTCGCTTTGCCAAACTGTGTATTTCTTCCTACTGGCACCTTAGCTCAGTGCGCTGCGCTAAAGTGTCACAGCGAACAAAGCGGTCGCTGTGGTGTCGGCCTACACCCAACATCTCACCTTGTGCTCCATGAGTATAAGGCAATCGAACAGTTATGGGGACTGAAGATCTCTGAGATGGGCAAGGAGCAACAGGTGTTAAGTCTGGGGGACGTGCAGACGCTTGATCCCCGCACCACTGCGGCTATTATTATCGAAACACCCATGCGTGAATTAGGTGGTATCTTGCCCAGTTGGCAAGATTTGACAAGCATTAGGGCTTGGTGCACTAAGCATGATATCAAGATGCATTTAGATGGCGCTCGCATATGGCAAACCACCAGGTTTTATCAGTCGACTCTGGCGCAGATCGCGTCACTGTTTGATAGTATATACGTGAGCTTCTATAAAGATTTAGGCGGGATCTCTGGTGCCGGATTACTGGGATCTAATGAGCTGATTACACAGGCGCGGATTTGGGCTCGCAGAGCAGGCGGCAATCCTATTACCTTATACCCCGAACTTATCGCTGCTCGCACGGGACTCGAAAAGCATCTACCGCAGATCCCACAATACCTCGATTATACGAAACAATTATGTGTGGCCTTGCAATCCGCCCCAGTAACTATTGTGCCGGCAGAGCCTCAGGCCGCTATGTTTCATTTAAGCTTTGTTATGGACGGGGAAAGTCTGGCGCAGAAAATCATCCGCTATGGGCAAAATACAGGCATAGTGGTGCTGCCATTACCTCGCTCGGGTGATCATCAATCATGTATCTGTGAGATATCCATAGGCTCCCAAGCCATTACCCAACAGCCGGCGTTTTGGGCCAAACATATTCAAGCTTGTCTAGAGCAGTAACCTGAGAGGTTATTCCTTGATATTTAGCACTAAGCCCGCAATGCAATCTTGCTCGTGTGCACAGGGGCAAGGGGAATGTGGTTTAAGCATAGCGTGGGCGACACAAATCATGATATGCCATAGACGTTTTTTTAGAGAGCATAATATTAAGAGGCAGAACGCCATTACCATCGCCAGTCACTGAGGGATAAAGGTGTTGGTTATGGCAGGTATTGTCAGTCGTCATGCCATTAGTTATATGGCGTCTGGCAATTTGAGTGATCGACCAGTAGTGGACTTTGCGCTGCCTAATAGTCGGTATTGGGTGTTGCCAAAAGGCAACCATGTCTCTACAACCAGCAAAGCATTTCAAGCCCATGTCAGTCAATAGTTGGCTGAGTCAGTTTCACCTTACATACAAGCTGAGCCTGTTTTTCAGACCATCAAATTGACCCAAAGAGAGCAGGGCGACCCAGTTACTATCCCTTGAGCTAGTTCGGTGATGGGCTAGCCACTTCAATCAACAATTCATTGCGGCGCAACATGGGTAGGGTGAAAGGTCCGTTGTAACTCGCCCTTACCGGTTCACCAATAGCGGTGTAGCCATTTTCAACCAGCCAAGTCGTTAACATTATTCTGTTTTTTTCCAGATTACTATCGCTCATTGTGCCGCTAAACTGAATGGCGGCGACATGATAATCCTCAAGCTCACTGACACTAAGAGTGGGATCCATTGGTTTAGGGGTAGTTTGCAAGGTGAAATCTTTTGGCATGACAAAAGACATAGACGAGTTGTTTGCACTTTTCTTCATCAACACAGGTGCTGTCATCGCAATCTCAGCCCCTGCTCTAGCCATGTTTTTATCGTCCATCAACACAGGTGCAGTCATCGCAATTTCAGTTGCGCCTGCATTGTCGCCCGCTATATAGGCGAACAGTTTTCTAAACGCCTTATAACCGTTTTGTCCGTTCATAGTCGTGGACACCAGCACCATTTCTGGGTAATGACGCACTTCAATGTTTTGTCCCTTGTCTGCGGTTATCAGTATATAAGGCGCGGTTTCCACATTACTTTGTCCGACTATTGAGCAGCTTACGAACAATGTTGATGCCAAAATAAATACTAGTATCTTCACGTTAAATCCTTGAATTTTATGGGTTGTTATTGGCCTGTTAGGGTGGCGATCCTGTATGCTGTTACTCTGACTTACCCTGTATCAGGGCGTTATAAGATCAATACGCAGATCCCTAAATAAAGTTCCGTTATTATTTACCTGCTTATTTGCTGTCTCTAGCGGAGAGTCGTCTCTTGGGTAGTGGTTCCATTACGTCCCTTAGTTCAGTGCTAATTTATTCAGGGTGAGAATGCTAGATCCAGTAGATCAGGTCTAAATATCTTATAGAGCCAAACCGTTTTTATCAAAAGTTGGGTAACGACTCAGGGATCAATCCGCAAAGCCGCTGCCAATTGCGCGCCATGGCATAACCAGACCTAATTCCGGCACTTGTTTGCCTACCCATGCTGGGAAGGTATTGCTGTTGGGCCCAGGTAAAAGCGTATATTGATTAGCCCAGGGGTAACGCGCCACGGCTTGGGTGATTGTTGGGATCAGTCGTTGCGCCTTCTTACCTTGTATTGATAATATTTTTTGTGGTTTAGCCCCATACCAATACCTATCAGGGGTAGAGGTGGTATATTCACGCAATGCTGGCAACCCGCGGTTGACCCGCCAACCTACCACTTCGTAAACGGTATACTGGGCTGCATCTTGGGGTTTAACGGCTATCCAGGTATGCATGGCAAACCATCCTCGCCAACTAAAAGCGTCAGCCCCATAGACTTCAATTATGGCGCGGCTGTCCTGGCTGGGATTGGCTGCAATGCCGGCTGGCTTGCGGGAGGCTTCGCGCCAACCGGTGTTTGAGCAGGCACTTAATAAAATGATCATCACTATTGAGATACTGGCTGGTTTCATTATGGGTCTCATCACTGGGGCTAAGTGCCTCAGGTTACCCTGTTTTGCATATGGTCACTAGGGGCTCGGGTTTGTGCCGTCACTGTGCCTTGCTAGAGTAGTCAAAAGCTTAATAATAATAGATAATTGACTCAGTGTATTGATTAGGCGTGTATTTTACTGTTTGGCCAAATATCGCATTTTTCTCAAGTTTAGCTTAGCCCACTAAAATACCTTTTTATCAAAAAATCTTGCTGGTTTTGAGTTTGACTGTGCTTGTTACCGTTAGTACCAACTCAGATAAAGTGCCCGGTGGCGAAAAACGAGACACTGTCTTAACTGAGTCAGCAAAAGCCTTGCAACAGTTGTATGACACACGACCCCTAACCAAAGATCAAATAAAACAAGGGGCAGGCTAGGGCGTCTTTAATAACGGCAATATCAATTTTGTGGTGGCCAGTTAGGCAGTGGCAATGTGCGGGTGTTAAAAACATAAGTTTGGTGATGGTGTTTCATGACGCCGCCGTCCTTAACGATTTTATTGAGTAAGCTTGATCTGTTAGTTGTTAGATTATTACTCCATGTGGGGATACTTTTAGTGATCTTGTGATCTTCATTACAGCGTTTTTCGTTTCACATTATGTGATATTTTTTATTGGTATAATTGCCTGATGGCTATTTTTAATGTGTTTTACAGGGGTCTTACATGCATTTAAAGCGATGGATACTCGCCTTATTATTCTGTGTTGTGGTAGTGGCTGTACTTGGCTTTGTTAAGTTCACCCAAGTGAAGGCGGCGATTGCTTTTGGTGAGTCATTCCCAGAGCCAAGTGAAACGGTACAAGTTCAAGTGGCCACTGCGAGCCAATGGCAAGCCAGTTTGCAAGTCAGCGGCCAAGTGTTAGCCACACGTAACTTGGCGGTGCGCAATGAATTGGCTGGCGTGATCACGGAAGTGGCTTTTGCTTCAGGGGCACCCGTGCAAAAAGGTGATCTGCTCTTACAGATGGATGTCAGTAATGAACAAGCGCAGCTAGACGGACTCAATGCACAAGTGCAGATTGCCCAGTTAGATGTGAACAGATTTTCTAAGCTACTCGAGAGCAATGCCTCCAGTCGAGACCAATACGATCGTGCTAAAGCCCAATTAGCCGTCAGTCAAGCAAGCGTGCGAGCGTTACAAACCCAGATAGTGAAGAAGACCTTAATCGCGCCCTTTGATGCCTTAGCGGGTTTACATGAGTTAGAAGTGGGGGCATTTTTATCGGCTAATACCTTGATCACGCAATTGATCAGTAGAAATAATGAACTGTGGATCGATTTCTCGGTGCCTCAGGAATATTCAGATCTAGCCACAGGTCAATCTATCACCCTTAGTTCTGTGTCCTTATTATCAGCAGACTATTCGGCCCAGATCATTGGCATGAGCCAGGCTATAGCCCAAGAGTCTAGAAATTTGCGGGTCCGCGCCCTTTGGGAAAATGTGCCTCAAGGCATTAAACCTGGGGCCATGCTCGACGTTACCCTGCCTGTAGGAGAGCCTCTAAATATAGTGCGTTTACCTGGCGTGGCTATTCGTTACGATGCATTTGGCAGTTATGTGTTTAGTCTAAATCGTGATCAAAAAGGTGCTTGGCGTGCCAAACGTCTACCTATTGATATTGAGGCGCGACTCGGGCCCATGGCGATTGTGTCAGCAGGGTTAGAAGTGGGCACCACTGTGGCCACTATTGGTTCATCTAAACTCCGTGAGGGGATCTTGGTGAACCTGGCTGACGATAATTTAGGTATTGCCAGCGATGAGTAAGGATCTCGAAGAAAACCTCGTACACCCGGAGGATTCTAAACCCTCTATTATGGATGTATTTTGTCGCCGCCCAGTGGTGGCCATTGTCTTGTCTTTAGCCCTAGTACTGGTAGGCCTTCGTGCTTCTATGGATCTGTCAATATTGCAGTTCCCTAAAATTGAAAGTGCTACCTTACAAATTACCACTCCCTATACAGGTGCGTCTGCTGAGGTGGTGCAAGGATTTGTTACCGAACCCATAGAAAGAGTGGCAGCTTCGGTGCCGGGCATCGACTACGTGGACTCAAATACGACCTTGGGTATGAGTACGGTTAATGTCTGGTTAAAGCTGAATGTGGATAGTACCAAAGCTCTGGCTGAGCTTTCTTCGAGACTCGATCAGATCCGCTTTGAGCTGCCAGAAGGTGCCGAAGATCCCTCGGTGCAGGTGATACGGGCAGATAGACCCTTCGCGGTGTTTTATCTGAATGTGCAGTACGACAACGAGCGGGCAGGGATGTCGCGCTTAGAAGTCACCGATTATTTATCACGAAGAGTGGTGCCCACACTATCCACTATTGAAGGCGTGCAGCGAGTGGGCTTAGAAGGCAGCCGCGCACCGGCTATGCGTATCTGGCTAGACACCAATAAGATGTCGGCTTTTAATATAGCCGCAGACGATGTATCTGCTGCGCTGCGCAGTAATAATTTGATTGCCACTATGGGTCAGAGCGAAAATGATCAGCAACGTATTGCCTTGATGACAGACACGTCGCTAAATAGTGTTGAAGACTTTAAACGCTTAGTAATAAGAGAAGTGCAAGGGGCACAAATTCGTTTGAGTGATATTGCTCAGGTCGAATTAGGCGAAGAAGAAGGACAAGTGACGGCTCGATTAGACAAAGAAACCTCGATTTTTTTATCGGTGTGGCCATTGCCCGGTGCCAATGAAATCGACATAGGTGATCGCCTCTATAAAAAATTAGAGGAAGTGAATGCCACATTACCCCAAGGCCTCACCATTAGTAGTGGCTTCGACGGTACCTTGTATATGCGTAACGCACTCAAAGAAATTTTTATTACATTGGCCGAAACCATTTTTTTGGTAGGCATAGTAGTAGTCGTGATGATGGGCTCATTTCGCACCGCCTTAGTGCCGTTAATTACCATTCCTATCTCTATATTAGGCGCGGTTGCGGCTATGACCATAATGGGGTTTACCCTTAATCTGCTAACAGTACTGGCCATAGTTTTATCAGTAGGCTTAGTGGTAGACGACGCCATAGTGGTAGTGGAGAATGTCGCCCGTTACATGCGCAGTGGCATGAGTCGTACGCAAGCTGCCTTAATAAGTTCTCGGCAATTATTAGCCCCCATCATTAGTATGACAGTCACCTTAGCTGCGGTTTATGCCCCTATCGGTTTGTTATCGGGTTTAACCGGTGCATTGTTTAAAGAGTTTGCCTTTACCTTGGCCATAGCCGTATTAATATCCGGTTTTGTGGCGGTGACCTTGTCACCCATTATGAGTGCCTATGCCTGTCCAGAAGGGGGGCAAGAAGGCCGATTTACCCAAAGAGTCAACGCTATCTTTGCTAGGTTGCAGGTCATATATGGCAAATTATTGTTAAACACCATAGAGTACAAAGCACAAGTATTAACGGTTGCGGTGTTTTTAGCCCTACTAACAGTGCCATTTTATTTGTTGTCCTTAAAAGAATTGGCCCCTACTGAAGACCAGTCGAGTATCACTGTGATCATTGAAGCGGCCCCCGAGTCCTCATTGCAATACACCACCCAACACATGGATGATGTGGTGGATGTGATGAAAGGTCTAGATGGCGGCAAATTTATGTGGCAGCTCGTTAATCCCGCAGGGGCTTTCGGAGGGGTGGAATTTGTGCCTCCTAGTGAACGAGAAGACAGCGTGCAAGACATGTTCTGGAAAGCTTTTGGTGCCTTGTCTTCTGTGCCTGGTTTAAAAGCCTTCCCGGTATTAGATTCAGCCTTACCCACTGCCGGTAATTTCTCGGTGGAAATGGTGGTGCTAAGCAGTGACTCTTATGTGGATATGAAAGAGTACGCTGATAAAATGGTGGCAGCGGCATTAGCCAGTGGTAAGTTTCTATTTGCAGAAACTGATCTTAAGATCGATCTGCCCCAAGCGCGATTTTTATTAGATCGTCAGCGCATTGCCGATCTGGGCATGAACTTAACCAGTGTCAGTCGGCAGTTAGATGTGATGCTGTCGGGCAATTTTGTCAATAGGTTTAATCAAGACGGACGTGCCTATAGAGTGATCCCTATGATAGATCAGCAGCAAAGAGTCAATCCCGATGCTATCCTTGATCTGCAGATCAGAACGCCTAGTGGCGATTTGGTACCTATCCGTTCTATTGCCAGCTTAGAGACAGAAACTGCGCCTAGGGTACTGGTTAAATTTCAACAAAAAAATGCCTTTCGTATTTATGGTGAAGTCATACCAGGCACTACCAAAGAGCAAGGCCTCAGTGCGCTGGAAAGTGCTGCAGCTAAGCTGCTGCCCAAAGAATACAACGTGGATTATGCCGGTGAATCTAGACAGATTCGCATTGAAGGCAATAGTCTAGAAGGGGTGCTATTGGTGGCACTAATATTTGTATTTTTAGTCTTGGCGATCCAGTTTAATAGCTTTCGTGATCCATTAGTCGTATTACTCGGTTCGGTACCTTTAGCATTAGCGGGAGCCATGATGTTCTCGTTCTTGGACTTTACCACTATTAATATCTATTCTCAGGTGGGTTTTATTACCTTAGTCGGTCTTATCGCCAAGAACGGGATATTAATAGTGGAGTTTGCCAATCATATGCAGTTTCAAGGTCATACTAAACTACAAGCCATTCAATTGGCCGCACAAACCCGATTACGTCCAGTGCTGATGACCACGGCCGCCACAGTCCTAGGGCACTTTCCTCTGGTATTAGTCACAGGGGCGGGGGCAGAAGCACGAAACAGTATTGGTATTATTTTGGTGGCCGGTATGTTGGTAGGCACAGCCTTCACCTTATTGGTGTTGCCCTCTGTGTATATGGTGCTGGCCTCAAATCATGGTAAAAAGCCAGAGCCTGATCTCGAACCACAGTTGGATAGAGCGCTACCTTAATGATTGTGTCACCCTTATCGTGGGATTTAGCAAGCATTGGCCTAGCAAATCGATGCTCTATAACTGGGCGGTTCAGGGCGACAACCCAGTATGCCTCTCAAGCTGAATGATATGGGCATTGCATGCACACCAGGGAGGTTATCAAAATAGCCTTAAATAGACATTAAAAGAGCAGGTTAATGGCTTATTGAGCCAACATCAGACCTGACTGGGCAATCAGTTGTACACTCTTTAAGCGGGCATTAATATCATGCACTGGCACCGACAGTATTAGCTCATCTGCCTGAGTGATCTCGATAAACTGACCAAGCTTATCTATCACAGTCTGTTTCGAGCCAACTACTGCATAGCGCAGTGTGTGGGCCAACATATCAAGCTCAGCCGGCGTGCTGTGCTCACCGATATCATCAACGGGTCTGGCAAAGGGCCGGTTAATGCCGCGGCGCATATTGATAAATTGTTGTTGTACTGAGCTAAAAAGATATTGTGCCTCTTCATCTGTATCCGCCGCCACCACCATAATACCGGCCATCACATAAGCCGACTGACATTGCTTGGAGGCCTTAAAGCCTGCTCGATATAAACTCAAAGCATCAAACAATTGTTCGGGGGCAAAGTGTGAGGCGAAGGCGTAGGGCAGACCTAATTTCGCCGCCAGCTGCGCAGTATACAAACTTGAACCTAATAGCCACAAAGGCACATGGGTATTTTGTCCAGGTATGGCGATGATCTGCTGATCAGGTAAAGGAGCGGCTAAATACTGTTGTAATTCGAGTATGTCTTGTGGGTAATTTTCAGCTCCCGCCTGTAAGTTCCGTCTTAAGGCATGGGCGGTTGCCATGTCAGTGCCAGGTGCGCGGCCTAGGCCTAAGTCTATGCGTTTTGGAAACAATGTGGCTAGGGTGCCAAATTGTTCGGCGATCACCAAAGGCGCATGATTGGGTAACATGATCCCCCCCGAGCCTAAGCGTATCTTTTTGGTAGCGGCACCAATATGCGCCAATACCACTGCCGTAGCCGAGCTGGCAACCCCCTGCATACCGTGATGTTCAGCCAACCAGATCCTATGGTATGCATGTTGTTCTGCATGCACCGCCAGTTTTACACAATTGTCAAATGTATGGGCCAGATCATGGCCTTGGGCAATAGGGGCAAGATCGAGTAATGAAAATGGGATCATCTAAGCACTTTACTTGAAAGATTTGATGGGCAATAGATTGTCGATAATAACCAAGAAATGCAAGCTATCCTTGGCATAGCGAGAAAAGAACTAAAGTGCGTCTGGTTGATTTTCCGGTTTCGCAGCAATAAAGGCGTCTAGCTGATTACATCTTTGGTAGCGCGCATAAATTTTGGGGTACAGGCTGATGTCTAATTCAAATCTTAATGCGTTATATATCTGCGGGATTAAGTAGATATCTGCCAAGCTTAAGGCATCGTTAAAAACATCATGGTGTTGGATTAACATTTTTTCTAAGGCATTAAAACCTAAGCCCATCCAGTGATCTAGCCACTGAAGCTTAGCTTGCGGTTGTTGCAAAGTATTGGTGACATAATTAATCACGCGTAAGTTACAAATGGGGTGAATGTCACAGGCAATAATATCTACAAAGCCTTGCACTGTTGCTCGGTCAAGGGGATCCACAGGCAATAGACTAGGTAAGGGCTGTAATACCTCAAGGTATTGAATGATCGCCCCGGACTGGCTCAGAAATTGGCCATCTTGGGTTTCTAAACAAGGCACTAAACCTTGAGGTTGTTTATCTTTGTACTCTGGGCTTTGATGTTGTTTCTCTAATAGGTTCACCGGCACTAAGCTGTGCTTAATGCCCTTTAGGTTCAGGGCTATACGCACCCTATAGGCGGCGGATGACCGATAATAACTGTAAAGTTTCATTGGCGCTTTGTGGCAGGCAGTAATGTAGAGAGCACTTCACCAAAACCTATCCTGGCGGCGCCGGGCTTACTGCACGAGGCCGACATAATAATACTGTCGCCATCTTCCAAGAAAGTCCGTTGTTCGCCATTTTCTAGGGTAATAGGCGAGGTACCGCCTTTGCTCAACTCTAACAATGATCCTGCCTGCTCGTAGGTGGGGCCAGATTGGGTACCTGATCCCAACAGATCGCCAGAGCGCATAGGACAACCATTGCTACTATGGTGGGTCACGAGTTGTGCGGGAGTCCAATAGGAATACTTAAAGTTAGACTCTGACAGTCTTTGTTTACCTTGCTTATCGGCCTGCATTTTGGCGGTCACAATATAACATTCAAGATCAATGTTTAAGCTACCTTGTTGACTGTTTTGCTCACTGCTTAAATGGGCTAGTGGCGCAGGATCGTCACAGGGGCGGGTGAACTCAATGCGATAAGGGGCTAATGCTTCCATAGTGACCACCCAAGGTGAAATAGTAGAGGCAAAGCTTTTTGCTAAAAATGGCCCAAGTGGTTGATATTCCCAAGCTTGGATATCCCGGGCCGACCAATCGTTGAAGATACACATACCAAAGATATGCGCTTCGGCATTTGCCATGGGGATTTGCTGGCCCAGTTCTGTACTTTCACCAATAAATATGCCCATTTCCAATTCATAATCAAGGCGTTTACAAGGGCCAAAACTGGGTGTGGCGGCATCCGCTGCTTTGGTTTGGCCTTGGGGGCGATGAAAGCTTTGTCCCGATACGCCAATGCTTGAAGAGCGCCCATGATAACCAATAGGGATCCATTTATAATTGGGTAATAACGGGTTGTCTGGCCTAAATAACTTACCCACAGCAGTGGCATGATGGATCGAGGTATAAAAGTCGGTGTAGTCGCCTATATGACAAGGCATGCCCATTTCAATGTTATTTTGGGCCACTAACGCTTCGGCGATTATGGCGGCGTGTTCCGCCCCTGTGCGTAGGGCCGTAGATAAGGCTAATCTAAGCTCAGAATTCACCCTTTGGCCTAGATCCATTAACGCATTAAGGGAGGGTTGACTGGCCGCTTCTAAAGCGATTTGTACATGGCCACTAAACACTTGGCTTTTGGCGAGTGCCGCTAAGTCGATCACTTGATCGCCAATCGCCACGCCGCCTCGCCAATGGCTGTCTTGGCCTTTGTTTTTAAATATGCCAAAGGGCAGGTTTTGAATAGGAAAGTCGCTATTGTTATGGGCACTTTTAACCCAACTGGTCAGTTGCATATCATGGGTTTGGTTGATCTGTATCATCTGCTAATCACCTCGTGTTAGTCATACTGTGTTATGACTATTTTTGTCCGTTAAAATGTTTTTTAAGTTGGCCCCAACAGTCCTGATAGTTTAGCTGCCTGGTGTCTGTATTGAGGGCATATTCTGTGGGGGCGATCACATATCGAGACTCTAACATAAAGGCTAGGGAGTGCTCATAACGCTGGGGACTAAGGGCTGTTTGGCTTGCCTTATCAAATACTTTGGCTTCTGGTCCATGGGCACTCATACAGTTATGTAGGCTCATGCCACCGGGTTCAAAGCCTTGTTCTTTTGAGTCGTAGCTACCCGTTATCAGGCCCATAAACTCGCTCATTATATTTCTGTGATACCAAGGGGGCCTAAAGGTATGCTCGGCCACCATCCAGCGCGGCGGGAAAATAACAAAATCCATATTCGCCATGCCGTTTGTATCAGATGCTGAGGTTAATACTGTGAAAATTGAAGGGTCTGGATGATCAAAGCTGACGGTATTGATCACATTAAAACGCCCTAGATCATATTTATAGGGGGCACTATTGCCAACCCATGCCACCACATCTAAAGGGCAGTGATCTAATGGCGCTTGATACAGCTCACCGCAAAATTTAATGACGAGCTGGCAGGGGGTATCTGCGTCTTCAAACCAAGCTTGTGGATATTCAAAGTCACGCTGGTTCGCTAGGCCATTGGCCCCCAGCGGCCCCCTTTCGGGTAAAGTCAATGGACTGCCGTAATTTTCACATAGATAGCCACTAACGTGTTTACTCTGGGGCTCAATTTTGAATTTTATCCCTCTGGGGATCACCAGAATTTCACCCACCGCAAGGTGTAATAGCCCAAGCTCGGTATAAGCGATAAACTGGCCCTGTTGGGGAATAAAAAGTAATTCACCGTCGGCATTATAAAAGTAACGATCTTGCATGCCATGGTTGGCATGATACCAATGGATTGCCATGCCGGTTTGTGTTGATGCATCACCATTTGCCGCAATAGTGCAAAGGCCATCAATAAAGTCTGTCGAGGTATCAGCAAGAGACTGAGGATCCCAGCGCATCACATTCGGTGGGCAAGGTGCACCGCCTAATGGCGCGGTGCGAATGAGACCTTTATCTATGGCCGTAAAGTCACCCATGCTGGCTGATGGTCGAATACGATACAGCCAGCTGCGCCTATTCTGATCTCTAGCTTGGGTGAATGCACTAGTGCTAAATTGTTCGGCATATAGGTTATAGGGGCAACGCTGGGGACTAAACTGGCCTATGGGTAATGCATCAGGCAAGGCTTCTGAGCTATGTTCGTTGTTAAAACCAGTGGAATATTTGATGTCACTTGGTTTAATCATTAATGAATACCTATTGGGTTACTGTGCACCTCGTTAGATACTCTCACATGAGACTATAATGACGCGAGTCATTGCTTAAATAAGCCATATATCTGCTGTATTTAGATCTTTACACTGCATTATGCTTGCGACTAAGAGTAGTTTGTGTGTATTGTTTTCTCTTAATATTCACTTTGATTGATAAATTCATGGCCAGCACCCTATTACTTGATAGTTTCCTACCTTATAAATTGGTCAACTTAGCCAATGACATGAGCCTTGCCTTGTCAAAGATTTATAAAGAGCAGTTTGATATCACCGTTCCAGAATGGCGCACCTTAGCGCAGCTTGCCGAACAAGATGGCTTAAGTGCAAAACAGATAGGTAAACTCACATCTATGGATAAGTCTAAGGTATCCAGAGCCGTGAAAATGCTTGAAGCCAAAGCCTTGTTGATTAAAAGCCCGGATCATAAAGATAATCGCAGTACACAAGTCTCACTGACCGCGCAAGGTCAAATCTTGTATCGGCAAATTACGCCCCATGCATTGGCCTGGGAGAAGGGTATTATTAATAGTATACACAGCAGTGAATATAAAGACTTTATGTCTATCCTCGACAAATTAAGTCAACAAGTGAAACAACTCAACTAGTACAGGGAACAACTGGCCCACATAAAGCCCTAGCCATATGTTAGGTATTTTTGTTAATACCACATGGTCTTTTGTGCACTATCTGCTGACTCAACACTATATTAGTGTGACCCTTAAATTTGATCACAGGCGCAATTGCTGCCTGATCTGCAGGTTGGTTGAGTGTGTACTTAAGAATTCTGGTGATAACCCTCGGTACTATTAGCCCGGTTTGCGCGGTTGCTAGTGACACGCTATTGCCCCAAATTGGGCAAACATTTGATCTTTTGTTGATGGCCGCCGCTGGGCTTGTGGCTGTGCTGCTAGTCTATTGCAAGATACTATTAACTCGGCAAGCTAGGTTATTAGCCAAGCAACAAAGCCAATTATCACAGCAACAGGCCCATTGGCAGCATGTGAAAATAGGCTTGTTACAGGTAAACGATCTGGGCCAAGTGATCTTTGTCAATAAGATGGCGGCATCATTTCTAGGCAGTAACGAACAGGCATTGTTGGATCGCTATTTAGTGGATATTGTTGATCCAAGTGCCACTGACCTGATCAATCAAGGATTACACACCCAGCAATATGCAGTGGTGCAGATATATATGCAGGCCAGTAAACGTTTTTTACAATTAAATTTCAGTGCAAGAGGCAGCACAAGTCGCACTGAGCATGCTCACTACCAGGTTATTTCAGTGGCTGATGTTAGTATTTTTCGGCACCAATTAGAGCAACAGTCACAGGAACTTAATTATTTTGAGCGGGCACTAGACAACAGTGCTATCGGGCGACTAAAGATTGATTTGGTCCATCAGCAATTTACTGCAGATAGCTTATTTGCCCAGATGTTAAAGCAATCAGACTTTAGTGGTGATCTGACGCAGCTTGATGCTAGAGTCGATAAAGGGGATCTGTTTAATTGGCAGCAGGCACTCGATAGGGCCAAAATCGATCATCAATTTGATATTAGCTGTCGATTTTCCTTAGTGGATCCAGCAGTAGTAGCACATCAAGGCACTGCCCCCAGAGACAGTTCAGGACAACACTGTGTGGGGTTACGTTTGGTTGGTCTGAGCCGTCAAAAAAATGCACAAGATGAGTCGAGTGTTTTTGAATGTCTGGTGCATAATCTCAGTGCCATAGACACTCAAAAAACCCTCTATGAGACAAGCCAACAACAACTTAATTGCCTATTGTCCGCCTCTTCAAGTGCCATATATTTCCTTGATAACGATTCTAATTTAATTAATTGTAATAACGAATTTGAACGTTTGTTTAAGATAACGTTGTCTAATGCCAAGCCGCAATCAATCCTAGAGTCAGGTGTTTTACCTGAAGCAATAAGTAACCTGCACGTTAAGAGTCAGCAGCGCTTTGGCTCAGGTCATCTCCCTCACAATATACAGTTGCAACTCACATTAGCACCAGGCGATGCCCGTAATTTCCAGCTGACCCTAAAGCATTATCGCGACGAGCATAATAATCTGGCGGGTGTGATCGGTCTATTACAAGATACGACTGAACTACATCAGACAAAAGTGACCTTAGCCCATGAGCGAGCTCACTTTACGAGTATCTTAGATTTGGCCCCTATCTCCATGCTCACTATAGACGGCAATGATCAGGTGGTGGCGGCCAATATTGCTATGATAGATAGATTGGGTATCAGTGAAAAAGAGCTACAGAAAGACAGCTTTTATCAGCTTTTTTGTGATACCAGTCGAGCCGTAACTGCCGCAAAAGAGATCCAAGGTACGGCCAGACTTAGAGGCTTTCATGTCAATTTGAAGGGCAAAAATGGCCAACCCCATCCTAGCGAATTACATGTGGATCTGTTGCACAAGGACAAACAACAATATCTATGTTGGATCTCTGATCGCTCGGCGGAACAATATCAGCAAGATAAATTTGATAGTTTATTACAACATAGCAGCATGCCTATGGCGATCTTAGCGCAGCAGGGCTTTACTCAACTCAATCCGGCCGCTTGTACATTTTTTAAGGTACAGGACCAACAGCAAATGTTCGGTTTAATGCCCAGCTCTGTGTCCTTAAATGTGGACGAAGAAGCGGCCCTTGAATTACAACGCCAAATCAATAAAGTTAAACTAGACGGTCAAGCTAAATTTTTCCAATGGGAGCATCAAGTAGCAGAGCATTTGTTGCCTTGCCAATTGACCCTAGTGCCTATGTACAAAGGCCAAGAGTCAGATTGCATACTATGTATTTGGATGGATTTTAGAGATTTACAAGAGGCTGATGAAGCCCGTGTTCAGGCCCTTAATTTGCACGAAGCTGCAGCGCAACAGGTGGCCGTAAAACAGCAGTTGTTAAACAGTAGTCAAAACAAACTGGCGTCTAAAAGTAAAAATCTGCTGGATACTCAAAGTCAATTGCAAGTGGCTCAACAAGACTTGTCTCACCAAGAAAATGCGTTTAGCCGCTTGCAGCAGCAACATCAAAGTGTGACCGTTAATCTGCAACAATTACAAAGCCAATATAAACAAAGTTGTTCTATGCTGAAGGAGGCTCAGGACACCAATAATGAGCTCAATATACAACTTGAGGATTCTGCTAATAAGGTCACTGGCTTACAAGCACAGCGCACACAAATTTCTGATGCGTTACAGCACAGTGAAAAACGCTATCGAAAAACCCAACAAGAATTGGCGGAGAGTGAGCTCAATAGTCAAAAATTGCTCGAAAAGCAGCAAAATCAACAACAAAAAATGCAAAGTTTTGAGCAAGAAATTGCAGCTCTCAAAGGCTCAATCCACAACAAAGATCAGCAGATCATCCAGGTTGCAGCCCAAATTGAGGGATTGCAGTCACAATTAGTCAGCTCTGATGATAGCAGTGATAAACTACGGCAATTACTGGAGGAACAGCGCAAAGCCAGTGTCCAGGCCCAAGAGCAGCGTAGAACAGTGGAACAAAGTTACAAAATTGCTCAGTCAGATCTATTAGCCAAGGTACGCCACGTAGAACACTTACAAAATGAAATGCAAAAATTTGAAGAGATGTCTAACCAACAAAAAGGCGATATGCAACAACAGCAACAGTTATTGCTGAAAGAGTTACAAGAAAAACAAACACAACTACAGCAAACCCAAGCAGTATTAGAGGCCACCAAACAAGCGGTTGATCAAGGCCAAGAGACCAAAGATAAACAACAAAAGCGCTTGGATAAGTTGTACAAAGAGCTGGCTGAAATGGAAAGCCAAAGTCTTGAGCAAACACAAACATTAGCCAAAGGGGATCAAGCAAGACAAGAACAGCAGCAAAAAATATATCAAGAGTTGCAACAAAAACAGGAACAGTTGCAGGCAACAGAGCAGATCTTGAGCCAATCTAAACAACAAACCGCTAACGAAAAAGCCCAGAAAGAACAGCAGCAAATGCTGTTCGAAAAGTTACAATTCGAGTTAGATGAAATGGAGCAATTGAGTGCCCTGCAGCAACAACAAATGGCAGAAAGCGCCCAGCAGTCTGGGCTTGCGCAACAGGCTTTAAAGGAAGAGGTGGAAGCAAAGCGCCAACAATTACAAGATAAGCAAGATAAGTTGGACAGCTTTAAACACCAGGCCGAGCTAGATAAGTTAAGCTCACTAGAGCAACAACAAAAGCTAGAGCAATTGACTGTTGAGTTGAGTGACGTAGAAAATCGAGCGACCAAACAGCGGGAAATGTTAGCGGGCAGTGATGATCAATGGCGCAAGCATCACGGCGACATTGAACAACAAAAAACACAACTTCAACAAGCGCTGGTGGATGCACAGCAGCAAAATGTCAGCCTACAGAGCAAGTTACAAGGAAAGTTAGTACGCCTGCAACATGCGGAATCACAGGTATCTAAGACACAAACCGGTGAGGTTAAGTTACAACAAGAGTTAACGGATGCCCGCACGCAGGCCGAGCAGTTACAGTACAAGCTGCAGCAGCAAGAACAACAAGAGCAGCAGTTGCAAAGCCAACTTGTTAAGCAGCAACAAAGCTTAAAAGGGAGTGAACAGAACATCCATTCTTTACACAGTAAACAGGCTGAGCTAACCAATAAATTACATGAAGTACAACAGAAGTATGCTCACAGTAAACAAAGTGTAAGTGCACAGCACAGTGATCATAACAAGCTAACTGAGCAATTGGGGAACTTAGAGCAACAGTTAAAAAGTAGTCAAGGCCAATTAGAAGACAAAGAAGCCGCCTTGTTGCAAGCTCAGCAGTTACTTGAAAATAATCAACAACACTTATCTGAGCAAGAAGATGCACTGCTTGTGGCCCATAAGAAAGAGTTACAGCAGGCGCAAAAACAACAGCCAAAAGAAAACGATGGGCGCCAATTAGCCATCAATCAATGGGGTATGCCAGAAAATCCTGAGCTGTGGTTTGATCTCTTGGCTTATCTAAAAATTCAAAATAGCCAACAGCCATTATCCGTCGCCTTGTCTGATTTAATGGAGGAACTGGAAACCAGTATCGCAGGCACTGATCAAGCGGTAGAAGAAGAAGATGTCACTAAAATAGCCAGTTGTGCCCGTCAATTAGGAGTCTTGGCCAATAAAGTTAACTCTGAGGCGTTAACGGACCTGGTGACCCGACTACAAATGCATTGCCAACAAGGCTTAATAGATAATATTTCTATCGCTTGGCCAACGGTGAAACGCTCAATAAACAATACTTTAAAAGTTATACATTCGCACTTACATACCAGTCAATAAGCGTTTAACTGGCTGGGTATTATTTAGTACTTTAAGCCGAAGCCTATTGGGAACAGCACTTCGGTTTCTTGGCTGCTAGCGTCCGTCTTTGCTGAGGCTTTTTTTGGCCATTCAAAAGATAATTTGCCCTTGAAGTTTCGGTCACCAAATAACAGATCACTGATCCCTTGTCCTTCTGAACCGGGTAACCATGCGGCTATAAATACCTCTGATCTGGCCAGTTCAGGATCGATGATCAATGGTCTACCAGAAATTAAAATGGTCACCACTGGTATGCCTTGATCGGCAATGGTGTTGATGGTTTTTATATCTTCAGGGTGCAACTGACTCAGCTCCAGTGAGTGGCCATAAGCTTGGATCACTTTGACCTGCCCATTAATTTGCGCCCCTGCTTGGGTAATAATATGGTCATGCTGGCGAATATCACCCGCGCCCTCAGCATAGGGAGTTTCTCCAATTACCACTATTGCCACATCATGTAGTTGTGGATCTGCCTCGACACCTGTTCCGTCATGACTCAACTGAGCATTGATTGCAGTGTTTTTAATGCCTTGCCAAATAGAGGTGCCACCAGCAATGGCTTGGTTGCCGCTGACACCCTGCCAGGCGATAGTAAACCCACCACATTGATGACCCAAATTATGGGCATTTTTGCCAGCCACCAATATATTGCTATGCTTTTTTAAGGGTAATAGGCTATGACTATTCTTCAATAATACTAAGGATTTTCTAACGGCGCGCCTGGCCACCCGGCGGTGGGAAAGGCTGCCAAAACTACTATGATCCGACCATTTTCGTTCACTAGGCCTACCTTTATCGAAGAGTCCAATGGCAAACTTAACGGACAAGATACGGCGCACCGCATCATTAATACGTTCTATAGGGACAGTGCCGAGTTCTACGTGACTGGATAAATATTCGATAAACTGTTGCCAATTTTGTGGGCCCATAAACATGTCAATACCGGCATTGACCCCATGGGCCACCGCTAGATAAAAGTCATCGGCTAAATAGTCAATGCCCTGCATATCAGAAACTAGCATGCCCTGAAAATTCATCTGCTGCTTTAGTGTATCGATCAGCAAAAACTTATTTGCATGGCATTTATCGCCGTTCCAGCTACTAAAAGAGACCATGATGCTTAGCGCTCCGGCTTTTAGTGCCTCGAAGTAGGGGGCGATATGTTGGTCTTGTAATTGTTGCCAACTGAGCAAGGTGTCGCCTTGATCCACCCCATACTGAGTACCCCCATCACCCACCCAATGTTTGGCACAGGCTAGTACATTATGGGCGCCGAACTTTCCTTGTAGGCCTTGTATAATTTGCCCGGCATAACGAGTAACCAGTCGCGGATCACTGGAATAGCTTTCATAAGTCCGTCCCCAGTGCTGATCAGCCGCCACAGCCAAGTTAGGGGCAAATACCCAATCTACTCCGCTGGCTAACACCTCTAAAGCGGTAATTTTGGCTATCTGCTTTAGTAGCTGGCTGTCATGTGCCGCGCCTAATCCAATGTTATGGGGAAATATTGTGGCCCCTCGAACATTGTTATTACCGTGTATGGCGTCTAATCCGTAGAGCAGGGGGATAGGTAGATGATTTTGATCTTGTGCGGTAGAAGCTTGCCAATAGGCATCATTCATAGCAACCCAATCTGCGGGCCTATTATGTTTTGGACTGGAGCCCGAGCTACTCAATATAGAGCCAATATGGTGTTGTTTTGCTTGCTGGGGGCTACATGTCATACGATCCGGCTGGGTCATTTGACCTATTTTTTGCTCAAGGGTCATCACACTGAGCAGTGCATCAACTTGTTTTTGGATCTTGTGATTGCCCAGCAACTTAGTCATGGCAGACTTCAAACTCAGCCATCAGGCCCGATTGTGAACAAGGTGCGACCCATAAGTGAAATTTTCCTGGCTCGACCACTTTTTCCATAAAACGGTTGTAAAAAGCCAAATCATCATTGCTTAAAATAAAACTGACGACAGCTGACTCACCGGCTGCCAGGGGTAGGCGCTTAAATCCTTTCAATTCGCGGATAGGACGGGTCACGCTGCCCACCAGATCACGGATGTAGAGCTGCACAATTTCTACTCCAGCAAGCTGTCCGATGTTGGTCACATTTACCGTCACGCAAAGATTTTGACCCACTCGAATTTGGTCATTGTCTAACTGTAAATCTTCATAGCTAAAGCGGGTGTAGGATAAACCAAAACCAAAAGCAAACAATGGACTGAAGTGCGTATCTAAGTGGGTTGCCGCCATACCCAATGAGGTTTGGGGGGCCCGAACGGCTATGTTATCCATATGCACAAATTGTTCTTCGGTGGCAGGTTTACCAGAATTTTTCTGGGCATAATAGATAGGGATTTGCCCGACTTTACGGGGAAAGGTAATAGGCAGCTTACCTGAAGGAGAGACCTTTCCTAGCAATAGATCAACTATCGCAGGTCCGGCCATAGTACCAGGATGCCATGCATACAGTAAGGCATCGACCTTGGGTAATACTTTCTCTAAGGTTAAAGGCCGCCCCGCCATGACTACCAGCACAATAGGAGTGCCTGTTTCGGCAATGGCCGCAATTAACTGTTCTTGGCAGCCAGGTAAATTAATCTCTGCTCGGCAGTGAGCTTCACCAGATAATATCGACTCTTCGCCGAGCACCAGCACTGCTATTTCGGCCTCTTCAGCCGCTTGTATCGCTTGGGCAAATTGTGATTGTTGCTGGCTCCGTGACGTATCCATCCCCTGCACATAGTGGATCTGCGTATCTGTATGCTCTGTTGCCTGTTTAAAGCTTTGTAAACAGGTTTGGCTATATTCGGGTTTGCCGTCAAATATCCAAGTGCCAAGTTGTTCATAAGGATCGTCTGCTAATGGACCAATAATAGCGATTGAACTATGCTGACTTAGTGTTAGGGGTAATATTTGTTCTTGATTTTTTAATAACACACAACTTTTTATAGCCGCTTGTTTGGCGGCTTCTAAGTGCTGTGGGTTCCCAGAGCTAGGTAAAATAGCCGGGTCAGTATAGGGATTGTCGAATAGAGCTAAGGCATATTTGAGCTCGAGTATTTTTCGAACAGCGGCGTCTACTTGTGCCATGTCTATTTTCTGTGTGTCGATTAAGCTGGGTAAGTGTTGCAAGTAAGCAGTGCTGACCATTTCCATATCGACACCTGCTTGCACGGCTTCGTATGCGGCTTGTTTATCATCTTCTGCAAAACCGTGGGTGGTAAGCTGCACTACCGACTCCCAATCACTGACCACAAAACCAGAATAATCCCACTCTTGTATCAATACCTCTTTCATTAACCACTGGTTGCCGGTCGCTGGCACTCCATTGAGGTCGCTAAAGGCCGACATAAAGGTGGCGACTTCAGCCTTTGCGGCGCGATAGAAAGGGGGTAAGTAAACATTTCTTAATTCGTTTTCCGGTATATTGGTAGTGGCATAGTCTCGGCCACTTTCGGCAGCGCCATAACCGGCAAAATGTTTAGCGCAAGCGGCTATGCTGCCTATTTGACTTAAATCTTGGCCTTGAAAGCCCTCTATCATCGCCACACCTAGTGTGGCGCATAGATAAGGATCTTCTCCTAAACTTTCTGCCACTCGACCCCAGCGTGGATCTCGACTGATATCTATCATAGGCGCAAAAGTCCAATTTACCCCACAAGTCGCCGCTTCTAATGCACTCAGGTGTGCGCATTGTTTAATGGTCTGTGTTGACCAACTGGCGGCTTGTCCCAAGGGGATAGGAAACACGGTATGAAAACCATGTATCACATCCCGTCCAATCAATAAGGGAATGCCTAGTCGAGTGTCTTCAACCGCTATGCGCTGTAATTCGTTAACGGTTTCAAGGCTGACTTCGTTTAACACTGAGCCTACCTGGCCCTGTTGGATGGCATGATACAAGTCCTGAGTAATATGGCCATCATGGCCGCTAAATTGACTCATTTGCCCCAGTTTTTCTTGTAGGGTCATTTTTTGCAATAGGCTATCTATGGCCCAAGCGTGTTTTGAAACTGTCTGGATGTCAGTAGAGATAGGTAACATTTTTTAGCCTACAAGAAGGAAAACACAATGCCCAAAAATCAAGCTTTATATTGCCCATAATAAGAAAAATACTCTTTGCTGCTAGAGACGATATTTCAGTGAGAAAATTTCTCAATGAAAACACGACAAGGTGGACTATTTGTAGGTCTAGTGGGGGCAGACAGAAATTTATGTATGTTAATAATATTGATAAGTGGTGGTATTAACCTCCTTTAACTTGCCCTGTTGTTTTTTTAATCGATTGGCCATTGTTTAAGGCGATTTATTGTATAGTCGAGTGAAGCATTGTCGCATGTACTGGTATTAAAAGGATGTTAACCCTTGATAACAATGCCTTTTTGTTCGATTTTATCTCGTAATGCAAAGAGTGTGATGAGCCAAGAACCGCGTTTGAAATTACCCCACAAGCTAGCATATCCATTGGTACCAAGTTAATTTATGGACTGGGGCCTTGGTTAACAATATATTGGCGGCCGCGATAGGCGCCATGGAGGTTGTGCTTAATTTAGCATTCGCTATGGATCCCGCCTCAGTGGGGTGAGTCAGCGCACTGAGGCGGCTAATCGATGCGCTTACTGATCACCTAATGGGCTCAATGATGGCTGATGTTTGTGACTGGGATGAATTAGAAACTGGCGAGTGTCGTAAAGGCATGTTTGGTTCAATCTATTGGTGGGGTGGGATCTGGGCCAGGCCCAGTATTAGCCCTGGATAGTTTACGCCCATCCCATCACTGCAGAAGCAGGCCATGAAATTAGGCTTGAACTAGAAAAAGACTATGCTGTTCAAGCCGACTAGCTTTAGCCCGTCCCAGCAGGCTTGTAGCCTTTTGGAGTCAGCTTCTAACCGGAAATTTGCGGGGCCAATGCAGGGCTTAGTTGGCCCTGTATTAGCGATGGGGATAGGCAGTAGCGACATACAAGTCTGATTTGTCGCAAGCCTAGTCCCTCTGAGCTTTTTTTTATTGCGATAAAGTATCGATCCCTTAGTGTTTTGGCGGGTTAATGGGCCAAAATGCTCCATATGAATTTTTAGGAAGTAGAATATAATGTTAAAGATCTCTCATAACCATTCAATTACTACTGTATTGATCCTTGTTGCACTGATTACAGCTTGTTCAAAACCTGTTACAGAAACGGCAACAGTTACTGGAGCGCCAATGGTGACAGACAATAAAACCCTTGCCTCGCAGTTAACCCAGACACAAATTTCTGATGTCATTAAAAATCATAAAGAGCCAGTGGTGATTGCCATCAACCTTGGAGGTCCTGCTTACACGGGTGTCGATGGCGTAGAATACCAAGCTGATAGCCTAGACTCTAGTGCCGCCAAAGGGCAATCCATGCATATTATGGGCAGCCAAGATGCGCCGTTATTTGAAACCTTCCGCCGAGGTAATATGCAATTATCCTTTGCTGTGGATAATGGCCAATATGACATCATTTTTAAGTTTGCTGAGCCTGACGACATCGCTGGCGGTGAGAGAGTCTTTAACGTCCTAGCTCAAGGGGAAATGTTACTTGAAGCCATGGATGTGCGTGTGGCCAGAGACGGTCGGAAATTATCTTCTGTGGTGAAAACCTCTACTAATGTGACTGTTACCCAAGGGCAGTTAACCATAGATTTGCAAGCTGTTGCTGGGGAGCCCGTTCTGCATGGTCTTATTGTACGCAGGAAACATCAGGATCCTAGAGACTGGCAAATGGTGTGGAGTGATGAGTTTGATTACACCGGTGCCCCAGACAACAGTAAATGGACTTTTGATGAATGGCCCGCTAAAAAAGTGAACGGCGAAGACCAAGCCTATACAGCCCGTGCCAAAAATGCCCGTGTTGAAGACGGACGCCTGATCATACAGGCTCACAAAGAACAATATGGCAATGCTCAATATAGCTCGGCCAGATTGCACTCCTTGGGTAAAGGGGATTTTTTATACGGTAAGGTCGAGGCCAGAGTAAAACTGCCCGCCGGACAAGGCAATTGGTCGGCGATCTGGATGCTGCCTAGTGATCCTTTTAAGTATGCAACCACCTGTAAAGCAGGAGAGGATTGGCAGGGTAGTACTACTTGTGATGCTTGGCCCAACTCAGGTGAGATCGACATATTGGAGCATGTGGGTTACGACATGCAAAATGTCCACGGTACTGTACATACTAAAGCTTATTATTGGGTTAACTGGCAGCAACGCAAAGCCAGTATTGATGGAAAGACAGTCGATCAAAATTTTCATCTTTATTCATTAGAATGGACCCCAGAACACATAATTGTATCCTTCGACAACACCCCTTATTTCTTTTATAAAAATGAAGGCACAGGCTGGGAAGCTTGGCCATTCGATCATCCCTATCATCTGATCCTAAATTTGGCCATTGGTGGTGATTGGGGCAGAGCAGGTGGGCCAATTGACGATAGTTTGTTTCCCATGCAGATGGAAATTGACTACGTACGAATTTCACAACTTAAACAGCCTTGAGCCTTGTGGCTTGGGTTAACCCTATTTCTTTTATAAGTATTGGCAGTTAAAATATGACGCAAAATAACCTTTATATCGATAAACACAGAGCACCTAAGGATCTTAACATCATGAACGAGCAAAATGTGACCGGTGAGTTCTTGACCAAAGATGGCGAACGCTTCTATGTGATCAACCATTCTGAAAAAATGACGCCCTTTTTTATCAGTCTTATCTCTGATAGTGATCATTGGTTGTTTGTTTCCTCTACCGGTGGCTTAACTGCTGGCAGAGTCTCGCCCGAAACCGCATTGTTTCCTTATGTGTCAGTAGATAAAGTATATGAGAGTGCCCCCCATACGGGTTGTAAAACTGCCCTTAACATACACAAAGATGGCCAATGTATCGGGTGGGAACCTTTTAACAGCGATTTTAATCACCCTTTTAACATTAGACAAAATTTATACAAAAACACCTTAGGTGACAAAATCTGCTTTGAGGAAATTAACCTCGATCTACAATTGGTCTTTCGCTATACCTGGAACACCAGTGACGAGTTTGGTTTTGCTCGCCAATGTGAGCTGGAAAACTTAGGGCATGAAAGCCTTAACATTGAAATGATTGATGGCCTACAAAATATATTGCCCGCAGGCACACCAAGGTTTACCCAAAGCGTATCCAGTAATTTAGTGGATGCTTATAAATGGAGCGAAGTGAACCAACAATCTGGACTGGGAATATTTGCCTTGTATTCGGGCATTACAGACAGGGCTGAACCTTGTGAATCACTCAAAGCCAATACGGTTTTTGCCTTGGGCTTTACACAACCCAAGATATTATTGTGCACAGATCAACTGCAAAAATTTAGACGCAATGAAGCCCTCACCTCAGAGCAAAATAAAAGAGGCGTGCGGGGAGCCTTTCTAATCAATGTTGACTTTGATTTAGCCCCTAAACAAATACAGAAATGGCAAATAGTCGCCAATCTTGAGCAAGACCAAAAGCAAGTCTGTAGCCTGATAGAGGCCTTGGCTGAGCCACTAAAAGTGGCGAGCAACATTGAGCAGTCCATCCAACTGGGCTCAGATGCGTTGGCACGTATTATGGCAAGAGGTGATAGTTTACAGTTGACCAATGAAGAAAATGTATCTGTGCATCATTATGCCAATACCTTGTTTAATAACTTAAGAGGTGGCGTATTTGATAATCAATATATGCTCTCTTCGGAAGATTTTTTGGCCACCTTACGCACTTTTAATATAGAGGTTTATCTCAGACATAAGCAGGCCTTAAGTCAGTTACCAGAACATATTCATATTACTAACATGCGGCCGCTTATTCAGACCTTAAACGATCCTCAGTTAACCCGATTAGCCGGTGAATATTTGCCTATTACCTTCGGTCGTCGTCATGGCGATCCTAGTCGTCCTTGGAATCAATTTGCCATCAAACTTAAGGACGATGCGGGTAAACCTTTGCTTTCATACGAAGGCAATTGGCGAGATATTTTTCAAAACTGGGAAGCCTTGACCTTCAGTTATCCTGAGTTTGTGGAGTCGGTGATTGCCAAATTTGTTAATGCCTCTACCATAGATGGCTATAACCCTTACCGTATCACTAAAGATGGCATAGATTGGGAAGTAGAAGAGCCAGATGATCCTTGGAGTTATATTGGTTATTGGGGTGATCATCAAATTATTTACCTGTTAAAAATGTTGGAGTTGTCGAAAGAATTTAACCCCGCTAGGTTAAGTAACCTGTTAGACCAACCGATCTATAGTTATGCCAACGTACCCTATCGCTTGAACTCTTTTGACGCGATGTTGAAAGATGCAAAAAATACCGTCACTTATGATCAAAATTCCGCCGACAGGATCGATCTGAAAGTTGCTAGCTTAGGGGCTGATGGCAAGTTGATTGCCGATGCCAACGGCCAAGTTTATCAGGTTAATCTGTTAGAGAAGTTACTGGTACCTTTGTTATGTAAGTTGGGTAATTTAGTAGTCGATGGTGGTATTTGGTTAAACTCCCAAAGACCCGAATGGAATGACGCCAACAACGCCTTGGTGGGGCAGGGGCTGTCTATGGTGACCTTAAATTATTTACGTCGCTATATTTGCTTTATGCAAGACTTAATCAGCCATAAAGATGGGCTTAGCCAAGTGTCTGGTGAGGTGGTCAATTGGTTTGACGACACCAGTTTGGTACTTCAAGCACTAGTCCCTAAGTTACAAGGCCAGGCTGTATCCGCAAAATTACGTTTTGAAGTGCTAAATGATCTAGGCCAAGCGGCCTGTCGATATCGCCAAGCTGTGTATAAAAATGAAGGTTTTGCTGACAAAGCCGATTTGTCCTACTCACAGGTGAAGGTGCTGTTAACCAGCGCCTTAGTGGCTATCGATCATAGTATTGCCACTAATTTAGGTGATGACGGTTTGTATCATGCCTATAATTTATTGAAACTTGATGGTCAACAGGCTGGTATCGAGCACTTGTATCCCATGCTGGAAGGACAAGTGGCAGTGTTAAGCTCTGGGGCCATTAGCCCAGAACAAGCGATCACAGTGTTAGACGCCTTGTTTGCCAGTGACGTATACCGAGAAGATCAACATAGTTTTATGCTGTATCCAGATCGCCCGCAGTTAGGCTTTCTCAACAAAAATACCATCAGCGCTAGCCAAGTTGCGAACATAGAGGTCTTGACCCAGATGCTGGCAGCTCAAGATCAACGTATTGTTTTGCAAGATGTGCAAGGTACCTATCGATTTAATGCGAACTTGACCAACATTACTGAGCTTAGGGCACAACTGACTGAGCTGGGTGAAAGCTATGGCAAGTTAGACACACAGACACTGACGGCTATCGAAGAGGTGTTTGAGCAGGTATTTAATCATCAAGCTTTCACCGGGCGATCTGGTGGTATGTTTGGTTTTGAAGGCCTCGGCTGTGTGTATTGGCATATGGTTTCAAAATTACTCCTAGCAGTGAAAGAGAATTTCTATATTGGAGTAGAGCAAAATGCGCAACCACAAAGCATCCAACGTCTGGGTGAATTGTATTATGCGGTGCGCGATGGCATTGGTTTTAATAAAACCCCAGAACAATATGGGGCCTTTCCTTGTGATCCCTATTCACATACTCCCAA
The DNA here is from genome assembly GCA_034111785.1 of Paraglaciecola sp. GTDB lineage: Bacteria > Pseudomonadota > Gammaproteobacteria > Enterobacterales > Alteromonadaceae > Paraglaciecola. Next base: position 30,747 of record JAWUWP010000042.1, read on the forward strand.
ACATGCAGGGGCCCAGCAGCCCGGCATGACAGGCCAAGTTAAAGAAGAAATTCTGAGTCGATTTGGCGAGTTGGGTATAGTGGTTAAACAAGGTGTCGTGCACTTTATACCGAAACTACTCAGAGGCCGCGAGTTTGTTAAAACACCACAAGATTTCCGCTTTCTGGATGTCGCTGACCAATGGCAACAACTTAGTGTGCCAGCTAATGGTTTGGCTTTTACGTGGTGTCAAGTACCAGTGGTCTATGAAATAACCACAGGCAAACCAATAGTCAACATTCAGTTTTTTGATGGCAAAATACAGCAGTTGGATGAGCTGTACTTAGACCAGCAGCTTAGCCAAGAGTTGTTTAGTCGCAGCGGCCATATTACTGGAATACAGATTTCTATTAACCAAGAACAACTATTAAGCGATTAATAGATCCATCACTAATCGGGATCTACTAAGGGGATACTATGTCTGGAAGTTATTATCGAAGCCGACCTTTTAAGGGGCATAATGCTCGCTCATTGTCGGTCAATGAACTGCAAGGTGAAGCTAAAGCTTTATTAAACAAAAAGATCCATGGGTTGTCTTTTAGCCCTTATATTGCCGGTCAAGGGCCGGGTACTCAGATCACTGAAGCGCAGATCCATGAGCGTTTGCAACCGGTTTTGCCTCATGTTAAATGGATACGCACCTTTTCCTGTACAGAAGGCAATGAGCTGATCCCGAAAATAGCGGCCCAGTATGGTTTAAAAACGATGGTGGGAGTCTGGTTGGATGGCGATTTTGAAAATAACGAAAAAGAATTACAAAACGCCATAAAGATTGCCCAAGCAGGCCACGCTGACATGCTGGCTGTGGGCAATGAGGTGATGTTACGAGAAGAAATGTCTGATCTACAATTAGTGGATTATATCAATAGAGCCAAACAAGCCGCTCCTGGTGTGCAAGTGGGCTACGTGGATGCTTATTTTCTATTTGAGGATTTTCCAAAAGTCACAGAGGCTTGTGATGTGATCTTCGCTAACTGCTATCCGTTTTGGGAAGGATACCCAGCTGAACATGCATTGGCCTATATGAAAAACATGTATGGCCGAGCCAAAAACGTTGCCAATGGCAAACCCGTTATCATCAGTGAAACTGGCTGGCCAGATCAAGGATCTCCAGAGCGAGCTTCTATACCCTCATATGAAAACGCGATCCGTTATTTTGTTGATGCTTATCACTGGACACAAGCACAGCAGATTGATTTGTTTTACTTCTCGTCTTTTGACGAAGATTGGAAAGTTGCAGATGAGGGGGATGTAGGAGCCTATTGGGGCATAATGGATAAAGATGGGAAGCATAAATATGCCATTTGAAACGAGTCGCCACCACACACTTGAACAACTTACTAATAGTGCACACGGCCAAGCTGTTTGTTATTCAGGATATAGAGAAGGGCAAGATCCAAGATTAGGTATTTTCCCTAGCTATGAACAAGTCAAAGAAGATCTGTTGTTATTAGATAAATGGTCTTATTTACGGCTCTACGATTGCAGTCAACATGCCGAGACTGTACTGAGTGTTATCACCCAAGAAAAACTTAAATTTACTGTGATGTTAGGCGTGGATATAGCCGCAGAAGTCAGTAATCCTAATTGTCCTTGGGGGGCTGATTTTAGCGATGAAACACTGGCACAAAATTGCCAACACAATGCCCAGGAAATTGGTCGTCTGATCGATTTAGCCAAACGTTACCCTGAAACGGTTTTCTCTGTGTCTATTGGCAATGAAGCCAGTGTCGAGTGGACGGATCATATGGTGCCTGTGGATAGCCTAATAGGCTTTGTGCGACGTATTAAAAGTGAGATCTCACAACCCGTTACTTTCTGTGAAAATTATGTACCTTGGACCAACAAGCTGGCACCTTTGGCAGCCCAGCTTGATTTTATCTCAATTCATACTTATCCAGTATGGGAATTCCAGAGCATTGACAATGCGCTAGATTACACTAAGCAGAATTATTACTCTGTGCAAGAATGTTTTCCTAATATGCCCATAGTGATCACAGAAGCCGGCTGGACCACACAATCTAACGGCAGAGGCATAGAGACATGGAATGCTTCAGATAACTTGCAAGCGCAATACTATCAACAGCTTTTAGCCTGGACCAACGAAGAAAAGATATTAACCTTTGTGTTTGAGGCCTTTGACGAGCCTTGGAAAGGTTCGGATGATCCACAAGAGCCAGAGAAACACTGGGGATTATTTTACGTCGATCGCACACCTAAGTTAGTTATGCAGCAAGCCTAGAGCCTAGCACCGCAAGGATTAATCTGTTCTTAATGGGTATCTTAATAAAAAAATCCAGCTGGTTTACAGCTGGATTTTTTATTTTATGGACAGTAATAATTGGGCTGTTTAGTCTTTTACTAAAATGGCTTCTAGCTCTTCCAATGACTTGCCTTTGGTCTCAGGCAAGAACTTAAGAATAATACCTAAACCTATCAAGGCAAAACCACCATAGATTGCAAAGGTAAAGGCTGCGCCCAAGGTTGCCAACTCCCAAGGGAAGAGTAATTGCACAGCAAAACTGACCGCTGAATTGATAAGGCCCACAAAAGATATGGCGATACCCCTTATTCTATTGGGGAACAGTTCTGAGAATAGCACCCACATAACTGGGCCTAAGGAAACCGCAAAACAGGCCACAAAGCCTAGAATACTGACTAAGATCATGGTGCCATTCATTTGGATTGCCGCCGCCAGTAACTCTGCTTCAAATTGCACCGCTAAGCTGGGGCCTAGTAAACCGCTGATGGCTGATTTAAAGGCGATGTCTGAGGTAAAAGTGGCGCCAATTAATGGTTGTAACACCTCTGTCCTGATATCCCCTGACAGCATGGTGAACGCTTGCTGGGTGAGGGTGTAAGTGGCGGCATTAAATTGATAGGCCAGGCTAAACATACATATCACTATGCCTGATACTCCCACCACTAATAATGACTTGCGGCCAATTTTATCAATTAAGGCGATAGCGATTAAGGTAAAGACCACATTGATTAAGCCCACCAATATGGCTTGCATAAAGGCTGCATCTGTTCCCAAACCGGTTTGTTCAAAGATCATCGGGGCATAAAAGAATACCGCATTGATGCCGGTTATTTGTTGTAATACCGCAATGGAAATCCCCACTATCATGACTAAGCGCATAGAAGGCTTTAACAAGTCTAATATAGAGCCTTTAGTTTGATTGCTGCTTTGTTCTAAGCTGGCGCTGATCAGGGCCACTTCCTGCTCTGCTTGTTCTTTACCCATGGCTTTGACTAGCACTTTGTAAGCCTCTTGGGTACGTCCTTTAAGCATCAGCCAGCGTGGGCTCTCTGGGACTAAAAACAGACAGCAAAAATATAGTAATGCCGGTATGGCTTCAACGCCTAACATCCAGCGCCAATTCCATTGTGCGAAACCCAAGGTTTGCACCCAAGCGGCATCAGAATTCGCCGCTCTTAAGATTAAAAAATTAGTGAAAAAGGCCACAGAGATACCAATCACAATGTTTAACTGATTGAGTGAAACCATACGTCCGCGGTATTTAGCGGGGCCAATTTCAGCGATATACATAGGGGCAATGATCAATGCCGCACCTACTCCTAAGCCGCCTAACATACGGGCGATAACCAAAAAGGTGAAATCTGGTGCAAAGGCAGAGCCAATGGCAGATAAAAAGAACAGGCACGCGGCCCATTTTAAAATGATTTTTCGGCCAAATTTATCGCTTAATGGTCCTGCTACCATCATCGCAAAAGTCGCGGTAAGGGATAGGGAAGCTACAGCCCAACCTATTTGGATCTTTGAAAGATTAAATTCAGGTTCAATAAACTTAATCACACCGGAAATTACCGATGCATCAAAGCCCATCAGAAAGCCCCCAAGAGCAACAATAAGAGAGACATAAAAAACGTAAAATAGTGAGCTAGATTGATTAGTATTCATGTTGGCTGGTTTATACCCCAAAAAAGATTATTTATTATGTACAGCCTCCCAACCTAGACTAATTAGGTTACGCACTAACATTAATTGCGGTCAGAGGGATGTATGTTGCGCTAGAGCGGACTGAACTAGTAGCTCACTTTTATTAGCTTGTGTACACTGAAATCATATTATCACGGGATAATGTTTGGTTTCAAAGGGAGCTTATGTCACATAGCCGGTTACAAATATTTCAAAGCTCGATTACACAGAATTCAAAATACCAATATTGGTTGCTACAAGCTAGTTTTTGGGCATTTGTTAGTGTATTTAGTTTTTTGTCCTTAACCTTATGGTACGGACCTTACGGTTGGATACATATTGCGCATATTCTACTGCAAGCGCTGATGGGCTTATTTTTTACCTTGATTATGTATTGGGTTTTTATGGGCATATGGACTAAGCCCATCCTCTATAGGGCAAGTCTTGGTTTGTTGTTGGTACTGATAGTGGCCTTTATTTGGACCATGGCCAGAATAGAAGCCTTTATCCAATTAACTCAAATTAGCTCTGAATGGAGTGAGTTCGGAGGTTGGTATTTTGCCAGTATCTTTATCTTCTTGTGCTGGACTGGACTATTTCATGGGATCCGTTATTACCAGCTGTTACAAGCTAAACACAGGATCATGCTAGTTGCCGAGGCTCAAACACGGGAAGAACAACTCAAACGTATGAGAGCACAAACCATAGCTCGGGATGCACAAATCAAAATGTTACGCTATCAGCTGAATCCACATTTTTTATGTAATACCTTAAATGCGATTAATTCCCTCATAGAAGTACAAGAATCAGAAAAAGCGCAAAATATGACTGTGCAGCTCAGTCGCTTCTTGCGCCATTCTTTAGATAACAATCCAGATACCAAGATCACCCTAGAAAACGAAGTTAAAGCCTTAAATTTATACCTAGAGATTGAGAAAACCCGTTTTGGTGACAGATTAACCCTAGATTTTCAGATATCGGATGAGGCCAAATCAGCTTTGGTGCCAAGTTTGTTGTTACAACCCATCATTGAAAACTCTATGAAACATGCTATTGCCCAAAATGAAGCGGGCGGCACCATTCAATTGTTAGCAAAGATCAAGCACTCAACACTAGAAATACAGTTGAGTGATACCGGTTGTGGCAGTAAAGTGGCGAAGAGTAAAATAGAAAGCTCAAAAGGCCGAGGAGTCGGGTTGCGTAATACCAATGAACGTCTTAAAGCATTGTATGAAGAAAGCTTTTCAGTCAATCTACAACTATTACCCTCAGGCGGCTTAAAAACCACCATTAACATACCTTGTGAATATCTTGCAGACAATCAGGATAAGGTTGCTGCTCCTAACGCCATAAATGCACCGAGCGAGGCTATAAAGTGAATAGGTTAAAGACCTTAATAGTGGATGATGAACCCTTAGCTTTACAAGTGTTGCGAGCGAAATTAAATAAAATTCATGAGATTGAGATTATTGGTGAGTGTAAAAATGGTCGAGAAGCTATAGCCGCGACTATGGATCTGGCGCCAGATTTAATATTTATGGATATTCAAATGCCTGGCTTAAATGGTTTTGATGTGGTTAAAAGCTTACAGAGCGATATTTTACCCTTAATTGTGTTTACCACTGCCTATGAGCAATATGCGGTAGATGCCTTTGATGTGCACGCTGTGGATTACATTCTTAAACCCATTGATGACGAGCGAATTAAACGAGCGGTACAGCGTGCATTTGAGCGCTTAGCCTTGAACGACCATAGTGGCAATAAACCCAAAATACTTGGGGCGATAGATACTATCAAGCAACAAGAGCAACAAAATGGGCAAGGGGCTTCTGGTCAGCAACCCAAAGCCGTCGCCCAACTTATCAATACCGTGGCTGAGCCTAAAGTGGTGATTAAAGATCGCGACGAGATCACCATATTAAAACAATCAGAAATAGAATGGGTGGATGCGGCGGGAGATTATGTCTGTTTGCATGCCAAAGGGCAGACCCATATCAAACGTAGCACCCTTAAAGAGTTATTAGGGGAGTTGGACGACCAAATTTTCAAGCGGGTGCATAGGTCAACCATAGTCAATCTTAATTTTATCAATAAAGTGATCCCCCATACCAAAGGTGAATTTTTCTTGTTGTTGGGAGAATTTGAACGGATCAAGGTAAGCCGCAACTATAAAGATGCCATTAAACATTTTCTTGCCGGTGGCTAGTGATTGCTCAGGTGGCGGGCATGTATTGCCATTAACTAGCAGCCCATGTTGAGGCAACTCAGCTCAATCCGGCAAGCAGCCATGTGGCGCTAGCCCACTGCCAGTGAACCTGCTGTTATCCTTCTGCTTTTAAGCTTTACACTAAAAAGCGAGCTGTGGTGATACAGACTTGCTGATCCCTCCCCCTGACCTATGCCTTAACACTGAAATTGACGGTGCTGCCTCAGCCGAGAAACACAGAACATGGATAAATAGCCAATATTGCACTAGCTTAGATGATAGGGCTAAAATTTAATGTAGTCACAAGCTCGGGGGTAAACAGGGCATCTTGCTGTTTATTCAGATTGTTGTGAACCTCAATGCACTGTTAGCTTATGCTCGGTGGTTGTAGGTTTATTGACTGGGTTGTTTTGGTTCATCGGTGCTATTTGGGCAATGATAAAAAAGAGGGACGCGGTAGGAACCATCTTTGAAGATCATGATTCAAATATTATTAAAACCTTTTGGTGGAGTTTAGGCTGATCTATTACTGGTTTTATATTAGTTTTTATTCTGGTTGGTTAGGCTGTCTTAATAGGTATATGTGGTCAATTGATAGAACCACTAAAGGTCTAGCCAAAATCACAGCAAATAGAACCTACCATTCATCACCAGAGGCTCCAGCAGCAAAGATATCATGTGGCAGGCTACGCTTATCATAAGCAAACTGTATGTTATCTTTTACTCGGCCTTATGTGAGCGATTTGATGAAATATAAACATCTAGTGACAGCGCTGTTTTTGCTCTTCCTTGGAAGCGCTTTACTCATAATAGAAAATAGATTTTATCAATACGTTGATGAAAGTGGCTTACTCCATGAGAGTCTATTTCTGCCGCTGGGCTTATTAGTCTTGATCCTAGGCACACTGGTGCTCTTTGTTCTGGTCACCAGACACCTAATTAAACGGCGTCGTAAAAAACAGCAAAGGAGACGCCACAATCCCCTTTGATTTTTTAGGCTAGGGAGCCGCGACCTTATCCGCAAAAAACACAAAACTGCAGCTTAATGGTGCTGTGTTCTGTTTATTTTGTGATGGGTGGTATTAGCTTACTCAATCTGGCTAGTATTGGTTTGCACCTAGTCAATACTGATTGGGGCATAACCCCGCTCATTATTACTTAGTCCAGCAGGGATTAAACCAAGTAGCTGTGGCTTTGATTCACTTTGTCATAGACTTGAATATTCCCCGCTTTTATGACCCCTTAATTTAAATTGAGTTCTTGATACTGACTGGAGCTGAGTGATTGGCGCATAACTTCGCGATCACCGTACTCTTTGTCCGATTTACGGTCATTGGTTGACATCTCTTTCTGTATTTTTTCCCACACTGACTTCCGTTGGGCAGTGGTCACAAAATCTTTAAATTCAACGACTAACACTAAATCTGCTTCTCCTTCGCGAGGATGGGTGCTGGCCAGTACATGGTAGTCCAGCACATAGCCCTCGGATTTACCAAGCTCGTAGCTTTGCTTCCAACTATTTGCCAGATGATCCATGTAGTTTTCAAATTGTCCCGACTTAACTTTAATGCCATGAGCTTCCCAAACACTGCCGTAGCTATAGCTTGAGTCTTTTGCTAGCGCTGCTGTTGATGCAAACACTAAGACAGTGGCGGCGAAAACTGCTGTTTTGACTGATTTCATCTTTTCCCTTCCTTTTTATATCACTGATGGTGGGTTTATCTTTAATAGAAATAAGGTTTTATTGGCTACAAACGCCAACCCAAATTGGGGATCTATTCAGAGCTCAATATTTAGGCGTTGATAGGATAATTAGGATGAAGTAAAGGGGGCGGATGGGTCAATGAGGCTAACGTTAATTTATCGTCAATAAAGCGTTATTTTTGTGTGTCTTGATCAATAGCCCCCAAGGGTTCGGGCAGCAGATCGGGCCAAGAGTATTTTCCCATAAAGCAGATTGGTTCTTTCGGCAAAGGTCATTAGATCTGGATCTAATGCATGACCCTAATTAGGCAACAATTTGATGACCTTATTTGCACATTTGGCCATACGCTCAATGTAAGACAACTTGTCTGGCTAGGGGCAAAGACGCAAACCTAAGCATTAGTTTCGGCCCGTGCGGTTCTGCATTGTGCAAACTGGGGGGCAATCCTTATGGCCTGCTCTAGGAGTGCATCAGCAGTCTCTAATACTCCCTCGCCAACTATTGGTTTTGTTAGCTCTGGACCTTGCATATACAGATCATAGGCTTGTTGGTGTTATGTCATCTCCTTATATTTTGGGATCGCCAACGCCAAGCCTAAAGCACAACTCAGTCCCTGTGCCACGGCCCCTGCTACCCGTTCTTGTAATACAAAAACATCCTCTATTGTGCCTTTGTAACTATTGCCCCAGGTTTCAAACCCAGTGCTACCGTCGATTAGCCGCACGTTAATACGTACTTCATTATGTTGGCGCTGCACCGAACCCTCAACTAAATGTGACATACCCAGTATTTGGGCAATTTCAACTGAAGAACGTTGATTGTTTTTTAAACCCAAGGAAGCACTACGCCCGGCTACCAAAAGCGCAGGGACTTGCCCAAGCATGGTGATGATTTCATCCACCATGCCCTCTGCAAAATAATTGTCTTGCTCTAGAGTTGAGAAGGCTAAAACCGCAATCTTATTTTTTGGTGCTTTCATAATCCGCCTTGACCCGCTTTGGGTGTCTGGGCAACGTAACTGCCAGGCGTCTAGTAAGCGTTGGTATTCAATTGTAGTTCCTGTTGCTTGCAGTGAGGATAGCCCAAGCAATGCGGCTGTTTTTAAGCGTTGTTCGATCTGGGTGCTATTTATGCTTAGCCAGATTTTAAATTCTTCACCAAAGCTTAATTGATCGAGTAAGGGCCTCGCCCCAATAGTAGTGAGTTGCTCAGACACTCCCCCATAATGACCTTGAGCTAAATCATGTTCGAGGCAAAACAAGTCAGTGGGTATAGCGTTTGCAGAAAGGCATATCTGAGTACGAGTCACCACCAATGCTTTATCGTCAATTGAGGCAAGTACCTTGCCCAGTGCCAGCAAGCATTGGCGTAAACTGGCTTTAGCCTGAGCTTTAAAACGTCCTGGCCACAACACTCGACTAACAAAGTCCCGCTCAAGTGGCTCATCTGGCAGCAAACAGAGCATCGCCAACAGGGCTCGTGCACGCCTGTTGCCAATGATTATCTCTTGACCCCTCTTATCCTTTAGCCGAAATACCCCAAACACCGAGGCATAGGTCTGCCGAGCGCGGGCATGCCCTAGGTTAGGTAGCGGCCCTAGTGGCATCTAGGGCCTGCTAGGCTTGTGCTATTTATGGATAAGTAAGGGCAGGGCATAGATGATATTAGTCCGTAGCTTGGGTTTGAATCGCATAACCTTGATACTGATATAAAAATCAATTGAGTGATATTTGAGCGTAGACGTAATTGCCTCATTTTTCAACGTCAAACGGGTCTAAACCAAAACCGTGTATTTTGGCTAGAGCGTGCAGCACAATATTGCCGTTATCCCTTTTATCCTCTCGGTTTATTGTTGCTGGGCGGACTTGGTTTCGCCAGTGTTATGACTGCACATTCAGTCGTCACTTTTATCCATATTTTAGGTGCTTGATAACCTTATGTTCTTTTATTTTTAGGCACATAATTGAGAATGGAAATCGGCACTGTCTTCTTGACGTCAAAGCCTGCAAAGGTTCTTCTGGTGATCACATGGCCAAGATGGCTTTCGATGGCACAGAGGTTTCTAAAGTTATCCTTGGCCACAAATGAAATGGCTTCGCCTGAAGCACCGGCTCGGCCTGTTCGGCCGATCCTATGAATATAATCTTCAACCTGATCAGGCACGTCATAATTCACCACACGTGATAGATTTTGTATATCCAGACCACGGGCAGCGACCCCTGTGGCGATCAAAAATTGAATTTTGCCAGACTTAAAGTCCGTCAATAGTTTTTCTCGTGTGGCTTGGGTTCTGTCACCGTGAATACACTCTACCGGGATCCCACGTTTTTCTAATTGGCTGACTAACTTGGCAGCACCTTGTTTGGTTTCAATAAAGATCAAGGCTTGATCCCATTCTTGTTCTTTTATGAGATGACTCAATAATGCTGACTTATTGCCTTTATCAACAGTGACCAGCCATTGCTCAATCTTCGGTGTTGAGCCTGAGTGTTGTTTAATGGATATTTCAACTGGCTTGTTGATAGAGCGTTTAGCTAAGGCCCGCACTTGATCAGAAATAGTGGCAGAAAACAGCAAGTTTTGACGTTGTTCTGGCAGCCTTTCCATAATTTTATTAATGTCGCCAATAAAGCCCATATCGAGCATTCTATCGGCTTCATCTAATACCAATATCTCAAGTTCATCAAAGTGTAATGCCCGTTGATGGGCTAAATCTAACAGTCGACCCGGCGTAGCAATCAGTATATCTACACCCCAAATTAGCCGTTGTTTTTGATCCGCAATATCAACGCCTCCATACATGGCCATTGAACTAAGCGGTGTATATTGGCCGTATACTGCAACATTTTTTTCAACCTGTACCGCCAGCTCTCTGGTGGGCACAAGAATAAGCGCCCGAACACGTTTGCCTCGTGGTTTAATATCCCTATTGAGTCGTTGCAAAATAGGTAATACAAAACTGGCGGTTTTGCCGGTGCCAGTTTGCGCAGCAGCAATCAGGTTGTTACCAGATAAAATAACCGGAATGGCTTTTTCTTGGATAGGGGTTGGATGAGTATAATCTAACTCAGTTAATGCTTTGAGAATGAGCGGTGATAATTGCAATGATGAAAATGACATATTTTGCCTTATGGATTTAACCTATTTCTAACGTTTCTTGGCTAGGAAGATAGTCGGGCGACTGCCTCTGCTCGAACCCGCTTGCACAGGGCGTGTATCGACTCTAAAGCCTATTTCTTTCAAGCGGCGGCTCAAGACAGGGTCAGGTCCTGCACAACATATGGCTAAAGTTCCATTGGCATATAAGGTGTCATAACTATCTTTTAGTCCTTCTACCGAATAAAGCCAATGATTATCTAATTGTAAAAGTCCCTTGGGGCTGTTGTCGAGGGTCAGTAGGATCCCATCGAATGCAGGTTGTCTTAACATCAACAATTCTTTGAGCTGGCCAATCTGTATTTGAGTTCGCAAGTCTTGTAATGGCTTACCCGCGCACTGGCCTAGGGGTCCTTTATGCCATTCAACCATCTCAGGTATTAATTCTACAACAGTCACCTGGGACTGAGCATTCACCGCTTTTAGTGCCCCTGCTAAGGTATAACCCATGCCTAAGCCGGCCACTAAAATTCGTGCGTCGAGGTGGGGTTTAATATGAGCGCAACCTAACTGGGCCAGAACTTTCTCGCCATTATCCACACGGCTGTTCATGGACTTGCCATGTTTGCCTGAGAACTTTATGGAGAATTCATCACCCCGTTGGCAAAGCGTTAGTTCGCCACCATCCTTGGGGATCTGTGCGCTGCCGAGTGGGGTCCAGGGGATCATAAGCTTAGCGAGGTGACTTTGCCTTGGTGCCCGCTTTACTCACCCGGGACTTTATTTTCTTAGGTTTGTGAGCTGCAGATTTCTCATGGCTTATTTGGGTGGCAGTGGTTTTGTTACTGCGGACATTATGGGACTTTTTAGAGACACTTTTTAACAGGCTTATTCTGTTGCTTACCTCAAAACCTGTTTTAGTTAAGCGCTGTATTTTGGCACCGATCAAGCGCTCGATACGGGCAACGGTGTTTTCTTCTTCGCGACTCACAAATGAAATGGCATAACCTGAATTGCCGGCGCGGCCTGTTCTGCCTATACGGTGCACATAGTCTTCAGGTAAGTAGGGCAGATTGTAGTTCAAAACGTAATCTAGGCCTTGAATATCCAAGCCTCTAGCCGCTACTTCTGTGGCGATCAACACTTGTATTTTTGCGGATTTGAAGTCGGCAATGGCTCTGCGTCGTGATCCTTGGCTTTTATCTCCATGGCACACAGCAGCGTCAATTTTGCTGGTTTTCAAGGCCGCCATCAGATGATCGGCTTGGTCTTTGGTGCTGGTGAATACCAATATTTGAAACCAGTTCTGCTCTTTTAATAAGACTTTAAAGAGTTCAATTTTTCTGGACTCTTCTACTGGATACATGACATGGGAGACAGTATCCGCGGTCGCGTTAATTTTATTGACCCTGATCACCTGATGATTATTCAGCACCTTGTGGGATAATTCGTTAACGGCAGGTGAAGTGGTGGCTGAAAACAATAAGGTTTGGCGTTTCTTTGGAGCATATTGTAAAAGATTTTGCACATCGGCAATAAAGCCCATATCCAGCATTCTATCCGCTTCGTCTAGTACCACAAATTCGCTGTTCGCTAGATTCACGTTGCTCAGGGCGAGATGCTCTAATAGACGCCCTGGGGTCGCAATCAATATGTCGACTCCGGCTTTTAGCTTATTGGCTTGTCCGCCCATTTTGACCCCACCATATACGGCAGTAATTGTCAGGTCTAAAAACCGGGCGTAGTCACAGAAACTATTGGCTAACTGCTCTGCTAACTCTCTAGTAGGCGTTAAAATGAGGGCTCTTGGACTGCCTGCTATTGAAGCTTTAGGCTTATCTAGCATTTGCTGCAGTATGGGCAAGGCAAAGGCGGCGGTTTTGCCGGTGCCAGTTTGAGCATTTACCAGTAGATCTTTACCACGACGAGCAGGCACTATGGCTTGCTCTTGCACAGGCGTCATTTGTATGTAACCACAGGCATCAATTGCTTGTTGGATCTCTTTGGCTAAGCCTAAATTTAAAAACTTCATATCAATACCTGTGCACCAGTAAAAGCGAGGGCGGAATATACAGTATTTTTAAGCATATAGGCAGCCTGATTGTTGATTTTACCTACAATTTACTAGTCCGCTGGCTATTATCTAATTGGAATACCCCTACAGTGGTCTATGATTAGAACCGCTAGGCCATCTTGCCAGGTCGGGTTTCTATTAAAGCAACTATGGGGAATATGAAAATGACTCGCCTCAATAGCAATCTGCTTAGATTGCGGCCATGGCTCTTTGCCACTTAGAGCGCTGCATCTGGGTGGTTAAAACGCTGTTCGAAGTCTATATTTCGATCTGCGAAGATTGGAGGCCAAACCAATACTAATAGTCTGTTTTATCTGCTGATCTTTATAGGATGTAGTGGCAGCCTGCAGTGTTTTGCGCAGTCTTTCCACATTGGTTAGGGGGCTTGCTCCTCAAAGACAAACCTTGATTGATCTCTAGGCTGTCGGTGATCTGGCTGAGAACAATGGTTCGGTCCTTGGCATGGCAGCTTGAGGATACTAAAGAGAACAACAGAATGTTTATCCAGAACAGCCCCACAAATTTGGCTGGCTAGTCAAAAATTTCACTTACTATCTATCCTCTTGTTATGTTTGCGCTATACAAGGTGTGAGCACCGACAATTATTAAGCCTTAATCTTAGATCATCAGCTATGCATGGGAATACATTCATTTATAACAAGGATCAAATAATTGACTTAGGGACAAAGCACTGATGGTCTTCTGTCTAAGTTATTGGCAATGCGGGGCTATTATTGAGTGCAGGTAAGGGTGACTAAAAATAAAAAGCCGCGAATATGTCACCATAATTTGCGGCCCAGGGAGTGACAGTTCACTAGGCTGTCGCATAGTAAGGGGCTATTTGAGGTGAAAAGTTCAATGCTAGACACAAAATATTTTCTCTGGGGGATGATTTGTTTATAGTGGTTGCCAAAGTAGGCATTAACCTTTGTTCATCGGAGTCAGTACATGAAATATCCCATCGTTTTAGCGACCGTTTTAGTCTGTTTGTTATCGGCCTGTGATAATAATGAAGTAGGAGACATTTCTCTGGGTGTTTTTACCACCCAAGACATTAAGCTCAATACCCTAGTTGATCCACTAGTGTCGGGGGTGACCTGTCATGTGGCCAGTATCGAAGCAGACTTGAGTCTGTCGGATCCTTCGGATAGCTCTATTGCCTGTCGGCAAACCGGTGAAATCAGTGTGGCGATGATCAATGCCATTGATAAATCAAAATCCGGCGAAGTGGTGTTTAAAAAATCAAAAAGCATCTTTTTTAAGAGCATGAAGATACGCAGAATATTTGATCAACAAAGGCAAACTCTGATGTATGTGTCTTATTCTACCAAGGAAACCTCAGGTAGCTTTAAACATAGTCTGTCTACTGTGCCTTTGTGGGGCACCCAAGCCTATCAAGTGCCCATTCAAGCAGGCCGCTAGTGATAGCAACGCCATTGGGGGCTACCTCTGCAAGAAATTAAGCCGGTTGCCATAATGTTCACAAAAGACAACACTCTTAACGACAACGTCACCTTATGGGATCTCGCCCCCTTGCAGCTACTGCTCCTGACACCAGTGGCGGCATCTAAAGCACGGATAGCATCTTGATATTTGTGCCGGGAGCGATACTATTGTTCCTATACACTTTATTTTGGCTTTATTTAGGTGGAATTTATGGGCAAGTTATTGATTTATCCATTGCTGATGTTAATCAATGGCAGTGTTATGGCGCAAGATGATGCCATTGATCTGGCCTTAGATAAATGGCTAAGGGGCACAGTACCTGTGATAGCGACCCAGCAATTATTCCAAGCACTAGCAGAGGATCCTGAGATTATATTGCTCGACAGTCGGGAAAGACAAGAGTACGAAGTCAGTCATCTGCCGGGTGCTAAATGGGTGGGGTACGAAGATTTTTCTTTGGGGCAGTTGGCGGGTATCCATAAAGATTCTAAGTTAGTGGTCTATTGCTCTATTGGGGTGCGTAGCGAAAAAATTGCCGAACAGCTGCTTTCTGCAGGTTACAGTAATGTGCATAATCTTTACGGTGGTATATTTGCTTGGGCCAATGAGCGTAAAATATTGCTCGATCAGCAACAGCAAATGACTATAAATGTGCATGGTTACAATGGAAAGTGGGCCAAGTTATTGCAAGACCATGTGCAAAGTCCTCAGGCCAAGTAATTATAATAGTCTCAGCGATTATGCTATAGATACGTTGTTAAGATAAGATCCTATAATAAGGTTAATAGCTTAGAGCCTTGCAAGGAGCGTAAAATGGTATACATGGATATACTTTCATTCTGGTTTGATGAGATTGAGCATAACAATTGGTGGAGTAAAGATCAGGCGTTTGATGCGCTTATCGAACAAAAATTTGCTAGTATTCATTGTGCAGCTAAGCGATGTGAACTCTTTGAATGGAGGATAACGGCACAAGGGCGGCTAGCGGAGATCATAGTATTAGATCAGTTTTCACGAAATATCTATCGAGATAAGCCCGAGGCTTTTGTTAATGATCAATTGGCCCTTGCTCTAGCGCAAGAAGCCATCTTAATGGACGCCGATAGTGAATTAAGCGAAGTACAACGAAGTTTTTTATACATGCCTTTAATGCACAGTGAATCACTGGCCATTCATGCCGCAGCGGACATGTCATTTCGACGACACACCTCAGAGTCGACTTACGAATTTGAAAAAAGACACCACGAAATTATTCGACGTTTTGGCCGTTATCCCCACAGAAACAACATATTAGGTCGTCAATCAAGTCCTAGCGAAATTGAATTTTTAAGCCGGGTAGGCTCAAGCTTTTAGATCAGCCATTGTGAGTTAAACGTCAATTAGCCAGTAAATGGCTAAAATAACCGACTGATAAAGCATTTAATGGGGATAATGTGAATAGATTATTGTTAAACAGGGCGGGGTTTAGGTAATATGCTAATTCGAGAGCATAACGCCACTTGTGGCTGAGTAAGATGAAGGGGGAGAGATTAACTTATGGATCATTTTGAATTGTTAGCTGTGACTAGAACCTCTACCACTACAGAAATTAAAAAAGCGTACCGCAGACTCGCTAATCAATACCACCCAGATAGGAACGATGCACTAGAAGCAAAAGAAAAATTTCAACTTATTCAACAAGCTTATGATGTAATATCTGATCCCAAACAACGCTCTTTATATATCAAAAGTCACTATACCGTTATTACTGATCCACGTGAGATAGCGGACTCATTTTGGCACAATGCCTTATTGTAGGAATAAACAAAGTAATGCAATCTGATACCAGTATACCTGCTTACTTAGCAGACGACTTTTCTATGTACTTAGAAAATATGCAGTCTTTAACTGATCCCGAGAACCCAGATTTATTGGCAAACTACCTCAAGGTGTTAACTCAGCAATTAGCGGCCGATAGTAAAATATTTAAGGGGCTGGTGGACCAATTGGCCATGGCCATGACTAGAAGCTTAAGGATCGATTCAAAAAACTTGGCCTTGCTCAATTTAGCCCACAATCCACCTTGGCAAGAGATCAAACCTTATGTGGGGGTCCATGCCGATGCAAGAGCCACTATTACCGACCTTATGACACATTCCGAACAGGATTTAAAAACTGCTGTGTTGTTAATTCACTTTTATAATATTTACGACGCCACGCCTTTGCCTGCTGATGAGTATGCTCAAGAAGATACTAACCAAGTGTATGACGGTGATGATTATGATGAACAATATTAAATTTTTGAGGAGGTTTACTTGACTACAAATGCAATAGCCCTTGCTTCTAATATTATTGAAGAAGCACAACACAGTGGTAGACAAGCAGGTACCTCATTAGAAAAAATCGCGGCAGAGCAGGGTGATAATGCGATGTTGGCGGTCTTTGCTGAAATGGATATCTTAACGGTAGCAAAAATCGTACGAGAGCATGATGCGACTATTCCTTCCATCGCCACTTGGTTGATGGACGCTGAGTCAATTAAGAAGTTATTAAATGTTGAGCCTTTGTATTGGCAAAACATGGATGAAGATTCGGTGTTTTGTGCACAAACTGAGGCCCATAGTCTGTTAGCTCAAATATTTCTGTCTAACGATGATGATGAAAATCAACAGCAGATACTCAAGGCGATAGTCGAAGACGATTTTGGTTTGTTGTATTTGTCTTTACCTTTTGTGGGCCATGATTTTTCTGAGCTAGAGTATGACGAAGAGCAAGTGTCTGGCAGTATTGAAGAATTATTATTTAAAATCAAAACCTTAGATGAAGAAGCATTCAGAGAAGTGATGGCGGTTAGTACCAACGGCAGTTTAGATAATATTGAAAAGGCATTAAAACACAATGCCAGCAAACAACGAGTCAGTGCGGTTGAAATGGATACTGATGATATGTTTGCCCCCTTATAGGACGCACTGATGAAACTCGCCCAGTTACGGAACAAACCCTTAGTACTGCTGGTCTTAAAAGATGGTGTGGATGACGGCAGTTTTTCTGCGGAATTTATGCGTAAGACCCAGGATCAGTTGTCAGATATGTCGTTACGGATAGCGGCCGATCACCTATCGGTTATTTATGCCGATCATATTAAAAAAGCCTGTGAAATAGTGTTAGGGATCATTAATTTAGGCCTGATAAGTCAGTGTGGAAATAATAGTGTAAAAGCCCAACACATCATTCAAAGCCAAGGTATTGTTTATTGTTTTAGAGCGGGTTGGGCAAAATATGCCGAATTGAAAACAATTTCTGCCGAATATTTTAAGAAAATAGACCTGTCTATTTATGCGTTAGCTGCCAACGACACCTCGGATATTAGCCTAGTGCATGCTGATTTGGTCACTAACGGCAAGAAAAGCCGAACCCTGGTGGAGGTGCACAATAGCTTGTCAGGTTTATATGCGGCCTCGGCAGTGCTGCCTGAGACAGATGAAGACTATTTAATTTTTGAGTTACAAAAACTACTCAATTCTGCCCTGGGTCTATTGCTGCTGGACTCTAGCCGTAAGATCTTTACATCACAGCTATACACAGATTTGATTGAGTATCTAAAGCGCGAAGATCTATCAGTGGTGCAAAGTAAGATTAACCACAGTGCTGAGCTGTTAAAGGCGAGTCTGCCCCAGTCGACGCAAATATTTTTAGAAAACATGGCATTATTAGAATTTACTGAGTTCAAAAAAATTGTCGCAGCACAACAAGATTTGAGCCTTTATATGCAAGAGATATTAGAGTTGTCGGTGAATGTTAGTAATGAATTATTAGGTGATTTTGAAGGAGGCTATGATTTTGGTCTGGATGATGAAGATGACATCGCCTATTTGCAACCACAGTAAATAGGTCTGATTAATTTGGCAGACTTAAAATGCTTGATACCTTAGTCTAAGTCTAGAAAAAACTGCCCTTGTGGCCCAATCATCCATAGGCCAATATAAGTTTTATGAACATGCAGATTAACCGCAAAATAGTAAGCATAGTGTGCCAATCAATATGAATATCGCTAAAGGGTTGTTGGGCCTTATGTTAATGGGTTTCTGTTGTCGCCTCACAGCACAGCCGATACATATTGCTGTTGCCTCGAATTTCACCCATACCATGCAAACCTTAGTGTTAGAGTTCGAAAAAAGCTCAGAGCAAAAGGTTATCCTATCTTTTGGATCCTCGGGTAAATTGTATGCTCAAATTACCCAAGGTGCGCCTTTTCAATTATTTTTTTCTGCGGACCAGCTAAAACCTATGCTTTTAGAGGAACAAGGTTTGGCTGTGGTTGCAAGCCGCTTTACTTATGCGATTGGTAGGCTGGCGCTGTGGTCAGCTATACCTGATTTTATCGACGATGGACTGAGCATATTACAACAGGGGCGTTTTAAGAAGTTAGCCTTGGCCAACCCAAGATTTGCTCCTTATGGTATGGCGGCTTATGAAGTGTTAGCAAGACATCAATTAGTGCGCGCCACACAAAAAAAATGGGTGCAAGGAGAAAATATCTCTCAGACTTTGCAATTTGTCGATTCACAAAATGCCCAGCTTGGTTTTGTTGCGTTGTCGCAGTTGCTGGGGAAGCACAGTGCTCGCGGCGGGTCGAAATGGTTAATTCCCGAGCATATGCATCAGCCTATCAAGCAAGATGCGCTGTTATTAAATTCAGGCTCTGCCAGCAAAGGAGCAAAAGATTTTATGGCATTTGTGCGCAGCCCCAAAGCGCAACAGATCATTAAAACCGCAGGTTATAGCATTGCCACAAACACCCTAGTGCATAAGCCATCATGAGTTTATCGGATGGCGATATGGCGGCAATCTGGCTGACATTGCGGCTAGCCACCACAGTGACCCTTTTGTTACTCATTGTAGGCACTCCTATCGCCTGGTGGTTAGCCAGAACCCGATCTTGGCTGAAGGGGCCTATAGGTGCAATAGTGGCGCTACCTTTAGTGCTTCCGCCTACCGTTTTGGGTTTCTATCTCTTGATCGCAATGGGCCCTAACGGCCCGGTCGGCCAGTTGACTCAAACACTAGGTTTAGGCACCTTGGCTTTTACGTTTTGGGGCTTAGTGGTGGCTTCAATGATCTATTCTATGCCTTTTGTCATCCAGCCCATACAAAATGCAATGGAGGCCTTAGGTGACAGACCCATGGAAGTCGCTGCTACCTTGGGTGCCAGTCCTTGGGATCAATTCTTTACCGTGGTATTGCCTTTGGCTAAACCCGGTTTTATCACTGCCGCTATTCTGGGCTTTGCCCATACAGTGGGAGAGTTTGGCATTGTGTTGATGATAGGTGGCAATATACCCGGCGAGACAAAGGTGGTATCGGTACAAATATACGATCATGTTGAGGCTTTAGAGTACGCACAAGCCCATGCTTTGTCTGGTAGTATGTTAGTCTTTTGTTTTGTGGTATTGCTTGCTCTGTATAGCTTGCAGCGCAAAGGTAGACCTTTGTTTATGACCTTTGGTAAGCGTTCTTGAAGATCTCAGACATCGGCCCTGCGGCTATTTTGGCGCGGTTCAAATTATGCTACGCCGATGCCGCAAACAAAGGCTTTATATTAGACGTTGATACACAGCTTCCGGCTCAAGGGATCACCGCCATTTTTGGTCCGTCAGGCTCAGGGAAAACCTCATTACTAAGGTGTATTGCCGGCCTCGAAAAAGCGCAGTTTGGTCATTTACAGGTACAAGATCAGGTCTGGCAGAATGCCACTAGTTTTGTCCCTACCCACAAAAGGCCCATAGGTTTTGTCTTTCAAGAGGCCAGTCTATTTGGACACTTAAGCGTAATGGGCAATTTACAATATGCCATAAAGCGATCTGGTAGTCGTCAGGATTTGGGGCTGTTTGAGCAAGTGGTGGACATCATGGGTATCGAGGCTTTGTTGCCACGTTTACCAGAAAACTTATCTGGGGGAGAGCGGCAAAGAGTGGCCATTGCCAGAGCCTTATTGATAAAACCACGACTGCTGCTGATGGATGAACCTTTGGCTTCCTTAGATACGGCCAGAAAACAACAATTATTACCTTATATAGAGCGCTTAGGCTGTGATTTTAATCTGCCTATTTTATATGTCAGTCACTCGGTAGACGAAGTGCTAAGTTTAGCCGATCATGCACTGGTGTTAGAGCAAGGCAAGGTAGTGGCTAATCATTCCATGACGCACTTGTGTGCGCAATTAAATGGGCCTTTTGGTGTAGGCAATGAGACCGGTGCTATTATTGAGTGCCGCGTTGTGCAGCGCGATCCCCAGTGGCATTTAATGCGTGTGACATTTGGCAGCGCACAACTGTGGTTACCCGATACTGGGGAGGCTGAGCATAGCTCCAAACGATTACGCATACTGGCCAGTGATGTAAGCTTAACCCTTAAACCCTGTGCAGGTAGCAGTATTCTTAATGTGTTGCCTGTGCAAGTCATAGCCATAAGCACAGATAAATCAAAGGCTACGTGTTTGATTAAGTTGAATGCGGGTGGGGTGGACTTGCTGGCGCGGATCAGCAAAAAGTCAGTGCAAGAGTTGGCCATTAAAACCAATGATATGATGTGGGCACAAATCAAATCTGCAGCTATAGTTCGCTAGTCAAAGGCAGAATATGCAACATAGCCCTAGATTTTCATCACCAGCTTGGCCAAACAGACTAGTGATTTAAGCTTTATAGTCGTTTACTCAAGTGCAACCTAATTCAAGACATTAGGGGGGTCTATTGCCAATGCTTGGTTAGTAACCCCCAAGTTAGCTAACAATAATAAGCTAAGGGCATTGTCTTTGCTGCTGGCTTAAAATTATTGATACCTATTATTGTGATATTACCCGGCATAGCCGCTTTGGTATTGTTTCCCCATCTTGACAAGCCAGACCAAGCCTATCCTACCATGATGTCATTGATGTCTGTGGGTATTAAAGGCTTAGTGTTGACTGCGTTAGTGGCGGCTATTATTTCTTCCTTCCTTAGCCTCTATGACCCATAGCATATCGACTATTTTCACCCTGGATATTGACCGCCTGTTAAATCCACAAAAACCATGAAAATCATTATGTGAATGTGGAACGTTTAGCGACTATTGTGTCCCTAATCGTGGCGGTTTGTGTGGCCCAAACTTTGATAGGTCAATCTGAGCAGGCCGTTTAATAGATTCAGTCATTTACCGCTTGGTTTTCGCCAGGTATCACTATGATATTTCTATTGGGTATGTTTTGGAAACGCACTACTTCAGCGGGATCCTTGTCGGCGGCCTTAAGCTCTGCCATATTTTCTATTGGTTTTGCGGTGTTCTGGCCACAATTATCCTTTATGGACAGAATAGGTTGAGTGTTCTTAATGTGCCTAGCCTTGACCTATGTGGTGTCTTTACGGGAGACCGAGTCTAAGGAGGATCAGAGTGTGGATCTGGCGAGTGTGAGTTTTAAATTAATATTGCTGCTATAGGCTGTATGCTGATCTTAGTGGGCTTATACCAGACTTGGTGGCGGTGATATTGAATTTTGCTGAGGCACTATTGCTCATTAACAGCAGTAGTGCCTCGACAACAGCTCAGTACAACCCCTGAACTGTTGTTATTTATCTAGCTGGGGTGCAAAGCTAGGGCCACCTGAGCGATTTGTTTACGCATCCAAATATGTGCATAGTCCAAGTCTGCACTCACATGCCAATATAAATAATATTCTAACAGGGGCAATTCAAAGGGTAATTCATAGACGGACAGTTCGTAGTGTTTGGCTAAGTGATAAGGTAAACAAGCGATCAAATCACTTTTGACTATGGCACTAGGTATAGTTAAAAAATGCTGTCCACGCATCACCACTTTGCGTTTTTCACCAATATTATCTAGGGCTACTTCAATAGGACCTGCACCGGTTTTTCTGTGAGAGACATTGATATGTCCCAAACTTAAAAACTGGTCCATATTCATGCCTTGTGACAAAGCGGGATGATTTTTACGTGCCACCACCACAAAACGGTCATTAGCAATTTTTTGTTTACACAAGTGTGGATCACTAAAGGAAGAGGCATCAGCGTAAAAATCGAGATTGCCACTGGCCATAGCTGAGACTATATTTTTACGTTCAACTTCGTAATTAGTGAGACATATATTAGGCGCGCTTTGTTGTAGCTGCCCTAATAGGCGGGGAATAATACTGACCTCTAATAAATCTCTGGCGGCAAAATGAAAGGTTTTTTGTGCACTAAGGGGATCAAAGGTATGACTTTCTTGCACACTTCTACGCAATAAGCCCAGCGCTTCACGGGCCGGTCCAATGATATTTTGCGCCACAGGTGTGGGTGTCATACTGTGTCCAGTACGGACAAATAATGGATCGTTTAACATATCTCGTAGGCGAGCCAAAGAATTGCTCACAGCAGGTTGAGTGATACATAGCACATCGGCAGCTTTGGTTAAGCTACCCGCTGTATATATTGCGTCAAAGACGGCAAACAAATTTAAGTCAATGCGATGTAAATTGATGATCCTCTCCCAAAGAGCATTATTTCTGGGTTAAGGATACGTTAAACATTAATTTAATCAATGTTATGACATGCAAAATATTCATTACATTGATAACTAATTCCTTGTTAGGCTAGGGCTTCATATCATGATTAAGGGCAGAGAATGACTAAAAAATTATTAGAACTCAGTGTGAATGAAAGCTTAGCCGCGGGCCAATGGCAGCAAATCAGGCAGGCAGATATCGACTTGTTTGCACAAGCGACTAATGATCATCAATGGATCCATGTTGACGTGGACCGTTGTGCTGCAGAAAGTCCTTACGGATGCACTATTGCTCATGGCTATCTTTCGGTGACGTTAATGCCCAACTCTCTTTACCAAAGCATTGAAGCTGATCCACAGCACCCCGCTATGTTGAATTATGGTGTGGATAAAATTCGCTTTTTAGAGCCGGTGCGAGTCAATGATAAAATTCGCTTTTTGTCGACCTTGCTCAAGGTGGAACAAAAAGCATCCGGTAAGTTATTTTATTTTGAAACCCTTGCTGAAATACAAAACCGTGAAAAACCAGCCATGAAAGGGATCTTCTTATTATTGTTGGTTGGCGCCTAACTAAGCTGGGTTTTGTATCCTTAGCTTAGGGCAGAAAATACCATCTTTTATTGATTTTTCTGCTTTAATCAACTAATTATAAGTAAAACTGATATTCACATATAATCAACAATCTATTTACATGCAGGGTGGGTCACCCTACTATCAGTCACTGGTGCCGGATTTTTGTACATCGGGTACCTAGCAAAGAACAATATTGTTAGAATTAAATGTAAGAAAATACTTGATGAAAGCGTTTTTAAATAGATCCAACTGCCGGATTGACATTTAATAACTAATGGCTCAACTATTGAGGACACACAATGAATATAAAAACTAAATTAAGCGCGGTTGCAGTAGCCATTTCTGCTCAACTGCTTATGGTTAGTAATGTCGCTGTTGCACAAGAAGAGGCAAGCGCCAGCGTTGAACGCATAATGGTAACGGGTAGTTTTGTTAGGCGTAGTGAAAACTTCGAATCACCATCACCATTAGCAGTGGTAGACAGCGTTGCCATCGACGCCATTGGTGCTAAAAGTATTGGTGATATCACCCAAACATTGACTATCAATACCGGGGCAGAAAATACTCCGGATGCTTTTACCCAAAACGGCACAGCCGGTACCTCTAACATCAACTTACGTGGTCTAGGTGTGGCATCCACCCTAATACTACTGAACAGCAAACGCCAAGTGGTAAATGCTCAACCGAATAACGGTGGGGTAAACTTTGTTGATACCAGTTCTTTAATCCCTATGATTGCGCTAAATCGCATGGAAATTGTTAAAGATGGTGCCTCTGCCCTTTACGGCTCTGATGCTGTGGCAGGGGTGGTTAACTTTATTACCAAACGTGATTATGAAGGCATGCAAGTGTCTCTTGATTATCAAGACGGTGCCCATGGCGATAATAAAGAATACACGGTACAAGGTCTTTGGGGGGCAGTAGGAGATGACAGTAGCATTATGGCTGCCATCAGTTACACCAACCGCTCACCTTTGTTTACCGGTGATAGACGTTTGAGCCGCCCAGGCATAGACGATACTAGTTCATTAGGTAATCCGGGCACCTTCTTTATTGGCGCGACGCCCTTTATTGATCCAACTGGTTGTAGTGATTTTGGCGGTTTCCCCAATGTTATCGTGCCTGCTAGCCCCGCTACAGGTGGATTAGACGTAGGTTTATGTGGATTCGATTTTGGTAATACCTACTCATTTGTGCCTGACGAGTCTCGTTTGTCCACTTATATTAACGCCACTAAACAGCTGACGGACGATATTCAATGGACCACTGAAATTTCAGTCGCCCGTAACAGAGCGGAGCGGGGCGGTTCACCTAGCTTCCCTATTTTAACTTTCCCCACTGTACCAGCTAGCCACCCGAATAATGTCTTTGGTACAGACGTGTCATTCTTTGGTCGTGAGTTAGGTACTGGTATAGACGGCGATCCTGCTAATACTGAGTCAGATACCTTTAGGTTTAGTACTACCTTGCAAGGTGAGATGGACAGTGGATTTTGGGAAGTTAGTTATACCGCGGCTCGAAATGATTTCTTATTTACTGTTAATGATACTTTAGGTCAGCAATTCCAAAACGCCCTTAGAGGTTTTGGTGGTCAAGGCTGTGATCCCTTTACCGCTGTGGCAGGAGAAGGGGCTTGTGAATACTTTAACCCTTTTGCCACTTCTTATACGGTATCACCTAATTCACAAAACGTAATTGACTCCTTTACCGGTCGTCAAGAGATTGATTCTAAGTCTAATCTTCAAGTAGCCGAGGCTTTTGTGTCTACGGAATTGTTTGAAATGGACGGCGGCGCAGCGGGTTTTGCATTTGGTGCTCAATATCGTTATCAAGACTTAAGCCAAGATTATGATGCTCTTTCTAATCAAGACCGGTTTTCTTTTGTCATTGGTAATGCTGATATTTACGGCGAACAAGATGTGATCGCCTTGTTTGCTGAATTGGCCCTGCCGGTTAGCGACGTATTAGATATACAAATCGCCTTAAGATACGAAGATTACGGCGGTACTACTGGTGATACTATCGATCCTAAGTTAGCTGCTTCATGGCGTGTGAGTGATGATTTCTCCTTACGTGGTTCGATTTCAACCTCCTTTAGAGCCCCCTCTATCTTCCAAAAAGATGGCGGTGCCACTAGCTTAAGTCAAATGGTTGACCCTTTGAATGGCGCGACTGCTTTTGCTGCTGTGCGTGCTACTGGTAATGAAGAGTTGGTGCCAGAAGAGTCCACTGCCTTTAACATGGGTTTTTCTTTCGAGCCTGTGGATGATTGGTCCATTGAAATGGATTATTGGAGCTTCGATTTCACCGACTTGATCATTCAAGAGAACTTCCAAGCGTTGTTGGATTCAAACCCTCAAGATCCTGAACGTATCATTAGAGCTGGCGATCCATTGACTGGTCCGTTGTTGCAGGTAAACACGACTTACATTAATGCCAGTTCTCTTGAAACATCGGGTGTGGATTTAGTCACCAGCTACAAAATCGAAACCGATATGGGTACCTTTAGCCCGTCCCTTAATGCTACTTTCATTGCCGCCTACGATCTGGTTGATCCACTAGCGGGTCCTATTGAAGGTGCAGGATCACGTAACTTTGCCAATATCGGGGTATCCACCCCTGAATTACGGGCTAACTTAGGCTTAAATTGGAAGAATGATAATTATTCAGCCAATATCTTTGCTCGTTACGTCGATGGTTATAGCGATGATCAAAACTGTGCAGATGGTTCTGCTATCACTGCAGGTTGTCCTCAAGGGTACAAAGACATAGATAGCCATGTTACTTGGGATGCCCAGCTTAATATTGACTTAGGCGGCATGTTAGAGACAGATGGCTCTTACGTTCTGACCTTTGGTGGCGTTAACTTGTTGGATGAAGATCCACCTCAAGTATTCACCAACGCAGGATTTGACTCTAGGGTTCATGACCCCAGAGGCAGACAAATATATGCAAGGTTAGCCCTCGAATTTTAATTCGAGTGCCTAGCTAGAGCATGATTGATTAAAGATCCCTGGCAATAGCCGGGGATTTTTTTACCTAAAGTTTGTGAACAGTCCCCAAACATGATTGTAAATATTGGCTGACAAGCATATTGAAGGCAGATTATTTAATGTTTGCCGGCAATGATGCACACTGATGTTTTACCCATTAATATATAGGCAGGCCCCAAGATGGAAAAATTCACGGCCCCACAATTACAAGCAGCGCTATTGCTCCTAAATCAACATAAAGCCCCATCTTTGCATTGGCAGATCAGCGATGGCAAGTTATGTAAAACTTTTCACTTTAAAAGCTTTATTCGAGCATTTGGTTGGATGACACAGGCGGCTATTTGGGCTGAGAAGCTTAATCATCACCCTGAATGGTTTAATGTCTACAGTAGAGTTGAGGTGACATTAAGCACCCATGATCTTTCTGGGATCGGTGAATTGGATTTTAAATTGGCTGAGAAAATGGACAGTTTCAGTTAACCAGTCATCCTAAATGACGGGTTATAACAATAAGCCCAAACATTATTGTGAAATATATTGTTAATTTTGTGCTGATTAATTGATAAAGAGCAGCTTATTTGCTCGGTAAATCCGCATCAACCGAGGTAAATAGCCCTCGATTTTGATGGTTACGTCTAATATTCACCCAAATTGAACGTAGATTGAGCGGTTGAACAATTATTTGTTATTTATCTGTATTATCACCTTGCGCGGCGCTGTGTGCTATGTATAATACGCACCACTTGAGCAGAGGCAGAAAACATCCTCCTCCACTCAAAGAAGATTTCAAGCGCGGGATGGAGCAGTCTGGTAGCTCGTCGGGCTCATAACCCGAAGGTCGTAGGTTCAAATCCTGCTCCCGCAACCACTTTATTGAATTTAGCCTTTGGCTAAGTTCTAGTGAAATTAGTGGACTAGGGTCCAGAAACAAAAAGCCCCGCTTGTATGGGGCTTTTTGCTTTTAATTTTTTGTAATTATTTCTGGGCATTTAGCCCTTTTTTTGTTTTTGGAGTTAAGTATTGTCACAACTTGAACAAAAATTAACCGATATGTTGAATGCCCCAGTAGAAGCCTTAGGCTTTGAATTGGTGGGGGTGGAGTTCGTCCGTGCAGGTATCCACTCAACCTTACGTGTTTATATCGATCATGTTGATGGTATCAGTGTTGAAAACTGTGCCGAGGTGAGCCAACAAGCCAGTGCCATACTGGATGTGGAAGATCCTATTACTAAAGAGTATAACTTGGAAGTGTCTTCTCCAGGAATGGACAGGCCTTTGTTTAAAGAAGCCCATTATTTGGCCTGTTTAGGCGAAGTGGTTTCGGTTAAATTAAAAATGCCTATGGGTGATCGTAGGAATTTCAAAGGCAAAGTGTTGGTCTGTGAAGCAGGCAACCTAAGCTTACAAATTGATAACCAAACCCATGTGTTGGTTATTGCAAATATTGAGAAAGGTAATCTCGTTCCGTCTTTTGATTAAGACACAGACCACAAAGGGCTTTCGTAAGAGAGTAACAGTGAGGCAACATGAATAAAGAAATTCTGTTAGTGGCTGAAGCCGTATCCAATGAAAAACAGGTGCCAAGAGAAAAAATCTTCGAGGCCTTAGAATTTGCGATCGCCAGCGCCACCAAAAAGAAAACCGAAGGCGAAATCGAAGTGAGAGTCAGTATTGATCGCGAAACTGGTGGTTTTGATACGTTTAGACGTTGGTTAGTGGTACCTGATGATCATGAGCAGGAAAACTTGTTTGCTGAGATGTCAATTTCAGCGGCGCAAGTTGATGAGCCAGAGATCCAGTTGGGTGATTTTGTTGAAGATCAGATTGAGTCTATCACTTTTGATCGCATCACTACGCAAACAGCTAAGCAAGTGATAGTACAAAAGGTTCGTGAGGCCGAGCGTGATCAGGTTATTGCTGAATATGAAGACCGTGTTGGTGAATTGGTAACTGGTACAGTTAAGAAAGTGAACCGTGACAATGTGATTGTCGACTTGGGGAATAATGCCGAAGGTGTGATTTACCGTGACGATATGTTACCGCGGGAAACCTTTCGCGCTGGCGACAGAGTACGTGGTTTATTATACGTTATCCGTCCAGAAGCCCGTGGTGCTCAGTTATTTATTAGCCGTACACACCCCGATATGCTGGTTGAACTGTTCCGCATTGAGGTGCCAGAAATTGCTGAAGAGACCCTTGAGATAAAAGCGGCTGCTAGAGATCCAGGTTCACGAGCAAAAATTGCCGTTAAAACTAACGACAAACGTTTAGATCCAGTAGGAGCTTGTGTGGGTATGCGTGGTTCACGTGTGCAAGCCGTCTCAGGTGAGCTAAGTGGTGAGCGTGTTGATATTGTCTTGTGGGATGATAACCCTGCGCAGTTTGTCATCAATGCTATGGCCCCAGCCGAAGTCTCCTCTATAGTAGTCGATGAAGATAGGCAATCCATGGATGTAGCAGTTGAAGCCGATAATTTGGCTCAAGCTATTGGTCGAAGCGGACAGAATGTGAGATTAGCCAGCCAATTAACGGGTTGGGAATTAAATGTGATGACGGTGGAAGACTTAACGGCTAAGCATGAAGAAGAAAATGCCAAGGTATTAACTGTCTTTACTGCCGGTTTAGACGTGGATGCAGACTTCGCTTCGGTATTAGTGGATGAAGGTTTCACTACGCTAGAAGAAATTGCTTATGTGCCAATCAATGAGCTGTTAGAGATTGATGGATTAGAAGAAGAGATGGTTGAAGAGTTACGAGAACGTGCTCGGGCCACCTTAACGACTCGTGCTTTAGCCACCGAAGAAACACTTGAAGCCGCAGAGCCTAAAGAAGAGCTGTTAAACCTAGTCGGTATGGACAGACATGTTGCTTACACGCTAGCGAGTCGCGGCATTACCGATCTTGAGGGCCTTGCTGAACAGGGTACTGATGAGATTTCAGATATAGAAGAATTGAGCGATGAGAAGGCAGGCGAATTAATTATGGCCGCCCGTAACATCGTTTGGTTTAACGAAGAATAGGTCACCAGGAGGAATTCCACTATGGCAGAAGTATCCATTGAAAAGCTCGCCACTGATATAGGCACTTCGGTTGACCGATTGGTTCAACAATTTAAAAGTGCTGGTATTGATAAAGTTGTTGGAGCCAATGTTACGGAAGATGAAAAACGTCAGTTGTTAGACTTTCTAAGTAAACAACATGGCGGTGCAGGCTCTGAAGGGCCAAAACGTATGACATTACAGCGTAAAACTACCAGTACCTTAAGTGCGGGTAAATCTAAAGCTGTGACAGTAGAGGTACGTAAAAAACGCACTTATGTTAAACGCTCTGAAGTTGAAGAAGCGAATTTAGCAACTGAAGAGGCAAAACGTTTAGCTGACGAGCAGCAGGCAAAATTAGAAGCAGAGCAACAAGCAGCATCTGCCGCTAAGGAAGCCGCGGAGCAAAAAGCTAAGAAAGCAGAAGAAGCTAAAGCCAAAGCCGAAGGCGAACGCACTGCGCGAATAGAAAAAGCCAAAAAAGACGCCGACGCTCGTCAAGCCGAAGAATCGGCCTTGAGCCCAGAAGAGAAAGCGGCGAAAGATAACATGCGAGCTGAAGCTGAAAAAATGCGTAAGGCTCAAGAAGAAGAAATTCAGCGTAAGCTTGAAGAAGATGCCAAGAATGCCGCGGATCAGGCTAGAACCTTAGCAGAAGAAAATTCTCGTCGCTGGAAAGAAGAAGAAGAGCGTCGCAAGAAACAAGAAGCAGAAGAAGTGCATGTACATTCGAACCGTTATGCTCAAGAAGCAGAAGACGCCGATGATATTAAAACTGAGTCAGCTGGCCGTAGACGCAAGAAGTCTAAGAAAAACGCCGGTTCAGACCTTAAACATGCCTTTAATAAACCCGCTCAACCTGTTGGTAAAGTGGTCCGTATTGGCGAAACCATTACTGTCAGTGAACTGGGCAGTAAATTGGCAGTTAAAGCCACTGCCGTCATTAAAGCCCTGATGAAAATGGGTGAGATGGTCACCATTAACCATGTACTAGATCAAGAAACTGCTGTGTTAGTCGTGGAAGAAATGGGTCACAAATATGAATTAGTGAATGACAATGCCCTTGAAGACGAGTTAATTGCTGATGCAACTGGTGGCGTAAAAGCCGGCCGTGCACCTGTGGTGACTATTATGGGACATGTTGATCACGGTAAGACTTCCTTACTCGATTATATACGTCGTGCCAAAGTGGCTGACGGTGAAGCCGGTGGTATTACGCAGCACATAGGTGCATATAGCGTAGAAACAGCCGGTGGACGTATCGCCTTTTTAGATACACCAGGTCACGCCGCGTTCACTGCAATGCGGGCTCGTGGGGCGGTAGCCACTGATATTGTAATATTAGTAGTAGCGGTTGATGATGGTGTTATGCCACAAACTAAAGAAGCCGTTCAGCATGCCTCTGCTGCCGGTGTACCCTTGATTGTTGCAGTCAATAAAATGGACAAAGAGTCTGCTGATATTGATCGGGTTAAAACCGAATTATCGCAAATAGGTGTTATTTCTGAAGAGTGGGGCGGTGAACATCAGTTTGTTAATGTTTCGGCTAAAACCGGTCTAGGTATTGATGCCTTGCTAGAAGCGATTAGCTTGCAAGCGGAGTTACTCGATTTACAAGCTGTGCCATCTGGTCCTGCCAAAGGCATAGTCATTGAGTCTCGTTTGGATAAAGGACGTGGTCCAGTTGCTTCAGTATTGATCCAAGAAGGTGAGCTTAAAGCCGGTGACATTATGCTATGTGGTGTTGAATACGGACGTATTCGAGCCATGCGAGATGAGAATGGTAAAGATGTGACTGTAGCGGGTCCTTCCACGCCAGTAGAAATCCTAGGTTTATCTGGGGTGCCTATTGCCGGTGAAAATGCCTTAGTGGTGCAAGATGAGCGTAAGGCTCGTGAGGTAGCGACCAAGCGTCATACTAAACAGCGCGAAGTGAAACTGGCTAAACAGCAAAAAGCTAAACTCGAAAATATGTTTGCGAACATGGAAGCGGGTGATGTGAGCGAGTTGAACATAGTGCTTAAAGCCGACGTACAAGGCTCTGTTGAAGCGATTTCTGATTCACTGATTAAGCTGTCTACCGATGAAGTTAAGGTTAATATAGTCGGTAGTGGAGTAGGCGGTATTACTGAGACTGATGCCAGTCTAGCCGCAGCATCTAGTGCCATAGTAGTCGGCTTCAATGTACGTGCTGATGCATCTGCTCGTAGAATAGTAGAAGTCGAAGAAATCGACTTGCGTTATTACAGTGTTATCTATAGTTTGATCGATGAAGTGAAGCAAGCCATGAGTGGCATGTTAGCACCTGAGTTTAGACAAGAGATCATAGGTTTAGCCGAGGTAAGAGACGTATTTAAATCGCCAAAAATTGGTGCCATAGCTGGATGTATGGTAACCGAGGGCATAGTGAAGCGTAGCAGTCCTATCCGTGTATTACGGGAAAACGTGGTTATCTATGAAGGTGAACTTGAGTCATTGAGACGCTTTAAAGACGATGCACAAGAAGTCCGTAATGGCGTGGAGTGTGGTATAGGCGTGAAAAACTACAACGACGTCAAGGTTGGCGATCAGATAGAAGTATTTGAAATTGTTGAAGTGAAGCGAGAACTCTAAGGTATCGCTCAGGCATAAATTCATAGCCCTGGCGACTATATAGGTGATCGGCTAGGGACTATGATAGGTCAACAGACCTTTAATTAGATAGATTAGACGGAGGCTTGTGCCTCCGTTTTGTTTGTAAAAAGACAGCCCTTGGCTGCCAGGAGAACGTTAAGATGGCCAGAGAATTTTCCAGAACCGACAGAGTCGGTCAACAAATTCATAAAGAAATCGCCAGTATTTTACAAAATGAGTTTAAGAATCGAGATCCAAGATTGGGCATGGTCACAGTGTCTAGCGTGGAAGTCTCCCGAGATCTTGCCCACGCCAAAATCTATGTCACATTCTTTGAGAATGATGAAGAACAGATTAAAAGCTATCTAACTATATTAGAAGATAATAAGGGTTTTATTCGTTCCCTTTTGGCCAGCAGAATGCGCATGCGTGCCATACCTGCGGTGAAATTTGTACGTGACGGCTCATTAACCGAAGGCATACGTATTTCTAATCTAGTAGATCAAACCATCAGTGCCGATACTGAAAAGGCCAAGCAGGTTGGTCGTGATCTAGAGCCGGATGAGCAAGACTAAACCTTATGGCTAGAAAAAGAAAAGGTCGTGCCGTTAATGGCATAGTATTGCTGGACAAACCTATTGGTCTGTCTTCTAACCATGCTTTGCAACAGGTTAAACGGATGTTTAATGCCGCCAAGGCTGGACATACTGGGGCGCTAGACCCATTAGCCACTGGCATGCTGCCTATCTGTTTAGGTGAGGCCACCAAGTTTTCACAATTTTTGTTAGATGCGGATAAAACTTACCTGGTCACTGCTAAATTAGGGGTGCGTACTACTACCTCAGATGCCGACGGTGAAGTGGTTGAAACCTTACCGGTTAATGTCACCGAGCCGCAGCTATTGGCCGCTTGCGAGCAATTCAAAGGACCTATTAAACAGGTGCCTTCTATGTTTTCGGCATTAAAGCATCAGGGTAAACCTTTGTATTTTTATGCCCGCCAAGGCATTGATATCCCGAGAGAAGCACGAGATATCACAATCTTTAGTCTGAGCGTAGAGCGCTTCGAAGGAGATGAAGTCGATATGCGGGTACATTGTAGTAAAGGCACCTACATACGTTCATTAGTAGATGATATAGGTCAATTGCTTAATTGTGGTGCCTTTGTAAGCAAGTTACACCGTACTCAAGTCACAGACTACCCAGTTGCCGGTATGCTCAGTATCGATGCCTTGCAAGACTTGCGGGATAAAATCGATAGTGATAACGCCGACTTGTTAGATGATCTGACCTTTGAGCATATGGACGCTATTCTCCTACCCATGGACTCAGCTGTAAAAGAGTTGGCAAGTGTGCAACTGGCAGAGATTGCTGAGGGCTATTTTAGGAATGGTAATCCAGTTCGATATTCAGGCTCAGCCACGTTTGCAGCGATGAGCCTTGTTAAAGTCTACAGTGAAGGATCAAGTCGCTTTTTAGGGGTGGGTTTTATTGACGAACAAGGCCAAGTGGCTCCTAAACGAACAGTAGTGTACGAGAGACTTTAGGTTACCGAGCAGCTAGGTTTAGCAGAGAGTCAGATGAAGTGATATTTACCTGAGTATCTGACCGATAAACCTTGTTATTAACTTAAGCATCGCTATAATACGCGCTCATTTTGGCTTGCTGAATTAGTGATTGGCAGGTCTTGTTTAAAATTTCGGTTAAATCCGATCCTAATTTGGAGAATTCTATGTCACTAAGTACCCAAGAAACCGCCACTATTATTGCTGATTATGCTGTTAAAGAAAGCGATACTGGTTCACCTGAAGTTCAAGTTGCTTTGTTAACCCATAACATTAACAAGCTTCAAGGTCACTTTGCGGATCATAAGAAAGATCACCATTCTCGTCGTGGTTTGTTACGTATGGTAAGCCAACGTCGTAAACTACTCGACTACCTTAAAGGTAGAAATGTAGAACGTTATCAAGATTTGATCAAACGTTTAGGCTTGCGTCGTTAATCGACACAAGTTTTAAAAGAAAGGCGTGTAAGCGCCTTTTTTTGTGCCTGTAAAACAGTATTTACCTTATCGCCGTTGACAATGAAAATGAGCCACCTAGCTTTGGCATAAGCAAGCAGATCTATCCCCGCTATCAGCCAGTATCAGGCAGTGTCAGTCAGTATCAGGCAGTGTCAGGCAGTATCAGGCAGTGTCAGTCAGTATCAGGCAGTGTCAGCGCTATCAGCCAGTATCAGGCAGTGTCAGGCAGTATC
>JAWUWP010000043.1:0-54214 GCA_034111785.1 Paraglaciecola sp.
TGCTAGCCGTGTCAGAACTATCATTAAAGATTTCAGAAAGATGCAGGTATGGCATAACTTCACCACGTAAATCGACGTATTCTCCTTTTTTTGCCTGTTGCTCATCTAACTCGATACACTCCTCGACTAAATCAAGTGGAATCACATAAGATGCGTTACCGACCTGTACCTGAAAACCATCAATAATTGCGAGTGTGAGGGGTAATCGAATAGTGAAATTAGTGCCAATACCCAATTCGCTATCAACGGAAATTTGTCCGCGCAGCGCTTCAATGTTTTTGTTGACGACATCCATACCGACACCACGACCCGATATATTGGTAACTTCTTTAGCAGTAGAAAATCCAGGTGCGAATATCAAACGGTGAATTTCTGGTGGGGTTAATTGTTGTTTAGCTGAAATCAATCCATTTTCAATCGCTTGGGCGATCAGAATATCAGGGTTTAGCCCAGCCCCGTCATCGCTTATCTTGATCACAATACTACCCGAGTCGTGATAGGCTTGAAGTTTTACGACTGCGGTTTCTGATTTGCCAACGGCGATTCTTGCATTCGGCATTTCTACGCCATGATCCAAAGAGTTTCTGATTAAATGCATGAGTGGATCACTCATTTTCTCCACTACCGTCTTGTCTAGCTCCGTATCACCACCAGAAATTTGCAAATCAACTTTTTTATACAATTCTTTACTGATATCTCGCACAACCCGTTTAAACCGATTAACTGTCTCGCCTATTTGAACCATACGCAGACTGAGTGTCGCGTCTCTTATTTCTTCAACTAGCCGGGTCAAATTCTCTGCAGTTTCTAATAACTCTGCTTGTTCTGTTTGTTTCGCTTTCAATTCGGTGTGCGCACTTGATATCACTAGTTCACCTACCAAATTAATCAAGTCTCCCAGTTTCTCGGCATTTACTCGTACAGTTTGTTGTTCAGCATTTTTGCTTTCTTTGGTTTTTTCCTGTTTGTTGAGTGCTGCATCAATGATGCTTAGATGTGTCATACTTTTTTCGAGTAAAACATCGCCGAGCAAAGGTTTTTTCTGTATATTGACTTCGCCATTGTTATCGTTTAATGCTTCTGAGACGCTACTTAGATTCTGGTATTCAAGTGCTTCTATCAGTTCGTCTCTAGTTAACGCACCAGATGCAACTAGAATTTCTCCGATTGCCATATTTTCTTCTGGCAATGCATCAATGAGTAAGATGTAACGACTCAAAGTACTGCGAGGTGGCAGGATATGAAGCTGACAGTCTCCTTTTACAAATTCAAATACCTCAGCAATTGATTCTTTTGACCCACTTGAATCTAGGCTTATCTCGAATCCAAGATAACTTTCCTCTGGGTTAAGATCGTCAAGTAAAGGTAGCTCTGTCAGCAATGTCGTTATGCTGATACAGTGACCAATTTGGTTTAAGTATCGAAGAAATGATAATGGGTCCATACCATCTGCGAGTACATTTCGATCGAATCGAACGGAGATATGCCAATAATCATTACTGACACTGTCGGATCCGTTAGATGCTAGTCCCGTTTCAATATCAGTCACGGTTTTAGTTATACTCTTCGATGTCAATCCAGAGGATGTTTCGGCGGCCAAATACTTATTCAGCTTTTTTAATAAGCCTTCACCTTTTTTTCTTAAAGTATCACTTATTGGTAATTTTGCGTTCTCGAGAACATGAGCGACTAGTTGGCTAATTTGATAACGACTGTCTAGTAAAAGGCCCATCAAATCGTCATCGAAAGAAATTTCCTTGTCTCGAAGTCTTCCCATTACTGATTCCGCGACAGGTGTAACAGAAACAACGTCGTCAAAGCCAAATAAGCCCGCGGATGCTTTTATTGTATGAATAGTGCGAAACAAGTCATTTATTAGTTCATCGCTGTCCGGTTCGTCTTCGAGCTTTAATAGTATATATTCAGATTGCTGCAAAAGTTCGCGAGACTCTTCTGAAAAAATCTGTAAGCCTTCTGCCAAGTAGTTTGTTTCATCATTCATACCAATGTTACTCCGGTTTGATCCAGTCAAAGTGCGATCTAATATTTAACGTGTCCATGGTTTCTATCACCGCGGCAGATAACTCACCTAACACCACTTGTTTCCCATCTTTTTTTGCATTTTGTACAAGAGAAAGAAGTATCTGAACACCACTACTGTCGATTTCTTCGACAGCTGATAAATTAAGCTCAAAGTGATTGAATTGTGAATAATACCCCTTAATGTCAGTCAGATTATCTGCGGCAGAATAGATAGTCATATCAGCACCAGCATCCAACAGACAGCCGTCTGGTTTGCTTCTTGAATCTTCACGTTTTTTAAATGACATAACTAATTCGCCTTCCTGTGGGTGACCTTAATTTTTTGAAGAATGAATACACGCAAAACCTCCCAACACTGTCGATTTTTATAAGATTAAGATAAAATCAATTTTGATACTGCATTTAACAATGCAGGAGGTTGAAAAGGTCTAACCAACCAAGCTTTTGCACCGGCTTGACGCCCTTGCATTTTCTTCGCATCTGAGGATTCTGTGGTTAACATCATCATCGGAGTAAATTTATAACTGGGTAATTTTTTTGCTTCCTGCACCAAGGTTATACCGTCCATATTAGGCATATTGACATCAGTGATTAATAAATGAATTTTCACTCCATCTAGTTTTTTTAATGCTTCAACTCCATCACTAGCATCAATCACATTGAAACCTTCTCCCTCTAAGGTCAATCGTACAACCATCCTTATTGATGCTGAGTCATCAACGATCATTATTGTTTTTGCCATTAGCTTATCCCTTGATAATTAGTTTTTTTCACTTAAAAAAATGTTAAATCTTCACTTGTTGATTCTTGCTCTGTTGTTTCAGTCTCGCCGGAGGTACTTGCTTGGTGATTGACTAATTCTTCAGGCATCGTATAACGCAGTTCCATATTCTTAAGAATGTCATTTTTCTTAATTTGGTCTGCACTTCGTTCTGTATGTGTTATGTCTTTATTGCTGAGTAATACTTGATTGAGATCATCTAAATTATGCTCTGCATGGTCAAGCATCTGAGTGACTCTATCTTGAAATTGCAAGGCGGAAATGACATGATAAACTTCCTGTTGAATTTGCTCAGAGGATTGAGTCAGTATTTGTGAATTTTCTTTAAAAGAATTTAAAGTGGCTTGAATATCGATTAATACCTTATCAATAAACCCTGCGCTATTTTTGATGGTTTCGCTGCCGATGTCCGCCTTAGACTTGGCTAACTTTAACGCTACTTTCATTGCCACATCCATTTCTTCAACGGCTTTCTTGATCTTTATGCCGGTACTGGCCGATGAACTAGCAAGCTTTCTGACTTCATCAGCCACCACGGCAAAACCTCGCCCATTTTCACCCGCTCTTGCTGCCTCAATAGCGGCATTAAGAGACAGTAGATTGATATTGTCGGCAACCGCTCGTACTTCATCAGCCATGCTTTCCAGCTTAACGGTATGTCGCGCTAACTCTTCAACTTCGTTGGTAAAACCCTGA
The DNA here is from genome assembly GCA_034111785.1 of Paraglaciecola sp. Taxonomy (GTDB): domain Bacteria; phylum Pseudomonadota; class Gammaproteobacteria; order Enterobacterales; family Alteromonadaceae; genus Paraglaciecola. The sequence continues at coordinate 3,521 of JAWUWP010000043.1, forward strand.
TCAGAAGAATTTAACTTACCGAGACCACCCACAACACCATTCAAGATGGCTTTGACACCTATTAGCAAAGCACCGATCACTTCCTCATCATCATTTTGTTTTTGATTATGGAGTAATACACCAATTTTTTTCGACATTTGGGTAAACGTATCGGTTAGGCTCAACACTGCTTGTTCAGTATGTTGTCTAGAGGTGATGATCTGTTTAGAAACAATAGGAATCACTTCCCCCATCAGAGACTCCAACGTATCAATATAAGCCTCTGTTTGAAGAACATAAGCATCATTCTTTTGTTGATGATGAAGTTTTAATTCCGAATATAATGATTGCGCCTTTTTATATAAAATATGGCCAACAAAAAAACTCAATGCTAGTGAACAAACAAACATTAATATCATTGAATAAAGCGTTAGATTAGTCATAAAAAAAAGATAGACCGAACCTGCTACTACCATGATGCTAGGCATCAGATAAAAAAAAGATTTATGAATATCACTCAATTCAACAGTTCCTTTTGTAATGGATTAACCATCGTTTTAGATTTATACATTTGCGGATGATTTAGTGGCCTTCTAACGCCAAAAAAAATATCCATTGCTATGGGTTTAACGGCTAAAAAAAGTTTTTCTTTAAAAGAACTTAAATTAATATCGATTAATACGCCACTATTAGCTTTTATATCGATTAATACGTTATCAATATCACTCAATTCAAGAACTCCTTGTATAAGAAATTAACCATCGCTTTAGATTTATACATTGGAAAATATCTTTTTTTGGCTTGTTAAAGCCCAAATATCTAACCATTGTTCTGGATTTAACGGCTTAGAAAAGTAATAGCCTTGTATTACATTGCACTTATGTTCTTTTAGATAATCCAACTGTTCCTTATACTCAACCCCTTCAGCAACAACTTTTAAATCTAAAGAGTGAGCCAATTGAATGATGCTATTAATGATGGGTACCTCATCGACAGTGTTTTTAATATCGTCAACAAAAAACTTATCGATCTTTAACTCTGAAATGGGTAAATGATGGATATAACTTAAGCTTGAATAACCGGTACCAAAGTCATCAATGGAGAAATGTACTCCCTTGAGTTGTAAATATTTCATTTTACTGATCACTAAATTAAAGTCGGCAATAAGTGCACTTTCTGTTAACTCTAACGTTATCTCAGAATAAGGAATTTTATATTGATCTAGCTTTGCAAGCAGCTTGGAGCAAAAAAGAGGTTGGACAATGTGTTTTATACTAATATTAATGGATACGGGTGATGATACTGTTGAAAACACGCGTCTTTTAGATATCAACAGACAGGTTTTATCAATAACCCAGTCACCTAGGGCGATAATAGCGCCAGTTTTTTCAGCTAATGGAATAAACTCTTTTGGTGCAACATAGCCCAGCATCTCAGATTTCCATCTAACCAATGCCTCAGAACCAACCATGACACCATCGGTAGAATATTGAGGTTGTAATACAAGAGCTAACTCATGGGTGAACTGATCGCCCTTCATACCTTGAGATAATTCTGAATGCCGTTTTAATATATCGACTTCATCACTCACCGCAAACACAAAACAATTGCCTCCTTGTTTTTTTGCGTTACCAACAGCTAATTCAAGCAATGGCTTAATATCAATATAATGAATATCCTCAGGTTTAACATGTAATATGCCAATACTCACATGTACATTGATTATTTCATCAACTAAATACATTGGCTGATTCAGTGCTTTTAATATTTCTGTAGCTAAGCGTTCTTGAAATTCACGTGAGAATTCGCTTACATCATTACTCGTTACTAGGATATAAAAAGTATCTGCATTATTTCTATAAACCTCTATAGAAGAATCTAAATCATTCATTAACTTCGTTGCTAATGTTCGAAGAACATCGTCACCAATGCTTTCTCCATAGATCATATTAATTTGAGAAAACTTATCGATATTGATCAAAAAGGCCGAAAACTTTTGATTTAACATCAACGATTTATCGAAATGGTTTTTTAAATCCCGCTCAAAAGAATAACGATTTAAAGCGCCGGTTGTTTCATCATAATAAGCTAATTTATGAATATCGTGTTCGGCTTGCTTTTTAGCCGATATATTTCTTACAATGCAAATATACTGACTGTCTTTTTCATGTGACACTTCATTAACTGACAACTCTATTGGAAAGGTTGTGGCATCCTTGTTAATTGCTGTCAACTCTCTACAGAGACCCACATTTTTGGTAATCCCAGCTTTGTTTATATAGGTCACATGACTTGACGAGTAAGCCTCTGGTATGAGTTTTGATATATTTTGCCCAACCAATTCAGAGGAAGAATAACCAAATGCTTTTTCAACCTCTCTATTGACGGAAAGAATGGTACCGTTTGCAAAGACGGTAATAATGCAATCATCTATATTATCTACAATGCTCTTTAAATATTTGCTAGTAGACTTTTCTGATGCAAGCATATTTTTTCGTTCACTAATATCCTCAAAAGAGCCATATATATGGGTGCAGATTTCATCAGTATATCTAATTTTAGCCGTTGCTCTGACCCACTTATGTTCACCAATTTCACTTGTAAAAGATAATTCTAATGTATAAGGTTCTTGATGAGTAACCGCTCGTTCAAACGCCGTTCTTAAAATTTCCTGCGCTTCTGTGTTGAAAAAATCCATCGCTTTTTCAGGCGATAGTGTGTCACTAAGAGGTAAACCATATATACGATAAACTTCGTCTGTCCAGGTTAACTTCTCTCTAGAAATATCGTAGTCCCAGCCACCGACCTTTGCCATTCGCTCCATTTCAGTCATGACTTGAAGTTGGTGCTCATGCTCTTTTTCTAAATCATCATTCTCAGAAATAATCAGCGCAGGGATAAACACTTGTGATAAAAGTTGGCAAGTTAATACTGCATCCTGGGACCAATGAGTAACGTGGGAGCTATCGCCTAAAAAAATAAATCCTCTATTCTTATCATTTACCCGAAGAGGAATTAATAAAATTGACTGTAATTTTAAAGTGAATAAAAACGCTTCTAAATTTATTCCTAACCTGTGATCTGTCGCCACGTTTTTTACAAAAATACCGTTTGTTGCTTGTATAAGATCAAATAGCGAGGGGGTTTTTGCTACGCATATTTTCGGTAATGCATCAGTATCTATATCCCCCTTAAAGTTATAAACCTTGGGGATATATGTATTACTTTCCTGTTCGAGAAGCCACAGGCCTGCTTTATCCACCGAAAATGCATTACGTGCGGTATATAAACATTCCTTAATGATGGTTTGCATATCACCTGAATATATTTTTGAAAAATCAAAGCGGCTCATAATTGAACTCATATCATTAGTCATAATATCAACCCAGTCGATGCTTGCGAAGATGCACCGAAGTGATGGGTAAAAACGTCAATGACATCAGCCTTAAGTTCAAATGTATTTTTCATATAGAGGCTTTTTTCACCTGCTTTTTTCAGTGCCATAATTTTCATGATAATATGCGTCCCACGAACTATGAGGAGACTTTTATTCATACAAAAAAACATTGGCTCCCGCAAAAACACCCCCTTAAAGCGATAATAACAATGAATATAGTCAATTAAATCGCTAAAAACGCTATAAACGATAAAATTGCTCAAGGTTGGCAAACTACCCTACTTAGTGTTTGATTTCAACAAAAAGAAAAATAACCTAGATTTTACGTCAAGATTACATCGTCACTCGTCATCATAATTAGAGCTAGACAACAGGCAGTGCAACGGGAAAATAAGACTAGCAATAATTGTCGTCTTCGTCTTTTTCACTTCTCATGCACATGTACAGAGCCTGCCAGTCACTACTATAAATGACCGAAGTTATATGGATCCCGGTGCCGTTAACGGGTTATCAGTATTGAGTACGCTTGTTGTTGCAGCGGGAGAATACGACTCCAACAATATGTCTACAGGATACAGATACCCAAAAGTATTGAAATTTCATGGTGGCGCACAGTGAGTGCAGCAAACAAACGGGCAGTTTCAAGAATGTAGCACCTAGAAGATCTATCACCACATGGGGTCAATGGAAATGACGATACAGGTTGCTATCAGGTTTCATCTAGTATTGACGAGAATGATATTAGTCAAGATTACAAATATGTGAGTTGATGACGTCTTCGACGCTCAGCCTCAAACATTAACGGGGAAAAGCAGACCCCATGGCGAGCTTAAATGTTTTGATTATGTAGCAGAATTCATCAAGGGTTTTAGTTTGACTATTCCATTTTAAAGCTCATTCATATTAAACAGTGAAGACTGCATTTCAAAATAAGCATATTTGAAGCGAGGGGGATGCTATCAAAAAGCCAACATTGAAAGACTCGATACAACTGAATGCAATGGCAAACCTACTGTTTATTATGTCCCACCGCAAAGCAGCCTAGCATGACAATTTTTTAGTTTTGCAGATTGGTTGCCTTAGGGGGGATGTTCGATAACATAATAAGCGAAATAGATTTTCACTTCGAAGCGGGGTTACCTGGTTTAACACTTTTGATCACTATGGGGTGACTACTGATATTGCCTTTACCCTGTAAAAACGAGTTCATACCTCAGTCCAGCATTGCCGAGCAAAAAAACGGCTTTTGACGTTTATTACCAATATCTGCTGAGTGACGGTATTATACTCATGCCTAACTTACAAATCATTGACCGTCCTACAACCACCATTGAAACGTCAGATATATTAGTACTTGCCATGCACAATGAGGTTAACTTTTATAAAGAACGGATCTTCATCCCTTTTATTGATATATATCCTCCAACTATAGGCGTTATAGAATACTTATTCACACGCTTTTATCTGTTTTAAAGTGCCATACTGGCCTTGATAAATCGCGAATAAATCTATATTGTCTATAACTTTATTTATCAAGCAATAAAAATTTAAACTTGAAGAACCCCAAAGAAGAATTATTAAGCCCCTCAGCAGCAGCAGAGTTACTTTCTGTCTCCCCAACGACTATTCGCTTATGGGCGCGTAATGGACGTTTGACATCGGTTAAAACACCTGGAGGTCATAGAAGATTTAATAGAGATGAGGTTTTGACTTTATTGAGTCCATCATCCTTAGCTGTTAGTAACAGGTTCAGTATCCTAGTTGTTGAAGATGATAAGACGTTTGCGGATTTGTTGGTGCAAATAATAGAAAGTTACTTTCCATATATTGATGTATCGGTAGCTTATAACGGATTTGAAGCCGGTGACTTGTTGCACTCATTAAAACCAGACATAGTCATTTTGGATCTGGTGATGACAGGAAATGATGGTTTTTCTATCTGCCACCGTATAAAAAACACCCCTTCAACAAAGCATATTGATGTTATTGCCATGACGGGGGCATTAACCGAAGAAAGCGTAAAAAGAATCACTCTACTGGGAGCTGAAGAATGCTTTGGAAAACCAATAGACTATGACTTATTTAATGCAACAATAACAAGAATGATAACTAGGAATAAGCAACAATAATCTTTTGGTAAAGGTCTATTATATGTCAGATATATTGAAAGCAGAACCCGGTAAAGTTAATCGGCCATAACACTTGAAATATCATCACGAATCACCTCGATAAAACACCTAAATAATTTAATATTTTAGGTAATGTTCATAATATTATTGGTCCGTACGTCCGCCAAAATTCACAAAGCATTAATGCTAATATCCTGTTACTTATCACCATCAACATGCAAAAATCCAGCAAAATCTTTTATGCTCGGATTCATTGAAAAACCTTGTTAACGATGTCAATCCACCCACTCAACGCCCCAGCGCAAGTCACGAATTCCTTCTTGAGACAGTTGAGAAAAGCCATGTTCAATGGCCCTGATAACATTGCGGGTATCGTTAGTTGAAACTGTAAAATCATGAAAATGGGACTTAGGAAAATAGCCCGCTTGGTCATGGGAGGAATGGGTTGCAAATAATGTCATGAAGCTCAATAGACTTTTTTGTTTACGCAGTTTTACAGTCACAGTTTCTGCATGGGCAATAAAAGCACTCCTTAGGGATTCAAAACAGATAAAGCCTAAAAAACGTTTAACAGTTTAAGCTGCAAAGAGATAGACTAGTGCCAAGGTGCCGAGCTAGGGTTGAAATTAGTCATGGACAACGCCTAATGTTCCCAGGCTGTTTTTTATGACAGCTGATTAAAAAATTCTAGCGTGCACAATAGCGACTCACGTCTATACAAATATAGAATGTCATCTGGTGTTAACCAGCATACAAATCGTTAACCTATTGCCCTTAGTTTAGGTAATGCCAGTTTGATGATGACAATCAGTCACCGCCCTTTATTTTTAATTGTGTCCTTTTAGGAGTTTCTCACATCAGCATCGAAGTGAATTTTCGCTTATTAAATTTAGATAAATTCCAAGCCATGACCCTAATGAGAGAAGTGGCCGGGTCGACCTATGAAAGTCATGCTGAAAAAAGTTGTTTTATCGGCTCGGTTTGTTTAACCCAAAGCCTCGATAATTTGGACGACCTGAATATATTTCATGTGCGCCAGCAAATACTTTTGCAAGACTGTGACATTCTTCTGAGTGTCTCAGCAATCAGTGCCAATAAGACAGTGACAACACCCCTCTTTGTGAATAAAGTGCTGAAACATATTGACTGCCAATTAACCCTTCATTTTAAAACACTTTAGGAGGCACTATGACCATTAACGATTTAATGATCCAGCTTCGCAGCGCACCCACCAGCATTGAGTTTAAACAGGTGATGCAGGTGATTGATCAGTTTTATGATTACACTGCCACAGGCTTTACTAATGGTGATTTGGTGAACGAAGCGAGCAGTAATCAAGGGTCCTGTAAAATTTTTTGTTTTGCCCGGCTCAATGGATTAACCCCACTTGAAACACTCAGTTTGTTTGGGGTTTATTATCGCCATGATGTATTGTCAAACCCTGGCGGCACAGATCATGGCAACATCCGAAACTTCATGGTGACAGGCTGGGCAGGGGTAAAGTTTGCTAATTTGCCTTTAACTGCCTTGGCTAGATAAGCTCCTGAAATTGTTGGTTTTAGTGGCTATTGTTGCCAGACTGCACAATCTTTGCTTATGCTTGATTGTGGTCGGTCAACTCACTCAAAAAGCATTGACTGCCATAACAGTTATGCAGGGTAGAAAAGGCAGGCTAATGATAAGCAAAAAATATTTTAGTGGAGCACCGCTATCATAGCGGCTCAACAGATCACTCAAAACACTGGCCAGTGTTAGTGTGGAAAAGATCACACTTTTAGCCGATACCCACTCCGAGTACCTCATGTCTATTACCCAACAAATAGCGGTGCAACCCATGGAAGATACTTGCTATATGTAATCTTAATGTAATCTTAATGTAATCTTAATGTTGGCGTAAGGTCTTTTTTAGATTGTTTGTCTAAACTAGTCGAGTTAAGTTAATTTAAGTTAATTACTCAGGAAGATACTTTATGAAAAAAACAGGCTTAGGTTTAGTAGCACTATCATTACTCGCAACATCACAATTCACAGCAGCCTACACAAAAGGGGACATTATCGTTAGAGCGGGTCTAGCCAACGTCAGCCCAGATGAATCCTCGTCAAACATTATGCTGGGCGGCGCTGACTTAGGTGTGAGCCTTGCCGTGGATAGCGACACTCAAATAGGCTTGAACCTCGCTTACTTCTTAACAGACAGAATTAACGTCGAAGTATTAGCAGCGACTCCCTTTAGTCATGATGTGAACTTTAGTGTTAATGATCCCCTAGGTACAGGTAATCAGCTAGGCGAAGTCACTCACTTGCCACCCACTGTGACAGTGAACTACTATTTCAACGATCCTTCAAGCAAGTTTCAGCCCTATCTAGGTGCGGGACTCAATTATACCATTTTCTTTGATGAAGAATTTACTTCAGCAAACGCAGGAGCTGGATTACAGGATCTGTCATTGAGTGACTCATTCGGACTGGCAGCTCAGGTAGGTGTGGATTACATGTTGGATGATAAATGGTTCGTTAATGGCTCGGTACGTTGGATAGACATTGATACCCAAGCCAGCTTTAACCTTAATGGTACCCCAGGATCAGTAGATAACATTGAAATCGACCCTTGGGTCTATACCGTCTCCATTGGTTATAAGTTCTAAAGCCACTTATCGGCAAAAATAATACATGTAACCCCAGAGTCTGTAGTGTCAGTCAGTGCAAGCTACAAACCCTTTATATAGAATTAAATAGGCATAACAATGAATATAATGAACAAAAAGAACGCGGCAATGTTATTAGTCGCCAGCTCACTCGTTTTTTCAATTACCGCCAGCGCTAAAGCCGTTAGTGATAGTGTAGTAAGCAAGCAGCGTGCTGCCCTTGAAGCCAATACAGATGGGAAAGGTTTTGGCCCACAGTCTCCTCGTGATATAGACCAAGACTATGGTACTAATGAAAGAGTGTTCTCTATAGCCCCTAATCGCAGCCAGATGAACCTATGTAATATTCATTTCCATAAGAATGCAGAACATGCTGGCGGTGAGTTTTCAACTCATGCTGGCAATGGCGATGGCAAAGGTTCAAATACCGGTTACATATACAACGGTAAATTAACTCAATCACAAATGAAGCCGGTTAGAGCCAAAATATGTGCCGCTAAAGGTGATGCCCTGCAATCAGGTGATACCCTTGAAGTACATTTTGTCTATTCAGCCGCACAAGTACAACCTGGCCCTACCTTAGGCGCTTGTCTTGCTGACAGCACTATGAACCCAGCATTGCGGGTAGAGGGCCAAGTATTAGTCCTTGCCAATGATAAAAACGCCCTTGATTTTAAAGCGTTAGCACAATCGCAATTGGTCAATGGTTATCATCAAGCGACCAATATCCCAAGCAACACTGGTGTACCTGTACAGTACTTAGGTTCCACAACTGGTCCTTCGTATAACGAAAAAGCCTCACCACTACAAGTAAGCTGGAGTGTTCGTCCGCAGGTTGCTTCTGTTGATATCAACACGGTAGGCGAATGGTGTAACGACAACGTTTACAATGAAGATCATGCCCATGGCGTGCGTAACTTAGTCACTAACCCTCGGTTATTATCCGCCATTAACTAAGTCATTAGGTACCATTATTCGACTAATCCCAGTCGATAACCGTTACCGCGTAATGTTTGGATGGTGAGCAATTGATCACCATCCAGTTTGCGTCTTAAGCGGCTGATGTAAACATCAACAATATTAGTTTGTGGATCACTTTGCGTTTGCCAAACACGGCTTAAAATACGCTCTCTAGACATGACTTTCTGCTGATTTTCAATTAGATATAACAACAGTTCATATTCAATCTTGGTTAAAGACACCTCAGTACCTTTCAATAATACAATGCGTTCATCGAGCAATATTTCTAGGCTACCCATACTAAGGGACTCTTTTTGAGAATGCACGGTACTGTCCACACGTCTGCGCAAGGCGGTAATGCGTGCCAACAACTCATCAAAATCAAAAGGTTTGCACAGGTAATCATCGGCGCCCTTCTTCAGCCCATTGACCCGCTCACTGACCTCATCTAATGCCGTCAGCATTAGGATCATAGGCGGTGACGGCAAGGCTTTGATGGCCTCAACTATGCTTAAGCTGTCTTCATGCCCAAACAACCTATCAAGCACCACTATTTTAGGGTTATGTTTACGGATGTAAGGCAAAACCTCATGCAATTCACTCAAAGTGGCACAAACATATCCTTCAGAGCGTAAACCTCGCTCTAAAAAGTTTAGTAGGGGTTTTTCATCATCGGCTAACAGAATATTCATTGATCTTGCCCCTTGGGTAATACTATACAAAAGATGGATCCTTCTCCTTGCACAGAGGTGACACTGATATGCCCGCCATGCGCCTGTATAATAGATTTAGCGATTGGTAGTCCTAAACCTAGGCCTTCATTGTGTTTACTAAAGCGCACAAAACGTTCAAATATATTTTCAATTTCTGCCGCAGATATGCCTTCTCCTACATCCTTTACCGCTATGCTAATAGTATTTTCTTGCTCAGTTAAACTGACTTCTATAGGTAGACCCCTGGCCGAATATTTAGTGGCATTATCCAGTAAAATTGACAGCACCTGTTGAATACGAGGTTTATCAATCACCACAGTGATCTCTTCTAAGGAAGGTATGATATTCAAGGATATCTGGCGATCATGTTGTAATCGTTGCCAATTTTTCACTTCGGCATCAAGCATAGGTTTGAGTAGAGTATCGGTGATCTGTAAATGTAGTTGATTCATTTCAGCCCGTGTCAGCAGCAGTAAATCATCCACTAGCCTGCTTAAGTTAACGGACTGTTCAAGGATCGCAGACAAGGTCATTTTGTAATCTTCTTCACAAGCAGATTTCAATCTTAAGGTCACTTGTGCTTCACCACGAATAATAGTCAAAGGGGTCCTGAGTTCATGGGACACATCTGCAATAAACTGACGTCTTCTGGCGTCAATTTTAGTCAATTGCAAATTGGCATTGGTCAACTCTATAGTCCGTTGTTCTACTTCAAATTTTAGATGTTTCCTGGAGGTTGCCTCATTCGTTTCATGTTCTTGTAATTGCGCTGCCAGCTCATTGATAGAAGCCGCAAGTTCTTCAAATTCTTCATCTAATTTGTCAGAAATAGGTTGTCGATAATGCCCAGATGCGATGGCATCCGTCGCAGACCTTATTAAAATAAGAGGTTGATATAACTGATTAAACAGCCAGTAACAGCCATAAATTATCAGAGGTAGAGACAATGCGCCAAGGCCAAGAGTAAACCACACCATAGCGGTGTTGAGTGTGTCAATTCGCGCGTTTATTGCCGCAACCACTCGGCTTTGACGAGCTACGGCTGAATTGATCGCATCTTTAAACTGGCTATCAATAGTGATCTCAAGCAGGCTGCGTAACCTTTCTCTTTGACTAAGGGGGGCACCGTTGACGCTGATCAGCACAAATTGAAATTCTTTAATAATTTCATCCAACAATTTCTTAAGCTGGTCGGTATCCTCGACACTGCCTTGGGTGAATTGTTCGCCTAAGGCCTCACGTTGTTCTAACTCTAAGCTGCGAATGCTGCGCAATGATTGTTCGATCAACAGCTGTTTCTTGCGAATATTACCTTGATTAGTATTTTGACCAAAGATCACTTCATCTGTGAGCTGTTTGAATAATCGGTATGAAATACTTGAAAGTTGTTGGTGTTCAACCAGTAATGACTGGGCAATACTACTTTGTTTAAGATTGTCCCGGGTTATCTGGGCAGATATTGCGCTACAAGTTAAGGCTACCAACAACATAAAAGCAGTGGTTAATCCAAAGTAGAAGAGTTTTCTTTTATACATAGTGATGACTTTTTGTAATAGACAGGGTAATTATGCTGATATCGGCCTGTTACACAAGGCAATAGCGCAAATCCTAGGGTATTTATTTCACTGACTCTGGGTCGGCACTGCACACTAATGATACTTTTGTAATGGCCACAACCCACACTATCACACTAAGGGTAAAGGCTAATTTCACTTTGCTTTGTACTAAAGGTGAAATTAACCTTTGCGATAATAACAAATCAACTTAGACCTAATATATTTGGGCTACAGATCGAGCTTTCGCATCAGCATGGGATTGGTGGTGGCTTGCACTATCAGGGTAAAAAGTACCACCCCAAAGCCAATAGATTGGATGGTCCACCAATAAGGTAATTCGGTGGGTAATGACAGTACTAAGGCTATGGTGACCGCACCACGCAGTCCACCCCAGATCATTACAGGTGGGTATTTGTCGGGTATGGGCTGGCCAATAGTAAAACGATTGAGCCACACTGAGCAATATACTGCCACCACCCTAGCTACCAAGGCAGCCGCTATGGCTATTATGATAGCTAACCACATCACACTAAACATATCTAAAGAGACCACTAACCCCAGTAAAACAAAGACAAAAATATTGGCAAAAGACCCTAAAAATTGCCAAATTTGATGTACTTCATGTTGCACATTCGCAGCCATGTCCTTAGAAAAACGCCTAAAACTGATAGCTGCGAACAACACCGCTACTATGCCAGACACATGTAAGCTATGTTCGGCCAAGTAGAAACTACCATATGCCAAGAGTAAGGTTGTCAGGCCGACATTAGCCGTATTGATTTCAATTAATTGTATCAACTTAGCCGCCAACCAACCTAACCATGCTCCCACTAAAATGCCGCCGGCAAACACTAAGACAAAACTGCCAATGGCTGCCAACGCTGATGGCTGAGCATCACCTAACGCCACTGCCACTAAGATACTAAAGAGTACAATAGCCGTTGCATCGTTAAATAGACTTTCCCCTTCTATTAACACATTGAGATCTTCTGGGGCTTTCATTTGTTTAAGCTGACTGACCACTGCCACAGGATCCGTTGCTGACACGACTACCCCTGCGATCAGCGCGGCTATGATAGGAAAGCCAGCATGATCAATACCAATAAATAGCAGCAATGCAGTAAGCGTGGTTGATATCAATAAACCCAGGGTGGCCAACGTTAATATATTGGGCATAAACTTAAATAATCTTTGACTGTCCAGACTAAAAGCGGCCTCAAAGATTAAAATAGGCAGCAGCACAAACAACATTAAATCTTGAAAGTTGTTGGCGCGTATTCCTGTATCCCAACCTAGAGGTTCTAATAAGAAAGAAGTGATAAAGCCCAAACACACCAAAATAAGGGAATAAGGTAAGGCCACCCGTCTAGCAATAAGCAACCCAATAAATCCGATCCCTGCAAAGGCCAATATAGACCCGACTAATTGAATTAACATCCCATTCCTCGTTATCGTTAGGGCTTATTCTTGATTTCAATAGGCTTTCAAATATTCAGTCATCAACCCAATGAGAGCGGTTAGGCTTAGGCTTACTCTATCACAATGCCTCTGCTGGGCTATAAAAATAGCCCTTGTGTGACTAAAGCTTAGTTCAACAATACACTTGATTAGGCATTCCCCCTAATCGACTCTGTGGCATGTAAGCCTCAGTCACAGACCCAAGATTTTAATGTACAACAACGGGAGTGAGTCCTATAGGTTGCTAATACTATTGCATGCTCAGATCTAAGCGTTGTATCTTTTCAGCACTCTGGTGTACCGACTTGCGCAACACCATATACATGGGTACCTCGAAGATAAAGCTAGACTGTAATTTAGTGCTTTTGGCTTTTGGGGAAAACACCATAGCCCGAGAGTTTTGATCAATATAGCTGACCACATACTGGGCCTTACCTTGCTGTAACATGTCAATTTCAGTCTCCATGTCCAATTCACTGCCAACGATTTTGATATTATTTTGTGGATCCCTCAGCCAATCTGTTAAATCTCCAGCGACTTTATCTAAGGGTAAGGGCATAACCACCGAAGAATTCCTTATGCCTTCAATGCTATTGATCTGTGGGGTGCCTTGTAAATAATAGGCGTAAAATTTGACAATAAGCAGCGGTTTTTCACTGAATAAAAACTGTTCTGGCGTGGTGATAATTTCCTTGCTGACAATAAAAGCATCGAATTCTTGGTTATCAAACATCACAGCTGGATCAGGTCTGGCAATGCCTTTTAGTCTTGTTCTAATTTGGGCAGCAGAAAATTGAGCCTGTAATTTTTTACCAAATTTGCCCTTAACCCGACCATCGGCATTGTTATAGATATAAGGTGCACGCTCAATAAAACCCACTACTACTTCTTGTGCCGCAGTGGGTATGGTAGTGCCGAGCAAGCCCATCATTATTATCAGTCGATAAAAATTTTGCATATTCACTGTGTTTAAGCCTTAGATAATACTGAGGACCATTAACCCATAGTGTACCCTAACATAGCCTCTAGACTCATTCCCTATCAGACACTCGCCACATCATTGTGTTCAATGGCACATCTAGCTCAGGCAAAACCACCTTAGCCAAAGAAATACAAAAGCAAAGGGCTGTACCTTATCTGTATTGCAGTTTAGATATGTTTTGGGATATGACTCCCGCCAGTATAGCCACCAGCTCAGTTAATTTTCCTAGGTTAAAATTAGCCCTAGCAAAGTCAGTGACTTGGCCGAAACTGGCCATCATGTGATAGTGGACATTCTTTTCTACTGTCATAAAACCTAGCTTGTATTCAGCAAAACCGCCAAAATTTCAACCTGCAAATAATAAAGGTTCACTGCCTATTAATTGAATTAAACCCAGGAGAAATAACCACAGGTGATAGAAAACCAGGTCTGGCAAGTTCCCAATATGACACTGTACAGCAAGGTCTTAGCTACGACTTGGCAGTGAATACGGCTGGGCATAAGGCTGGGCATAAGGCCGCTCAGTGTGCAGCAATACTGTTGGCGTCACAGGCCCAAAACCTATGATTTCATTACACAAATATCTAGGCTAGCACAGTTGAAAATGGGGATTAGCCTAGCGTATGCAGGCACTTAGTAGCGGTAGTCTAGACTTAGATATACCGATCTAGGTTCACCGACGAAATATCGATAATTACCAAAGCCAAAATCACCGCGCTCGGCATAATCTTGGTCGCTAAGGTTAGTCACACGCACTGCCATATTGAGTTCAGCATTGATTGCCAGCCCTGCCCGTAAATTCAATAAATTGTGGCCACTATATTCTGCGGTATTTTCTGGGTTCAGGTAATAGTTACCTTGATGTACCCACTCTAATTCAACAAATTGCCCCTTATCTTGACGCCAGCCAAATTGCAGACTGCCCATATGTTGCGGCGCGGTATCAATTTCATTGCCCTGTATATCAATACGACTCAAAGTCAGACTGTTAGCATATTGATGTTCGGCAAAAGTACCATTAGCTGAGGCGTAATAGGCTTGCCATTGATAAGCCAATTGTAATTCAATACCTTTATGTGAGGTTTCACCATTACTGATATTTTGTCTATTAGTATCTTGAAAGATGAAATTATCTTTTTCCATAGAAAAAACGGTCAGATCATAAGACCCAGCGCTGCTTTGTCCGCGCATGCCTATTTCTATGGACTTGATAGTTTCGGCATCTAAGCCTGCCACCTTTTGTCCCGCTTGCAGCCTGAATAGCTCTGTGGCCTGAGGCGCTCTATAACCTTTAGAAAATTGTGCATAAAGTCTATGATCAGGGTGTAATTTGTAACGACCATTGACTTGATAAGACCATTGATTGTAATGCACAATCTGATCTTCAGGACGACTAAAACGACAATTACTGACATCGCTGCTGCAGGCGCTGCCGGTGCTTAATTTATTCTGATAATCGTACCGGGTTTTATCATATCTAACACCCGCGCTTACCCGCAGTTGCTCGTTGGCTTGCCAGTTTAACTGGGTAAAAGGCGAATAAACAAGGGCTTTAACCTTGTAGTCGTAATGGGCACCTGATGGAATGCTTGGAGAAAAATCTGAAAACTGTGTTTCAATTAACTGACCTTCACTATAGTCCAAGTCTACACCCGTTAGCAGAGTGACTACCGCGCTGGATTTTTCATATAGAGCCTGCGCACCTACACTTTTTTGGTTATTTTCTTCAAGGGGTTGCCAGGGTAAAAAGTGTTGAAGAAATTGCATATCAGCCCAGCGCAAGTAAGGGGTGACACTGATCCGCGAATCACTGCTTAACTGATAATCAATTTGGCTGTAAGCCCGCACTGATTGACTGTCTCGAAAGGCTTCTGGATTAGGATTTTGGCGCTTAAGATTAGGATCTTTAAAGGCCTCGAAACCTTGCACAAAACCAGCGGTTTCTTGGTTGAGATTGGTCATGGCCAATACGTTTTTAATGCTCAGATCCGCTTGTCGATACTGATGTATCAGATTGAGCTTTTGCTGATCGAAGCCACTTTCGTCTTTGTAACCACCGTCTTGGGTCAGGTTGCCATAGACTAACAAGGCATGTTGCTCATGGCCTTGCGCTACACTAAATGCGCCCCGCACATAATCATTCGGTCCAACATCTACAGACAGCTTAGAGCTAGGGGTATCAAAAGCATCGGGGGTTAAGAGGTTAATGACGCCATGCACTGCGTTGGAACCATATAAGGTGCTAGCAGGGCCCTTCAGTACTTCAATGCGTTGTGCCTGTTCGGTGTTGGCATCAAATAGTTGGTTGGTGTTACAAAAGCCTGGCGCGCGTAAAGAGATGCCATCTTGGGCCATAAAGAAGGCACCACAACCCCCTGCCCCAGTTAATACTGGTGAACGAATAGCAGTGAGATGTTCTTGACCATTGCCACGGCTGATCCATGCGCCAGGAACACGCACTAAGGCTTGATTAATATGTTGTTGGCCTACCAATACTAATTGCTGATCATCGAGCCCGCTTAAGTTACTGCCTAACTCCAACAACACATTGCTACTTCTAGTGGCAGTCACTGTTATCTGTTCCATGGGTTGCTCTTGCGCGTTTAGTAGCGCAGGCAAAAATGTATAGGCAGTGAGCAGGATAAAGGGGGCTATTTTCAAGGTTTACATTCCAAAAGTGGGCGGTAGTTTAAAGACTAGGATCCATCACAGATCCACTTATTGGCTGGGCCAGCACGAAACATTTTTTATGGCCTTGCAAGGCTAAAGATATCTCGAGTCGTACTATAAGCGTCTCCCCCTAATTTACCTACTGCATCTAAGCCTTCGAGGCTAATTTTATTATCAACGTAAATACTATCATCCACAAAAACCGTTAGTATATCCAATAACACTAATGTGCCTCCTGATGGCAAAGATGAGATCCGAATGACTTCACGTAACTGACACTCATAACGTACTTTAGCTAACTTGACCCCAAAGGCCTGCACAGACTGACTATTAACAGTTTCCAGTTGCGCGCTGTCAAATTCATTGACCCCATAGGCATGAGATTCTGAGGTTTGGTTCATTTTTTCAGCCAGCTCATGACTGACAATATTCACCACGCATTCCCCTGTCTGCAACAGGTTTTGTAAGGTGTTTTTGTCCTTACCATCCCGGGCAGTGACCTGGCTGATACTCAACACAGGTGGGTTGCAGCTCACCCCAGTAAAAAATGAGTAAGGGGCTAAATTGCTGATCCCAGTGTCACTGATGGTGCTGATCCAAGCTATGGGTCTAGGCACGATACCTTGCACCATAAGTTGGTAATTTTCGCCATTAGATAAATGCTTGGTGTCAAAAAACATGTGGATCCCTTGATAAAGTGTGAAGGTGATAAAA
The DNA here is from genome assembly GCA_034111785.1 of Paraglaciecola sp. Classification (GTDB taxonomy): domain Bacteria; phylum Pseudomonadota; class Gammaproteobacteria; order Enterobacterales; family Alteromonadaceae; genus Paraglaciecola. Next base: position 20,724 of record JAWUWP010000043.1, read on the forward strand.
TAGACTGTACATGGCCGCGCTATGGTTCCATATTTTGCCGCAATTCAGAGGGCAAGGTGCCAAACAATAATTTAAATTGCCGACTAAAATAACTGTGTTCAGAAAAACCACATCGATAGGCAATTTCAGCTATGGGCATAGGGGTTTCAATCAACATTCTTCGGGCATTTTCTAAGCGAATTTCATTAATAAACTGTTTAGGTGTTTTACATAAATATTTTTTAAAACGACGCTCTAGGGCACTCACCGAAATAAAGGCCAGCTTAGCCAATTCTTCAACATGTAGTTGTCGATGATAATTTTCTCGCACATATTCTACTGGTGCCTGTATGGCGTCGATACTAGACAATACTTGTGATGCTTTGGCCAACAGCTGCGTAAAGCCATAGGAACCGACAATGTCACCCTGCGCATTTAATAAGGGTCTTTTGGATGTGGAAAACCAGGCGAACTCACCCGACTTTAAAATATTCAGTTCCAAGCGATCGGTGATCACCTGTCCGTGCATCACACTTTGGTCATCAGTGATAAATTGTTTAGCGATATGAGGAGGAAAAAAGGCCAAATCAGACTTGCCCAATACTTGATTGAGAGAATGGGCCCCGGCCTGTGCCACAAAGTTTTTATTGCCGTAGATAATCTGACTATTGGCATCTTTGATCCAGAAAATAACATCGGTCAATAGATCAAACATTTCTAAAATCTGTTCAAGTCCCACTACTTGCCGTAGAAACTCAAATTCTTGGATGATTTTTTTGTCGACCATATAACCTTTACTCAAAAATTAGACGCTTAAATTATTGCATACTAGAAATCATTTTTACCAGTCGCTATTTTAATATTTTCATCAAATTAAGGGGCGAGCCTAGGTTTAGAGACTTTTTCTAGGCATCAATAGGGATAATGCCAACGCGGAATTAATTTCATCTCGGGCCGAATTTTATATACCAAATGTGACTTGCTTAAGGCTAGACTAGGGATCAGGGTAATTTTCGTTAATCAAATGTTAATGCAATAAAAGGATAGACAAAGATGTACATTTCTTTCTACAAGGCATTACGAGTCCGCCTACTCAAAGTCGCCTTACTGATATTGACCTTAGGCATAGCCGCTCCAGTTTTTTCCCACGAATTAGGTTTACAGTTATATAGCTTAAGAAATCAAATGGAGAAGGACCTACCTACTGCCTTTCAGCAAATCAATAGCTGGGGGATAAAAGTGGCAGAAGGCGGAGGGGCTTTATATGGCTATCCCCTAGATGAATACAAAAGCCTGTTAACAAAAAACCATATACAAGTGGTCAGCGTGGATACCTCTTTTGAAGAAGTACGGGACAATCCAATGGCCGTAGTTTACAAAGCCAAATACTTTGGTAGCCGTTATGCCACTGTATATTGGATCCCACACGACCCAGTCAAAGGCTTTGGTATTGATGATGCCAAGACGGCAGTAGCTGTGTTTAATACGGCGGGTAAGCGACTCGAAGCCAATGGTATTACTTTGCAATATCACCCCCATGGATATGAGTTCTTACCTTATGAAGATGGCACTATACTCGACTACATGTTGGATAATATTACCCAAGCAGCTTTCCAAATGGATGTATTTTGGATGAAACAAGGGGGTATGGATCCCACTAAGATATTGCAAAAGTATCCTGGTCGTTTCTTGTCCCTGCACCTAAAAGATCGTAAAAAAGGGACAGAGAATTCTTCTGATGGTGCGGCAGATAAAGAAGCCAGTGTCATCTTGGGGAGCGGCGATGTGGGCATTGCCTCAGTAGTGGCAGAAGCAAAGAAACAGGGTATTAGGTACTTTTTCATTGAAGATGAGTCAAAAAAAGTCATCAGCCAAATTCCACAAAGCCTAGAGTATTTAAAACAATTAGAAGCCCAAATGCATCATTAAGGCTAGTGAGCCCTTGACTTTGATGACGGCTATTCCTTAATGGAGGCGCACAACATGCTCATGATGGCAATAATATACCTCTAGGATCTGCCCTTAATTAGAGAAACTGTGGCAGAAGTGCTATAAGTACTATAAATACTATAAATACTATAAGTACTTAGTGCTTAAACTGGTGCCACTCAATCATTGGCATGTGATTGATTTACGCCCCAGTATTTTATTTTTTTAGGAGTATAAAATACTGGGCATAAAAGGATAATGAACATGCAAAAAAATCCGACAGAAACGACTCTCAAGCGTCGGCTTTTTATGAATATCGTTATAGTTGTGGTGTTTGCGGCTGTGATGCTCAGCAGTATTATCTACATGAACGACAACAAGCCCAATCTTAAGCTGGCCACCTTAACGGAATTTGCCGAAAATTTTAAGGAAGGTGTCGACAATGCCCACGCCAATTGGCTGGGTGAAGATCGTCCACAAATTGTTTTGCTCGTCACTTATGCCAATGATTTAAGGGGGGGCAAAGAACTGATCGCCACTGAACGTAAACCTGTGTTTATGAGTTCCATCGGTTGGCCTAAAGCCGAACCTACCTCTAAGGGCTGCGAACAGATTTGGGATATGGTGCTAAATATTCCCATGGACATAGACGGTTTTAGAGTCATAGCGGAATTTTATGATGGCGTAAAGTTAAATAATGACCCACTAGGTTCGGTCTGCAGATATAGACTCTCCACTGGAGCCTATTTCGAATATAAAGTCGCAATGGGCGAAGTTTCCTCAGTGACATCATAAAAATAAGCGTGCTAACTGAAAATGTGGCAACTATTATCCATAAACTTCATTGCTTGGTTAATTATTATCACAACTCTAAAATCAAGCATACTCTTAGCCTTAATGGGTCAAGCTTAAGCAAATTAGCCGCGATGCAAAAATAATCTAGAGCACGACTTAAGGGCGCAACAATTAGCCCAGCCCTGCTTTGGCAGAAAATAGCCCAGCCAAAAAATTAATAAAAAACTCAACGTTTACAACAACCTATAGACAATCTATGGGGATTATTTGTCCATTTGCCCCCAGTAAAGTTAAAAATGTATGGTTTAGGCTTTAAGCAACCACACTCACTTTATATAACATTCACTAGACACCAAGCTTTTTTATATTTGGTTGTGCCAACAAACAGTGATAGGTTAAGCCTATAATCAGAAATGGCCAATTAAATTGCTTTTCGCTGGGTAAGCCTATTGCGCTTTATGCAGTAACTCAATAGCATAGACAATCAAGTTCTAATGCAACAGTGACATCCCTGTTTTGTGTTTTGATAAAAAGTAATTGCCCGTAAGCAAGAAGTTTGGAACCAAATAATGAACCCTATAGCAAAACTGACTTTCATCTTTGTCCTGTTGTTTAGCCGACAAATTTTGGCAGCCGATCTATCAGTAGCAGAAATCGAGCAAAAAATAACCGTCAAGCAATCCGAATTTGACAATTACAACAGTAATTTGGAAAACGAGGTGGCGACTGCCCAAGCACTCGAATTAGATTTAGCCGATTTACGTCAAAACGCGGTGTTAGCCGATGCCGAAAGACAATCCACGCTAATAGAGATGAATCAACAATTTGAGCGAGTCATAGATGAGCCCGAATTCGATACTGCAGCAGCACAATTGGCTTACGCCAAAGCGGTGCGTACTCATAAAACGGTCAAAGACGGCATCACTAATAAGTATAATCAATGGCAAACGCAACTGCAGGAAGTTGAACAAATGCAGCTGTCTAAGCATAGTCTACTCAATACTATTGAAGGCTTGAAGGAACAATATAACAGTGCCCGTGTTGACCGTTTATATGACGAATTCAATCGCCAAGAAGCTATCATTGTTAGCCATAATATTGCCTGCGATAGAGACGAAACCTTTGGTAAGTGTATTGAAAGAGGTAAGTCTTTAGCCAAACAAAAAGCCTCAAAACGCTTTCTCGATAGTATCTATGAGGGCTTAAGTGAGTCGGTAGAGGCTGGGAAAAGACGGCAGACTTCAGATACTTCTGTGCAGGTATTGCGCAGTGAGACAGCCGATAGCAACTTTAGCGGTCAAGGCAATTTTAATGTGAAAATGAATTTGCAACTACAAGGTAACTTGAAGCGCTCTGAAGGTTGTACGCTACTTGGCCTAGATAGACGCTATTGTGTTAATTTCAAAGGTAACGATAACGTTGAGGTATTTGCCGAAGCTTATACTAGGCTGGCCACTGATGAGTCTACTATGTACGAGCTGACGCTGCGCTCGAATGTGTTTGATGACGAAGTCTTTATCAATGGTGTCAGTTATGGTTCAACTAAATTACAAGTGATGTTGCCCTCAGGCGAGCATGATCTAGAGGTGGTTAAAAGAGGCTTTGAAGCTAGCCGTCAAACTATTTCACTCACTGAAGCGACCACCTTAAAAGTCGAACTTGATCGTTCACAATACACCTTCAGCAAGGGTGAACGCATTCAAGATATCCTTGAGGGTGATATACCAGGGCCTGACTTAGTAGTAGTGCCTGCTGGTAGTTATAGAATGGGTGATATTACTGGCGTAGGTCTAGACAATGAACGGCCAGTGCAATCTCGAGAGCTCACTCAATCTTTTGGGATCAGTGAGACAGAAATTAGTGTCGCTGCCTTTGCCAATTTTGTGGGTTCCACCAGCTATGTGACGGATGCCGAAAAGGATAAAGGCTGCGCCTATTATCAAGACGGTAAAGCAATATGGCAGGATGACAGAAATTGGCGCTCACCTGGCTTTGCCCAGACCGAAGATAATCCAGTAGTTTGTGTCAGCTTGAACGATGCCCAATCCTATGTGCAGTGGTTATCGCAAGCCAGCGGCCAAGCCTATAGATTGCCCAGCGAAGTCCGTTGGGAATATGCCGCACGTGCAGGCAAAGAAACAGATTATTGGTGGGGCGAGGGTGTCAGCACAGATAACGCAAATTGCGGTTGGTGTGGCAGCCAGTGGTCAAATGTAAGTACTGCACCTGTAGGCTCTTTCGAACGCAATGACTTTGGATTATTTGATACTGTGGGTAATGTCTGGGAATGGACCATCAATAACAACAAACAAGGTAGTTCAGTGGTACGTGGTGGAGCATGGAATTTTGCCCCTCGTCTTGCTAGAGTATCAACACGAATGGAATTAGACAGTAGTTTCCGTTCAAACTATATTGGCTTTCGAGTGGTTCGCGAACAATAATCACCATAAGCCATAACAAATTTTCAAACCCGGCCTAGTGCCGGGTTTTTAGACTCACAAGATCCTAATATTGTAATTTCAGGATCTTCATTAACCAAATATTTTAAGCGTTTTACCAATTAATCGAAGCAAAAGCCTGTAAAGCAGGGTTTTATTGAGCTTGTTACAGCTCGACGCTTGCCCAATCAAAGGGGCATTGGTAAAGTTACAGACGAAATGTTTTAACTATCAAGGTGCGATTTTTTCATGTTCAAAAAGCTACGGGGAATGTTTTCCAACGATTTGTCAATCGACCTCGGCACAGCAAACACGCTGATATATATTAAAGATCAGGGTATTGTTCTGAATGAGCCATCTGTTGTTGCCATTCGCCAAGAACGCGCTGGCGGCCCAAAAAGCGTTGCAGCAGTCGGTAGTGAAGCAAAACAAATGTTAGGTCGCACGCCCGGTAATATTAAGGCCATCAGACCTATGAAAGATGGCGTAATAGCCGATTTTTATGTCACAGAAAAAATGTTACAGCACTTTATCAAACAAGTGCATGACAACAACTTTTTGCGACCCAGTCCAAGAGTATTAGTCTGTGTACCTTGCGGCTCAACTCAGGTTGAACGACGAGCCATTCGCGAATCTGCCCTAGGAGCGGGTGCCCGTGAAGTGTACTTAATTGACGAACCCATGGCCGCGGCCATAGGCTCAGGCTTACCCGTTTCTGAAGCCACAGGCTCAATGGTGGTCGATATTGGTGGCGGTACAACTGAAGTCGCCATTATTTCCTTGAACGGCATTGTGTACTCTTCATCAGTAAGAATAGGCGGCGATAAGTTTGACGAAGCCATTATTTCTTACATTCGCCGTAATTTTGGATCCCTCATCGGTGAAGCCACCGCAGAGCGTATCAAACATGAGATTGGCGCTGCCTATCCTGGCGAAGAGGTAAAAGAGATCGAGGTCCGTGGGCGTAATTTGGCCGAAGGGGTACCACGGGGTTTCACCCTAAATAGCAATGAAATTCTAGAAGCCTTACAAGAGCCGCTTACCGGTATTGTCTCGGCGGTTATGGTGGCACTAGAACAGTCACCACCTGAACTAGCCTCGGATATTTCTGAAAGGGGTATGGTGTTAACAGGAGGCGGGGCCTTACTAAAAGACCTAGACCGATTGTTGATGGAAGAAACCGGTATCCCTGTTGTTATAGCAGACGACCCACTAACATGTGTGGCTAGAGGCGGCGGTAAAGCGTTTGAGATGATCGATATTCACGGAGGAGATCTCTTTAGCTACGAGTAACCGCTATTGATCTTTGATACTCAGTCCGACAATTAGGCCAACACCCATGAATTTGATGATTTCCAGTGGTCCATCACTGTTAAACCGACTGGCCTTAGGCCTGCTAATGTCGGTGACATTGATCCTCTTTGATCACAAGTTTAATGGCTTTGGCACCACAAGGGTTTATCTTAACTCTCTGGTCAGCCCCTTACAGTATCTGGCTAATCTACCCGGACAAATGCTCGATGCTAGTGCCAGCAGATTGGTCTCCCATGAACGTCTATTCAATGAAAATGCCAAGCTGACCCATGATGCGGTCTTATTGAGTGAACAATTACAACGCTTGACCTTCTTAAAAGAAGAAAATGACCGTCTGCGTAGTCTACTCAACACCCCAGTACAAGATAACACCCGTAAGGTCGTAGCCGAATTAATGGCAGTGGATAACAATCCATATAGCCAGCAAATTATTATCAATAAGGGCGCGATCAATGGAGTCTTTGAAGGCCAACCGGTATTGGATAATAAGGGGATTGTGGGGCAGATAATGCAAGTTAGCTCCACCAATAGCCGTGTCTTACTACTAACAGATGTTACCCATGCTATCCCCGTGAGAGTAGCCCGTAATAACGTGCGCTTAGTGGTGTCTGGCTCAGGCAGTTTACGGGAATTAATTATTCAGCATGTGGCCCATAGTGGTGATCTCAAGGTGGGCGATCTGTTGTTGTCCAGTGGCTTAGGTAAGGTATTTCCTGAAGGCTATCCCGTGGCCACTATCAGCTCTATTATACGTGATGAGAGTCGGCCTTTTTCGCAAATAAGAGCCACACCTGTAGCACAACTTGATCGACTCAAATATTTACTGTTGTTGTGGTCGCGCCGTGAAGCCGAACAGAATCTAATTAACACTGTGGGTACACCATGAGTTTAAGAAATTACTCGATCCCACTGAGCATTATCGTGGCCTTAGTGCTACAGATCACTCCTATGCCGGCGGCAGCCGACTTATATAGGCCCGATTGGGTATTATTGGTGTTATGTTATTGGGTCTTAGCCCTACCACATAGGGTGAATATAGGTGTGGCATTTGGCACAGGTCTAGTCTTAGATATATTGCTTGGCACCAGCATAGGGGTGCACAGCTCTGCCCTGTGTTTATGTATTTATGTGTTAGCGGCCAATTACAAACGCTTACGTAACTATTCGGTTTGGCAACAGTCTGTGATTATTGGGATCATGGCGGCTTTGTATAATTTAGTGATTTTTTGGTTGCAACATTTACTCACCGACATCTATTTCCTGTTTGAGTATTTATGGCCAGTGGTCAGCTCTATTGTGCTCTGGCCCTGGTTGTTTTGGTTATTACGTAAAATTCGTCGCCAACTAAGACTTCAGTAGAGGTGTTAGTCTTAGCCTCTGAGTCACCCCGGCGAGCCCAATTACTCAGACAAATTGGTTTGCCATTTACCCAATCTGCAGTGCATATAGACGAAACACCCCTTGCACAAGAAAGCCCACTGCACTACGTCACCAGGATGGCCCAACAAAAAGCTGCGTTAGGGTTTACACAACAATCCCGCAAAAGCATAGTATTGGCGGCTGACACTATAGTGGTGATCAATGACCAAATACTGGGTAAACCTATAGACCAAGCCGACTCTGCCCGAATGTTAACCTTGCTTAGTGATAATACCCACAAAGTCATGACCAGCGTGGCCGTCATCACTGCCAGCCAACAAATAATAGAAACAGTTGAAACTCAAGTGTGTTTTGGCACTCTAACCCACACTCAAATGGCAGATTATTGGCTATCTGGAGAGCCTCAAGATAAAGCAGGCAGCTATGCTATCCAAGGTTTAGGTGGTCAATTTGTCAAAGAGATTAAAGGCAGTTATAGCGCTGTAGTGGGTTTACCTTTGTACGAAACTAACCAAATTTTACGAGAATTAGGCGGTATTAATGAGCGCTGAGCTATTGATCAATGTCACCCCATCAGAGTCACGGGTTGCTTTGATCGAAAACGGTATTTTACAAGAGATCCATATAGAACGACATGCTAAAAGAGGCTTAGTCGGTAATATTTACCGGGGCAAAGTCAGCCGAGTCTTGCCTGGCATGCAAGCGGCTTTTGTGGATATAGGCTTAGACAAGGCCGCTTTTTTGCATGCCTCTGATATCGCCATCCACAGCGAGGTGGACGAGGATGTCTCTGCCAGTCATATAGACATAAAAGACATACGGGAACTGGTAAGAGAAGGGCAAAATATTGTGGTACAGGTGGTAAAAGACCAGATAGGTACCAAAGGCGCCAGACTCACTACCGATATTACTATCCCTTCACGCTATCTGGTTTTTATGCCGAGCGTGGAGCACGTAGGGGTGTCACAACGAATTGATGACGAAGTAGAAAGGCAGCGGCTGAAAGATCTCGTACAAGAGTTTTGCAGTGCCGATGGTGGGTTTATCTTACGGACAGCCGCAGAAGGCGTCAACGCGCAAGAAATCACTCAAGACGCTGACTTTTTGCGACGCCTGTGGCAGAAAATCCGTTCTCGCATGCACAATAAATCCCATATACTGTATGAGGATTTGCCCTTAGCTAGGCGAGTACTCAGAGATTTTGTTGGCACCACCTTAGATAGGATAAGAGTCGACTCCAAATTGTCTTTTCAGGAGTTACAACTCTTTACTAAAGAGTATGTGCCTGAACTGCATAAATTATTAGAATATTACCCTGGAGATCGGCCCATTTTTGATCTCTATGATGTGGAAAACGAAGGTCAACGCTCCTTAGAAAGGCGAGTAGACTTGAAGTCTGGCGGGTACCTTATTATTGATCAAACCGAGGCCATGACGACAATAGATATCAACACGGGTGCATTTGTTGGTCATCGCAACCTCGAAGAAACCATTTTTAACACCAACATCGAAGCCACTCAAGCCATAGCACGTCAGTTAAGGTTACGTAACTTAGGCGGCATGATCTTAATCGACTTTATTGATATGACTGAGACCGAGCACCAAAGGCGAGTGATACACAGCTTAGAGAACGCCACCAATAAAGATCGCGCCAATATTAATATTCACGGTTTTACCGCCTTAGGTTTGATCGAGATGACACGTAAAAGAACCAGGGAAAGCTTAGAACATGTGTTGTGCGGTGAATGCCCTGTGTGTAAAGGACGAGGATCGATTAAGACGGTAGAGACCCTTTGTTTTGAAATTATGCGCGAAATAGTGCGGGTCAACAGGGCTTATGACGCCGACAGATTTGTGGTCTATGCCGCCCCCTCAGTAGCAGATGCCCTGCTAGGTGAAGAGTCTGATATGTTGGCCGAATTAGAAGTATTCGTCGCCAAACAAATAAAGGTCCATACTGAGATGTTATATAGTCAGGATAAATTTGATGTAGTAATGATGTAGGACAATGGAATAAACGTGCTAACTGAGCCACCAACAGCGACATTTTATATCGCTTATCTAATCAAAAAACTCTGGGGCCTAGTCGCCTTCAGCTTAGTGATGGTCGCTGTACTCTTGAGCCTATTACGTTATTCATTGCCCTATATGAATGAGCAAAAACAGCACTTGGAGAGCTGGTTGTCCAACCAAATCGGCGCAGAATTACGTATTGGCGAAATCAGCGCACAATGGTCGGGTATAGGACCCTCTATAGTCCTGAGTGATCTGCAGTTAATTCAAAATCAACAATCTCCTATTAGTCTCGATATAGTTGAAACAGCCATTGAGGTGGACTTCTGGGAATCTGTTTTAGCTTGGCAAATTCGAGCCAAGAAGTTCGACCTTCGTGGCATGCAGCTCACGCTAGATCTCGAGTCACTCAATCAGGGCAATAACGATTATCCCATTATTGAGGCATTAGAAAAACTATTCTTACAACAACTACAATTATTTTCCATCAGTGACAGTAAAATTGTATTAACCACACAAAGCGATCAACAAGTGATATTGGTCGATCAAGTCACCTGGGTCAACAAAGATGAACACCACCAAGGCACGGGCCAGTTTCAAAATGAAGAGATCACCAGCAACTCTGCGTCCTTTATTTTAGATTTGTACGGTAACCAAAGAGACTTGTACGGCACCTTTTTTGCCAAAGGCGAAGAGCTTGATTTATCTCCTTGGGTTGCGCAATGGATCAGCTCAGAACCTAATTTAGTGGAGAGTCGCGGCAGTTTTGTTATGTGGGCCACTATTAACAATAGTACCTTGCAGTCCATACAGTTAGATTTATCAAATAGTAGATTTAACTGGGACACGGCTCAAAGTGATATCCGAGCAGAGATCTTGGGAGGACAGATCATTGCCAAACCTATTAATGATGAATGGGTCTTTAATCTTGATAATCTGCGTATGCAAATTAACGATCAAGTCTTGGTTTCGAATTGGCTAGGTAAAATAGATCCCCAACGTAAACTGCTATTGCAGCAAGATAAAGCCCTAGAACTGGGGCCTTTATTGCCCCTATTACCCTTATTTATAAGTAAAGAGCAGGCCCAATTACTTAAGACGCTACAACCCCAAAGCCAACTCAATTCATTGTCACTGCAACACTCTTTACAGCAGGGTTTGCTGATCAACGGCTCCTTGTCCGATCTGCAATGGCAACAAACACAAAGTATTCCAGGCATGGCGAAGCTAGATCTCGAATTCAATTGGTTTACTGATCAAGGTAGCCTAAAACTAAAGAGCAAAGCCAGTCAGCTAACGATAGACAAGCAATTATCAGAAAACCTGCCTTATGAGCGTTTTTATGCCGATATTTATGTGCAGCAGACAGATCAAGACTTCACCTTCACCACAGAGCGTATGTTGTTTAAAAGTGAACTGCTAAGCTTACACCCGCAACTCAGCTACCGCACCTTAGACCATCAACTGGCGTTCAGTGCTCAGGTGGATGCAATAGAAGTCCCCTTGTTGGAGTATTTGTATCCTGGTCAACTCATAGGACAAAACACCCGAGATTATTTAATCGGTGCCCTGCAGCAAGGCGTAGTCACTGGGGCCCAATTGCTGTGGCACGGGCCAGTATCGGCTTTTCCCTTTAAAGATAATCAAGGCATATTTCAAGCACAAGTACAGATAGAACAAGGCACCCTTAAATTTTCACCTGAGTGGCCGGCATTGACCGACTTTGCCCTAGACTTACAGTTCGAAAACCAAGGTCTAAGCATGCACAGCCACCAGGGTCGATTATTAGATGTGGTATTAGAGGAGCTATCTGCACAGATCCCCCTGTTGTCTGCACAGGCCGTCTTAACCATCGATGCTAAGGCCCAAGCCCAAGGCCAAGAAGTCACAGCTTTAATGTTGCAAAGCAGCTTGGCACCCACTTTAGGCAAGACCTTAGAACAAATACGCATTAGTGGGCCAGTAGGGGCCAGCTTAAATTTACATATTCCCTTGCAAGGTCAAGGGTGGGTAGCTAAAGGCCATGCCTCATTAAACAACAATCTCATAGACATTGAGAGTCTCGACATAAACCTGCAAGACACAAAGGGCGACATACACTTTGTCAATGATCAAATCTCCATTCAAGGCTTAACGGCTAAGCTGTTAGATCAACCTATCAACTTAGGGTTGATGGGTAGCCAACAAGAGGACGGTTATGGGACCAATATTAAGTTACAAGGTGATTGGTCGATCATGCCTTTGTTGGCGACTTATCACCCCAATTTACAAAAGTACTTGTCTGGCCAAAGCGACTGGCAAGCCGAGATCCATATAAAAACGCCCACAGAGGGTTATTTATATTCAGCCAAGATCACCAGTGATCTTACTGGTTTGGGATCGGAACTACCGGCACCTTTCGCTAAACAGAAAGATCAGAGCATGCCTGTGATATTCAGCGCGCAAGGCAATCAAAATACCTCATCCATTAAAATCACTCTGGGTGATCAGGTTCAGTTTAATGGTAATTTACCTCACCAAGACAAACAATTTTCTAGAGCTCATTTGGCCATAGGATCTTCAGATCTGGTGGGTATGGGATTAGGCTTTAGTATTTCTGCTAATATCTCTGAGCTGGATACCACTCCTTGGTATGACGCGATAAGCAGCCTAATCACTAATTTACCCAAGACCAGCAAACCTTTGCTTGAGGCCCCCAAACGCATTTTCATCAATGCTGATACTGCCATCATCGCATCCCAGAAATTTAATAATCTGGAAATGGTAGCCAAAAATACTAGCGACAGCTGGTTGGTTGATATTTACGCTAAACAAGCCAAGATGGAAGTCGTCTTATATAAGGATTGGTTAAACAAAGGGGTCAATATCAATGCTGACTTTATCCAATTGGCTAAATGGCAAACACCAGCAGACAATCAACAGAGCCTGAGCTTTACCCCTGATATTAACGCTTTGCCACCTGTACAGTTTTCTTGTGAACGTTGTCGTTATCTTAATCATGATTTGGGCAAAATAGACTTAAGCCTATCCAGAGCCCCCACTGGCATGCGTATCGAAGATCTGCGTCTGAATAATGACCATGGGCTATTTTTTGGCAGTGGTGATTGGTTTCTAACAGAGGGTAAAAGCAGTACCCGTTTACAAGGGCAATATAGCAGTTCTGACTTTGGTGCTTTCCTTAAGGGCTTTGATATTGATTCTGGTATCAAAGACTCGCAAGCTATGGCCAGTTTTGATCTAAGCTGGCAACGGGCACCCTATGAGTTTAATTTCGATAGCCTAAATGGCGATATCGATTGGCGTCTCAGTGATGGGTATTTGACCGAAGTAACGGATAAGGGTTCGAGAATATTTAGTTTATTAAGTCTCGAATCCCTAGTGCGAAAATTGAAACTGGATTTTAGAGATGTCTTTGCTAAAGGCTTTTTCTACGACAAAATGCATGGCAGTTTCCAAGTAGAAAAGGGGATTGCTGATACACAAGATACCATTGTTGATGGCGCTGCGGGGGAAATCACTATGCAAGGCTCTACGGATCTGAATGCACAACAATTAAACTACAAGATTGATTTCACGCCAAATCTGACCTCTAGTTTGCCTGTTATTATGGCCTGGATGGTCAGCCCAGCCACAGCTTTGGCCGCCTTAGCACTGGATCAGGTACTGACTTCAGCCAAAGTCATATCTAATATTAAGTTTGCTTTAACCGGCACCTTAGAAGCACCGGTGTTAACTGAATTAGGCCGAGATAGCAAAGAAGTGAGTCTTCCGGCTAGTGTGACGCCCCAAGCCACACCGAAAGCACTAGGCATTGATAGCAAATTGATCACACCGATCAGCTTACAATTGCCTGCAGAAACACCCGTTAATGGTTAACACAAGAACGTGCTATGATGTCTGGCTAATGACCAGCAGCATACAATTGCCCGCAGAGACTGTCATCAATGGTTAACTTAGTCGCCATACAAATGAGTTCGTCGCCTAATGTGGCCGACAATGTCCTATTGGTTCAACAACAACTGGAATTATTACCTACCGCCAGGCCCTGCTTAGTGGTATTGCCCGAGTGTTTTGCCTATTTCGGCGCAGGTGATCAAGCCACCCTAAATATTGCCGAAGATAAAGAGACCGGTCCTATACAAACCCAGTTGAAAGACTTAGCAAGGCGCTATGATGTCTGGCTAGTGGCTGGCAGTTTGCCATTAAAAACCGCGGCTAGTCACCTATACAGCGCCTCTTGTTTATTGATCAATAATGCCGGCAAGCTGGTTGCCGAATACCAAAAAATCCATCTTTTTGATGTGCAAGTCGCCGACAATACTGGGCATTATCTAGAGTCCAAATACACCCAAGCGGGCAGTCAACTAGTGGTGGCTGATACGCCTTTTGGTAACTTGGGTTTAGCCGTCTGTTATGACATACGTTTTGCTGGCATGTTCCAAGCCATGAGTCAGATTGCCCCATTAGATGTATTAGCCTTGCCCGCCGCATTTACGCAAAATACTGGCCAAGCACATTGGTCTGCCCTGCTAAGCGCCAGAGCCATAGAAAATCAATGTTATTTGGTAGCCGCAGGTCAAACGGGAGAGCATGCGAATAAACGACAAACCTTTGGCCACTCCTGTATCATGTCTCCATGGGGTGAAAAAATCGTCGAGATACCGACAAAAACAGGCATGATCCATACCCCACTCAATCAACAATTACTCGCTGATATACGCACTAAGATGCCGGTCAATCAGCACAATAAATTCAGGAGTTACCTTGTCTAATTTGGTAGAAGATAATTTACGCCATAGTGCCAATTCAGTTGAAGAAAACCTACTCGACGCATCGGATCTAACCCGTGAGACCTTAGCAGTGGCATTAGATACCATATTTAAACATGACAATGATTTTGCCGATCTGTACTTTCAATCTTCTCAACATGAAACTTGGGTATTAGAAGACGGTATTATCAAAGAGGGTAGCTATAATATCGAACGAGGCGTAGGTGTTCGTGCCGTCAGTGGCGAAAAGACCGGTTTTGCCTATTCCGATGAAATATCGCCCAAAGCGTTAATGACAGCTGCCCAAGCGGCTCGCAGTATTTCTGCCGTACAAACCGGCGCAGCCCATCAGCTCAAACCTTTTAAGGGGCAGCAGGCTGCCAGCAGATATGTGGCCGACAACCCTTTGACAAAAATGCAGGAACAAGAAAAAATTGCCTTATTGCGCTCGGTTGATGAATATATAAGAAAACAAGAGCCGGCTCTTAACCAAGTTATCGTCAGTATCAGCGCAGTCTATGAAGAAGTATTGATTGCGGCTACTGACGGCACATTTTGTACCGATATTCGCCCGCTTATTCGTCTAAATTGTTCGGTACTCATGGAGCAAGATGGTCGCAGAGAGCGGGGCAGTTCTGGTGCCGGGGGACGTTTTGCCTACGACTATTTTTTAACCAATGAACAGGGCCAAGTTCGTTATCAAGAGATTGCCGACGAAGCCATCCATATGGTCAGGATTAACATGCAAGCCATAGCCGCACCAGCAGGTAACATGCCTGTTGTATTGGGCAATGGTTGGCCGGGCGTGTTGTTGCACGAGGCTGTAGGTCATGGCCTAGAGGGTGATTTTAATCGTAAAGGCGCATCCACTTTTAGTGGTCGTGTGGGCCAACAAGTGACCGCTAAAGGTTGCACCATAGTAGATGATGGCACCTTAGCCAACAGACGAGGTTCATTGAGTGTGGATGATGAAGGTACGCCAACTCAATATAATGTGTTGATCGAAGACGGTATCTTAAAAGGCTATATGCAAGACAAGCTTAATGCACGTTTAATGGGTGTGCCCGCAACGGGTAATGGCCGTCGTGAGTCTTATGCCCACTTGCCTATGCCGCGCATGACCAATACCTATATGTTGGCGGGTCAACATCAGCCAGAAGAAATCATTGCCTCAATAGACAAAGGGATCTACGCGCCTAATTTTGGTGGCGGTCAGGTAGATATTACCTCGGGTAAATTTGTATTTTCAACGTCCGAAGCTTACCTAATAGAAAAAGGTAAGATCACACGGCCTATTAAAGGTGCGACGCTGATCGGCAACGGACCCGAAGCCATGCAAAAAATATCTATGATAGGCAACGATCTGGCCTTAGATAAAGGGGTGGGTGTCTGTGGGAAAGACGGTCAGAGCCTACCCGTTGGTGTTGGTCAACCTACCCTTAAAGTGGATGAATTGACTGTAGGTGGCACTGCCTAGCGGGATCTAGCGCCTATCAAAGGTCGCTGTGCCCGCTACTATGGCTCGTCTCTGAGCAATTATTTACCGATGGGGATGGATTGCTGTAAGTATTTAAAGAGTTCTCTGGAAGCTTTGGGCGGCTTATTTTCCAGTTTTTGTTTGCTAGCTTGACGCACAAACTGACGGAGTTTTTGCCTATCTAACGCAGGATAGCTGTCTATCACGGGGTCAATTTTGCTATCACCCTCAGCCAAAATCTCATCTCTAAGTACTTCTAGCTGATGAAAGGCATTGTTGACTTTCTTATGGGCTGATTTGATGTTTAACATCGCTTGTTCTATCGGTACCACATCACGATGACGCATGATTTTGCCAATCAATTGTAATTGCCGTCTATACCCTTCTTTTTTGCGAACAATTCTTCTGGCTAGCATCACAGCATCCAGTAATTCGGTATCCAGAGGGATTTTTGCTAGTTCCGATTGCCCAAGATGGATTAAGGACGTACCCAATTTTTGTAAATCCAACATTTGTGCTTTAAGTTGGGTTTTACTAAGTGATTCAATATCTTCAGAGCTGTCGAAGTTTTCTTCCACATCTTTGTTTTTTGTTGTTGCGACCATGGCATTGTCTTTAATGTTACAATAGCGCAAGATTGTAACCCCGAACGCGTGAATAAACTATAAACAAAATCGCGCAAATGAAGTCAAAGCCAGCTTTGTGCTAGTTTTGGAACATCATACCGACAGTTTGACAACGAAGGTCTCATGCAACAACAATTATCTGAAATACAAAATATAGTAGAAGACGTCTTAAAGTTGGCAAAACAAAAAGGCGCAACTCAAGCCGAAGCTAGCATGTCAAAGGTGCAAGGCATATCTGTTTCTTCCCGTCTCAAGGAGGTAGAAACCGTCGAGTTCACTAATGATGGTGGCTTAGGTATTACTGTCTATCAGGGCAGTAAAAGAGGCAGTGCCTCTACGGCCGATCTCTCACCTGCGGCTTTACAATTGACTGTGGAAAAGGCCATTGAAATAGCCAAATATACCAGTGATGATCCTTGCTCAGGTTTAGCCGATAAAGAATTGATGGCTTTTGATTACCCGGATTTAGATTTGTTTCACCCCACAGAGTTAGATACTGAACAAGGGATCAAACAGGTTATTGCCGCAGAAGACAGTGCCTTAAATATTGACCCCCGTATTACCAATTCAGACGGGGCATCCTATGATGCGAATATAGGCAGCAAAGTATATGGCAACAGCCATGGTTTTAACGGCGGATATAATAGTAGTCGATATAGCTTGAGTTGCGTGGTGATCGGCGAACAAGATGGCCAGATGCAGCGGGATTATAGTTATGGAGTGGGCCGCGCCATAGACATGCTGCCCAGCCCCGAGCAAGTGGGCCGAGAAGCTGCCGAATTGACCTTAAGTCGCCTAGGCGCAAGAAAAATTAAGACCTGCAAAGTGCCAGTGCTCTTCCATAGGGAGATAGCAGCGGGTCTGTTTGGTCACTTTATCAGCGCCATTAGTGGCGGAAGTTTATATCGCAAGTCTTCTTTTTTGTTAGATAAACTCGGTCAGCAAGTACTCCCTAGTTGGTTTAATATCAACGAGAAACCGCATATTTTGCGGGGTTTAGCCAGTTCACCTTTTGATCATGAAGGGGTCAGAACACAGGATAGACAAACGGTAACGGATGGCGTACTCAATCATTATTTATTAACCAGTTACTCTGCTAGGAAACTGCAGATGCAAAGCACAGGTCATGCTGGTGGTATTCACAATTGGTTGATCAAGACCAACGGCGGCTCTGATCAAGCCATGTTGGCGCAATTAGGTACTGGGCTACTAGTGACTGAGCTGATGGGACAAGGAGTTAATATAGTCACAGGTGACTACTCAAGAGGCGCAGCCGGATTTTGGGTTGAGAATGGCGTTATTCAATATCCAGTGCACGAAATCACCATAGCGGGCAATTTAGCGGATATGTTGATGAATATTGTTTCAATAGGCTGCGAATTAGAAACCCGCGGTAGTGTACAAACCGGCTCGGTGTTAATTGAAAATATGCAAGTGGCTGGCGAGTAGCACAACAATTCCAATAAGCATTCAGTTGCGACCTTAGGCCGTTGAATTGTGTGGACTGATATCCCACAATCCAACGGCTAAGATCTTTAGCCGCACATTATCCACGCACGGCACAATCTCTGAGGGTTATTAGGCAATCAACAGAGGCTTTTTGATCAGGAGTTAAACACTCACTGAGCACCCCCACAAAATCCCCTGTAAAATCACCAATTTTCAAGTTTATTTACAAACGCAAACTAAAAGCAAATTTTTATTCGCCGATTTTACAGTGGAATATACCGTCTAAATTATTGTTTATAATAGATAAAATCAATATTGAAATTAAATGCGGGTTAAAATACCTACCACAAAGTGGTAGGGGTCTAATGTTAAAAGCCAAACGGTTTTTAATTTATGTAGTCCTTAGATTGATAGCTTCAGCTGCGCTACGCTGCAGGTAGCACTGCCTTAACGATGCCCCTACTGGCCTCTATCACTTCTACCTTAGTCCCTGCTAGTCAGCTTTGCTCACTCTTTAGTTTCCAGGCAATACCTGAGTATTGGTCAACAGGAGTGATCCGGTTCATGACGTCATCATCTAGTACAAAAGTGTGTCCCACAATTCATAGATTAAGGCTTGTTTAATTGATTGATAATAGTCATGGCTTGGGCCACACAATGGGCCAAATCTGTGTCAATGTCTGGCAATAACACCACTGAAGATTCTTTGGTTATAGCTTGCTTAGCTTCAATAGCCTTGGTCCATTGGTCGAGTTGTATGGCTTTTTGACCTTCAGCTCAGTTAATGGCGGCCTGTCTGTCGCCTTCAAATTCTAAGCTCTGGGCGGGCTTAACTGGTTCCGCTTGCCTGTATGCTTGCATGGCTTGCATCACCCACTGTGGTGGCACTTTGTCTTTAATTGCAAATATATCCCCCTAAAGGATACAAGTTATCAGCAGGTGAGTGAATCTCTATACGGCCCTTTATCCTAAGCCACATAAATGGAAAGTGTCATTGTTATGACGTTATACAGTACAAGATTGAATGACAACTTCATCAGTGCATGACCAACCCATCTGCTGTGTTTGATCTGAATGTTTGTCGTAAAATAGACGGATACTGCGTATAAGGTGGAGGGAATAACAGGCCTATGGCTCAATGGTCAGTGCGAGCCAAATTGCCTGTCAAACACCTATCAGACTAGTTCAGAGGCTTCACCAGCATAACGTTGCCTTCCACTCCTACTATAATACAAGGAGTATTGGCTTTTACAGAGTCCTCTTCGTAATCATCCGCCAGTCGAGCACTCCACTCAATTCCAGAGAAGCGAATATGCCCTTTCTCATGTGTTATCACACTTGAGCTAGGCACTTTTTTACCGATCATGTCGCTGCTCGTATCAGATCCATTACCCGAATTTTGAAACCGCTTAAATGGCTTCCATAACAATATTGTTATGATCCCAGTTATGACTCCTAAGGCTAAAAATTGACTTTCAAATTCTGATAATAAGTTGAAATTAATCAGCATTCCTGTCATGACACTGGCAATAGCAAAAAACAGCAGGGGACCGGCCATTCCTAGCACTCCAAGTTCTACAATAAAACTAATAGCGGCAATTAAATAAAATAGTTGCGCACGATTTTCAGAAAAATAGTTAAGAACTTCCGTCATATAATCCATAAAAATCTATTCCGAAGCTATAGGTAGCTTTAAAGAACTAGATACTGCAATCGCTTGGGCCACAGTATTCGCAATATTATCACCCGTTTTACCATCGGTAAGCACTACCGTACTTTGTGCCGCAATCGCTTGATGTGCGACAATCGCATCTTGCGCTAACTTTAGTGTGACAGCAGCCCTACCAGAATCAGTATTCGCAGCGTCACCAATAGTCGCTAATGCCGCAGCATCTGCATTAGCGACTAATCGAATTGCTTCCGCTTTACCCGTCGCTTCCAAGATCAGCTTTTCTTTTTCTGCTTCAGCATTTAGAACCTGTTCAGCTTTTGCTGCTTCAGCATCAAGTACTCTAGCCGCCTTTAAACCTTCCGCTTCCGTAATGGAGGCGCTTTTCACCCCTTCAGCGGTTAAAATAACAGAACGCTTTTGTCGTTCTGCTGTCATTTGCTTTTCCATGTCTTCACGAATACTTGGCGGAGGGGTAATATCTCTGATCTCATAACGTGTCACCATCACGCCCCACGGAGCGGTAGCTTCAGTCATTGCTGTTGATATAATTGCATTTATTCTATCTCTTGACTGAAAACATTCATCAAGTTCCATCGATCCAATAGCGTTACGCATAGTTGTCATGGCTAGTTGGATCACAGCTAATTTGTAGTCAGCTATATTATTAGTGGCCGCCGCTGCATCAGTGACTTTCATAAACAATATTCCATCAAGTTCTAATGATATGTTGTCTTTAGTAATAGCTGATTGTGATGAAATATCTAAGGATTGTTCTTTCAAGTTTCGATCTGCTGCCACAGCTTGAACAAATGGGATAATAAAATTAAGTCCAGCGGAAAGCGTTTTGTCGTACTTCCCTAAGGTATAAATAACATAGCCTCTATTTTGTGGTACAAAATAAATGCCTTTTTTAAGTGTGTATAAAACAACGATAGTGATCCACAAAAGAGGGTTTGAAATGATGGGTATAATCAGTTCCATTAGTACTTATTCCTATTATATTATGAGTAGAGACCCAATATATTCTATATGTGAAGGATTAGGAATCCTTACTGTCCGTAATGCAGTTCTACCCATCACACGCCTGCTCAATCGAGGGTTAAAACTGCACAGCATTAGAAAAGGGTTAGCAGTGTCATAAGTTGCCAACATTTTACCTTTATTGGACTAAAAAACCTTTAACAGGGCACTAGACGGACTTTACATCAATCCTTCCCTGTGATGCACGGCCAAAATAAGTCATCTGTGGTGAGATCCCCTGCGGGGCATTTCAACAAAAATTATGCCTTTCAATGTACAAAGCGATTAATTTTGCTACGAGATGAATTATATTCGGTTGGTGAGCACGATGGGCGCTCCTGCTTTTTTAACCTTGAGCGTTGCTCAACTGCCGTTCCGCTTGAATACTGCATACAAAGCGCCAAAGCTACCCGTACTAATGATAGACAGCGGGGTACTGTCATTGGAGTATGGAGTGTTATTGATCATGCCCATAAAGCCATACACGTTATTAGGGCTGGAGAATACGACTCTAAGTGCCGGGTGAATTTTGTCAATAGAGCTGAGACGCTCGCTCTGCGAGTTGTTCAAAGAGACGGCACTGGTGTCTTTTTGATAGCCATGAAAGGCGCTTTTGGGAATGCCTAATGTCATGTGTTTTTTGGCACCGATATTAATATTCACCCACCACAAAAAAACTGGATCTTCATCTAGATCAAAACCTAAATTCTATTGCACCATCATAGGCTCTGTAATTTGCCCCTATCCACCTGCTAGGTCTGTGTGACAGATGCATTCATGAACTGTTGCCGTATATAGCCAGACAACACCTTCGGCTCTTCTGTCTTCGAGTATTTGATATCGACTTTTAGGAATAGATAAGATCTTAGTCATATCATCTCCAAGGTTCCACATGCTCAGCGAAATGATATTTGCTGACGGTTTTGAAGATGACCAAAAAGTGATGGGGATCTGGGTTACAAGGATCGATGGGATCGCTATTGATAGGCTCCTAGCTGCCCGTGCCTTGGCATTAAACCCAGCAAGGACGCCGCTCATCATTCACACTATGGTGCCAGCAACGCCTGTCTGGATCCTTGTGGGTCAACCCTTAATTCAGCCCTAAATCACGGGTCATATTCTCGTTTCGATCTCTATGTACAATAATATTGTCTTCGATACGAATGCCCCCAAAAGGTCGTAGATGGTCCACCAGATCCCAGTTCACATATTGGCTCTGTTCACTGGCTTGTAAATCGGCCAATAGGCTATCAATAAAATACAGTCCAGGTTCAATAGTAAAGACTTGCCTGGCCTCTATGGTGCGAGTCACCCGCAAAAACCCATGGGCTTTGGGTGCAGGGCAAGGAGTGCCTCGATCATCTGATACTTGTCCTGCCACATCATGCACCTGTAGACCCAAAAAGTGTCCGATACCGTGGGGGAAGAACGTACTCACTATACCCTGTGCCGCTAGATCTTCGGGGTTGAGATTAATTAACCCACTATCCCTAAGTAGAGTAGCGATCTGTGCGTAAGCATTCTGGTGTATCTGTGTATAGGACAGACCCGGTTTTAGCTGTTGAGCGATGCTAAGTGTGATCTTATGCATAGCCTGGATCAAGTCTGCAAAGAGATTGTTTTGATTCGAGTGGGTACGGGTAATATCAGCAGCGTAACCGTTGAAACTGGCGCCCGCATCGATTAAAAATGACCGAAACTGGGGCGGTACATCCGTCGCCAGCTCAGTGTAATGTAATATAGAGGCATGCTCATTGAGGGCGATAATATTATGATAGGGTACTTGATTATCACCTTGGCGCACCGCACTTAGATAGGCTAGATTGATATCAAATTCACTTAATTGTTGTTCGAAAGCCAGCTTAGCGGCGTGGTGACCAAGCACAGCTATGCGATTAGCTTCGCGCATACAAATCAATTCATAATTAGTTTTATAAGCACGTTGATAATGCAAATAATGCATCACTCTATCGGGATTCACCAGCTCAAAACCCAGGGCTTTAGCCACCTCGATATATTCACCTACATAGGCATATTTGCTTTTATCAAAGGGTAAGTGTTTTTCCACCCCATCGGCTTGTGTCAGCAAGACTATATCAAAGTGCTGGGCCCAAAACTCATTGGGTTCATCTGGCACTTTATGCCAAAAATCTCTTGGTCGATAGAACACCAGTTTCGGCTTATCCACACCATTAACGATCAGCCAACAATTGGGGTTGTCGATCACAGGCACCCAAGCTTTAAATTGCGGATTAACTTTAAAAGGATAATTATTATCGTCTAAAAACAGTCGTTTACTTTGCCCCGAGTGTATAATCAGGCCATCAATGCTTTCACGTTGCAAAGCCTCAGATACACGAGCTTGTAACTCTTGTATATGCTGCCCATAGTTTTCAGATAATAATGACATAGCACACTCTTATTTAAGGATCTTGCCTAAGGCGTAGTTTCGATTTGCATATTGGCCAGCTCTTTGAACAGGTTTTCCTTGCCACCCAAATGCTGACTGTAAATTTGTTGATAAGCCAATACCGCCTTCACATAGTTACGGGTTTCTTTGTAGGGGATGGTTTCTATCCAGACATCTAAAGGCAAACTTTGCTCCTCAGGCAACCATTTTTTAACCCGCCGCCAACCCGCATTATAAGAAGCCGTGGCCAACACCGCATTATTATTGAGCTTATCCATGAGGTAACGCATATATTGGGTACCTAGCTGAAGATTTTTTTCCGGTGTAAATAACAACGAACGTTTCACTTTTTTCTTGGCCAAATAGCGGGCAGTGCCTGGCATAATTTGCATTAAACCCAAAGCGCCAGCACCAGAAGCGGCATCGGGCATAAAGGAACTCTCTCGCCTAGCGATGGCAAACGCCCAGGCAGGATCGATATCATTGTTGTCAGCATTTTGTAGTAATTGAGAACGAAACGCCATGGGAAAGCGTCTGTCAACATCATCCAAATAACCTACTTTAGAAAAACCAAAAATCGCTTGATCATGCCAACCCCATTGATCGGCCAAGACTGCCGCGGTTAATTTTTGTTGGGGATCTAATTGCGTCTGTAAAAAATTCCACTCCCGCCTCGCGCTAAGATTACGCTTTAAGGCTCTAAATTCAAATGCCCGTTGCGCCGCAGGATAAGCGGCGAGTTCATCCAGATCGCCTTGGGCTATGATCAATGGCTTATGATTGAGATTAGTCATGGTAGATAGCTTGCCACTGGCCAGAAAACCATAATAGTGACGGCCCTGTGCTAAAGCACGATAACCCTCTTCGGCGAGTGTATCCGCATGCAGTTGTTGATGGGCTCTGGCCCGCCAATACTGAAACACATTACCTTGGGCAATATCTGTTGGAGTCCCATCGATCAACTCTATTACTCTTTGCCAGTCTAAGGTTTGGATCACATGGGCCAAGTGCCAGCGAGACAATTCCATACTGGGTTTTAATGCGCTGGCTTTTTTCAACCAGAACTCAGCCTGTTCATGGTTTATGATGACTAATGCTAAGGCAAAGCGCTGGGCAATATCTTGTTGTTGAGCTTTTGAAAAACTAAAGCGAGCGGATAATCGCTCTAAGCTGCCCAGAGCAACATCTCTATCGCGCCATACCAAACGCTTTAAACCATAGACCAAAATATCACTTTCTAACTTAGGCATTAAACCAGGGAAATTTGATAAACGACTAACTTGACTCGGTGAGCGTCGAACTTTCAACCACAGGTCTGCTAAATATCGTTGCTCTTTGGGTAACAGGGTTTTTAGATAGGGAATAAGGGTATGATTGCCGCCCTTGGCAGCCAGTGATATTCTTTTCAACACCAGTTGAGCGCTGCGGCTCCCGCTTTTTTGCCATGCTTTAAACAAGGGATCACAGACTTTAGGTTGCGACTTGCCCACCACCCACAACTGCTGTGCAATCGCCAATCCTTGCAACGCGGTGGCCGTTTCTTGCAATAAAATTTGTGCATGTTGGCACTGCAAACCCACATCACCCAGCTGTCGATAAAAATGTTGAAACAATGCAGATTGATCTTGTTTAGCCAGATAAGACAACCACTTTTTGCGCAAGGGTTTGTCTAAAGGTGAATGCTCGTGCTCTTTCAAAAATTCTTCAATAGGCTTTTTATTGGCCATAAAAGGGTAGGTAGTTAGGGTTTTTAATTGTACATAGGGTCGCAACGGATAACCCCGTAATTGTCGCATCAGTCTCTTATAGGCTCGACTATTTGGATTATGTGCCAAACCTTCGGCTTTAATAAAAAGCTGACGTTGTTGCTCAATAGATAAACTACTAGCAAGGGCAACGGGGGCTGATGAACCGAGCAACCCAATTAAAAATAAAAAACTTAAAAGACGAATAATCACAAATTCCATTAGCAATAGACAAACAAAGGCAACCCAGACTAGATACTAACAAAATTGTTAAATGATACGAGTGTGTATTTCAGCTAAATCGTCTATTAGCTGGAATGACCAGTTGAAATAGCTGATTTTACCCACACCTTATCTGTATAGCGCTAATGATTAAAATTAGCTTGCCCTTTCACGTTTTTTCTACAAAAATCGAAACAACGCCTATCTGGGGATCAATAAACTGACTCCACCACACTTGTTCTGGCCAAGGCCATAGGAGATGATAATGATATATGAAGGCAAAAGCCTTAGGGTTAATTTACTAGAAGAGGGCATTGCAGAGCTGGTTTTTGACGCCCCTGGTTCCGTTAATAAATTTGATCGCCAGACTGTGGCTGATTTGGATGAGGCGACACGAACACTAGCCAAAGACCCGAGTATCAAAGGTGTACTCGTCAGCTCAGCCAAGTCGACCTTTATAGTAGGCGCTGATATCACAGAATTTACGGCTTTATTTGATATGCCCGACGCGGACGTGCTGGATTGGGTGGGGCAATCCTCGCAGGTATTTGATCGTTTTGAAGATTTACCCTTTCCAACTATTGCCGCCATCAATGGCTTTGCCCTTGGCGGTGGTTGTGAAATGACCTTAGCCTGTGACTTACGGGTAGCAGATAGCACGGCTAGTATTGGCTTACCTGAAGTGAAACTTGGCCTTATGCCCGGCTTTGGTGGCACCGTTCGCTTACCACGCTTAATAGGTGCAGACAATGCCCTACAATGGATGACCACAGGACGCGACCGCAAGGCAGCTCAGGCTTTGGCTGAAGGCGCTGTAGATGCGGTGGTTGCTCCAGAAAAACTGGTGGCGGCAGCACTCAGTATGCTTAAAGATGCGATAGCCGGCGATTTTGCTTGGCAGGCTCTGCGCGCTCAGAAGAAAGCACCATTACAACTCAACGCCAATGAAGCCATGATGAGTTTCTCTACCGCTAAAGCTATGGTAGCAGCACAAGCAGGCAAACATTACCCGGCTCCCCATATGATGGTAGACACTATTACTCAGGCCGCTCGTCTGGATCGTGATGGTGCACTAAAGCTAGAAAACCAAGGCTTTACCCAACTAGCCAAGACCGATGCCGCCAAAGCACAAGTGGGTATCTTCCTGGCTGATCAGCTGGTGAAAGCAAAAGGTAAGAAGCAAGCCAAAGGCGCCACTAAAGCCATTAACCACACGGCAGTCTTAGGTGCAGGTATTATGGGCGGTGGTATAGCCTATCAATCGGCCGTCAAAGGCACGCCAGTTATCATGAAAGATATTGCCCAACCCTCTTTAGATCTTGGTCTAAATGAGGCGGCAAAAATCTTATCAAAGGCTTTGCAAAAGGGTAAAATAGACAGCAAGAAAATGGCTGCCACCCTAAATAGCATAGTGCCAACCTTAGAATATTCAGCCATTAAAGATGTGGATTTAGTGATTGAGGCAGTAGTTGAAAATCCTAAGGTCAAAGGCATAGTATTAGCAGAAACCGAACAGCATGTTGCTCAAGACACTATCATCTGTTCGAATACCTCAACCATTTCTATTGATCATTTGGCAAAAAGTTTAACTAAGCCAGAAAGATTCTGCGGTATGCATTTCTTTAATCCCGTACATCGTATGCCGTTGGTTGAAATTATTCGTGGGGAAAAAACCGACGAAGCGACCATTTCTGCAGTGGTTGCCGCGACTTTAAAAATGGGTAAAACCCCAATAGTGGTGAACGACTGCCCGGGCTTTTTGGTTAACCGTGTGCTCTTCCCATACTTTGCTGGTTTCAGTAAGTTGTTGATGGATGGCGCTGATTTTGTGGCCGTGGATAAAGTCATGGAAAAAGTCTTTGGCTGGCCAATGGGCCCAGCGTATTTACTTGATGTGGTAGGCATGGACACGGCTGATCATGCCGCGACTGTGATGTCAGACGGTATTCCTGAACGTATGCAGAAAATCGACAATGATCCTGTAACCTTGCTCTTTAAGGCCCAGCGATTGGGTCAGAAAAACGCTAAAGGTTTCTACAATTTCAGCTTAGATAAAAGAGGTCGTCCAACTAAAGTGCCCGCGCCAGAAGCCTATCAACTCTTTACCGAGCACTGTGCACCACAAAAAGATTTTGATAAAGACGAAGTGATAGCCAGAGTCATGATCCCTATGGCTAACGAAGCGATACGTTGTCTTGAAGAAGGCATAGTGGCAAGCGCCGCAGAAGCCGACATGGCCTTGCTATATGGTTTGGGTTTCCCTCCATTTAAAGGCGGAATATTTCGTTATATAGAGACAATGGGCTTAGCAAATTTTGTGGATTTGGCCGATAAGTACGCTGAGTTAGGACCCATTTATCAGATTTCCGATGGCGTGCGCGACATGGCCGCATCCAATCAATCTTATTTTGCACAATAAGCGCAGGAGAATATTATGAAAGAAGTGGTAGTAGTCGATTGTATCCGCACCCCTATGGGTCGCTCTAGAGGCGGCATATTTCGCAATGTGCGTGCCGAAACCTTATCCGCTCACTTAATGACGAAATTAATTGAGCGCAACCCCAACCTTGACCCCAATGACATTGAAGACATTATTTGGGGCTGTGTGCAGCAAACCAAAGAGCAGGGTTTCAATATCGCTCGAAATGCACAATTGTTAACAGACATTCCTCGCTCAACAGCTGCCGTTACTGTTAACCGCTTGTGTGGTTCATCGATGCAGGCCTTGCACGACGCAACTAGTGGCATCATTAGTGGTCGCGGTGATGTTTACATGATTGGTGGGGTTGAGCACATGGGTCATGTGCCTATGGATTTCAATTTGGATTTTCATCCTGGCATTGCTAAACATACTGCTAGAGCGTCTGGCAGCATGGGCATGACCGCAGAATTATTAGGTCGTCAAAACGGTATTAGTCGTGAAATGCAGGATGCCTTTGGGGCACGTTCACATCAACGGGCCCACCAAGCCACACTGGAAGGTCGTTGGGCAAATGAGATAGTAGCCACCCAAGGTCATGATCAAAATGGCGTACTAAAATTAGTGAAGGACGACGAAGTGATCCGTCCTGATTCTACCTTTGAGACTATGTCGGCACTCAAACCGGTATTTGATCCCATTAATGGCACGGTTACCGCTGGCACGTCTTCAGCCCTGTCAGATGGCGCATCCGCTATGTTGATCATGTCCGCAGACAAAGCCAAAGCACTAGGATTAACCCCAAGAGCAAAAATACGGGCTATGGCAGTAGCAGGTTGTGATGCGGCGATCATGGGATTTGGACCAGTCCCAGCCACCCAAAAAGCCTTAAAACGAGCCGGATTAACAATGCAGGATATTGAACTGGCTGAATTTAATGACGCCTTTGCTGCTCAAGCCTTGTCTTGTATTAAACAGCTTGGCTGGATCGACAGTTATGAAGACAAGGTCAACCTTAATGGTGGCGCCATTGCATTAGGTCATCCCTTGGGCTGCTCTGGCTCACGTATTTCTGGCACCTTAATCAATCTAATGGAAGCTAACGACAAGTCACTGGGTCTGGCGACTATGTGTATAGGTTTAGGACAAGGCATAGCCACGGTATTTGAACGAGTTTAGCTGTCAACCTAACCCACTAGTTGTAAGATAACAGGCCTCAAATAGCGCACGCATTTTGGGGCTTTTTTATGCAATCTCGAAACTGTGGCTGGTGCCACACCAGGCCACAAAGTGTAGATCTGGTGTCACGGCAACCTTCAACAGAATGAACTTACAGTCTTTGCTCGGCACATTCTGTGGGGGTCATATCAAACTCGGCTTTAAAACAGCGTGTAAAATATGAATGGGATGAAAACCCTACGTCATAACACACTTGGGTAATTTGCTCGCCACGCACCAAACGTAGCTTGGCTTGATTGAGTCGGTACTTTCTCAAGTACTCTGAAAAATTTGAATCAATGAGTGCCCCAAGCTTTCGATTGAGTTGCCGCTCACTCATGGCTAAATTACTGGCCGCCATAGCGCGATTGAAGTTTTCCTGATGATGTGTCTGAGCGACAACCTGATTGAACTTAGCAAAAAACGCCTGGTCTTTACTGTTCTCAAAAAGTTGTGGCTGCTGTTGTTCATTGGCCGCATGTGTCTTACGACCTTGACGCTGACTGAGGATAAGGCGTACAGATATTAACCGAGACAGCCTAGCCTGCAGCTCACTAACATTAAATGGCTTGGCAATATAATCATCGACCCCCAGTTGCCAACCAGACAAGCGGCTCTCCTCATCACCTTTGGCTGTGAGCAACACAAAAGGAATATGCGCAGTCATATCCTGACCGCGCAATGCTTGGATCAAGTCCAAGCCGGTTTTAGAGGGCATCATCAGGTCTGAAATAATCACATCAGGCAAATGTTCTGTGGCAATCTCGAATCCCTCTTGACCATTTTTAGCCGTCAGGCAAAAGTAAGTGTCTTGTAAGCTGTCCAGCAAAAAGGTCCGCATATCGAGGTTATCTTCCACCACCAACAAGGTCGGTTTATGGGCGTTCTGCTCTTGGTCACTGATAAAGGCCGGATCCGGCTCTTCGTCTGAGCTGTCTTGTGTGGGTTCATCCATAGCAACCATACTAGGCTCCGAAATAGACTGCTCATCTCCTTGGATCATAGGCAGTGTCACAATAAACTCACTGCCTTGACCCAATTGACTTCTCAATTTAATACGGCCTTGATTGGCTTCGACTAATTCCTTAACCAAGGCCAAACCTATGCCCGACCCATGCACCTCTTCCGAACCCTCAATCCGAGTAAATCGCTCAAATATCTTCTGATGCTGATCTAAATCAATGCCTGGGCCATTGTCTTTAATACTAATGATCAACGAGTCAATGTGCTGCACTGCCGTTAAAGATATATGCCCACCTATTGGTGTGTATTTAATGCCATTGGATAACAGATTAAACAGTATCTGCTCCAAAGAATCATTCACTAGAGTGACAGTACCTGTGCATCTCACATCTATCTCGAGTTGTTGTGAACGCTGCTCTGCCCAACTTAAGAAAGCGCCAGCAAGAATTTTCAAACTTTTATTGATGGGATAAGTTTTATTGGGCAATTGGGCAATTGAGTCCAACTTTGCCAACTCTAACACTTGGTCAACTAAGTAGGTCAGACGCTTGGCATTTCGCTCCACTAACCTAACCTGTTTTTTTAACCCCTGGTCTTTTAGGCTACTGACGATCCGCTCCAAGGGTCCAACAATGAGTGACAAAGGCGTCCTGAATTCATGGGATACGTTAGCAAATAAGGATTTTTTCTGCTCCAGTAACGATACTATTTTTTGATTGCTTTGGTTTAGTTGTTGGTTGCGTTGATTAAGCTCTGAGGTGCGAGCCAAGACAGCTTGCTCTAGTAGTCTATTTTTTTGAATCAACTTTCTCTTCTGATACTGCTGTAAAAGAAACAAACATACCACCAGTAACACGGAGTAAAGCATCAAGGCCCACCACGTCAGCCAAAATGGCGGTAAAATGTGTATGGCAAGATGGGTAATAGGCTGCGCCACACCACTTTTAGGATCAACCACTCTCACCTCAAATACATAATGGCCAGATGGCAAGGTAGAATAGGTCACAGTGTTATCTTGGGCAGACACCTGCACCCATGAATCATCTAAACCCAACAGACGATATTCGAACCTAAGCAACTCACGCTCTCGATAGTTATTGCTGGCAAACGTTAAGCTAAACAGATACTCGTCGTAGGTTAAGGTTAAGGGTCTGGTCGATGGATGCGTCGCTAAATGTAGATCCAAGGTTCGATTATCATTGTCATCATCATTTCTGTATGACACTTGTAAATTCATCAAAATAGTCGGGGTTTGTTGTTGTAATCTTTGATCTAACAGTTGATTGATCAGCTCGGTGTTAATCACATAGTTAAGATTGTCCGCCGCCATCAATATCCGGCTGGCGCTCAACTTTAATCCACCGATCCCCAGCTTATTTTGAATCACCCCGTCTTCTTCTGACAATTGAATAGGACCAGTTAAGTCGTTATTTAACCGGACAAAGCCATCATATTTAGTTAACACCCAATAGTAACCCTGCTCATCTTGGATCATGGCACTTATGTACAGTGATTGGCCTGTTAAACCTTCATCAAGATATTGGATCTGCCGACTGGGTTGATCTAAGTAGCCTAGTCCCGCCCCATGAGTAGACACCCAAGTGACCCCTGTTTCGTCTTCGGCTAGGGAACGCACTATGACACCATTTAAGCTGGTGGCACTGGCCCATTTAAACCAATTGCCTATTGGTGACTTTTGAAATACGCCATTGGCATAGCTGGCGGCCACTATATTGCCGTTTTTATCTTGATGCATATCTGTGACCCTTAAGTCACCTATGGATAAGGTAAAACCTTGGCTAAAATTGCCCTCATAGATCCCTTTTTTAGTCTCGTCCCCAACCCCCAAATAAAGCGTGTTGTCCGTTGCCAACAACATACTTTTTATATAACGGACATCCTCAGGGATCCCAAGGTCCCTTAAGGTGTTTGTTAAGGGCGTAATTTGATCCGTTGATAGATCTAATATCAACATTAATTCGTCTACTGTGCTGATTAGAATATGACTGTCATCCAAATAAATCATATCTGTTACTGCGCCTACATTTGGATGTTTAAGCAGCACTTGTTGGGTATTGGGGTCATAACTATAGATTGAGGCATCGCTTAAACTATATAAGACCTTGCCATTTTTTAGCCTGAGCATTGCACTGATCGATGCATCATTTTTATCGCCTAACAGCGGATAAGTGATGGTCTCTTGCATAGCAGAAAAAACCGATAAGCCAAGGCTCTTGCCGATCAGGAGCATTTCGCCCTTATAAGAGCCCCTAATATTTTCCAATGCGTTTGGCGGTAAATCCATCAAATAGGGGTGAAGATCACTAGGGCTAACCACTTCTTGGGTGGGTTGATCAAAATAATAGAGTTGCTCCGACACTATCCATATTCTGTTTCTATTATCTTCATATAAGTCCCTGCTAATGTTATCGATGGCCGGCGAACTTGAATCTGGCTCTAAGGGGTAATGAATAAAACGGTCGGTGTGCCTGTCTAACCGGTTGAGTCCTAACTCAGTACCCACCCAAACATTCTGTTTAGAGTCCACCAAGATAGTATAAACCTTGATCCCGGTTAAGGTATTTTGTTCGGCGCGATAATGTCGTACAGATCGCGATTGGCGATCATAATATGAAACTCCCAAGCTGCCTTGTGCAAACCAAATGCCTCCATATTCATCTGTGGCCAAGGATGCATATTCACCTATTTTTAGGCGGCTTAAATCGACCCCCTTTAAAGCATGACTAACAGTTAAATCTTGAACATCAATGGCGACTAAGCCACCAGTGCAAGTGGCCAATAGTATCTGTGGCGACTGTGAGGAAAAATTCCAACAATCATTTGATGGCAAGCCATGTTCTTGGCCAATATGTTGAAATATTTGAGTTTGAGGCTGAAACCTATAGATACCATTACCATCAGAGGTAAACCATACGGCGCCATTTACGTCTTCATACACATCTATTATATGAGAATTTCCAATGACACTATTGGTAATATTAAAATGTTGTACATGGGAGCCGGTCAGGCCAAATAGACCATTAAGGCTAGCCAGCCAAATGGTGTCTTTACCTTGATAGACATTGTTGAGATAACCCACAGTTGCATCATTAAAGGTATCATACCTAGGTGCAGTGTTGACAGAGCCTTCACTATAGCTAGGTATCAGCAGCAAAAGTATCTGTAAAAATGTCGCTTTTACCACCCGGTCGACTCTCACTGTCTTTCCCAATATGCTTTCATATTAAACACGTCCATGTAAAAACACTCTCTTGTGCTACTCACAATCGATGGTTTAAAAACCCATATGATACCAATTTAGTCTCCCTTGACTTGGATTATTTACCATTAATTTTTATAATGGGGCAAGTTGTTAAAGGATCCTACACAAAAGGGCTGACCTATTATTCAGCGCCGATCGCACAGTGCAATGCCTTGCCAATGCATTGTGTGGTCAATCGTCAGGCCAACGAATGAAATGACTTAATAGTCTCTGCTCAGCACACTCTTTTGGGGTCATATCAAACTCGGCTTTAAAGCAACGGGTAAAATACGAATGAGATGAAAATCCTACGTCATAACACACTTGAGTAATTTGCTCCCCTGCCATCAAACGTATCTTGGCTTGATTGAGTCGGTATTTTCTTAAGTAC
>JAWUWP010000044.1:0-80033 GCA_034111785.1 Paraglaciecola sp.
GAGTCGATTAAACATCACAGACCTGATTGATGCGATACTTATCCAACGCTTAAGTGCAGGGTTAGCTACGTTCATCTTTTGTAAATACGATTTGAACAGTTCCGGCAGATTTTTAATCCAGCTTCCAAACGAGCGATTACCCGTTGAAAAGTCTAGTTTTTTGAGTGTATCTGTAATTAGCTCTGGAAGCGGCAAGTCGAGAAAAGGATGATGATTTTTTAGGAGTTTTTTACAGGTTTCGTCAGCACTGTAAGCGTTCGGCATCCGAACGTCAGCTCTGCGCCACACTCCACGATTCAAATCAATTCCTTCTTTCTGCCCTAAATCGTCAAAGCCAATCTCAAGCGTCAATATATAACTGAGTTGTTTAGATGTAATGGACGTAAAAAGTAGCAATACACTAACAACACTTTCCTCCAAATCGCCGTCTAAGCTTTTAATTAAATAATCTCGAACAGTAGACCATTCAGTCTCAGTCAAAATATGTGAGCAAAGCTAAGAGACAGCTTTTGCATGACATCAAGTCGTGTGCCATATCGAACGGATTGCTCATTGAGATTGGAACTTTTGGGTACTTCATCACCAACATCAATATCTACACATTCAATGAAGGCTGGTTCGTCTTCGTCTTGAGTCTGGATGTATCTAGACCTGGTCTTAATATTGGCAATAGGAGAAGAATGTGTATTTTCTCTTGAAAAGGATGTTACGTGAGAAGTCTTCAAATCTGATGACGAACCGTAATCCTTTACAGCTTTTTTGTCATCGTCATCATCGACATCATCTAAAGCATTAGAAAAGAACTTATTCCTCGCAGCTGAAAATAAAATCTGTGGCAGAGAGTTCTGAATAGTCGGAAACACATAAGATTGAATAGAGGAAAACACCTTATGTAAATCATCAAAATTGCGACTTTTATAAATATTGCCATTTCCTGGTAACTTTTCACGTTTTAAATAATGGCGTAATTCTCTGCAGTTGTGCTTATAAAAATTTTGACTATCCACTAGTCGCTTTAGAGAAGAAAGAAACAAAAAGAACGTGATAATTTTGATGATGTTTTCATGACTGGCATGCAGAGCTTTATGGGGTTTAGTACACAACAACGCGAAGAGAGGGTGCTTTTCATATTGTCCTC
Source organism: Paraglaciecola sp. (assembly GCA_034111785.1). GTDB lineage: Bacteria > Pseudomonadota > Gammaproteobacteria > Enterobacterales > Alteromonadaceae > Paraglaciecola. The sequence goes on from JAWUWP010000044.1 coordinate 1,139, forward strand.
TCACAGGATTCCATTTTGGTAACTCGCAGCCTTCTAATTCTATTGATACGATTTCTAACACATTAAATATTGCGTCAAGCTCATCACCCAAAAATTTGGGTATACCATTTAGGTTTTTGACGAACTTTGCAGTAATTGAAGAGCACTCTTTTAGGGCATATATGCCCTCCTCTAGGCTGTGTAGATCATGAAGAACCTGAATTGCGTCAAGTATATCGAAGAATAAAAACCTTTCTTCAGCAGATAGCCTTTTCGTTAGCTTAGGTACAGCTTCATGGTCAGTATTAAAACTATATAGTCGCTTGGAAGACACAATCTATATCCTAAGTTAGAACTATACTGTACTAAACGCAGTACCCTCCCCCTTAGATATAGACTATAATATTGACATGTGACAGTGGTAGATTGTTACTATATTCGCAAAATCGCCACTGCGTCACATCGTATTTTTATAAATCATTGAAAAATATAACTTTAAATTAATATAAACAATTTAAGTGATTTAATGTAATTTACAATTATTACTATATTCGGAGCCTTACAAGGCGAGGGTCACTGGTTCAAGCCCAGTAGCGTCCACCAATTTTTTCAATATCATCATCTAAAAAGCATCGCCGCTCTTGATAAGAGATGAGCCGTGTGCTCCAACTGCATTCACAGTTAAACTGCGTAACATCCACCAATTTCTTAGGCCACATCAATTGAAAAAGTGTCTGGTTCTAGCTCTGGGTGAGTTAGGTTACTTTTTGCTTCCAGCACCTTACAGACAAAATATAAAGAGGCGCCTATTGTCAGCTGACATAAGCGACCACTTTGTCATAGGACGTATTTAGACTAGTTGTTGGCCCCAGTGTTGTTCGATCCCTGCATCATGTCTTTTAGGTAAATCCCCCCCTTTATGCCATCCATCGCATCATCTATGTAATCGGCAATTTTAGTTACATCAGGAATAGTGTCGCGACACGCCATTAACCCAAAATCAATGCGATCACAGTAACTGACTACTGTAATATTTAAAGATTGGCCATCGATAAGCACCGACAAAGGATAAGTCGCTTCTAGTTTAGCTTGGCCAAAATACAGCGCTTGTCTTGGCCCCGGCACATTCGATATTGTGACGTTCGCCGCAGGCGGCAACAGGTTGGTCATGTTAAGCTGATTCATCACCGCCACTAAGCCTTGGGCGATCACAGCAAAACGGGTAGCCGCATCAGACGAAACTGCGCCAATTTCTTGTTTGGCGTCTTTCGTTGAGGTGCCAATTTTAGCCAAACGTGTCATGGTATCACCTTCATTTGTCGCTAAATTCGCTGATACATAGGTGATCTGATTGCCTGTACGATTCACTTGTCTCACCGAGACTGGTACTGACGCAATCAATGATTTGTTTGGCAACGCATTTTTTTCTACCATGTATTTGCGCAGCGCCCCTGAACACAAAGCCAAGACAATGTCATTCACAGTGGCGTTGGCTTGTTTCCCTAAGGCTTTTATTTCTGACAATGTCAAAGACTTAACTGCAAAGCGGCGGGCACCTGTGATGGGCACATTAAAAATTGACTTTGGCGCGGTAAAAGGCACCGGCGATGTATTGTTGCTGATCCCAGTTACTTTGAGCCCTTGCCCCCAAAACAGCTTGGATAAATCCTGCACCATATTGGCTCGGCCTTTGACTTCGGCGGCAAAGTGAGCGGTTTTTTCGCCCAAGCTCTTGGTGGACCGAGTACTATTTTTGAAATAGTTTTTCATGCCAACCCAGGGTGCCCGCGCTTGGTCACTGGCCGCCAAACTAAAACATTCCTCCATTAACTCAATGCCCCCCATGCCATCAATTGCGGCGTGGTGCATCTTCATGTACAAGGCAAACTTGTTGTTTTCTAAACCTTCGATTAGGTGGAATTCCCATAACGGACGTTCTCTGTCTAATAACCGACTATGAAGGCGAGCAGCCAGTTCTAACAAATCATCTAATGTGCCGGGTTTAGGTAGCGCCGAGTGGCGAACATGGTAATGAATATCAAAGTTTTCATCAGTGACCCAGCTGGGTAACCTAGCCGTATTCGCAGAACTAAGCTTTTGATTAAAAGGAGGTCCTGCAGGCTGGACTTCTAGTTTATCCAGCAAATCACGTGGAAAATTTCCTTTATAATCTTTAGGTATTTCAAAAATTGCAAGGCTCGCTACATTGACTGGAGTAGTTTGCTTTTCAAGTGAGAGAAAAGCGAGGTCTAGCGCACTGAGTTTTTTTGACAAGAGAAAATTCCTTAATGACTTTCACACAGTTACTGGTGACTTTGAGCCTAAAAACACAATAATACAACGAGTTTTTTATTGGCCAAATCTGAACCGACAAAATTGAGAATTGACGTTTTAAATCATTCATAACCAATATCCAAGAGTGGAACTTTGTTATGTGTTCTTGACTCTTCGAAAGAAATATAGGCAGCGTTTAATGGCAAGCCCTGAGTATTGGTTGTGAGTAAAGTAACCCGTTGCATCGCAAAAAAAGCAGAAATCATTAAGTGGATCTCGCTCAATATTCGTATGCAACCAGTACAGACCTAAACAATCTAAGTACAGATAATGAAGGTTGAAAGTCTAGATTTCACTCATAGGCAACTATCGATATGGGTTGTTCTGTGCTCTTGAAAAGTGGCAGGTTGGGTACTGATGATTGCACATCTATTTAAAAAGCATCGCTGCACTTTGCTAAGCAAAAGCTAAATAGAGTGAGCCACTGCACTCCAAGATGCAATGGCGAGTAAGAGGCTTAAGGTTTGGTGCCTGTTAGTTCTTGTAGAATAATGCTCCAGTGATCTAAGCCATCGTAAAAGGCTTTGATGGGTAAACGTTCATTTAGGCCATGAGCAAACATTTCATCTGGGTTCATAAATACACTAGATATGGCCCAAGTGGGGATACCGGCATTACGAAAGTGCATACCATCTGTGCCACCTGACTCCATATAAGCAATGATAGGCACATTAGCATAGCGCGTATATACCGCTTTTGTGATGGCCGCCATGACATCATCCCTCAGCTCTGAGATTGGGCTGGCGACTGGTGAGTCTAATGTGACAAATTCTATTGCGCCATTTTCTACCACTTCTTGTAATTTTTGTTTAACTTGTTCAACACTCACACCTGGGAAAATACGGCAATTGACTGTGGCAGTGGCCGATTGCGGCAGGGCGTTCTCTGCATGACCTGCCGTTAACATTGTGGTGACACAAGTGGTACGAGTACTACCCACATATGAAGATTCCCTTGCTAGTCGGTCTGATGCTTCTTTATTGGTGGGTTCGGCAGCAAATGTGGTCATCGCTAAGCCCAGTTCACCGCCTAATTTTTGCCCCGACACTTTAAAATATTCACGTGTCATATCACTCCACATAACAGGGAAGTGGTGATCTGCGATGTTCAGCAGTGCTGCCGATAGCTCATAGATGGCATTGTCCGGACGGGGTCTTGAGCTATGACCACCTTTATTACGCAGGGTAAGCTCGAAGCTAACATAGGTCTTCTCGGCCGCTTGCACCAAATAGGCTACAGGTTGACCATTTTCATCTAAATCACCACCACCAGCGTCAGAATTTAGGGCGTATTCTGCCTCTGCCAGTTCAGGACGCTCATTAGCCAAGATGCGTGTGGTCAACATGCTAGTTTCTTCGTCGCCAGACAGCACAATAAATATATCTCGATTGGGCACAAAGCCTTCTTTCTTCAAACGTATAAAGGTCGAGGTCAGCATGCTAATGCCGAGTTTATTGTCTATGCTGCCACGGCCGTAAAAATAGCTATCATCTTGCGTCAGCTTAAAAGGAGGTCTTTGCCAGTCTTTGCCTAATGCTTCTACTACGTCCATATGGCCAAGCAATAAAATAGGCTTGTTGCCAAAAGAGTCATCCCCTTTGTAACGCACTATCAGCGCCACAGTTTCTCCACTGGGAATAATCTGAATGTCTTCATTGGTAAAGCCGACTGCACGAAACTCTTTGGCCAAATATGCCGCCATCTCAGGCACCTTGCCGCGACCAGCCACTGTTGGAATTTCAACGATAGTCTTATAAATATCGAAGGCTTTTATTGCGTGGGGCGAATTCTTTATGTCAACGGCTAACATAGGCGTTGAGGCTAACAACAAGGTACTGAGTAATAATGATTTTATCATGTGAATAATTCAACAATTGACCATAATCTAAGGGTAAGCCATGTACCTTTTCTATTCAACGGTGTTGTTCTTTGTAATCTTAACTGATTTAAAGGGCTATGCACCAAGATGATTATAGAGCGCAATAAATGAAAGAAATGAAATCCCTTCTGCAAAAACAAAGCACTACTATTATACTCAAGAGCCGCAAGTGCTTCATTGCTACTGCTAGCGTCTTCATAATTAATAGGAATAGTCTATTGACCATCTTACTGGGTGCAACGTGAGCCAAGCAAATGCTTTAGCCAAACGCACCCTTTTGTTAGCAACGGCCGCTATGGGTTTTGCGCAAACCGTATTATTCGCCATTCTCGCCCCACTTGGACGGGAAATCGGCTTGGTAGAAGTGCAGATTGGCGCCATCATATCTGCTTCATCCTTAACATTATTTCTAGTCAGTCCTCTTTGGGGCCGCGCCAGTGACACTAGAGGCAGAAGAAAAATTTTGTTAATTGGTCTGTTTGGTTATTCTGCGGGCACGATTTTATTTGCTGGGGTGTTTCAGGCCGCATTACTCGGTTATCTGCTGCCCATAACCGCCTTAGTGCTGTTGATTGTCACTCGTGTGGCTAACGCTACGGTAATGGCGGCAGTAGCACCATCTGCCAATGCTTATATGGCCGATATCACAACAGTAACAGATCGTATCAAGGGCATGGGCGCCATAGGTGCGGCAGGCAACATTGGATCAATAATGGGGCCGGCTATTGGGGGCTTGCTCGCCAGTATCAGCTTGCTTACGCCACTGTATTTCTCGGTGTTTTTAACCCTATCCGCTGCAGTGTTAACCCTATATGCCTTGCCAGAACTGCCAAAGCCTGCGGTAATAAAAAAAACACCCAAACTTAAATACACCGACCCGAGGATATTTCCTATGGTGATAGCGGGGGTGTTTTTGTTTATGGGTTTTGCCATAGTACAACAAACTATCGCCTTTCGTTTTCAAGATGTGTTGGGGCTAAATGGCACACAAACCGCCAAGGTTGTTGGCTTCAGCCTAATGTTTTCGGCGGCCGCCGCCCTATTTGTGCAATTGTTAGTCATACCCCGCTTGCACGTCAGGCCTTTTGTATTGCTTAGAACGTCTATGCCTGTGATGATGATCGCCTTCGCCATCATGGCTATCAGCCAAAGTCAGACCATGTATATGCTGGCTATGTGTATTTTGGGATTAGGCATGGGACTTGCCGGGCCAGGATTTATGGCAGGGGTGTCAGTTGCTGTCTCATCACAAGAGCAAGGTGCGGTGGCTGGTGTCGCTGGTGCTTGTGGGCCATTAGGGTTTACAGTGGGTCCCTTATTGGGCACCTATTTATACTCAATCGACGGAGCCCTGCCCTATTGGTTTGCCTTCGCTAGCTATTTCTTGTTGTTTTTCTTTACCCTTAAGTTTAGTGATAAAAAAGAAGCGGAAGGCTAATAGGCATGGCTCAAAGACTAGTGTAGGGCCCCCAACAAAAAAACGCATTGTCGATTTAATACTTATTATTTTGAGCCTAAATACGATAACCTAGATAGCAATTCGTATTATAGGTCGTCAATGAACTCTCAACTCGCTAAAAGCACCAAGGTATTGGTGGTCGATGATCAAGCATTAGCTAAAGGCTACATGAAATACTCTCTTGACGAGTTGGGCTTTGTCGACATTACCTACGTTGATAAAATAAACGCAGCCCTATCTGCCATCCGCAGCCAACGCTTTAACCTCATTATCTGTTCTTATAATTTGAAACAAGAGCAGGATGGGTTTTACTTTTATGATGAAATTAAGAGTAACCGTGAGCTGCCGTTAAGTACCGCCTTTGTGTTTGTTAGTGCAGACACCAACTCTGATGTAGTGCAAAGCATCATCGAATTGCAACCTGATGATTTTTTGGCCAAACCTTTTACCGTTAAAGACCTAGACCGGAGATTAAACCGAGTTTTATCCCGCAAAAAAGCCTTACGGGATGTTTACTTAAATATTGAAGAAGACAAATATTCAACAGCCCTGGCGGCTGTCGAGTTATTTCTAACTGAGCCTAAAAATTCTGTATTTTTCCCCATAGCATTAAAAATAAAAGGCGATATGCTCATTGCCTGTGGCAACTTTCTGCTAGCAAAAGATTTCTATCTAGCGGTATTAAGAGTGCAGCCCTTCACTTGGGCGCAATTAGGGCTGGTTAATTGTTATCTGCGTCTGAATGAGTATGAGTCAGCAGAAAAATTAGTATTACGTCTGGCCTTTAAGCCCGATTCGCAACTGGCCGCATATGATTTATTAACCGCATTACAGATCAAACAAAAAGATTTTGACACCGCATTAGAATGCGTGATGATGGCAACTGAGATATCCCCTCGGAGCATTCGCCGACATAAAACCGCCTTAGATCTGTCCCGTATCACCCATGATTATGAAACCCAATTTGAAGCGGCCAAGAAAATTGTCCGATTAGCTAAGAACTCTATTCATGACAGTCCCGATAATTATTTGAATGTCGCTAGAGCCGGTATAGATTATGCCATGACTACCGACACTGAAGACTCAGAACAACTGGTCAAACAAGCCAACGAATATGTTAAACAGCTTAAACATGCTTTTCCTAAAGCAGAAATGTACGAAGAAATAAAAGTGATCTCTGCCAGAATATTGTATCTAGAAGATGAAAAAGACAAGGCTATGTCACTGGTCAGCCAACTCGATGAAGTCAGTTGGAACGTCGAAGGTATCGATGCTCTATTAGACAAATCTAAAGTGTTTCATGACTTGGGCTTACATGAACGTGCACAATCCGTATTAGGAAAAATCGAACAACGATGTAAAGATGATCAGGAGCAAGGTGAAATATTTTTACATTACATTGCTCAAGAGAAGGATGAAAAATTAAGCATTAAGCACAGTTCAAAAGAGTTGAACAACTTAGCAGTGGATCATTTCCAAACAGGTAATATGGAAAAAGCATTAGAAACCTTTACCCAAGCTTTTACTATTATGCCGAAGAACACCTCAATCGCACTTAACTTGATGCAAACACTTTCATCTTTAATGTCAAACATTGGTGTCAGTGAACGTTCAACATTAATACTTAAAAAGTGTATCCAAGCCATCGAAAACAGCAAGCTTACTGACGAGCAACAAAAGCGCTACCATACCCTTAGAAGCTTTATAGATGAAAACTCAAATAAAGGGTAAACACTGACTAACCGGCTATCTTGACGGTGCAGGATTGTGGCAATATAAGCCCTAGATTAGCAGCTCCAGCAAAATTCACTGGCGGTAATACCACCACTGTTATCCGCATCCCAAGAGCGACGACCATCGCTATACAGAAATAGACTGCCATCTAAGGCCTGAGTCTGCCCCGTTACTGGCTTAGCTTCTATTAAATAAGCGCCGCTGCTGGCTTGGTTGATGTTTAGATCATACTGACGATTACCCACCAGCTCTGTAGAAGGCGAATGTTGATGGTAAATCGCTGGTTTGCCCGTATCCGCATTCGCTACTGCCGCACCGTTATAGGTAAACACCGCCGCTTTGTGGCGCTCCATTGCTGCCGCTAAACTCATAAGGTCGGCCTGGGCTGTGGCTCTGTTACTGGCATTAATAAAGCCTCTGTAGCTAGGATAAGCCACAGTAGTGAGCACCCCAATAATAGCCACGACTATCATTAGCTCTACTAAGGTAAAGCCGCCATCTTTTTTAACCTGAGTGATTGGATCTATTGCTCTCATGGTCTCTCCGTTTCTGTTTGCCAACTATTTTTTTGTACCCGTTCGAAGTTGCTATGAATATTTTCTGCTAGGCATTCAAATCCCGAACCACAAGGCACTGGATCGCCATTATCGTCAAGCTCTATTACGGTAGAAGCACATTCAGTCCCTAAACACACTATAGGCTTTATGATGTTTTCGATGAGTATCTTAGTATCAGGTGCAATGCCCGTTTGTTTGAGCTGCGCATATCGATCCTCATGCTGTTGCTCACCATCTTGGTTTAGATCCGTAACCGCATTACCACTGACCAATTCCACCAAATATGCACGGCTATTACCAGTAGGAGGCGCACATGAACTGGTACTAGCTGAGGCAGGCAAATAGGTGGTAAAGATAATCTGATAGTCCAATATTAAAGGCGAAGCCAAAACTTTTTCTCCCCCCGCATTAAGCTTGATTAACCAACCGTCTAATTGTGAAAATTGCTCCCCAGCCAATTGTTTAGTGCCCGCATTCGATGAGGTGAGTAGATGATCGGTCGCATCATATAAGCGGTTAATGGTATGTGGAGTGCTGGGCAAGGCATAATCGCCTTGTGCATCAATTTGAAACACTCCTTGGTCTTTGATCATGTAAAAGTGATCATTAATTTCAGTGTCCAGTGGATGAGCTCTAAAACCCGAGCCTAAGGCAACGGCATAAAAGTGTTGACCCGACAAACTGACTTCCGACACATCGGGACCATAATAGAAGCGCCTATTATCGGAGGCTAAATCCCCCCCGAACTTAGCCAACAATCCCCCTGTAACAAGATCTGCCAGCGGCTGGCCGTTGTGAATATCTAATCTAAATAATTGGCCGCCCATATCCGCTACATACATATGATCAGCAAAGCCATCATTTTCTCTATCAATCACAGATATTCTGGCCGGGATACTGTATTGCATATCAACCAAATTAAAATCTGCACTGTCTGCGCTGGCCGACCAAATAAGTTGCCCCGTATCCGCATCCACAATAAAGACAGCATTACCGATTGTGTCGGCACTTCTTAACGACTTACTGTCTTGATCTTCATCATAACCACCACCAAATATCAGCACATCTTTAACTGTGCTGCCCACTCTGATTTTGGTCACTGTCGGTTTAGACCAGCTTTGCCCCAACTTTTCAAAGTCTCCCACACCACCTTTAATACTAAACATCAGTCTTGGTGATGTTTGACTCGTAATATCAAAAGCGTAATAATTATTGCCACCTCGTCGCATGCCCACATACAGATACTTATTTTCACCCACTGTCCTGAGTACCATGTCTCCATCCAAGCCATAAATATGGGAAAAAGAGCTAGCGTCGCGATATAGATCATACAGGTTGCCCATGAGATCTTTAGGCATTATGGCAAAATTTTCATCACCGCTGCTAGGATCAAATGAATGCAAAAACCCATGATTAGTGGCGACCAATACCGCACTATCAGTAGCAGAATAATTCACAATAACAGGCTGCGAATGAATGGGGTCGCCTATGTTCAGTCTAACATCTGTAGCACTGCCATCGGCATCATCATCACGCACATCCACACCTCTGGCCCACTGCAGCAATGTTGTGCGTACACCTATTGGGTCGCCAAGAGTGGTTATCGCCAAGTCTTCCACTGTTAGATCCGTATTATTCTCGTGTAATATATTAGCAGAATTAATAATACTGCCGGGCCCGTCGAAGACATAGACGTTACGCGGCAGATCCAACTGCCCCGCGACCCCACCTTCACGTACATCATTACCGTCCGCCATCAAGGACCAATAACTGTGAGCATTGTCACTAAAGAAGCCCGTGGCGCTGTCCACCGCTTTCATACCATTTTTGTCTAAGATGTCGGATCCTTCAAGCCTATAGCGTTTTACATTACCAGGCCAAATAGTGCCCTCTGAAGGTTTGAAAAGCGCAAAATACAATTCATTATTATGGGTCAGGCGATTCAACTGGTTGACAGCCACACCCGGTGATACAAAAGTGGCGTTGACGTCTTTTACCGATCTGAGGATGGATTGGAAAACACTGACCAAGTCTGTAGTATTATCAGCGGTGTAGAAGTCTCCATTACCGTTTAGCGCCAGATCATTCAGAAAGGCATTGGCAGTAGTGCCCGCAGAAAAACCAATAGTGTGGGTGAAGACCCTTGCATCTATTTTAGTTTCGTCTGTATCACCTATATTTTTGACCAAGTCTAAACCACATTTTTCTCCACCGGACCCTCTGCAGGTATTGCCCAGCAAAGCTTCAATTTCTGTCACACTGTGATTATTATTGGCACTGCCATCAGACAATAAGACAATATGATTATTGGTTTGACACTGCCTGTCCTCAATAGGACTAATATACTTAGCACCATTGGGGATAGCCTCATTCCGACAATTACTGCTACTTAAATTATCCAGATTACAGCCAGGAGGTAGGATGGAGTCGGCGCCCACATAACTCAAACGGTTACTCACACGCGTATTACGTCTAACGGTGGATGACACAGAACTTTGGCCACGGGTTTTACCATAATAAACGTCAAGACCACCGTAATAACTTGCGGCTTCGTACAGGGTATCCACTATGGGTGTTAAACCACTGGCACTCAAAGAGTCCAACTGACTGATCAGAAACTCGCGCACAGTTGAGGTTTTCCCTGGTATCGCTTCCCCTTGGAACTGCACCACCAAACTGACAGTACCAGAAGGTTTACCGTTGTACGTATAAGCGCCACGACTACCGACAAAATCAGAGAATACAAACATCATATCGTTGCCCGAAGCCCAGCCCCCCCTGTTGACTATTTGCTGCACAATACTGGTCACAGCTGGGCTTTTGTACACATCTTTACGTCTGAATCGTGGAATATTCAACCAAGGTACACTTGCTGTTTTGGCTTTGTTTTTTAACAAGTATCTCGAGTAATGATCAAAGTTAGCTGGATCGTCTTCGTTCACCCCTGAAATATTAAATGAAGCGTTATCGTAAGAGCTATTTTGGTAAGCGGTAAATTGTAAATAGGCATCAGCAATAGCCGCGTTTTTAGGAATAGCGACATTAGTAAACCTCGTGCCTATGTATGCGTTGGAGCTCGCCCTAAAGGTTAACTCAGTGCCAGTGGACTGATAACCATCATTGCGCTCTTCTGCGTTATTATTCTGGGATCTCACCTGATAACTTGAGGTACCCGACACACAACCATTGGCAGTCGTGTCGTCATAGATCACTATTAATTGTGGTGTCAGGCCTGTGCCACTTTCAAAGGCAGTGGATGTCCTGGCACTGGTACTTGATTGGCCTTCACCTTGCACAATCAGATTAAGTGAATTACCTCCGCACCAGCCAGCTTGATCCACCACCTCTTGGATCACAGCACTAAAGTCTACTGAGGCAATAGACTCACTGGAAACAGGCCAATCATTATCTGTGTTCCACAACACTGAATGACCGGTAGTGAGCCGTGACGATATGTTGTTGTTGCTGGCATTAAACGTACTCGCATCAGGCGTCAACTCTGCTGCAATATTAATATGAGTGGCACCACTGTTAAAATTGCTAGAGGTAAAACGCAAGTATGCACGAGTAATAGTTGCACCCGCTGGAATACTTAAGCCTTGGTAACGCAAACCTAAGATCACAGTATCAGTGCCCTCAGAAAGTTTCAGGGTGCTGGCGTCTGTATTCACCGAAGACGCAATTTCATAAGCATCGTCTGAGCTTTGCACAATTGAAGTGATAATTTCAGGAGACACGGGATCATCAATAGCTCTTATTGGATAGAGGATCGGTCCACCAAAATCAGAAAAGCGCATTAAACCTGCATTAATATTTGTCACAGAATTAAGGGTTTCTTTCAAGGCATTTTGTACCCTCAGCATACGGGTTTCTGAGCCACCATCCTTGGCTCCCATACTGCCAGAGGTATCCATAATAAATAACACATTAGGATTGTAAGTGACGGCACTAGTGCTGGTGCCCAAATAAATTTCGAGATCGTCCCCATGGGCACTGTTGCTAATGATATTGGCCGCAGCCAATAAGTAAATCACAGCTAGATTTCTAACAATTCTCATAAAGCCTCTCTTTTAGTGCCTTGCCTGCAAAACGTTATGACATCAACCAGGGTATAATGCTTAATCAACCCACAGCGCTTAGCTTGCTTTTTTACTGACTTGCAGGGGCAAAAACGGATACGCTTAATGTGTTGGCAACGGCGTACTTAGCGTCCTGCATTTGGCCACATCCCTTGACCATAAAGATATGACAGCTGATATTACTGCCCCCTATTACATTGCTAGAGCCCACGCAGGGCTGTTCGCGCACGAAGGCCGTTCGAGACCAACTATTAACCTTTGGCTGATCCGTATAATTACCTGGCACTAGATGCTGACTCCCCTTGGTTAGGCCATTCTTGGTCAGTATCCTATTGGTCCAGTTGGCGTTTTCAAAACAACTTAAATCTTCGGCGGTGAGATCTATTGGGTTGCCACTTCTGGCATCTGACAGGGGATCATCTAATGCAATATCGCTTAACAGCAAGCTATCTTCAGACTCAAACATAACCCCTGCAATAGCAGACTCTGCAGCATCAAAAGACAGAGAACGGTTTTCCATTGACCCTGCCATTTTACTTTGTATCAAGCTGCTAGAAACCGCTGACACCCCTAAAATGCTTAGACTAAGCAATATCAGCAAGGCAAATACCATCACCAATCCCGTTTCTTGATGTACTTTTAATTGATTCATATATTCCTACTTCGAATGAAATTTTTACTGTTACGTAAGGTAATAGTAGTTTCAAATTGCTTAAATAGACGTGACTCTGATGGTGTGACCGGGTCTTCATCCACTAACTTAAAGGCCGGCATAGGGCTGATCAACACATTGGCATCCGCCTTGAGCAGTATCGCAATTCTAATTGCCACCACCTGACTACCCGCCAATTTTTCCGCGCCTAGGTTAGTCCCGTTGATGAATTTAACCGGCAGTGCTGAGTTATCTTGAGCCGCACTATTATCGGTGATCCCGTATACCACTTGGAAGCTGTGCACCCCATCCAATAAGGTATAAGCCGTATCCCCGTCATTATCTTCAGCGGCTTTTTGTCCTTGCAATACGCGACCATCAAAACCACGGCATTTCAAGGTGGTGCCTTCTAAAAAATATTCATTTACCACAAAAAATTCTTCTGCCGCTAGGTAGCCTAATTTAAAGCCCCGGCAATCTTTGCTAGCTTGTAATGCCAACATTAAGGTATCACTGTTTGCTCCTGCTCCCTCTATGGAGCCTTTGGCTGGCGCCGCAGCAAAATCACCCACTACTGGCACTGGGTTGTTTTGCACAAACGCCCCTTCGACTATCACGTCTAGGTCTTTGTTCAGTGCCGGTAGCATAGGATCATAGCGCCCTGCCATGAGGATATCGTTACGTAAACGGCTAATAATGAATCGACCGTTTTCTTGGACCGATGCTAAGGCACGGTTTAAACGCTCGGTAGAGTGACTGCTCAACAGCACTTGGATCACTGCGGTAGATATAGCCAGACCTAAGGCTAAAGAGATCATCAGTTCAATTAAACTAAATCCCTGTTGCCTTGATGCAGAAGTCTTCGACCAAGTCATAGTGTCACATCCACTGATACACAATCGTGAGGTGAAGTTTTATCGATATTGCAAAAGCTGTTGAGCGTTCTGTCGATGTCTTGCCAGTTCTGGACCGGCCACGTCAGGGTCACAGTATGTTTAGAACCCACACTACATGTCTGGGTATCTGTCACATCATTGTCATCACAATTCAAATTGACTTGAATTTCTGGATTGGCGGAGACGGCCGCACAAGACACTTCATAAGCATCAAAGGCAGCCAACTGCGCTGCCGAACATTTATTAATAGTACAAGTTGGCACACTCGCAGGCCGCGCTAGACAAAAACACTCATAAGGCAACTTGCCGTCTGCACAGCTTAATCCACTGAAATTGTAAAGATCAGGGTCAAAATATTCGTTTTGCACCACTAAACCGTGACCGGTTGGGGAGAAAAAAGCATTGGCTCGCAGACGTTCGCTGAGTTGTTGTGCCACCAGCACAGATTGGGAACGACTCAAAGCCTCAGAATTGGTAAAGGAGCCAATTAACTGCAGATAGGCAACACCTAATAAACCAACGGACAAGATAAACAGTGTCACTAGCACTTCAATCATGCCTACACCTTGCTGTTTAGCCCTGTTTTGATTTGCTTCAAGGTGTTTCAATTTTAGCCCCACACATAATGAATAAGTAAAACCAATTAAGGTCATGAGACTAATGTTAGCTAATTACAGAATAAAATGGGTTATAGGCACTTGACTAAAGGTATATATTTTGATGCCAACCAGAGCACAGCTTGATGCATGACTGAGCCATAATAGCGCATCAATAGTGGTGGCTAACCATGACGTTTGGCCAGTCCCTAAGATCAAAGAAAATCGCGATTTCACTCACCTTCTCCAGCATTTAAATTTCTTTTAAGGTCCGAGGCAGAACAGGCGCCACATCACAAAAAAGCGCTAGGCTATTGACCTGATCGTACTGATCTATCCATACAATGGTTACCTTTAAGGCTTTTAGATCAGCGATGGGCCACTGAGTTTGATCATGAGTCTGCTGCGGGTTGTTAGGCATAGTAGACGGGGTGTTGGCCTGAAGAAATAACCGCTTAACTTGCCAGTTTAAGTCAAATTTATGTTCAGTGTTTATTTTGCCTGACACTACTAGATGACTCGCGCCGCTGACGATATCCTGATAAGCCCGTTGCCCCGCAACCGAGCGTATTTGCTGGAAATCAGATAATTCATCGCGTTTCTCTTGCAGTAAATGTATCGCTATTCGCCGCATTTGTGATCCGTGATCCGCCTGTATATAGGCACTGATCAAGGCCACATAACCACTCACCCCAAGCATCATGATCATCGCCGCGAACAGTACTTCAATTAATGAAAAAGCCGTTTGTTTAGCCCTCATCAAAAATTACTCCAACTGCCCGATAATCTTGCGACTCTTAAAAACTCAGGGTGTTTTTTTAATGCCTGATACACCTCGCCATTAAATATCACGCTTAGGGTATCTGCAGATTGACCTAATTGATGATGGGTGATCAGGGCCCCATGAATATGCGCTCCGGTATGCATTGTGATACTCAAGCCAGGGCTTGCATCGGGGCTTTCAGGCCAAATTAATAACCCGAACAACTGGGCCCCAGCTTGAAATACAATTTTACCACCCATCACTACTAGTACCACAGGCTCTGCTGCGCTGGCGATCTGCTGTCTGGCAGCAATTTCACAGTCCCCTGTTACCCATATCACAGCAGAGCCAGCCACTGTCAATGCATCACAATCAGTTAACTCAAATTTGGCTTGTTGGTGTAAGTTTTGCAAACTAGGGCCTTGCAGGTCAAGAAAATGGGCGAGCAGATCAGATGGGAAATCCACGGCATTATCTAATAGATCTGGCCCTTTGAAAGCCCCCTGTGACAAGCTATCAAGTTGGCAACGACCTAACTCATAAGCCTTTAATAAACAGCTATAGCTTGCTGTGTCCTTGAGTGTAACCAGGGCTTTGGACCAAACTGACAAAGGCAAACCTTGGCCTCGACCATTTGGGTTAGCTACAATTTCAAATGAACCCTCACTAGCAAACCCGCCTGCAACGACTAACGGGGCCTTGGGTAAATGCGTAATAAGCGGGTAAATCAGCAAAGACTCCGTGATTTGAGCTGAAACCAGAGTATCCGCTGAAGAACCGGTAACCGTTAATGTCACTATTGCTCTTGGCCCACTTGCTGTATCCATGTGTTTTGTTTGAGCATCTACCCCATAAAACCGGTTGTCGGAGTCGGCTTTATCGAGACCCGATGCGGGCCAATATTTATGGGATATTAGGGTCGCAATGGCTTGTTCGAGACCCCTTTGGGCCGCAGTTATGGCAAACATCCGATCCTGTTCATTAAGCAAAATTTTGTGCTGAAATGATTGGATCCTGCCTGTATATAAGGTCACTAAAGTTAACATAAGTAATAATAGTAAAACGGTGAGCAAAACAAATGCACCCCGCTGTGAACGATAAGCTAAATGCCAGCAAGGCCCTTTAACGCTCATGATTTTTGACTAACACAGTGCGAGTAAGCTGCCTGCTAATGCCAGGATAGGCTATTGAGTTAGCCTGCAGATGAACGGTTAGCTTAATGCTAAATAAGGCTGATGAGGCTGATCGCTGCTTGGTAAAGGTCAAAGTTTCGATGCTTAAGGTCTTAGGATCGGTAATATCTTGCCATTTAGGCGCAGAACAAGCTAAGCCACTCATGCGTATTTCTATGCTGTTATTATGTAAGCGGTAACCCAAGTACTCGTTGCCAAAATCACTATCCAAACGACCATTTTTATTTCTATCGTAAGCAAAGCTGATACAGCTATTGGCAAGCTCTGAAGAATAGGAGGATAGGGTAATGTCCGGCACCATAACTTGTCCCTGATCGATGCCCCGAGTATTGGGCTCATATACCGAAAGCTGCCGATATCCAGCCCGCCTAAGATCGGTCATCACCATGGCCATGACGGCATCAACCTCAGCATCAAAACGAAAAATAGCAATCAGCTGGCTATTCAAGCCTATACCATGGGCCACCAACGTGCCTAAGGCGGTAATAGATATGGCCCCCAAAAGCATGGAAATCATTAACTCCACTAAGCTGGCCCCCTGTTGCATTAGCCTTTGAGTCAACATTTGTGATAGCCCGCTCTGTCTGTCGTCAAGGCACAGATCCGAATTCGCCCAAAATGACTTAAAATGAGTCGTAGCTTAGTGTTACCGGCAGCAAAGACTGCCGATCCCCCATGGCCGGCCGCAACACCTCTGATCCCATCAAATACCGCAATTTTTTCTTTGCCAAACTTGAGATTTTCTAGACTCACCAAAGGATAGTCGAGTCGGCGCACTGTGTGTTCTACTCCAGCTAAAGTGCAATTTTTGAATTGGCTGCATTGGCAAACACCAGCATCACTTAATCCTAGGCACCAGTCACCACCATCTTGAAACGCCACAGTGATATTTTGACCTTGACTGATAGCATTGGAGCGCGCCTGTTGCAGGGCGAAGTAGCTCACTTGTATGGCCGCTCTTAGTTGTAATTCAGCTTGCAGAGTCTGGTAGGTAGGGGCACCTAACAACAGCAATACACTAGTAATAGACAATACCAACAGTAATTCAAGCAGGGTAAGACCTGAGGTGTTTTGCGCTGACATTGGCATGTCCCAAAAGTGGCACAGACTAAGTTTGTGCCTATAATCTATAAACAAAATATAGCTTAAGATAGGAGTAATACCCAACAGGAGGCTTGATGCTGATCTCACCACAAAGATCATCTGACCAAGATAGTCATGATCTAGGTTATAGCTTGATAGAATTGCTCATTGTGTTGTTGATCATGGGCATATTGGCCACAGCTGTGCTGCCTTCATTGCAAAGCCACATCCGGTCAGCCCGGCGCAATGAAGCCATAAGCCATTTATTACAACTCAAAATACAGCAAGAAAGATTTAGGTTAAACCACCACAGTTACGCGTCAACCCAGCAACTGGTCTTGCCCCACAATCCATACTATGCATTTAGTGTCACCGGCGAAACGGCATCCACTTTTACGCTTATTGCTACACCCTTAGGCACACAAAGAGCCGACAGCCGTTGTCAGACTCTGAGTATTAACCAATCGATGCAGCAACAGCCTACTGAATGTTTTGTGCATTAAATAGGCTGAAATGCCCGCAAGTTAATTAGCTTATTTGCTTAACCCTGAGCTCTTTAGGTACAGCGAACTCGATATTTTCTTCTCGTCCGGCTATTTCAATGACAGAACTCGCCCCCCACTCTTGCAACTTTTTCACCACACCTTGCACTAAGACTTCGGGTGCAGAAGCGCCGGCTGTCACACCAATATTTTTAGTCTGCTCTAACCATTCTTTTTTTATATAATTGGCATCTGCAATTAAATACGCTCTGGCGCCAATTTTTTCGGCTAGTTCCCTTAATCGGTTAGAGTTTGAGCTGTTTTGGGCCCCGACCACCAACAATAAATCACAGTTGGAAGCGAGTGCTCTGACTGAGTCTTGACGATTTTGGGTGGCATAACAGATATCATCTTTACGCGGCCCCTGAATGGCTGGAAATTTTTGTCGCAGTGCATCAATCACATCCGCAGTATCATCTACAGATAAAGTAGTCTGGCTACAATAATATAACTGCGAACTATCCTTCACCTGTAATGTGGCGACATCCGCCACTGACTCCACCAAATAAATACCACCTTGGGCATTGTCATACTGACCCATAGTGCCTTCGACTTCAGGATGTCCATTGTGACCGATCAAAATACATTCGGTCCCTTTCTTACTGGCACGTGTCACTTCCATATGGACTTTGGTGACCAAAGGACAAGTAGCATCAAACACTTTCAAGCCTCTAGAGTCCGCTTCTTTGCGCACCGCTTGGGAAACACCATGAGCAGAAAATATCACCAGACTGTCATCTGGCACTTCTGATAGCTCGTCTATAAAGACTGCACCACGCTCTTTTAATCCGTCCACTACAAATTTATTGTGCACCACTTCGTGTCGCACAAAAATAGGCGCAGGGAACATCTCAAGGGCACGTTCAACAATAGTGATAGCGCGATCGACACCGGCACAAAAACCCCGTGGATTAGCCAGATGTATTTGCATAGTTATTCCTCACAGCTCGTAATAAGCTAATAGTGTTAGCCCACAGATAAAATTTCAACGTCAAAAGTGATCACTTGCCCTGCCAAGGGATGATTAAAGTCAACCGTCACCGACTCACCTGTGACTTCCCTTACTATACCGGGTAATTCAGAGCCGTCAGGTTGGGTAAAAGCGATGATCATGCCTTCCTCAGCGGGAGTTTCGGCAGTAAACTTACTCCGTTCTAGATGGTGTAAATTATCGGGATTAGGCATGCCAAAGGCATCATTCGCTTCTAAGGTAAAAGATTTTTTATCGCCGGTTTTCAAGCCCAGTAAACAGTCTTCAAAATTTGCCGTTAAACTGCCGTCACCCATCACCAACTTTGCTGGTTTATTGTTCACTCTGGTACTATCAGCAGCAGAGCCATCGGCTAATTTAAGATCAAAATGTAACACCACCTCACTATCTTTAGTGATAATTTTTTCGGCCAGATCAGACATACTTTTCCTCTTTGTTTTTAAACATATCCACTATCAATAATATAGCCCCTAGGCATATGGCACTATCGGCCACATTAAATGCCGGCCAATACCAGTCTTGATAGTAAAGCACTAAAAAATCGATAACATACCCATGTAGCAGACGGTCTAGGGCATTGCCTAACGCGCCTCCCACAATAAAACAAAAGGCCACCGGCAATATTATCTGCTGTTTGCTGATTTGTTTTAACCACCACAACACTAAAGCACTGACCAAGATAGCGATGATAGTGAAAAACCAACGCTGCCAGCCTCCCGCATCATGTAAAAAGCTAAAGGCGGCCCCATAATTATACAAATGGGTTAAATTAAAAAATGGCAGGACTTGGATGGCCTGATACATTTCAATATGCTCAACCACTAAACCTTTAGTGTACTGATCTAAGATTAGTATCAACAGTGCGATCCATAAAAAACGCCAACCGGTTTGGGTGAAAAGATTAAGCATAAGCTCGTTTTTCGCCTTGGCCATCGACATTGTCCACACAACGCACACACAACTCAGGGTGCGACGCTTGGCTGCCTACGTCCTCTCGGTGATGCCAACAACGGCTACATTTGGCTTCAGACGAAACAGACACCTCAACCCATAAGCCCTCAATTTCAGTGGCCTGGGCTGAACTAGGCCCTTGAGTCACTGCAATCACTTGCGCTTTGGAGGTGATCAGCACAAAACGCAGTTCATCTTCCAGTTTGTTTAGCAAACTCACCAAATCACTGGTCCCATACAATTGCACTTCAGCCTGCAAAGAGCCTTTTATTTTTCCGTCTTTTCGCGTGGCTTCGATACAGCGATTCACTTCATTCTTCACCGCTAATATTTGCCCCCAAAATTGATCATCAAAGTCGCCAGCAAGTGTGACTTGGCCTAAGCCTTGATACCAAATGTCGGTGAATACAAACTCATCTTGTTGCCAGGGCATTTCTTGCCATAACTCTTGCGCGGTAAAGCTGGTAATGGGGGCCATCCAGCGCACTAAGGCTTGAATAATATGATACAAGGCTGTTTGACAAGAGCGACGGGCATGACTATCAGACTTGGCGGTGTATTGTCTGTCCTTGACGATGTCTAGATAGAAACTGCCTAACTCAATGGAACAAAACTGCATTAATTTTTGCGTGACCACTAGCAGGTCATATTGCTCGTAGGCTTCAATAATTTCTTGTTGAATATGATAGGCACGACCCATCACCCATTTATCCAACTCAACCATGTCGTCGATAGCGACCAGATCCTGTTTGGGATCAAAGCCATTCAGATTAGCCAGCAAAAAGCGGGCGGTATTACGAATACGCCTATAAGCATCTGCAGAGCGGTTTAAGATTTCATCAGATACGGCTATCTCACTGCGATAATCGGTGGAAGCCACCCATAGACGCAAAATATCCGCTCCTAGTTTCCCGGTGACATGTTGGGGGGCTATAGTGTTGCCGATTGACTTAGACATCTTTTTGCCCTCGCCATCCACAGTGAAACCATGGGTCAACACTTGCTTATAGGGGGCTTTACCTTTAGTGGCTACCGATGTCATCAAGGATGACATAAACCAACCACGATGCTGATCTGAGCCTTCCAAGTAGAGATCGGCAGAGCCAGGGATATCGTCTCGCTGATCTACCACAAAATAATGGCTGACCCCTGAATCAAACCATACATCTAAGGTATCTGAAACCTTCACAAAATGTTCAGCATCAGCACCTAACAAAGCTTCAGGCTCAATATCCCACCAAGCTTGTATGCCTTTTAGTTCCACCAATTTGGCCACTTCTTCCAACAGTTCATCTGTTCTAGGATGCAACTCGCCGCTGTCTTTATGCACAAAGAGGGCAATAGGTACACCCCAAGTACGTTGCCGAGAAATACACCAATCTGGCCGCCCAGAAACCATAGTTTCGATCCGGCTTTCACCCCATTCAGGGATCCATTGTGTCTTGTGGATCTCTTCAATTGAGGCCTGACGTAATCCATTTTTATCCATGCTAATAAACCATTGAGGTGTGGCACGGAAAATAATAGGTGTTTTATGTCTCCAGCAATGGGGGTAACTATGGTTATACACATGAAAATGTAATAGCGCGCCATGTTCTTTGAGCACTTCCACTACATGATCATTCGCTTTGAACACATGTTCACCGGCAAATAGTTCAGTCCCCTCAACATAGACACCATTGGCACCCACCGGATTAGCGACTTCTAGCCCGTAAATTTTACCCACATTAAAATCGTCGACACCGTGCCCAGGCGCAGTATGTACGCAGCCTGTGCCCGCATCTGTGGTCACATGTTCGCCCAATATCAATGGCACTTGGAAATCATAGAATGCATGATGTAAAGACTGCTTCTCCAAGGCCGAACCTTGACATACACCTAAGGTTTGATAATCACTAAAACCAAAACGTTGCATACAGTCTGCCACCAAATCGGTCGCAATAATTAAGCGCTCAGCTGCGTGCCCGGCCTCGTGCCCGGCCTCGTGCCCGGCATTCACCTGAACCAAACTGTATTCAAGGGGCGGGTGGATAGACACGGCTCGGTTAGCGGGCAAGGTCCAAGGGGTAGTGGTCCAAATGGCCACGGATAGGTCGCCCTCACCTTTAGCCGCAAAACAAGCGGCCACTGAATCGCCATCAACAGCCTTAAAACGCACATCAATTGAAGGGGAATTTTTGTCGTGATACTCCACTTCTGCTTCTGCAAGGGCCGAGCCACAATCGGTACACCAGTGCACAGGCTTGAAGCCTTTCTCTAAATGTCCAGAGCGCACCACATGGCCAAATTCTCGGATAATGTTAGCTTCAGAACTAAAATCCATGGTTTTGTAAGGCTTATCCCATTCGCCTAATATACCTAGGCGAATAAAGTCAGCTTTTTGCCCCGCTATTTGTTTTTCAGCATATTCACGACATTTTTGCCTGAACTGCGCAGCTGTAACTTTTTTACCCGGCTTACCGACCTTTTTCTCGACCATCAATTCAATGGGCAAACCATGGCAATCCCAACCCGGCACATAAGGGGCATCAAAGCCCGATAAGGTCTTAGATTTTACAATGATATCTTTGAGTATTTTATTTACCGCATGACCAATGTGAATATCGCCGTTCGCATAAGGAGGGCCATCATGGAGGATAAAAGTCGCCTGCCCTTTCTTAGCGGCTCGAATTTGCTGCTAGAGCTGCATTTCTGTCCACTGTTGGAGCATTTTAGGCTCCCGTTGTGCCCAATTTCCACGCATAGGAAACTCAGTTTCTGGCAAATTCAAAGTATGTTTATAATCACTCATTGTTGCTGGGATCCAAATTGGTCAATAGTTAAAGTAAAATCTTTAAGACACGGCTAACAGTTTTTTTGCTTGTAGCGCATCTTTTTGTATTTGTTGATGAAGTAGTTCAAAAGAATCAAACTTCATTTCCTGCCTGATCTTATGTAACAAGGCCACAGATATAAATTGCCCATACAGATCACCACTAAAATCAAATATATGTACTTCTAACTGCGAACGTTGACCGTTCACAGTCGGTCTATGGCCTATATTCGCCACTCCGGCATAGTGCTTATCAGCCAGTAGCACTTGCACCGCAAACACCCCATTCACCGGTGCCTTACAGCGTTTTAACAACAGATTGGCGGTAGGAAAACCTATCGTTCGGCCACGTTTTTCACCGTGTAAAACCTTGCCAGCAATATTGAAAGGTCGCCCGAGTAACTGCTCTACCAAACAAAAATCATCACAACTCAGGGCTTCGCGCACTGCTGTAGAACTGATCCTGCATTCTTCTAATCGAAAACTCTGGGTACTAACCACTTCAAAACCGGCTGCTTGACCGGCCTGCTGCAAAGTAGAGAAATCACCCACTCGCCCCTTACCAAAACGAAAATCATCGCCCACTACCAAATATTTTATGCCTAATTTATCCACTAATAAATCTTGCACAAACTCTGCGGCACTGTATGCGGCAAAGGTACGATCAAACTTAAGGCATAGTAAACGATCAATGCCTAATGCTTTGAGCTGGATATATTTATCCCGCAGCAAACTTAACCTGGCTGGCGCCTCTAAGGGCGTAAACAACTCTTCTGGTTGTGGCTCAAATACCACCACAGTTGAAGGTAAGCCTAATAACTTAGCCTTAGCGACCAATTGAGTCAGTACCGCCTGATGACCTAAATGCACCCCGTCAAACTTGCCAATTGTTAATACACAACCACTATGCTTTTCACGCAAGTTATGTATACCGCGGATCAATTCCACTAAAACTCTCTTTAATCGTCTATATGGGTTACAACACTTTAGTGGCCTGCAATGTTCAAAACAGCCCGTTGAGGCGGCCCATATGCATACAACTAAAAATCATTCAAAGGCGCGGATTATAACCGACTAGCCCATGATTGAAAGCAGTAATCAGTGCTATTGGGTTGAATTGACACAACTAAAATTGATTAACCTATAACCAAGCTACCCAACAGACAACCATTGTTATGATGGCATGCATCATTTTGTCAGGGATTGAGTGGAATATCAGCCGTCAGTTTAGGGTGCTAATTTGTCTAGCTGTGCCACAGAAAAGCTACTTTTGCGTACCCCTAAAATCACTAAACTTAGGGTGAACACTGCGCCACCTATAGCGATAAGCTGCATTAACTGCAGGATTTTTATCCACAATGAGAACTCTAACCAATCACTGATATCGGGGGTAAAGACCGCCAGTGTGTAGGCCATCGCCATACAAGCTAGGACAATTTTTCCTAACAGCCAAAAAGTCCTAGATGACGCTTGGTAAACTTGCGCCCGACTCAGTGCTAAATACAGTAGCAAGGCGTTCATAGTGGCAGAAAGTGAGGTGGCCATAGCCAAACCCACATAATCGAATGGCCAGACTAAAATTAAATTAAATCCCATATTGGCTGCCATGCACCAAATACCAAACTTCACTGGGGTTTTAATATCCTGTCTGGAGTAAAAACCAGGGGCTAAAACTTTCACTAACATAAAACTTAATAAGCCAAAGGAATAGGCCATCAAACTATGGGCAGCATGGGTAGCATCTGCAGGCGTAAAAGCCCCACGTTGAAATATGGTTAGCAACATAGGTTCGGCTAACATAAATAATCCGGTAGCAGCGGGAATACCCAGCACACAGACCATTTTTACCGCCCAGTCAATATTCTCACTGAAGGCTTTATTATCTTGGGTGACATGATTGCGAGATAGCGTCGGTAAAATAACCGTGGCGATAGCAATGCCAAATAAACCCAGGGGAAATTCCAGTAATCGATCGGAGTAATACAGCCAAGAAATGGCGCCAGTACCTAAAAAACTGGCGATCACAGTATCCAACAACAAGTTGATTTGGCCCACAGACACACCGAATAAAGCAGGTATCATTAATGTACGGACTTTGACCACGTCAGGATCTGACCAACCCCATTGAGGCCGCACTAACAAGCCCGCCTTAAACAAAAATGGCAATAGAAATAGCAATTGACACAGGCCACCAATAAACACACCCCAGGCCAGTGCATATGCAGGCTCTGCAAAATATGGCGCCATAAAAATAGCACAACAAATCATGGCCACATTGAGTAATACTGGCGTAAAGGCCGCTACCGCAAATTTATTTAAGGTATTGAGTATTGCCCCAGCCAAGCCCGTTAACGTGACAAAAAGTAAGTACGGAAAAGTAATTTTCAACATCACCGCGGCCAATTCAAATTTGGCGCCGTCTGTGCCCTCTTTTAGATAATCCACAAACCAGCCCATGCCAAACAAGGCCGCTAAAATAGGAGAGCCTATTACGCCCAAGACCGTGACGACAGTGACGAGTGTGCCCAAAGTGCCAGACACTTTGGCCACAAACAATTTTAGCTGTTGCTCATCATCGGAATTTTTCACTTCGGTTAAAACGGGAATAAAAGCCTGGGCAAAGGCGCCCTCGGCAAATAAACGCCTTAAGAAATTAGGAATTTTATTCGCAAACAGAAAAACATCCGCATTGGCCCCAGCGCCCATTAGATTAGCAACCACCGCGTCCCTAACCAGTCCCAAAATACGTGAGATAAAGGTCATACAACTGACAATGACCCCAGATTTGAATAACTTACCCGACACCTATTTCTTCCAATGAGGTAAAAATGCTATTATGCGCGAAGACAGGTACAATAGTCTATTGCAACACTGATAGATGTGGAACAAAGAGCAATATAAACCCTGCGGATGTGGGAATAACGGCGCAACAATAACCGTTAATTTGTATTCAAAGACCAGACTTAATAGAGTCGAAAATATTAATGATCATCTTTGAGTATAAAATCCACAAAAACAGATTGACACGGGGCGGCTTGATCAGGATAATTCGCCCCCTTGAATTTTGACTAGAATTTTTTGGGAGTTCCAACTTGGCTAACATCAAGTCTGCTAAGAAACGTGCATTACAATCGGAAAAGCGTCGCCAACATAACGCTAGCCGTCGGTCTATGACACGTACATCTTTGAAAAAAGTACTTTCTGCAATTGCCTCTGGCGATAAAGAAGCTGCTCAAGCTGCATACACTGCAACTACCCCTTTACTTGACCGTATGGCCACTAAAGGTTTGATCCACAAAAACAAAGCGGCTCGTCATAAAAGCCGTTTAGCAGCACAAATTAAAGCCTTAGGCTAAAATTAGTGCTGACTAAATCAAGCGCCTATGGCGCTTTTTTTTTGCCTAGGATTTACCTTTTAGATAAGGAACCCTAAACAATGCAGCCGCGCCTTAGGGTTTTGCACTACTTTGTTAAGCCACAATGTAGTGCAACCCTCATCACCCGCTCACCCAGTGGGCAAGCTAAGTCACTACAGCAACTGAGCTGAAAACGCCTCGACCCAAGCTACCACCTCAACCTCAGGCTCTAATGTCTCACAAGCATCCACTTCAAGTAATTCAACAATAGCGGCACCTTGCAATTCAGCTAACAATTCAAATATTTGTTTACCCGCCCCACAATAGGTTTCGCCATAACTGCTATCTCCTAGGGCAGCAACAGCAAAAGGCTTTTGTTGCATTAAGGAAGATTGGTCCCGTAAGTCCTGAATAAAAAACTCAAGATTGGGTGGGATATCTCCTTGTCCAGTAGTGGAAGAAATCACCAGCACACTGGAGGCCTGTTTAAAATCCTCTAGGCTAGGATCGGTGAAGACTTGTGATTTCAGCCCTTTTGCGACCAAGCTTGTATTAACTTCCTCGGCAACATGCTGTGCATTGCCATAAACCGATCCAACAAAAATACCAATGTTACTCATAATAAAGACGATCCTATTGGGTAGTACTAAAGTGTATGAAGACTGGCTAAAAGATGGTGACTCACATCCCATTTTTCTAGTAGCTGCATGATATTTATATCTAAATCACAATGCAATCTCAGCTTAAGGCCGGTGACTGGGTGGGCGAGTGTCATGGACTTGCAGGTCAGCGCTAGTTGTTTAAACTCAAATTGCTGCCGAATAAAGGTATTATGCTTGCCATCGCCATGGGTGGTATCCCCCACTATAGGATGATTAATGTGGGCTAAATGCCGACGAAGTTGATGCTTACGACCGGTTTTAGGTTGGAGTTGTAACAAGGAGTAGCGGGCACTAGGATAGCGACTGACCGCAAAAGGCAATTCAAATGTGGCTAAACATTGATACTGAGTCACTGCTGCTTGTGCAGGTTTATCTTGCGCCGCTTTTTTATCGGCAATTTTATCCAACTTTTCTTTAAGGGCATAGTCAATTTCCCCTTGCTCGCTGGCATGGCCTCTGACAATGCTTAGATAGGTTTTGTCAACGCTCTGCTGGGCAAACTGCTGTCCTAGCTCACGGGCAATCTGTGAAGACAGAGCAAACACTAACACCCCAGACGTGGGTTTATCTAACCTGTGTACCGGAAAAACATGTTGGCCCAGTTGATCTCTCAACATCTGCATAGCAAATTGTGTTTCATGTCTGTCGATCATGCTGCGATGCACCAATAGGCCCGATGGTTTATTGATAGCCACCAAGTACTGGTCTTGATAAAGAATACTCAGGTTGGCATTATCCATGTTTAAAACATCTATCTATTTGTCGTATCACAGCGATAACATCAGGACTCTTGGCGAAACATTGTTCTGCCATGGGCGATAGCAACATTTCTTCAGGTAATCCCAAATCAGTCTCAAGTAAGGTCCACATTTGTGGGATAAAGATAAACTGCAACCATTGCTCAAAAGACATGAGATCGTAAGCAAAGGGCAACTGACTCCTTAACGCCTCTGTGCTGGGTGATTGGTCCGACCATAAATTGGCATAGTGCATACTTTGCTGCAATTTCTTAAGTAGGGTTTCGACTTCTTTGTCACTACGTGGCATGATCACCCGCCCTTAAAAGGGCAATGGTTTGTGTACTGGTTAGGCTGGGCAAACAAAATTCATCTCGAAGACAACTATTATCACTAAGAATAACATGAGTCACATTAATACCATCAGCGAATTTTTGTTAAAAGCGGGCACCGATTATCGGGTGTTTGATATGGCCAGAGGGATCCGGCCTTTAGATCAAGATACCTTTAAAAAAATCGAAAATGCCCAGCAACCCGCCCCTTTCCCCAGACAACAACAGGCTTGGTTTGGCATAGTCTTTTTTAACCCCGCCACCAGCGCTGAACATTATATTTGGTTTGTTAAGTTACCCATAGACGAAGCAGGATTGGTGATCGTGGCGGCGCAACAACAATTCTTACAGATAATAGTGGATGCTTTAGGACAAAGTGTCGATATCAAAAATAATAGTCAATTGCCTGACAATCCTTTTAGCTTTGTGCCTAACCAACAGCAGCTTGCAGATTTTAACAGCCATTGCCGACTCGCCTTAGCCCTGCCTTGGTCAGAGCATTATAAGGTTGCCAAGGACTATCTCAGCGCGCCTGCGCAATCAGACTGGCGCAACGTGCCTTTGCAGGGCATTGCAGACTTTAACGCATCACTGGTCCAAGACGCGGCCAGCGACTTATTGCTCGAACAGTTCACACAGCTTGCACCTGAAATGCAATATGCCCTATGCGCCTCATTAGAAAATCATCCCATCAAGCCCGCGCTATGCCAATTATTGAGCCAATGGTATCAACAAGCACCAGAGGATCTGAATAGGCTGTCTGCGGTGCTAAGAGCCCTTGCGCAGAGTCAAACCGATCCTCAGGTCAGCAGCCTGCTGTTGTCTATATTGTCTGCGCAACCAGCAATGGATCCAGCGATCTTAATATTAATAGCGGCCAGACATTGGCAACAACTGAATCAGCCACAGGTATTAGCTTTGTATATAGAATGCTTAGCGGTGCAAGACATTAAGGTGTTTATTGGCTTATTTTCTGATCTGGTGCAAATACCCGAAACCCGTGATAGCCTGCTTGGTGTACTACGTTGGCCACAAAAAAGTGCGGCACTGACCCAAGCGGTGGGCCAGTTGTTTGCTCAGGATAAACTATGAACCTTTACGACCTTATTTTACTCATTGCTATATTGCTCTTTGCCGCGATGTTTTGGCGTTTTCGCGCTATCTCAGAAAAGGTCAAACAACACCTAGAAGCCTATTGCGAAACACAACAGCTACAGCTGATCAGTGTGGCAAGAGTCAAGATACGCATTGGTGGTTATCGAGGTAAGCTAGACTTTCAAAGTGAGTATATGTTTGAATTTTCTGGTAATGGCGAAAACAGTTATCAAGGACAAGTCACTATGACGGGCTTGAAAGTATTAGACATCTCTACCCCCGCCTATCGTGTGGATTAAGCTAAAACACAGTTCTTCTCGCCTAGCAAAGGGCTTGCGCTTAGTGCTCTGACCGACGCCTAAACATTAGGTGACCTTGGAGTGTGACACCGCAAGTCTACCCTTAGCAAAGGGCTTGCGCTTAGTGCTCTGCCCTGTGCCTAAACATTAGGTGACCTTGGATCTGTCCTACATCTAAATGTTTAACCAAAGTGTAATGGGCGTTCTCAAAGAATGATAAGTATTGAGGTAAAGTCACAAACATGCCCACCCCTTCACTTTTAGGATCTTCCAGCATGATCCCTTCAATGGCGCTCATTAACACATGGCCCAAACCATGTGCCTGCTGATCAGGATGCACACCAATCAATGACAACATATGAAAATACTGAGCTGGCACATGTTCCCGCACTATGGTTTCTTTCTCGACCATTTGTTTGGTGCCAAAATAACCAGCCGTGAGTAACATTTTTAGTCGCCAATGCCAAAAACGGCTCGGACCAAGATCCGAATCAGGCTTCATAATACAGGCCACAGCTAACAATCTATCACCATCAAACAAGCCAATCATAGGTTGTTTAGATCGCCAAAAGGCATTTAACTCTTCCCTAATAGCAGAGCGTAATCTGGACTCATATCCTTCTTTTTCAGATTGAAAAATTTCCACAAACAAAGGATCATCATGGTAGGCAAGATACAAGATAGAGGCGGCAATTTTTAAATCTTCTGCCGCCAAATATACCGCTCTGATATGGCTCAAATCACGCATGGATCACCCTTATAGTTTTAGTAACACTAGCTTACGGGTGTTGGCTGTTGAATACAAAGAGACAATGGTGTTTTTTGTCTTACCCCATAAAAAAGGGCCTGCATAAATCACAGACCCCATTTTTAGCTGGGGGGTTAACCCAGTCCTGAACCCGCCCTCTAACCTGAATCTTGAGGGCTAAGGTCTAGCCACGGATCAGACTGTAAGCACTGTCGCCCCAACCCACTAGCTTCTGATTTTTAAAGACCAAAGGGGTGCACTCGTCTTTGGTGGTCACCCCATCCCCCTCTATCCTTTGGGTGCGGTAGTACAAGACCTGAACGGTATCGCCATTGTCTTCATATAATTCATTAAAATCAGCCAGCCCCATACGCTCTGCAATGGCTTGATAACTCTGGTTTGGTTGCAAAGCGGCAATATGTTTTCTATTCTTATGCTCTATATCTTGCCAATCGGCGTGATGATCATATTCGCCATCCGCTCCTACTGAGATAACACAACCCGATAGACCAACTGATAAAACTAATAGTGCTGCCGTTGCTATTTTACGCATGGATAATTCCTTAATAATAGTGATTGATAGAGACTTAAAGTCGTTTGCTTGACTGTCTCTATTCAAAAATGGGACCAATTAGGTAACTAATTGTTTTATATATATTTATGGTTATTGATGGGCGAGGTTGGTAAAGTAGGAATAGTCATAAACATAAAAATTTAGGATATTTGACCACATCTATGCGTAATCTCGACTACATAATACAGCTGTGCCATGAAATCAATCAGCAAGGTAAAACGCCTTCTGTGGCTTTGATCCGTAATAAAGCCAGCCAGACCTTAAGCATTCCTGAGGTGATAAAAGCCCTACAATCTTGGAAAGTCAATCCACGACAAAGTACACCGCAATTAACCAAGGCCCCAGATAGATCAAATGTGCTGGACTTGTCACTCGAAGAGCGAATCAGCCAACTAGAAGAGCAGTTGGCCAAAGTGACCGAGCAATTGGCCACACTGACTGCCCTTAAAAACACTTAACACTGGCGCACCTTGCAAGGATCTAGGTCCGCAATAACAGGCGGCGCACTATCACTAAAACACCGTCACATCAGGCTCTAGACTGCGGATAAAACTGGCTAAATTAGCGGCTATGGTTTCTTGGGGTAACAAGCCCACTTGCTCAAGCACCACTTCACCGCTGTTGTTATCGACACAAAGAATAAAATCATCTTGATCCGTCAAAGCAAAAAACAAAGTCTCGGGTTGCTTCAACCGCCTTTTCATCAATATATGCCCAACCAAGTTTTGTTGTAAGCGTTCAAAATCGGCGAGATCCCAAGCCTGTAACAATTGTAATGCACCTTGGCTAGACTTGGCATTCAAATTACCGCTCCAATACTGGGTATAAAAACACACCAAATCTGGATGAATAGTTAAATTTAAGGCCTGTTCAATGCCATTAAAATTGGTGGGAGTATCCCGTTTAACAGGCTGCCAATCTACGCACTGCCCCGCTTCTGCGGTTGACAGATAACATTGAGAAGGCCAGTCGGGATCGTAGTCTACCTGACGCATATGGGGATGGGCTTGTGCGCACAGACTGTAGTTTACAATAAACTCATCTAACGCCTTGCTGACTTGCTGACTCATTCAATTTAATCTATTACATTAACCAATTAGGACTAATGTAGCATAATTTAAAAATTCATAGGCCAAAGGTTGGCCCGCAAAGGTTGTGCTTTCAAGGTTTAGCCCTTAAGTTTAACAACCCTAGCCCCGAGCCTTATGCATAGGGTAAACTAGCCATAATTGAAAACCATAGGCAAAACAGCAAACGTGAGCACAGCTATTAATAAACAAGCAACCTTAGCCGCCCTAACTTTAGGTAAAGTCACCCAATACAAAGAGACCTATAGTCCGGAGCTTTTGCAAGCCGTGCCCAGAAGCATGAATCGCGAAGAATTAGACTTGTTAGGACCATTGCCTTTTACTGGAGTAGATCGCTGGAACGGCTACGAGTTGTCTTGGTTAAACAGCAAAGGCAAACCCAATGTGGCTATTATGCGTTGTGAAGTGCCTGTCGATTCCACTAACTTAATCGAATCTAAGTCTTTTAAGCTGTATTTAAATAGTTTTATTCAAAGTCACTTTATCTCCTTCGACCACGTGCAAGAGACTATTACAAAAGACTTATCCCAGTGCGCGGGCGCGCAAGTGCAAGTCACACTATTTTCGCCCAGTGACTTTAAACAGATGCAGATCGGTGAGTTTCAAGCCATCAACATCGACCATCTAGATATCCATATTGACCAATATCACCTCGACAGCTCAGCACTTATCACTGAGGATGAGCAAGTAGAAGAATATTTAACCAGTGATCTGCTTAAGTCGAATTGCCTCATTACTAACCAGCCAGACTGGGCAACGGTGTTTATCCGTTACCAAGGCAGTAAGATCAATCATGCCGGTTTACTGCGCTATTTGATCTCGTTCAGGCAACATAACGAATTTCACGAACAGTGTGTTGAACGCATATTTTGTGACATATTAGCCAAGTGCCAACCCACAAAATTAACGGTTTATGCACGCTATACGCGGCGAGGCGGGTTAGATATTAATCCCTTCAGAAGCAACTTTGAAAGCATATACCCAGAAACACGCCTGGCCCGACAATAACATCAGGGTGTCAACTAGCCCTTAGTGTTTGAACCGGGCTGGTTAAGGTATTCGCAGCAATAATGATAAGGAAATGATGTGACCACGACCAATATACAATTAAGTCCTGTAGGTGCCATGAGTCAACTTTCACAATTGGAAGTGGATTTACTTAATCAATCGACCGATGCCCAGCTTTATCACTTATTTCGTAATTGCTGTTTGGCGGTGTTATACAGCGGTGCTGAAATTGATGACAGCGCGAGTATTTTTGCGCCGCACCAAGACTTTGAAATCAAACTGATCAGTCGTGAGAGAGGGGTTAAGATCGAATTGATCAATCCTCCCATGCATGCCTTTGTGGATGGCCAGTTAATTAAAGGCGTACACGAACACATTTTTTCCCTCTTACGTGACCTGATCCATATGGGCGGCAAATACTCGGCACAAACCTTACAAGTAACCAATGCACCCCACTACATTACCCACAGTATCTTTGACATATTACGCCACGCAAATACCATCAAAAACACCGCAGAACTTAATATGGTGGTGTGCTGGGGTGGCCATTCTATTGGCACGGTTGAATACCAATATACCAAGGAAGTGGGCTATCAACTGGGTTTGCGCGAGCTAAATATTTGTACTGGCTGTGGCCCAGGGGCAATGAAGGGGCCAATGAAAGGGGCCACTATTGGCCATGCCAAGCAACGGTATAAACAGGGGCGATACGTGGGCCTGACCGAGCCGAGCATTATTGCAGCAGAGCCGCCCAATGCCATAGTGAACGAATTGGTCACTATGCCCGACATTGAAAAACGTCTCGAAGGTTTTTTACGACTATCACACGCTATTGTGGTTTTTCCTGGCGGCGCCGGCACAGCCGAAGAGTTATTATATTTAATAGGGATAATGTTAGATCCACAAAATAGTGAGCAGGTACTACCCATTATCTTAACTGGGCCCGCCCAGAGCCGCGCCTACTTTGAGGCGATCGATTATTTTGTGGGTCAAACCATAGGTCCCCAAGCGCAAGCCTTATATCAGATTGTGGTTGATGATGCGCCACAAGTCGCCCGAATTATCAAACAGCAGCAGTCCATGGTAAGAGAATATCGAAAGGCGACCGGTGACTCTTTCGACTTTAATTGGTCGCTAAAAATAGCCAGTGAATTTCAAACCCCCTTCGTTCCTGATCACAAGACCATGGCCAGCCTCAACTTGCACTTAGATCAACCTAAGACTGAGCTGGCTGGGGTATTGAGAAAAGCGTTTTCGGGCATAGTGGCGGGCAATGTGAAATCCGAAAGCGTTGAGCTGATAAAACAACAAGGGCCCTTTCAACTCACAGGCGATCCCATATTGATGCAGATGATGGACAAATTATTAGCTTCATTTGTTGAACAACAGAGAATGAAATTGCCTGGAAGCCAATATGTACCTTGTTATAAGATAGTTAAATAGCAAAATATCGCCAAAGCAACGAAAATACGGGTTCAATTCGATGCAATAGGGCCACATATTTTATATGATATTAGCGGTCTAAAAAAAAATTGATAAAAATGAACAGTAAAGTCGTAAAAAGAATTGGTTTAGGTGTATTTCTATATGCCGTATTTGTTATTGCTGTGCTGTCTTGGTATCCAGACACGCCACATACCATGGATTGGGAGGATCGCGAAGAATATAACAAAGTACAAATAGCCAAATTCGAACTAGGTTTGCAAAAAATGCAGGTATTAGAATTGCTAGGCAGTCCTGATATTACTGAGGCTAAGCGCACCTCAAGCAACGAATTACAGGTCATGTTTTATCGTACCCAGCACAATCAAGCCGACGGTATTACCACCCAAGACGAATGTACCGCCTTGCTGTTTGAAAACAATGTGTTAATCGCTTGGGGGGAAAGTGCCTATCAAACCTTTACCGATGGATAAGGGCAAGGTGCTATGTCGGCAAGCGCAATAAAACAACAGTATATTAGCCTAGCAGGGTTATTAAAACGCTATCGCAGCACCCCTATTGACAGTGATTTACTAAAAAGCACCCATGAATTTTGTGCCCGTCTCTATGAGTTGGGCAACAGCTCACCGGATTTATTATTTGCCCAACCGCAGCTTTATAAAAGCCGATTAGCCTACAGCCTCAACTTAAGTTTTAACGCTTGTGTCTATACCTGCTTATTAGGGATGAGAAACCAAGTGGATGAAAACAGCAGCATACAATTAATGTGTGCGGCCATCAGTATCTATGCCTTTGAACAAGCAGATTTAGAACGTTTTTACAACCCGACCGAAGCCTTGCCAACGGCCGTTAAAATAGGCCGTAAACACCCTGAGTTAAGCAAGCTATTATCCACCCATAAACAAGCACTATGGTTAGCCGCTTACGAGCTGTGTACCCAGATCCATAGGCCTATCCCTGCGCAAGCCGCTCAGCTAAACACTATTGTGGCAATCGCTATGATTGCCAATAAGTTGGCCCTGCTGGGCACCACTAACTTACGTAAAAAGCCCTTAAGTTTTGCTCAATCCATACAACAACTGAGTCTGGGTTTGCCGGCAAAATATTATGCTCTGTTAAGTCCACTCTTAATCTATCCCGGTCTGTCACCACCGGGAAGTTACATCAAGGATGGCGACAGTCGACTCTATGTGGTGTTAGCCCTCACCGCTAAAGGCTTATTGGCAAAACCTTTACCAATCAAACAAGCCTTGTCGCAGTCCCCTGAGGCAGACGAGATAAACTTACTCACCGAGCAACAGATCCAACACCGTTTTGCACCACAAAATTGTAACGGTTTTGGTCTGCTCGATAAGTGGTGGAATAGTGATCTCGATACTTGGTTAGAAGAGGTTAATACACTGCGGCTGCAGCCTAATAAAAAGTTATTATCCATCACCTCCCCCCCCGCGGCTTTGTTGGTGATCCAAGATCAGCTGACCCGTGCCAATACAGATATTAGCATTTTGATAAAAATCATCGAGCAACAACCAAGCTACGCACAACATTTGCAACTCGCTGCCACAAGCAACAATAGACGTAAACAACAAGTGACCAATATTCAACATTCGCTGGCCATGTTGGGCCATGAGCGCACTAAGGGTTTATTGTTAGAACATTGCCTGTTATCTCGACTGACGCAACAACAATTTGTGTTAAGGCCGGCCTTTTTAGCCTTTAGCCAATTGTTAGCGTTATTCAATGCACAACTCGCTCGCAGCACCGGATTATGCTCTGCAGAATTGGCCAGTTCCAGTGGCTATTTTATGCTGTCACGACTCTTTACCTTGCCGAGTCTGCGCAAACTGGTGGTTTGGCAGCCTAAAGCCGGCAGAAGTTTTGACATTGCCCATCTAGTGGAGGCCAAAGGCAGTGCCCAGCTGAAGCGTGATGGGGTGCTGATCGCCAAAGCCTGGCAACAGGATAAAATCGTGCTAGCGGCTTTGGCCTATGATAGTGCGGCTGATGAACCCCACAATAAGACTGGTACTAGGCAATTGAGCTATTTATTGGGGCTAAGTCTACTGCTAGCACGAGAAACCTATTTTGGCTCAACACAGCGCTGCAGTGACACCCTAAGCTTTATAGACTCGGCTTGTTTACACCTAAAATTAAAGGAACAAAAACTCTATGGGCTAAGCACTCAGATCCATCAAGAGCACAATATTAGTACCCCTCTTACCTACACATAATGCACATAAATCTACTGCCATTCACATTAATACCTACACATCATGCGCATCATGCGCATCATGCACATAAATCTACTGCCATTCCCATTAATATCTAGGCATCATGCACATCTACTGCCATTAATACCTAGGCATGATACCTGCCTATGCCCGACTAATATCGACGTACCCGCTAGATGCAATGATCGGCTATTTATATTGACCTTTGCTTTACCTCTTTGCGCCCATGAACTATCTTTGTATAACAATAATTGTGTTCCAATAATTGTTGTTATATCTACCCATAAAAAGGATTTTTAACATGAAAACATTTCTTTATGTTGTATTGCTTACCAGTCTATTACTTATCACTAAAATCAACTTAGCTGTTGCCGCGCCTCTTAATAAAGACGCGATCAGTAGCCAAGTCGCTATTACCACGGTCAATATTAACAATGCGTCTTTGCAAGAGTTAGCGGCTTTACCTGGCATAGGTGAGAAGAAAGCCGCGGCCATCATTCATTATCGAACCCAAGAAGGGGAATTTAACGCTATTGAAGACTTAGTTAAAGTGCGGGGAATAGGTAAGAAATTATTGAAAAAACTGCATAAGCACTTAGTAATAGAATAATCGAAAGGCCGCACAAAGCGTTATTATGTGCGGCCTTTTGATTGGCAGGCCAACAAAACTAAAGTTCGATATTGGCCAAAAATGCTTTAAATTCATCGGCTAATTCTGGATGACGTAAGGCGTATTCAACATTGGCCATCATATAACCAAGCTTACTGCCGCAGTCGTGGCTTTTGCCTTTCATATAATAGGCATCCACTTGCTCGTTCTTCATCAGTGCAGCAATACCATCGGTCAATTGTATCTCATCACCGGCACCTGGTGGTGTGGCTTCAAGCATGTCCCAAATTTTGCCTGATAATACATAACGGCCCACTACTGCCAAGTCAGAAGGTGCCACCTCTAAATCAGGTTTTTCGACCATGCCATGGATCTTGCCTGAATCACCCGGATTGAGTTGTAAGCCCTCTAAGTCAACGATACCGTATTGACTGACATCCTCATTGGGCACTTGCTCAACCATAATTTGACTGACGCGACTGGTATTAAACTTAGCGACCATGTCGGCTAAGTTATCCTTCTTAGGATTACAGCTATACTCATCGATTATTACATCGGGTAAGACGACGGCAAAAGGTGCATCACCCACCATAGGACGGGCGCATAACACAGCATGACCTAATCCCTTGGCCACACCTTGACGCACATGCATAATGGTCACATCTTTGGGGATAATGGCTTGCACCGCTTCTAATAACTGACGTTTGACCCGTTTTTCTAGGGTGGCTTCTAATTCAAAGCTGGTATCAAAGTGATTCTCAATACTGTTTTTACTGGCATGAGTCACTAAAATAATTTCCTTGATCCCAGCATTCACACATTCACTCACCACATACTGAATAAGAGGCTTATCTACCACAGGTAACATTTCTTTGGGGATAGCTTTAGTGGCAGGCAACATACGTGTACCTAAGCCTGCAACTGGAATAACCGCTTTCTTAACTTGACTCATATTAATCTTCTCTTACTGATAAACCACGTCCAATAGCATAGTAATGCAAACCGTGTTCCATCATTAACTTTGGCTCAAATAAATTTCGACCATCAAAGATCAAAGGCCATCTTAATTTCTGTTTGAGTAGCTCAAAGTCTGGGGCTCTGAAGGCTTGCCATTCGGTACAGATGACCAAGAAATCGGCCCCTTCCAGTGCCGCCTCTTTGGTACCCATTAAAGACAGATCATCACGACTACCATAAATACGCTGTGTTTCCTCCATGGCTTGCGGATCATAGGCTTTGACCTTAGCCCCCACTGCCCATAGAGCTTCCATCAACACGCGGCTAGAAGACTCACGCATATCATCGGTATTAGGTTTAAAAGACAAGCCCCATAAGGCCACTGTTTTACCTGCTAAGTCGCCAGCGAAATGCCTGTTTATATACTCGAAGAGTTTTTCTTTTTGGGTATAGTTAACGGCTTCAACCGCATCTAGTATCTTAGTGGTGTAGCCAGCATTTTTTGCACTACTGGCGAGCGCCTGCACATCTTTAGGAAAACAGGAGCCCCCATATCCACAGCCTGGATAGATAAATTGATAACCAATTCTGGGATCTGATCCTATGCCACGTCGCACGTTTTCGATATCGGCACCAAACACTTCAGCCAGGTTGGCCATCTCATTCATAAAACTAATTTTAGTGGCTAACATACAGTTGGCGGCATACTTAGTTAATTCAGCACTGCGGATATCCATCACAATGATCTTGTCGTGATTACGATTAAAAGGTGAATACAGCTCCCGTAAGATCTTTTCGGCGCTAGGGCTATTGGTGCCTAATATGATCCTATCCGGACGCATACAATCACTCACCGCCGCCCCTTCTTTTAGAAACTCTGGGTTGGATACCACGTCAAATCCGATAGATTTTTTCAATTCTGCTAAGGTGTTTTCAATTTGCGTCGCCACTTTATCTGCTGTGCCCACAGGCACAGTCGACTTGTTGATCACAATTTTATGGGTCTGCATAAAAGTGCCAATGGTTTTTGCCACCGCTAACACATATTTTAAATCCGCCGAGCCATCCTCATCCGGTGGCGTGCCCACCGCAATAAAGATCACCTCACCATGCTCAATGCCAAAGGCGGCGTCTGTGGTGAAATCCACACGACCCGCAGCATAATTAGACTGTACTAAGGGCGTGAGTCCCGGCTCATAGATAGGGATATGCCCTTGTTTTAGCTTATCGACTTTGTTTTGGTCGATATCCACACATACCACATCATGGCCAACCTCGGCCATCACAGCAGCTTGCACCAAACCTACATATCCGATCCCAAATACTGTAACTCTCATAGGAAATTAAAAACCTTTTTTACTTAAATTACATCATAATTGTGTTTATCCATCTAGACTACCTTAGGTGCAGTGACAATTCCTATAACTTCTTATGACTAAGCTAAACTGTTATTCATGAATTCCCAATTGAATAGATGCGCTTACTGGCATACAATGCCGCCGCCAGAGTAGATTTGTTAGTGTTATAAAGAGTTTACTCTTCATATAAAAAGGGAAAGTGCGTGTTTGTTAATCTGGTTTCATTCTTTACATCATTCACGGCTGTCTTTGGGCTAATAATGGTACTTCGGCCTATCGCGCAAAACGTGGGCTTAGTTGACCGCCCAGGTAACCGCAAACAACACGTAGGTGATGTGCCTTTAATAGGCGGTTTGGCTATTTACGCCACTATTACCATCTGCAGTTTTGTACTCATCCCCTTCGACTCTCATTATACTATGTACTTACTATCCACGTCTTTTATGGTGCTGATCGGCACATTAGATGATTATCATGACTTAGATGCAAGATTACGCTTGATCGCTCAATTTTTGATTGGCGCATTAATGGTGTTCGGTGCTGATCTATATATTCATGACTTGGGTACGCTGTTCGGATCAGAACCTACAGATCTTGGCATGTACGGTAAGTTATTTACAGTACTGGCGGTAGTGACCTGCATCAATGCTTTTAACATGACAGACGGCGTGGATGGTTTAGTGGGAGTCGTTAGCCTCAATACCTTTATCTCTATTGGTATCTTAGCCACCTTGGGCAATATTCAGTTTGATAATAATGTCACCTCAATGCTGGTTGGCGCAGTCGTGGCCTTTATGTTTTTTAATTTCGGCACCTTCAAAAACGGTCGTTACAAAATATTTATGGGTGACGCAGGCAGCATGTTAATGGGCTTAACCACTATCTGGTTATTGACCTTCATTACCCAAGGCGAGAGCAGTGTGATACGCCCTGTTACTGTGCTGTGGTTAATAGCCATACCTTTAATTGATATGTTCTCTGTGATGTTTAGGCGCATTCTATGTGGGCATTCGCCATTAAGAGCCAGCCGCGACCACTTACATCATTTATTTATTTTCAAAGGCTTCAACAGCTCGCAAACTACCATTGCCATTGGTGTCGCTAGTGCAACATTATGTGCTGTAGGTATCATATCTGAGATGATGTTGGTCAGTGAAAAAGTCATGGCTATACTCTTTATCGTACTCTTTATTGGATACAACCTGTATATGATGAGCATGGATAAAAAAATGAAAAATCACAGCAACGAGTAAAAGCAATATTGGGCTGTTCTAGGAACAAACTTATAGACGTTTTTGTAAAAACAGTCCGATAAAGCGTAATAAGTTAACTTGTCTTCTCCACCTAGTGGGCTGTGATAACAGTCGATATAGCCATTCCAAGCCCGCCTTCTGCCAAAATACTGGTGCCCGCTTTACATTGTTTGTGTAGACATCATAAGTACCCCCTACCCCCATAAAGATAGCTTGAATACCTGCATCTCGGCATCTAAAAATAAATTGTTCTTGCTTGGGTGATCCCATCGCCACGGAAACAATACGCGCGCCACTGCTTTTAATCTGTTCAATCAACTGCTGTTCATTGTCAAAATAACCATCCGCATAGCCCACCACTGAAACTTGGTATTGTGCCTTGAGTTGCTGTTGAGTTTGTTGAATAACCTTGGCACTTGCCCCTACCAAAAACACTGCGATATTTGACGCCCCAGCGACTTTCATTAGGGCTTCCCATAACTCGCAACCTGGAAGCCTAGGCAGTTTTTGCTTAGACTTTATTTCTACCGCTTTAACCACACCTATGCCATCGGCAAAACACAAGCTGCAGTCCTGTCGGGTTAATGCTAGATAATCTGGATTGTGCTGAGCTAATATGATCATCTCTGCATTCATAGAAAACGCCACCGCCGCACCCTGGGTCTCTAGCCTGTCAAACATGGCATCGATCACCGCGCCTTGGTTGGCAAACACTGACACCTGCACACCACCTAAGGCAACGTTATTAATTTTCATCTGAAATCACCTTAAAAAACATTAAAGCTTGCTGGCTAATAACATTGCTGTCAAAAGCCCCAAGCACATGTTTTTTGCCTTTTCGACCCATCTCTGTTTGTTCGGCAACACAATGAGTCACCGCTAAAGCCAGATCCAAGGGACTATCGCTATCACACAATATTCCCGTTTCACCATGCATGACTACATCGGGTGTAGCCTTATAATTTAATGCCACTACTGGCAAACCAAATGCCATAGCTTCGATAAAGCCCATACCAAAAGAGTCATATTTAGAGGGCAATAGAAAAATATCATGCTGCTCTAACAGTTTTACTTTTTGCTGGTAATCAACCCAACCAACAAAGGTTACTCTTGGTTGTAAATTCAACGCCGCAGTTTGCGCCACTAGACTATTGAATAAGGGGCCGTCTCCGGCAATAGTCAAACGATAGTGCTCGGGTAATTGCTCGAGACTAGCTATGGCCGACTCAAAGCCCTTGCCCTCGACTAATCGTGACATGGCAAGCAGTTGAATGGGCTCTTGCCCTTGTCTTGTTGCACAAGGCTGCTGTGCCACTTGAGTCAAGACCTTGTCTAGGGGATTCGCTATCACTGCAATTTTATCTATCAGCTCGGGAAAAACCGTGAGAAATCGCTGTTGCCACCAAGGTGTTAATACCACTATGCCGTCGGCGTAATAACATAACAACCTAAGGCTTGCTCGTGCCAATTTTGAGTCTAGGTAATTGTCCATTGCTTGGGCATGAAAATGAAAAACTATTTTGGCACCCTTACATTTAGGCAGCAATGACAGTAAGCATTTCCTTAAGATAGAAAACCAATTGCCACAATGCAACCAGAGTAAATCCTCCCGGCCCGCATTGCCTACTAGGGTGCAAAAGGCGGAGAAAAAATGTTTAGCTTTTTG
Source organism: Paraglaciecola sp. (assembly GCA_034111785.1). GTDB lineage: Bacteria > Pseudomonadota > Gammaproteobacteria > Enterobacterales > Alteromonadaceae > Paraglaciecola. The sequence continues at coordinate 43,056 of JAWUWP010000044.1, forward strand.
CTGAGCACTGTGAGAGCTAACAAAATACACATCTTGGTGTTGCAATGAGCCAGCTTCGCGCAAGGCAACTAATGCGGTGCTAATGCCGCCTTTACCCTTTTGAATTTCGGTGCTAACAAGATAGATCATTAGAAACGTTCAAAATCCCTGATCAGTTTTAATTTAAAAGCTATCTTGATCACATTCTTGTGGTATTTAAGATAAATCAATAGCGCCACCATACTGAGCTTTTGCATAACGCTCAGGTTATTGGGTTCTTTGTATAATTTATTAATGGCATACACAGGCGGCACAAAACCACGTAATAATGCCTTTAAGGAAAAGGATTGAGTCATAACAGGATTGATACCAATTTGTTGATAACAGCCGCCCACTGTGCGTTTTACTTTGCTAACAAGCTTAGCCAAGGTATCTCTAGCAGGATGCTGCACCGTCATATTGGCCGCATAAACCAGAGGGATCTGGTGTTGTTGCAAACGGCTCCCCCATTCGGCATCCCCACCTGAAAACAGATCGGCATTGAAGGGGCCATTTTTGTCTATCACTTGCCTAGATGTAAAGACATTAGCGGTCACCGCAAAATGGTCCTTTTCAATATAAATTTGCTGAGGGAAAGCAAACAACACCTCATACCATTCGATAAGATTGGTATCCTCAGGAGACTCACAAAACACCTTAACATTGCCACCCAATGATTGTTCTGGCTGCGCAGATAATATGCGAATAGCTTCTGAAACCCAAAGGGGGTCTGGGATACAATCGGCATCGGTAAAGCCTATGTAAGCTTCGTTCTTAAGGGCCTTAAGAGCAGTGTTTCGGGCATGATAGGCGCCAGGCTTGTCCTCAAACAAATATTCACAAAAGGCAAACTTACTGACTAAACCCTTAATATCTTCTGTTGAGTTATTATCTACCACATAGACACAGATATCCCCTATGGGATATTGCTGCAGGGCCAATGCCTCTAGACATTGACGCAAACGTTTAGAGTCATTATAAGTGGGAATAATAATTGCTACTTGGCTCACGTTGTTTCCTTATGATGGGGTTCATTTTTACTGAATGGTACCGCTAGCAAATAGCTAATCATGATGCTGGGCTACCAATAAGTCATCGCACAGTGTTTGCCATGCAAACTTATTCTCGGCGAGTAGCCTGTTTTGTTCACAGCTCTTGGTATAATCCTCTGTGTGCATAGTCGCCACAGCGGCATCCATGGCCACAGCCAAAGATGCCGGGTCCGCACTTTGTGCATATAGTGCCCCCTGCTCACCCAGCAGCTCTTGGGTGGCAGTAACAATATCCCCCGTATTTTTAAAGGCCACCACAGGTAAGCCACTTGCTAAGGCCTCTAATACTGTCTGCCCTAAAGGTTCGTAACGTGAAGACATCACAAAGAAATCCGCTACGCTAAAATACGCTTCAGGTTGATCCGTACCCGCCACAAACAGCACCTGTTGGCTAAGCGATTGTTCGGTCACTAGTGCTTTGAGCTGTGTCATCTCAGCGCCTTCACCCACTATCCACAACTTGGCCTGACTGTCTGTTAACTTCGCCATGGCTTGGATCACCAGATCAAAACCTTTATCTTTAACCAGTCGGCCTATACATAAAAAAACCGGCGCCTCAGTCCATATGCCAAGGCTGGCTCTTCCGGCCAGCTTTTGCTCGAAAGTGCTGACCTTAAATCTGCCAGGATCGACTCCGGGCTTAGTGATCCCCATCTTGGGCTGAACATTACTTGCCACTGAAGTGACTTGGCTGTACATATTTTCACTAAAAACATACAGCGCACTACATCTTTTAAAGGCCTGTAACTGTAACCAGCAATTGAGTGAATAATTAGCATAGCCAAGGATGTTTGCACTAAGGCCTACCTTCTTTTTTAAAAACGCATTTTGAAATTTCACTACCCCAGGCACCAAATAAATATAGTGTTTATAACCTGCTAAAGATAACATCAAACAACTCAGATGAAATCTCGAAATAACCAAATCTGGCGTATGAGACTTTTGTATCAAGGCCAACAGCTTAATACCGTTCACCCAATGCATCAGATAACGCCTAACACCTGAAAAAGCGGCGACCTTATAACGCATAATAGTCACCTTACCTTCATGCTCTACCTCGGGTAAAGCTTGAGCAAGGCGACTGATATCGCTGGCAAATATGATCACATTATGTCCTTGCTGAGCATAGCTGTGTGCCATATGGCCTAAAGAATTTTCTACTCCACCTATATTAGGTTTGTATAGATTACTGGCGATTAGGATGTTTTTTTTCATACTTTTATAGCTGCCCCTTGCGGCTGTCGAGCCCTAGCAACCACCAGTAAGTCTTTCGAAGTATTGATTGGGAGTCTGAGGGTCAAAAAATCAATCATCCCTATTTAGCGGCGCTGAGCATAGTTTGCAGCACATTTTTAGGCGAGGTAATATATCATTTCGCCCTCAGTCATGCCATTAGTGTATAATTTTGTCTTATTGTAATATTCCAATCATTAATTAACAGCGCGGCTTATTTTGAATTCCCAGCACTATTATCCAGAACATTCACTAATATTACTGCTTATGGGCGGCTTTTTGCTGGTAGATTCGGCAGTAGGGGTGATCCAAATCTACTTAGGTATTCACTTGCCTGTCTCCCTTATTTATAAAACCCCTGTCTTGTTATTAGTGGTCTTGGTGATATTTCTGCGGGACACTAAGTTTGCATGTTGGGTACTAGGCGCTCTATTGGCTTTCTTGATAGGGCCTATCATTAACCTGTTTGAGCATAATGATCCCTCAGCCGTGTTCTATGATCTGACCCTAGCCTTAAAAATTCTTAGCCCCCTGTTGTATTTGCGTTACTTTATGATCGCCGCCCAGGAGATCCCAGATCAGTTCAAAAGGTTCGCCACCAACATTCTGATATTCAGCTGTGTAATTTTTGTTATCAATATGCTGTTGGGCCTGCTGGGCTTTGGATTTCCAAGCTACACTATAGGTAGCAAAGGCATAGGTATAAATGGCTTTTTTGTCGCTGGCAATGAAATGGGCGCGGTGTTTGTAGTGTTATCGGCTTTTGTGCTGAGTCAGGCTTTTCATCGTTCTTTAACTGTCTATATAGGCTGCAGCTTAATGATATGTCTGATTGGTGTGTTGATCGCCACCAAGGCATCTATGCTCTCATCTGTGCTGTTAGTACTAGGTCTACCGGTGTTTATTCAAGGCAAAAAAATATTCATCCCCAGCCCCGCAAAAATAGTGTTCTTACTGCTAGCCTCACTTACTCTGGTGTTGTTGACCATTAAATTTATCGATATATTACAAAATGCCGGATTCTGGACACGCCTAGTGTGGATCTATGAAGAGCAAGGTATTTTACGGGTGATACTCTCAGGTAGAGACGAATTTGCCGAGGCACTATGGTATATCTTTAGTCAGCATGCTCACTGGCATCAGTGGTTGTTTGGCATGAGTTCAGCCACAGCCAAGCACTTTTGGTTAGACACTAAACTAGTAGCAGAAATAGATCCCATAGACGTGTTAATGATTTTTGGCCTGCTAGGGTTGACAGTCGCCGCTCTTATTCAATTTACGTTGCTTAAAAACGCGGTGAACTGGTATAAAAAACGGCATTCTGCATTGGCCCCAGCCTGCCTATTAGCCCTAATTATTTTAGAAAGCCTAGCCTTTACCAGTGGACACATTTGGTTGTCGGGTATGATGGGCCCATTTCTAGGCCTGATGTTTGCTTTGTGTTATCTGGAAACCCAGCAGGTAGAGCAAGCCAATCTGAGCTTAACGGCGGATAAAAGACAGTAACAACACCATAAACACAGACAACACCCCACCCAAGAAGCCCATAGAAATGCTCAGCAGCGCTCTGTTGGGTGAGCTTCTATCTTCAGGATAAACAGGTGGCGCTACGACTTTAAGCACATAATCGTCTCTTACCTCCCCCAATAATATCTTTTTGGTTTGCTCTTCGATTAAATCGTAGAAAATACTTTTTAATTCTGATACTTGGGTGGTTTCAATCTGTCTACGCAAATAAATCACACTTTGCCGAGCTTCTTGCATTTCACGATCTGCAATAGTGTTATTTAAGTCATCCACCAGCCAAATTAACCACTGTTTGGCTAACACAGGTGACAAAGACTCGATACTGATACTCAAGGTTCCGTCTTTACCTAACTCGCTGATCTCCAACAGTTGAATAAATTGTCCATACCCTTCCCAGGGTGTGGGGATCACTTGTTTGCCCGCAGGGGCTGAGCGTATCCAGGTTTGGCTGGGTTCATCATAAGCACTGGCGTCATATACCATTTTTTGCTTTAGGGGATCCCAACTGTCGATAGCTAAGAGTTCTGGCAGTAGTTGACGGTTTTCAATAAAGTTTTGAATAAATGCTCGTGAACTTAGCAAAGACAAAGCTTCACCGACTTTATTACTTTCACCACCTGGCATAGATAGTCCGGCCAAACTGGCGATCCCACCAAACTGTGAGGCTAAGCCTGCCAGTCCACCGCCAGATTGACTATCTGCTGGCGACAACAATATTTTAGCGCTGTATTTGTCTGGGGTAGATAAGGCTAAATAGATCCCCAACACCAAAAACAGGCTAGTGATCAGGACAATGGCCCATTTACCGCGCCATAAAATGTTGAACAATCCCACATTATTTTCCGAACTCGTCATTTGTATTCCAATTCTTTTCTATCACTAATACACAGCTGCCATGGATTGTAGCCTAAACCAAGATAAGACAATAGCCATGAAAGCCTTTAACCCTAGGCGGGGCTAAAAAGTTGCTCGAGCATGGCCTGCCACTGAGGCAATAAGGCCTCTTCACTATAGGTTTTTGACAATAATACTTTGTTCTTTTGCATATCCAAGTCTTGGCTGTCAATAAAATCGGCAAAACTCATGTTGCTGATCTCTTCACTGGCGCACAGATCAAACCCCGCCCCTTGTAAGGCAGTAAAACTCGAAGTGTCACTGCGAAGGTACATTTTTTGCCCTTGCTTTAATGCCGAATAAACCACGTACAAGCCTTGCTGGCGTTTATGGGCAAAGACCGCTATATCCACGTTTGCTAACAACTGATCATAATCGGCTTTGGCTAGCATCTGGGTAATAGGGCTAAACTTGTCCGCAAAAACCTTTTGTCCGTAAGCGATCACTTGCTCTACATACTCCTTAGGCCCCGCGTAATTAAGAGGTAACACTATTTCTATGGCTTCATCCTTAAAACCCTTAAGCCAATCTAATGCCTGAATATGCTCATTGTTGGGTGAGGCAGAATTACCCAGCAAAATAATGGTTTTATCAGGGCTAGCAGACTGCGCTCTAACGGCATTAGAGCCAATAAGGGGATAGGGCAAAACGGCCACATTAGAGGTGACTAATTGCTGGGTAATAATATTTGCATCACCCTGATTAAGGGCAAAGCTCTTGATGAAGCGTCTGGCGAGTAGCACATGGATAAGGTGCATAGCCTTTTGTTTTAAACTACGTCCTGGGGCCCTATGCTGGTATATGTCATGGCCCCAGCATACCCAGACACAACGTTTAGGCAAAGCAGAAAACAATAGCTTAGGCCATAAAGAGGGGTCAAAAAAACCATGAAAAACAAAACGGGTGTTAGTTGCCATGCTTTGCATTAACGCCACTAATTGCCCACTATTGGCATAATAATCAAAACCATCTTGTGCCGGTTGATCGGCCCGGCTCCAAGCCCAGAATAGTTGATTACAGGGCAGGTTTGGTTGGGTCTTGTCTAAAAAACTCTTCATTGGTACATAATGATGAGGGGTTTGCGCAAAGATATGCACCAATTGAGGTTGAATATTGATGATAGACGGATCCTTTGAGCTTTACAGTCATAACAGGCTTGGCTAAGTCGCTCTATGATCTTGCAGTTACTGCTTTGAGTCAAACAAATCTTGTCCGTAACGCCAGAAGTTGTGGCCATCAAGATTCACTTTACATCTAACAGTCAGGTCATTATTATCCTGCTACTTTCACCCAAAAAGCGACAAATGTGAAGTTAATCTATAGAGATGATATCGATGGGTTACGAGCCCTAGCGGTGTTGTCTGTGATCCTGTTTCACTTTAATAAAGACTGGCTACCCGGTGGTTTTTTGGGTGTTGACATTTTTTTTGTGATTTCTGGATTTCTAATCACTTCTATTATTTTGAATGAAGTGCAAAGCCAAAACTTTTCTTTTCAACAATTTTATCTAAGGCGCATAAAACGTATTATCCCGGCCAGTCTGTTTTTTATCAGCCTGACCTTGTTGGCCAGTTATCTGCTATTCTTGCCCGGCGATCTGGATAGGGCGACCAAGTCGGCTATGGGCAGCCTAGTTTTTGCCGCAAATTTGTATTTCGCCCGAAATGTAGATTATTTTGCCTCTTCGTCTGACGAGAACCCCTTTTTACATACTTGGTCACTCAGTGTCGAAGAGCAGTTTTATTTGTTTTGGCCGTTGCTGTTATTGTTCATCTGTCGTAGCACCTTCAGTCTCAAGTCCAAGTATTTATTGCTTCTCATATTAGTAGCAATATCTACTGTTATTGCCACCTATTGGGCAGCACAGCCTAGCTTACAGAAGTGGGCGTTTTATATGCTACCCGCCCGCTTTGGTGAATTATTGATAGGCGCAATAGGGGCATTGATACTCCAGCAAAAAACGCCCAGCCTACCCTATGTCAAAACTTATACTAGTGCGGGTATCTTAATGATAGTGCTGTCATTGGCACTGATCCATGAGTCTAGTTTGTTCCCCGGTTTTTTAGCCTTGCCTGTGTGTATTGGCACCCTATTAATGATACTGGGCGGTACCCAGCCAACAACAGGGCCCACTGTTATGGGTTATTTATTAAGTTCAAGAGCCGCAGTTTATGTGGGTAAAATCTCCTTTTCCTTATATCTGGCCCATTGGCCGGTGCTGGCGTTTTATCGTTATGCTAATCAAGAGTACCGTCTCAAACTCAGTGCGATACTAATATGCGTGATCATAATATGGGCCTTAGCACATTTCTCATGGCGTTATGTAGAGACACCTTTTAGAAGATATCAACCAAATTTCAAGCAAGCCTTTGTATGGATATTTGCCCTGCCCTCAGCGGCGCTATTTGCCCTAGGCACTGTGATAATACTAAACCAAGGCCTGCCCAGTCGATTTGATTTAGACAGCCGAAGCTTCTCGGTGGCCAGTAAAGCGTTATGCCATACCCATCTAAATGGCCACTGCAATATTGGCGCAGCAAGCAATCTTAAACCCTACCTGTTGGTGGGAGATTCACACGCTGGACACTTCTTGAGCTATTTTGATCAACTTGGAAAACTGCAGCAATTCTCTATGCAAGGACAAAGTGTTGATGATTGTGGTGCGGTCTTTAGCGAACAAATCCTCAACCCGAGTATGGCACGCAGGGCTGATTGCCAAAAACTCAAAAACTTTTTGCAAGATACAAGCAGTGACTTTAGCCATATCATCATTGCCGAAAGATGGGACAGCCGCGTACTAACAAGCAATAGTTATTTATCACAGCTACAAAAGTATCTAGAGAAAAGTAGTGAGGGCAAACAACAAATTATACTCATGGCACAAGTGCCTAAATATGCCTGTGACGTTAACCGCAGTGCCATGCTTAGGCTTAGGCATAGTATGCTTGGCACCAAAAAGTGTGATTTAGCCTTAGATACGTCTTACCAGATTGCCAATGATAGAGTCTTTGAACTAACAAAAGCCTATGCCAGTGTACATTTTGTTAATCTCAATCCAGGGCTATGTAACCAAGGGTGTTCGCCCTATTTGGACGGCGAGATTGCCTATAAAGATGATGATCACCTAAATATTATTGGTGCACAAAAATTAGCTGAAAAAACCGCCAGCATCGACCTAGAATGGTTGAAATAACAGACCTATTAACACTGTGATCTTGCATAGTTGTTGCTAACGACTACCCGCTTAAAAATTATTTAACAGATACTGCCCATAGTCGGTTTTGGCTAAATCTTGGCCCTGTTTTTTTAATTGCTCAAGACTCAACCAAGCATTTTGATAAGCGATTTCTTCTAAACAGGCAATCTTAAAGCCCTGTCTGCGCTCCACTGTATACACAAACTGCCCAGCTTCCATCAGGCTTTCATGGGTGCCGGTATCTAACCAAGCAAAACCACGGCCCAAGATCTCCACCTGCAGGTTTTTAGCTTGTAAATAGACCTCATTAATACAACTAATTTCAAGTTCACCCCGCGGCGAAGGTTTGATAGTACGGGCAATATCCAGCACCTGATTATCATAGAAATACAAACCGGTGACCGCATAATTAGACTTAGGTTTAGGGGGCTTTTCTTCTATGCTGATGGCATTAAAGTTAGCATCAATTTCTACCACACCAAAGCGTTCCGGATCATTCACCTGATAACCAAAAACTGTGGCGCCGTTTTTGCGCGCGGCGGCAGCCTTGAGTTTTGCCGAAAAGCCTGCTCCATAAAAGATATTATCACCCAGCACTAAGCACACAGACTGATCGCCAATAAAGTCTGCGGCCAATATAAAGGCCTCGGCAATGCCTCTGGGTTTATCTTGAATAATATATTCGAAGCACACACCAAACTGTTGACCCGTACCTAAGAGTGCCTTAAAGCTGGCTTGATCTTCTGGGGTAGTGATAATGGCAATCTCTGAAATCTCTGCCAACATCAGTACCGAAATAGGGTAGAAAATCATAGGTTTGTCGTAAATAGGCAATAACTGTTTGGACACCCCCATAGTCACAGGAAACAGTCGTGAACCGGTACCACCTGCCAGTACTATGCCTTTTGTCATGGTGCTTCCTTTTGTAAAATACGATATGGGTGACTAAGTGATCTTAACAAAACCCTATGCTTGGGACCTTTGAAAAAAAATAGCCAGGCTTTGCGCTGCCACCCTTGCATCACAAGCGTTGGTCACGCTACTGCTATTACTTGACCAGAACAGTTGATACCTAGGATCAGCAAATTCAGCCGTGTTATGGCCATAGTTAGCAACAAACACCCTGCCATTGTCAAAACTAATACAATCTAGATCCTGCTTATGGGTGTCTTTGCCTTGTATTGGATCATCCACCTTAGGGCCTGAAATCGTTCTATCAATGCCTAATACGCCAGGTGAAGGGGGGGCAAAGCTGCGCCAATCTAGATATAACCTTGCCATCCAGTCTTGTTGATGGCCCAAGGCACACAAGATAGCAATAGACTCTAAGACCTCGTTACTCACCCCTTTTTTTATGCTCAAACGTTGTAAATAACTGCGATACGCCTTTGAGTTTAAACAATATTTCAAGCCTGCTATGGCAGAACTGACTAAATATTTCTCAACGGTACTGTGCGTTACTTGGGCATTAGACAAGGCTAATAACAAGCGGCTCATATCCCATAGATTGACCACATGGTATTCCAAACTGGGGCCGGTTAAGCGAATGTCTCGCTCTAAGAAGCCATCACTAAAAGCCCGCACATTACTTTGCTGTTTAGCTTGATAACGCAGACGCCTGTAATAGAACTTATCCAGTAAATACACAGAGCCACGACTGACAATATCTGTATTGCCTAAACTTCGTAACATACGGTTGCGGGCCAAAGCATCAATTTTAGCCTTGATACCCATCACTACACTAGTCGCCGCCACGTAACCCTCTAATGCCGTAAGACCCTCCTCGATAAAGATCTCTATTTGCGGCCCAGAAAACTGTTGTTGCTTGGCGATAAGCAAAGTGATCAAGGTATCTAGATGGGTATTTAAGATCAGCATATTATTGGCAGAGGCATCAGCGCAAGGCTGCCCGGTCCAGGGTTTATAATAGGCTTGTTTATAGGTTTCGATCGAATCATGAAAAAACCAAGTACCACCAAAAGCCGGCTCGGAGTGCGCTAGATGGGCTAATAAACATTTTTCTATTAGCTCAGGCTCAAAGGCATAAGTGTTAAGCAACATTAAGCGTAATGCCACACTGCTAAAACGACAATGGGTTTCGTTGTGGCCCCAGACACCACAGCACCATAAGCTACCACCGCTGGCCTCTAAATTGGCCTTAATGGCCTGGATAACGCGCTGGCTCAGCGCCGTGTCTTTAGCATCTTGGGCCAAAAACAATAAGGGTAAGGCATCCATTTCCATATTATGGCCGTTGCGCAAGTCCACTAAGTGCTCGCCCTTAAAGAACTGTGGGGCTTGCTCGGGAAAATCAATCACAGAACAGCTGCCTAATATGGTCACTTGCATGCTTAACTCAGATCCTTAAAAAATAATGGCCGATATCGCCAGGCCAACAATAATACAACACAGCTCACCAAAGCACTCATCAGCAACAAGCCCCAAGGCTGGATGCTCTGCACATCAAACCAGGCATAAACTAGGCCGCTGGGTAGGGCGATCAGTAGCAACCAGCTTAATTGGGCAATAGGCATATCTGCGCCGCGCCATGTGAGTAAAAAAGACAAAAACAAAGACAATACAAAAAATAACAGCTGCACCCATAACAGGGCTAACACTACCCCTTGTAATCCGTAGGCATAACTCAGATAGACCGCCAGCGGCACCAATAAAGCCACTAATATATTCCAATACACACCAATTTGTGGCTTTTGCCGTGCTAACCACAAGGTGGCAATAGGCGCGGTGCAATAGCGTAATGACAACCACAGTGCCATTAGATAAATAAGCTCTTTTGCCGATCCGTAACGCTCACCTAAGAGCAAGTCCACCAACACACTGCCATTTACGTATAACACCAGATAAGCCAAGCTTACAGATAGGGTGACACAACGAAAGAAGCGCAAGTACTGTTGTTTTAAGCGGGCTTTTTGTAGATCAGACTCACCTTGAGCCTGAGCGATCACAGGATGAAAATAACGGCTAAAAGTGGTGACAATAATATCACCCACCTTGACCATCAGGTTCTTGATGATCACGTACAAGCCGGATATTTCTGCCCCTAATAACTTAGTGATCAACAACACATCAAAATTCTTGGCAAAGAAGTTTAATAAAAACTCCCCCAACTGGTACACAGAGAAACTCAAGATCGGCTGGATCAATCGCCATTTAATGCCCAGACCATATTGAATACTGCCAGCTGCAAAGAACATTAAACACAGCAAACCGGCAGCAGCAGCACTTAAGGTTGACCACACCAAAGCATAAATACCTAACCCCATAACCGCACAGAGCCAGGCCACAGCTAGGCCCACTGTTTTTGATACAATGGCCGCTATGGCGATCACTCGCATGTTCAAAGCTCTTTGCAACATAGCTTGTAATATCCGCGCAAAGGCAGCCATAGGCAAAGATAAACAAATAATAAGCAACACATTAGTCAAAGCAGGAGCACTGTAATAACCCGCTATAAAAGGTGCACTCAAGGCCACAATGAGATAGATCCCAGCGGCGATCAATAAGTTAAAGTTCAACACATTACCGGCTTGCTCAGCACTGACATGCTCTTTACTGACCAAAGCATTACCCACCCCGCCTTCGGAAAATAATTGGCAGAATCCCACTACTACTAAGGCAATAGCAAAGACAGCAAAATCGGCGGTGTCTAGATAACGGGCTACTATTGCTATCCTAATGATATCCATAGCCGCTCCGGCCACCGAATTAAAGGCACTCCAGGAAAGGTTTTTAAAGGCCGACATAAAGATTAATGTGTAAAGACACTTTTATGATCTTAGACATTGAGCGAGCAACTGGCAGATATGTTTAATTTGGCTTTTTTGTAAGCCCACATACAAAGGCAAACATAACACCCGGCTGGCGGTATGTTCAGACACAGGGCAAGACACATCATTTTCATATACAGCGCAGGTATTGAGGCTAGGATAAAAATAGCGTCTTGATTGGATCCCATGCTCGGTTAAGGTTTTTTGCACCGCCAATAACTGCGCCTCATTATTAAATAACACAGGCATATAAGCCCCGTTATTTTCACTATGTGCAGACCACGTTTGAAAATCCACCACACCAGCCAAGTGCTGCTGATAAGTGGCGATGATGTCTTTGCGCTGGATAATAATATCGTCAATATCATCTAACATAGCCAGCCCCATAGCCGCATGTAACTCACTCATTTTGGCGTTAAAGCCGATATGTTGTGGCATGTTGTCTTGATCAAAACCAAAATTAATCAACTGCTTAGCCCGCGCCAGATCCCCAGCATTTTTAAAGACTACCGCCCCCCCCTCAACACAATGAAATAACTTAGTGGCATGTAAGCTCAATGTCGCCGCATCACCATAGTTTAACAAAGACTGCCCTTTATACTGACAACCAAAAGCATGGGCGGCATCGTAGATCACCTTAAGCTTATGTTGCTTAGCCAAGGTATCTATTTGTTCTACCTCACAAGGGTTGCCAAATACATGGACAGCAGTAATAGCAACAGTATCACTAGTCATACGCTGCGCCATTAACTCAGGGGAAATATTTAGACTGTTGTTGGCTATATCCACAAACTGAGGTTGTAACCCTTGCCACATTAACGAACCCGGCGTTGCCGCAAAAGTAAAAGGTGTGGTCAAGACCTGGCGCTTATCAACACCAGCACTGCCCACACCCAAGGCCTTGTAAGCCAGTTGTAAGGCCAAAGTACCATTCGCCACTAGCATTAGATGCTGCACACCCAAATACTCAGCCAAGCGCTGTTCAAGCTCTTTAAGCAAGGGACCATTATTGGTTAACCAATTACGATCATATATACCCTTCAGATAAGTTTGGTATTTACTCAAGGCGGGTTGGTAGGGTTTAACTATGGGGATCATATTAAGAGGCGTGCGGCTAATTTAAGACGACAAATTATGCCAGTTATAAGGATTTAATGCCAAAAAATAATATAGCCAATCTAACATTGTAAACAAACTATTTCTTTTTTGGCATGATATCAAAGGCTAACACAATGCGCTCTTCTGCTGCTTCAAATGGGATAGTGTAATGAAGTAAAGAGGACGGGAAAAAACACAAACTGCCCGTCACCACATCAATAACAGTCTTTTGGTTTTTCTTTACCCCTAGCTCACATTCTTCATCATCGATGCACAACACCAAATTACCACTATCAAGTTTTGATTTAGGAGGTACATTTATGTAGATGCTACCAGTAATCCAGCCGGTATCATGCATATGCGCACTCAATTCACCGCCGCTTTGCATACTAACCAGCCAGCCGTAAATACTATAATCAGCGGGCCAATTCTTTATAAAACCTTCCTCACTATCTTTAAATTTCTCCCTATAATTATCAATCTCTGCGTGAATAATGTCCTTAATCTCATCTGTCAGTTGACCATCAGTGGCAAAAAGGTTCCCTGCAGTTTGTTTACCGTTGGTTAAATGGCCTTGACGCTTATATGACACCGAATTATCTTTTAATATATTTCTGGCTACCTCAACAAAAGTATTTTCGAAATCACACCCTTCATTTAAATTGGTATTGAATACATACCTTAACGGGTCATTACAAAAAGGATTCGGCTTGTTGGTACCATATCTAATCTCTGATCGACAAATTAACGACCCGATGGCGGGATTTATCTTACCTTGATTGATTAAAGAATCTAATCGGTCATAGAAAACGGATTGTTCATCAAGCAGGTATGAACATCTCAACGCATACGTTGAACTTTCGTGAATATTCATTAACTTAAACTGCTGCGCAGCATTCTTATAGTCTTTTTTGAGAAATAGAAACAGGGCCAACTGGTACCGTGCTTCCCCATAATCAGGGCGCAACACTAAAGCTCTCTCGTAGCTGGTTTGAGCTTCTTCGACTCGACCAAGTGCTTCAAATAAAAATCCCAAATCGAAATGGACTTCTGGGTTGTCTGCTTTCAATGTTATGGATTTTCTATAACTTGCAGCAGCCTCATCAAATCTGCCAAGGTCCACCAATATAACACCCAAGCTGTGATAGGCTTCATTGTCATTAGTATTTAAATCTACCGATTTTTGACTAGCGACTAATGCATCAGCAATCTTACCTGTATGCTTTAATGCGCCGCCAAGGACTTTCCAGCTGAATTGATGAGTTGGGAACTGTTTAGTTAATGATATTGCTAACTTTACGGCCTCATCAAAGAACCCATCTTGATACTGTTTCAAAAGCTTCTGCAGTGTTGCCTGAGGCGGCATAGGTATTGGCAATACATCTCTGGTTGCTCTTTTTAATTGCAGGGTAAAAGCATCAATATCAACTTTAGCTAAACCTCTCTTACTGCCCTTTTTAATTGCTCGTTTAGCATCATCAAAGTACTTGTCTTTAATAAGTGCGTCAATGTAGCTGAACCAGAACTGTTGAATTTTTGGACTGGCATCTGTTGCAATTTTAAATAATGGCAGCGCCGCTGCTGTCATATTCATTGCAACCGCGATAAGCCCTAAGTTATGATTTGCATCAGGGTGCATTGGCTTAACTTGCAATATTAAGCGATATAACCTTTCTGCCTCTTGGAGGTTACCGGTATTATGGGCGGTAATACCCTGTTGCATTGCTTGATCTACTGTCAGTTTCATTTAACGTCCGTATATTCGAGTTAGTGTCTATTCTCAGGACCTGATGCAGTCCCAAAGCTTGGCATCTCAATTTTTCTTTGATTACGTTTATAGTCTGTCCAACATATTACAGTCTAAAATCGACCAGTTTTCACTATTTACTAAAAATCTATGAGGCAACAGCACTGTAATGTCAGGGGTAATAATATTTGTACCTGCAAAGCATCTAGATACCTGGTGAAAGACTTATACCTGTTTTACCTTTAATTACTCAACGCCATGCCCTGACGTAAAAAAATTAAAGAATAATACAAGGGATACCGATTAGATCTCGCTAATACCTCGATAATTCATATAATCTTTAATATGCTGCTTACTGAAGTCGCACAAGCTAACAAGCGTAGTTAATGCCATCGTCGACTCATCCTTATCTTCTAACAGTAGCTTCGAAGTATCCTTACCCAGTGCATACCAACTTTTAAAATTAAAGCGGAGGAGCTGTTTCTCTAAATGCTCTGCTTCACTCTTTAGTGATATTTCGTTGTTATAATTATCTTCCATATCAACCTCAAGTAACAAAAAGCATAATACTTGAAGTAATGTGTCTTTGGCACTTAGGGTGGGTATTATTAAGGTGGAGACTGAGACTTCACTAAGTTCACGCTTTATATAAGAAGGGTTATAGGTATCAATGTGAGAAATAATTGCGCGACTATTTTTCGATTTGTCGGCCGGGGTATTAAAAATATAAATGCTTAGTCCTGTTGTCGTTATGAGTGTTACAGGTAAGCTATATAACCAAGGGGGATTATTTTCCAAGAAACCATAATTTAAATAAGTAATAAGGGGGTCATAAAAGGTATTATATTGCACAAAGACTTCATGTGTTTCTTTGTCGGGCAAGGCATTAATCTCCATATTTTTACTTTTATGATTAACTTCGTACCCCTTTACACCAGACTTATGATTTAAGAAATCAATTACGGTCAACAAACCTGACTGTTTATCCCCCCCCTTTTTAATACCCATCAATTGGAGTTCATTAGAGGTAAAAGAGAATCTACGAGAGTCAAAAAAGCTTTCGATCAATAACAGATCCCAGTTTTTCTCATCGTAATACTTTTTAAGTTTTTTTACTGTGGGATTAAATCCCCTTAGTCCATACAATTTATCTACTAATTCAGGGTAGGCTTTTAAAGAGAGCAAAGGGTGTGCCAAAGACCAGCTTCTTAACTTATCTGTGGCATTATAGATTGACACCATGGATCCCATGATTGCATGGGCATGCTTATTAAGGCCATTCTTATGAGGTTGGCAAGTCAGCTTAAGTTCTTTGTCTACCCCAAAAGAGAAATCCGACAGCACTGGTAAGCACTTCATAGGCACCGACATAAGACGTTCATTGATTTCAGTTGAGGAATAGGACTTAATAGATAAGTCACCCTTATCTTCGACTATTCGTAAAGATGGATGAAAATATGCGCCTTTATTTTTTAATTGCTCAACCAGCTTTTTTATTAATGAAACAGTTTTAGGATCAGTACCTACTATGAACTCAGTGGATAGTTTTTCTGTCGGTGTAATCGATTGTTTTGCCTCAAGCGGCCCATTTGTGGTAAAAACTTTTTGGCCATCTGTTTTTAATGACCATGCAATAAACCAAGGTTCATGGTTATGTTTAGGTAATAGTTTGTTTATTAAGGACTTTAACTTGTCATAGTCTTCTAATGAATCGAGCATTCTAAATAGCTCTTTAACCTGAGGCAAATTTAAGGCGTTGACCTCAGCGATGCCTTTGTCGAGATAAGGCCCCGCGCCTACAGCGTCACCAAGGGCCAAAAATGAGTATAAAATAAGAAATAAAGCACTGTGGCTATATTCGCTTAAACCTAATAATTTATCGCCGTACTCAATCACATCATTATATTGTTTAGATTGAAAACTAAGCTGACATAAATTATTTCTGGCTTTAGCATTAGCTGCCGAGCTATCCAACGCCAGACTTTTTTTCAATAAGCGAATAGCAGCAGCTATATCCCCGCGCTTAAAAGACGATACTTGTAGGTTCTGTAACGTCAATAATTTCTGTTCTGTGCTGGTGGCGAGGCCCAGAGCTTTAGTCAAAATAATTTCTGCTAAAAGGTACTTTTTCTGATTGATAAGGCAAGCACCTTCAAGTTGCAAAGACTCGAAGTTTCTTTCATCTAAATTTGCATTAATTTTTTTCAGAAGGGTTAATGCTTTCTTAAATTTATTTTGTGCAACCAATTGATTAACAGCTTGTAAACAAACAGACATTGCTAGGCCTTATAAGTATTTATACATAGGTAATTAAGAAACAATGAGAAGACACATAACCTGACAGTTAATCTTCTAGATTGCAGAAATGAGTGTTTGATGGCTAAAACCATTTCTTAATAAATACGAACTAACCAGCAGAATATAATAACAAATAATTGTTCCTATATAAAAACGATTTTTAAGAATAAAAAGAAAACCTCATTTCGTTTTTTGAATACTTAAACAATCTTTTATTTGTTTTTTAACCAATGAGCCCTGCAACAGGCTCTGCGTAAGGTTAACTTACAAAGCAGTAATTAGGGCATACTTTGTTGTAGCAATAAAAAACGGGCCTAAGCCCGTTTTTAAAAACTAAAAATCAAACTAAAGTTTGATTAATTAGTATTTGCACCACCAGTTAATACTACACCACGGTCACCGTCAGCTTTGCTGTAATACAGAGCATCAATTTGGATTTGACCTTGAGGAGAGTTAACTATGATAGCTAGACCAGCATTACCAACGATACCAGCAGAAGCAGCCATAGTACGTAGCTCTGAAGAGATATCTGTAACAGAGTTAGCTACGGCGATACTAGTCAAAGTAGTAGGAGTTGTAACACCGTTATAAGTCCAATCAACAGAGATAGTACCATCTACAGTACCAGTGTTAGTCACTGTAACAGACTGGCTGAACGCATCGCCAAACGGTAGGAACGATATTGTAGCGCCGTCGCCGTTAAGTGACCAAGCGCCAGCACTAATACCAGCAGCAGCATAGCTACGACCTAGAGTTGCCGCATCAGTATAAGCCATAGCTGCGTCAATTGTGAAAGCTGTAGCAGGAATAACTCGAACACCATCACTACTAATAGTAAATGCTACTTGTCTATCATTAGCAACAGAACCAGTACCAAGAAGTGCAAAGGCTGGAGATGCACTAGTGAAAGAAACAGATTGCATATCAGCTGCAACAGTTACACCAGTAGCAGTAGTAGCTACTGCATCATCGGCAACTGTAATTGAAGTGCCAGTGTCTAGTTTACCATCAGCATCCGCATCAAGAAAACTTAAGTCGCCGTTCAAAGTCCAAGTGATTGCTTGAGAAGCAGCAAGAACTGTTGCACCATTAATTTCCGTTGCCGCAGATTCTAGGGTTGCTGTAATAGTGCTAGACTTTGTCAATGTACCAGTTGCAAAGTATGCACGAGATTGAGCAACATCGATTTTAGATACAGTTTTACCAGAAGTGGTACCATCAGCAAATAGTGCTGCTGTGCTAAATTGCTGCTTACCCGTTGCTAAAACACCTGAGCCTGTTTCCAAGTCAACACCAGGGATAGTAGAATCAGCTTCAACAGCAACGGTTATAGCAGCGTTTGCTGCGATATCAGCCGCGTTCAATGCAATTCCACCAACAACTAGATTGTTAGTACTAGTCACAGCAGCGGCAGTTATCTTAGCAAGACCGGCAGCAGTAAGAGCAATCTCTGCACGCGATGAAGTTTTAAAAGTAACTGCATAATCAGCAGGGACCAAGGTTAAATCGTTTGCGCCTGCATTTTCAATTATATTTAATGTAATTGCAGAAGCAGGGTTAAAAGTACCACCTGCCAATTCTATAGACACACCGGCAAGGCTATTATACGTTGTTTTTGCTGCATCTGACGTAGTAACACTTAAGTTACCTAGAGAAACCGCAGAACCAACAGCTGTTCCTTCAACAGACACTAACTCACCAACAGTAGCATCAGCAGCAGATGCATTAACAGCTGTCAAAGCAGCTGAAGCGTTAAATCCAACAGCAAGTAATGCTGTCGCAATTAAAGTTTTTTTAAACATTTTTTCTTTTCTCCAAGTTTCATGAAACGTGAAAAAGGAATATTATTTTTTTGTTAATATTCGCTATTTCTATTGTAGTTAATAGTTCGTTAAGCTGTTACTCAGGCCGTCACCTCAGTAACGCGAACCTTCTATAGTGTAGCCAAGTGTAAATTACCTTGTCAACACTAAAACACAGCTTTAAAGTTGTTTGCCGACAAAATAGACGATACCTGGCACCCAACCTTATTACAACTTGATAAGGTTGGGGTTTATTGGATTTAGAAACCCACCAAATCGAGCTTGACGCAACATATTAAAGCACTTATAAATCAACACCTTAAATGGGCTCGTTATAATGCAATGTCGATTTGTTCTAACTCCTGACTAAAAGAGGCCTTAATGTCTAGCCATTGTTGGGGTGACTCGATTATTCGTGGCGTCACTAAAATCACCAGCTCAGTTTTGTCTTTTACGTCAGACTGGCTAGAAAATAGCTTACCAATAAAAGGAATATCGCCAAAACCTGGTACTTTAGTATCAGATTTGTTGATATTTTCGCTAATTAACCCACCCAAAATCACAGTTTGCCCACTATTAGCCACCACTTCTGTAGACATAGAACGGTCAAAAATAGAAGGCGCGTCACCGGCGGTGATACCGCCCTCTAATACATTACTGATTTCTTGACTTATTTTCATGCTCACCACCCCTTGGCTATTAACCGTTGGGGTGACTTCCAGGGTTAGGCCTGTTTTACGATATTGCACAGAAGTGACAGTGCCAATATCCGGAGCAGATGTAGTATTAACTATGGGGATATCGGTCCCCACTTCCATATTAGCCGTCACGCCATCACGCACCACTATTGAGGGGCGAGAGACTACGTTAATCAAAGTATTTTGTTGATTCAAGCTGGCATCCACATCCCATTTAGCACTGCCGGTTAAAAAATAACTTAGACCGCCTATGTCCTGCACACCAAAGGCGCCTTTATTGCCTAAGGTGAAATTATTTTCGTTAAGAAAGAACTCTAAACCGTACTTAAATTCGTCTCGTAAGGTCACTTCAGCAATCACCACTTCTAACATTACTTGTTTGGGTAATACATCTAATCGCTGGATAATAGGCAATAACCTTTGATAATCTTGACCGGCAGCGTTCACAATCAAAGAATTAGAGCGTTGGTCTACCACAATAGAAATATTTTCGTTACCGGCAGATTTAATGCCACTTTTTTGGCTTTGCCTTCCATTATTATTGTTACTTTTATTATCCTTGGCTGCAGAATCTCCAGTGCTAAAGTTGTTTTCGGCACCGCCCAGTAAAGGCGCTAAACTTTCTGTTAAATCACTGGCACTTGCATAGCTAGGTTGATAAATGAAGTATTGTTTCTCGTCAGTCTCACCTGGCACATCGAGCTTTTCTAACCAAAATTGTGCACGAGTCATCAGTGATTGAGCATTAGCAAAGAGCACTAATGCACCTTGACTTGTCAATTGCACGGTGCTGATACCGCCATTAAAGCCATCTTGCCTTAATAATTCATTGAGCTGACTATTCAGTTCCTTGATTGGCATAAATACCGCCTTAAATACCGCCACCACTCGATTTTTATAAACAGGCGCGTCTATCATTTTAATAAATTCTAGCGCTTTGAGGATTTCACTGCGTTTGCCTTGTAATAAAATAGCATTCTGACTTGCATCTGGGGTGGCTCGCACAGCGGCTATTGTAGGCAGCACTAAAGATAAATTACCTTTCAACCCATATTTAAAAGGCACTATCTGCAGAATATTAGCGGTAGTGTTAGGCACCGAGGTGGTGCTTTGCCCATAACCAAAAACAGTATTACTGTTACTTTGGCCTTCATCTTCATTATTTATGTAAAAAATATCGTCGTTGTATCTTATGCTAAAACCTTTTTCAGCCAGTAATTCTTCCGCAAGAATAAATAACCGTCTGTGACTCACCTCTTGTTGAATGTTTAACGTGATATTGAGCCCTTCGTTTTTGGCACTTTCGCCTAGAATATAATTAACCTTTAGTACATCACCTAACACATAATGTAGAAAATCTGGCAAAGACAATTCGTTAGAAGCTACCTTCACCATTACATTCGTATTGAATTGGTTGGTCACATCTGTATTTAATTGTTGCTTACCCGTATCACTTTCTTGGGCGTCTACACTTACGAATCCTGTGGTGACTTTTGCGCCTGTCTCAGTTTCTGAGTTATTGGAAATATCAGTGGTTGGTGGCTCATTGGTTTTACTCAAATAGGAGTCTGGTGTCTGATATTGATCTAGTGAGAGGCTAGAACATCCTGCTACAGTCAATACCAGTAGACTCACAGCCATTGTTTTTTGAAGGCTCATTATTCTTTTCCTGAACTGTTATTCTTAGTTTTATCTGCTAATGTCTGTGTTGCTGAGTACAACGAAAGGGTAATATATCTACTAGCATCATCAAGGCTGGTAAATTTTATACGACTAAGATTTAGCGCCGTCACTTTATAACCCTTAAATTCATCTTGATTAACGACTCTTATTATCTGAGCCACATTATCTTCAATATTTTGCACATGCAACAAGGCAAACTGTGACTCTTTGATAGCTTCATCATCTATCACCGCCTTTAAACTAATGATGCTATTACCGGCATAAAACTCATCTAACAGCCCTTGCTGTTGGCTTTGCTCTTGCAAAGACAACCCGGCCTGGGTGCTTTGTTTATTTTTACCATCTAGATTACCATTAGGATCAAGTCGCTGGTAAGCCGCAAGCATAATACTCTTGTCTTCGGGCAACATTCTTGCCGGCAACACCGACCCCTTATGTGTCATAGTTTCAGTTACACGGGTGCGATTTGCATTTTCAGTGAAGCGTCCTAAGAAATCTAATATTAATAAGATAACCACAAGTGAAACCATAACAAACTTGATGCTACTCATCTATCCCCTCCTCTCTACTAATGGGCAGTTGAAACAAGTTGAGCTGCAACGTGACGGTAGCTTGACCTAAATTATGTTTAATTTGTCTTTTAATGGATACGGAGAAACCATCGAGCTCAATCCATTGCCTAGTGCTTTCCAAATCACTTTGAAAAGCAGGAAGTTTTGATAAGTGTCCTTCGATGCGTACTTGTAAATTATGTTTAATTATTGAAGTGTTAGGC
Organism: Paraglaciecola sp.; assembly: GCA_034111785.1. Classification (GTDB taxonomy): domain Bacteria; phylum Pseudomonadota; class Gammaproteobacteria; order Enterobacterales; family Alteromonadaceae; genus Paraglaciecola. The sequence continues at coordinate 64,865 of JAWUWP010000044.1, forward strand.
ACGCTAGATGAATTTGTCCATCCAATATTCGTCGCTTTAAAATTATGTTTGGTTACCAATTCCTCTAACCATTGTTGTCTTTCTAATTTAAATTTTGCTTCATCACCACCTTTAAAAAATAGATCACTAAACTGCGTTTGTTGTCTCTGTATGCTCTGTAACAGAGTTCGATTATCTGCTTCACGTTGAAGGGCAAACTGCGTCTTTTGTTGCTTTTTCTGCAAGCCTCTTATCTCTTCGAGACTATCATTTTGCCAGTCTATAATAGGTGAAATAATAAATCGAATAAGCAGTAAAACAATCAATAACCCCAGAAGTAATGGCTGCTTTTTAAATAATTCCATTATGGTACCTGCGGCTTAGTATTTTGCAGGGTAAAACTAATAGTAAACCGCTCTTGTAATCGATTCTTCGATACTGGCAAGTCAAATGTCGCATCCTGCACATTAGGCATCTTAGTTAAGAGCGATAGAATATCTGTGGCTTTTTGGGTTTGGCCTCGCAAAATAAAACGATGATTGACCAGTTGTATTTGTGTGAAACTGGCCTGTTCAAATAAAGGCAGCAACAATTGCCAGACAGGCGAGGCCACGGAAAAATCCTGAGTAACACTTTGGTATAGATCCAAGGTGTCGCGCAGTTCACTTACCTGAGTTTCTAATTGTAAGGCTTGCCTTAACTCATCGCTGCCATTGGCTAATTGCCTTTCAACTTGCCATTGACTAAAGCCTATATAGACGCTGGTTAAGGCTAAATAAGCGACAGCGACTATGGCACTGGTCAATGCGGGACGCTGCATACTCTTTAAATCCATGGGAGCGATAGTAGTGTTAGCAAAAGTGTGCCAATTTTTAAATGTGAGCCGTATTAATCCTAACATTAGCCATTGGGCAAAATCCCCATGTCTGATTTCACAAAACGTCTCATCAAATGGTAACCCACTGCTCTGGCAAAAGAGTAACCGGCTAGCCATCAGCCTAGAAGGTGCAGCCGAATACAAACCTCTGACACTGGTGGCCACGAATAATTGAGTTTGTCCCTTATCATTTAACACGACTATATCTTTAGCGTCCCTATTGGAGTCAGCCAAAATGACAGATTCAGGCAGCATTATCCGCGCTTTAGGCACGGATGCATTAAATTGCCACTTATTTACCCACGTTTGATTATCTTCGATCAGATTAACCGCAGATACTTCATTAGACTCTGCAGACTGTAGAGATAATAATTTATTCAACTCTTTCTTGTTGGTTAAGGGGTAACTCACTAGTTTTTCTTGATAATAACCACGGCTTATTATTAATATATGAGGGATAAAAGTGTCAGCAACCCCTTGCAATGAGCTTTGACCGCCAGCCTTAACCACCAATTTTTTTAGCTCACCATCAAAGTAACCAATATTCACTTTGGCCAGTAAGGGGCGTTTCATTTTGTCTAGTAGTTGGTCCATCTATTGGCGCACTTCCAAATAATCTACTGGGCTATTATAAGCCTTAGCATAGGGTTGTAATTCTAACATCATCCACTTACTTAACTCGATTTCCCCTTGAGTGGCTTTTAACGTGATCGCCATGGTCTCGCCAGGATAAAATATCTGCTGCATGTTCTCACTCAGACCACTGATGTTTTTGAATCGTTCAGTATCCACACTCATATCTTGCCGCAAGCTTATATATTCTGCGGCTCGGGCTTTGCCCAACACCGCATTTAATATTGCTGGTGTCGAAGACATAGGATTATAAGGGTTGCGGCGATATAAGGTAAAACTATCCGCTAGTTGTACCCACGCTCCAGCCCCCATACCTTGTATTAGCTTGATCTCATGCTTTAGGCTAATACTGCCATTACGGGGCCCTACGGTATATTCACTATTTTCAGCCCCATTTAGGCGGCGAAGTTTATCAGCATCTTGCCAGTCTAACAAACTATCTACCAATACCGGGGCTTGCTTTTCATCTAAGCCATTTTCTCTATATACCTTAACCAACAGCCCAACATCAGGAAATTGTGTCCCTATTAACCCGGCCTGATCTTGTATCTGCGCAGTTACCTGTGGGTTCACCATAAAGCTTTGGTCATAAAAGTTCCAACGGGCTTTGATCCCATTACTCGTTTGTGTAGTGGGCCGTTTAAATTCTGTAAGCAAGGCCAGTAGCAGTTCACTTTCTGCGGTTTTAATGGCTAACTGCGCCTGTACTCTGTCATTAGATAATTGGGCAATAGCCACTTGATCTTTAGCCGTGCTCACAAAATACAAGGCCAATACTGATATGATGCCAGCAATCAACAACACTTGTAATAGGGCAATACCATGATTAAAGCGCGACATTAAATGGCCTCAAACTTGCGCAGCAAAATTTCGCTGTCTTGGGTAAATTGGCTATGAAGCTTTATCTGGCCGTTTTCTATGCGTAGGTTCAAGGTTAATTTTTCGGGATGTAAGCTGCGACTTTGCCCATTAAAGCTTGCAGACCAACCTGCCCGCGCGCTTCTGCTACTAGGATTATAATTTGCTGCGGATTTAGCAACAAAACTAGGCCAACCAAAATAACGAAAGCTTAGGCCATCTAAGCCAACGAGTAGCGCTAGTTCGTGTTGGTAATCAATAGTTTGGTCTATGCTCAATATTAAGTTAGCAGTGGTTGGGGCCTCTCGGTAGAGCAAAAGGGGATTACCGTCTCTTTCGACTAAACTTAGCGTAAATACAACAGGCTCATTGTGATTGACTAAGCCAGCCAAGCTGATGGCAGTAATAGATTGTTCTTCCCCAATAAAATAGAAACCTGGGTCTTGGCGCTCTTCAAACAGTGCCAGCGGCACTATGCCATCTAGTAGGTGATTGATTAAGGTTAATTGTTTGATCTGTGTCATTGCTTGATTCACATTACCCAGCTGTTTGTCCCATTGTGTGGCAAACAGACTATAAGCATAGGTACCCACTAGCATCACCATAATCAGAATAGTACTAGCAATCATTAATTCAATAAGTGTGAAGCCCCTTTGGATATGGCGACTGACAGTCTTTTTAGACAATATAAGCCGTCTCACGGGATCTCCTGAAAGGTCAATTCTTTATAACTAAAACGCTTTTCGCCACCGCCATACTTTAGGGTCAGGTGCACTTGCCATAATTTAAAACGAGCAGGTTGTTCGATAAGCTCCGTACTGCTCGCACCTAATCGCGGCAACGGTCGTTTAGCCAGTAATTGTTTAGCTTGCCAGTTGTAGCGGCTGGCCAACAGGTTACCGCTACCTTGTAATAAGGTTTGATCCGCATATTTTTGTTGACGCATTTCTTGTTCTATTTGTTCCATGGCAAAAGGTAAATAACCATTTAAGACTAATGTTTGCTCTGCTTTTTGGCTAGATAACATGGCCCCTCGGTATATCAAGGTGGTAGTTGATATGGTCATAAATAGGATTAAACCGGCGATCAACACCTCCATCAGAGTAAAGCCTGACTGCCTTGTATTCATGCTATCGCGCAACATAATAATCTTTGTTGGTAGTATATTGCTCTAGAGAAAACTCATCTTTTTTTTGTTTTAATTGATAACGAATGATCTGTTGCTGGGCATAGCCATTTTGATTAAATGGGATATTTTGTGGCTGAAAAAACAAGTATTCAAAATCTAAAGACTTTATGACCCGATCTTTGCGATCTTTTAACAACACAGATTTGCCTTCTAGCACTAAAATCAAGTCGCTTTGTGTCAAAAAAGCTCGATAACTAATATGTTTAGCCCAACGTTTTATCGTCATCACTTCGACCTTGGCTTGGGCTTTTTGTAAACTGTTCACCACTAACGGGCCCACTAAGCTCATTAGTAGCGACATAATAGCAATCACTACCATCAGCTCTATTAGGGTAAAACCTCTAGCTTTCATCTATTTAACAGAATTAAAAGCTGACATCATTAATAGATATCATACTCATCAGCATAATGACCACCACCCCGCCGACAAATGTGCCCATAAACAATATAAGCAGGGGTTCAATTAGAGTAGTAACTTTCTGGGTCCAAGTTTCAAATTCTTGACGAGAGCGTGACGTGATTTCTTCGAACACTTTATCTAAGTTACCAGACTGCTCGCCTATATCTAGTAGGGATACAAAAAAATCCGGAAATAATACACTCTGGCTCAGTGCAAGTGTTAAGCCGTCACCCTGTTTGATTTTTTTCTTAGCTATATCTATCTCGCGGCGTAACACATGGTTTTTAACATTACCTACCGCTAAAGCAATGGCATTATCTATCCGTAATCCAGACTTGAGCATCATGGCGATACTGCTACAAAAACGAATACGTTCGGTTAGTGCCACTACGCCTTTTAATACTGGCAACTTGAGGATGGTTTCTGACCACCAGATCTGCACTGTAGTTTGTTTAAAGGCGTAGTAGGTTATTGTCACCACCCCGGCTATGCCGAGCAGCAATAGGCCTTGATATTGCGTCATCCAATTACTGGTTTGGATCATCACTTTGGTATACCAAGGCACCGCTTCTAGATCTGTAAACAAAGAGGACATTTGTGGAATAATGAAATTGAAAATAAAGAATATACTCGCCACACATACCATTAGTATGACTACTGGATAAGTCAATGAGCTGACAATTTTTCGATGTAAGTCTTGTCTAAACTTGAGATCTTTGGCCAGTTCATCAAAGATCGCAGGCAAGTTACCTGACGCCTCACCCAACTTGATCAAATTACAATATAAAGGCTCAAATACGTCTTCATGTTCGGCCACGGCATCCGCTAAACTGCTACCCTTTTTTAGGGACTGGCTTAGTTGAGCAATGAGTTGTGCTAAAGCAGGCTTGGCTTTAGTTTTAGCAATGATATCTAACCCTTTGTCGATGCGCACACCTGAGGCCAACAATAAACTCAATTCTGCAGTGAGAAACTCGATATCAGCTAGCGTTATTTTATTATTGGCAAACAAACTGTTTTGATTGGCCGCTTTAACTTCAAACACATCTGCTGCGAGCAAGCCTTGTTTCTTGAGTTTAGAGACAACAGCCCCTTGATCGGCGGCTTCAAGCTGGCCTTCTAACTTAGCACCTGCATCATCATAGGCGCGATATCTAAATAAAGGCATTATCCAGCAACCCGAATAACTTCATCGATAGTGGTCTCACCTAATACCGCTTTTAACAAACCATCTTCTAGCAAGGTCCGTCTTTTTAACTGGGCATTATGAGCCTTGGCATGATTAATAAAATCAGCATCTTTAGGCATAGCCTTTATAGTATCGTCACAGCGCAAATACTCAGTGATTGCCAAACGTCCCTTAAAGCCAGAATCGGCACAGTTATCACAACCTTGGCCTTTGACTAGATTAATATCTGCAACACCAAAACGATCGGCAAATTCTTGTAATTGATATTTTTTGATCATGGCTTGCGCCTCAGGGTGAGGCTTAGCGCACGACTCACAGGTTTTTCTGGCCAGTCGTTGCGCCACAACAGACACCAAGGCGGCATTCAACAAAAACTCTTCCACCCCTAAATCTAACAATCGGGTATAGGCCCCTGCCGCATCGTTGGTATGTACGGTAGAAAACACTAAATGACCGGTTAGGGCTGACTGCAGCGCGATTTGCGCCGTTTCATTATCACGGATTTCGCCCAACATAATAATGTCGGGATCTTGCCTTACCACACTTCTTAAACCATTAGAAAAAGTAAAACCAATATCACTATTGATCTGTACCTGATTGATACCGTCCATTTGGTACTCAACGGGATCTTCAAGGGTGATAATTTTCACCCCATCGGTATTCAATGCATTTAAGAAGGTATACAAGGTGGTCGTTTTACCCGAGCCAGTAGGCCCAGTTAACAACACGACTCCAGAGGTACGTTTTAAATCCTCTAAGATCAGCTGATGTATATCTGCAGATAAGCCCAAGACCGACATATCATAGCGAACACTGTCTTTACGTAAAAAACGTAATACCATGGATTCGCCGTCATTAAGGGGCAAAGAAGACACCCTAATATCGAGTTCTTGATTAGCGATACGCATTTCAATTTTGCCATCTTGCGGGCGTCTGCGTTCAGCGATATCCATACCAGATAATATTTTTAATCGGGTCACTATAGGCAATTGCATACGTGGCGATAGTATTTCGGCTTCGTGCAACACACCGTCAACCCTGAATCTCGCTCGGTAACGGCCTTCAAAGGGCTCAAGGTGCATGTCCGACGCCCCTTGGCGTAAGCCTCGAGTAATCAATGAATTAAGCAAATTAACAGTGGGGGCTTCTGTCGCCATTTCACGCAACTTGTCTTCTTCATCAGAAAAATCGAGTAAATCATCGATAGTATTTTCGTCGTTATACCGTGCCGCCAGGCTCAAAATTTCAGCCTCTAAGCCCACTATTATGTTGGGCTCGGCTGGCAAAGATGTAATAAATTCATTTAGGTTTAAGGCTAATGGATCTTTGCAGCACAAATGTAGTAGTTGGTCAGTGCCGTTCAATGGCACCCAACCTTTATTCAGGATCTGGGTCAGCTGCTGCTGCTCCATTGCCACTAAAGGGGAATCAATCCAATCGCTTAACTCTAAACGTGCCAAACCTAAATAACTGGCATAAAGATCGGGAAGTTGATCGTCGGGTAAACTGCCCATATTCACCAAAACTTGTTCGATGCGCCCGCCGTAACGCTTCTGATACTCTTCAGCCTTGAGCAAATCACTTGGATTAATATTAAATTTTTGAACTAACAATTCATTGAGTTGCATCAGAAGCTATAAACTATATCTGCGTTATCTTCTTCACCACCAGGTTTGCCATCAGCACCTAAAGAAGCCAAGCCATAGGGATCACTATTTTCACCCGGATTTTTATAGGTATAGGGATTATCCCAAGGGTCCAGTGGCACCGACTTAGGTAAATAAGGGCCATCCCAACGAGGTTTATCACTGGCTCGTAATTCATCTAATGAAGCAGGGTAACGGCCTAAGTCTAAGCGATAGGTATCCAAGGCAGTGCTAAACATTTGCATTTGCGCAGCCGCAGTCTTGCGCTGCGTCGAACTCACTTTTGAAAACATTTGGGGGGCCACTAATGACACCAGCAACCCCATAATAGTGATCACTATTATCAGTTCAATTAGGGAAAATCCCTGTTGTTTTTTCTTCGATTTACATGCCATTTTTACACTATCCATTTTGCTGATCTTGATTGTTTTTATAAGCTGCTGATGGCCGCTATTGCTACTGCTAATTGATACAATATCTGCGTGACATTGGTCCACAGCGTCATATTGTCCACATTATCCGAATCATATGGCACCACTATGGTATCGCCTGGCCTCATCAGCGCGGTACCTTGCTGGGCACCAAACCAGAAGTCACTGGTGGGCAAATCTACCGAGCCGTTAGCCCTTATCACATAGACATTACCTATATCTGCTAAGGTGCGATAACCACCACTCCTAGCAATATACTCTTGATAACCTAGGCCTCTAGTAAATAGGTGCGAGGTAGGCACAAAGACTTCACCTATGACATTGATGGATTGGCTGCGACGGGGCACAAAAAGTTTATCACCGTCTTCTAGCTCTAAATCAAAATCAAAATTACCCGCAATAATTTGTTCAAAATTGATCACTAAGCGCCCTACTGCTTCGGCCTTACTTAAATCCGCCAATAGTTTTTTGGCTTCGTCGTAACTGACAATAGTGCCGGCACCGGCCTGTCGTCTAAGACTTTCTGAAGCCACTTGTTTACGTAATTCTTCGGCCAATTTATTGATATTAGCCCGCTCTTGACTCTTTAAGGTTTCTCTGGTGAAAACAGCTGCGTCGGCAGCGCCAAATTCGGTGACCCCTCCAAATCTTGCCACTATATCCGACAGCTTTTCACCTCTGCGCACAGCGTATTGACCAGGGAACTGTACTTGGCCTTGCACTATGATCTTGATTTCGTCTTGCCAGGCAGGTATGGCCAATATATTAAGACTGTCTCTGCTTTGCAAACTGATTTTATCCATAGTCTTACTGGCCATAACCTCGGCCAAACTAAACTCAATATGACGAATATCGGCACTGCCATCTACTGCCAATTCCGTACGGGTAATTTCTGACTTTAATGGGTAAGCAGATTCAGTTAAACCGCCGGCCGCCAATATGGCATCTTTTACCCCGGCGCCCTTGGGCAACGGATAAACACCCGGCACTCTCACTTCTCCAACCACCTCAATCAGTTGTAATGGGTAACCAAAATTGGCTTGCTGACGCAAACTGGCTAATACCGGCATTAATAATCGAGTACGGGAAAAAAACGGCGCATCTTTGATGGCTAAAATTTCTTTACGCTCAAGGGCGGTCAACTCTATCAGAGGTATAGTGTCAATTAACGGATTGGGCTCCTCACCTGCTTTTGCATATAAGCCAATTTTCTCCCAGAACAAACGCTCTTCTATTCTTTGCTGCCAGATTTCTTTTTCTTGCTCTTGTAACTCTTGGTTAGTAAAAGCCAAATCATCTAACCTGATGTCGTTCCAGTCGTTTGTCTCTAGGCGAGAAAACACTATCACCTGATCATTCACCGCCAAAGGGAAATCGTTGCTCTTTGTATTTTGACGCCAGCTACTAATGTCTTTCTGCAAGACTTCTAGCTTTTCACCTATATGGCTTTGCCTTAAGATGAGGACATAACTCAAATCGGCGATATCTAACAGGTCTTTATCTGGTTGACCCAACAAAACTGATAAACCCATGCCCGGTTGCCATTGATATTGTCCGGGTCTGGCTACCGCACCAATTAAGCCCACTGAATTGGTGAGTACCGGTGATATTTGCGGGATATTAATGGCATCGCCATTTTGCACTTGTATATCTTTGCCGATGAGATCTGCCGTTAATTGAATTTGTGAGCCCTGATTAAAGCGTTTTACACTGATGGCATCCACGTAACCTGTGGCTAAAGCGCCACCCGCTAGGCGGATCACATCAGAAATGGTTTCTTGGCCTTTTAGTTCATAAATAGCCGGCCTTCTCACCTCACCATCCACTGTGATGGTATTTTCCACCGCAGGAATAAACACCACATCACCGGCCTGCAATTGTAAATCTTGACTGGTATCACCGGCATTTAATAAATCATACAAATCCAAAGTAGCAATAAGCCTACCGGCACGCTTAAGTTGAATATTACGCAAAGAGGCAATATCACTCATGCCGCCACTGACAAACAAGGCCTGGGTGATGCTCGATAACGAACTGACATTATAGGCACCTGGTTTATAAGCTTCGCCCATCACAAAGATACGCATAGTGCTCAGCTCGCCCATTGAAACACTGACTTCTACCCCTATGACCTGCTGTTTAATTTTTTGGGAAAGTAGGCTTTTGACTTCAGAGAAACTCTTAGAGGCCAGATCATAAGGCCCTAACTTAGGGATGACAACCTTGCCATCCCGGCCCACCACCAGCTCATATTCTTCATTTTCGTTGCCATAGAGCTGTACCCGCAAAGTATCACCTGGCTTAAGCAAATAATGGGCAGGCACAGGGGCGTTATCAACTGGCGAGAAAGTCGAAGGGCTATTCGCAAATAGCTCTACACCATAGAGTTTTAATTCTTCGTCTTGCCCGTCTTGGTTTGCCAATTCATTAGTTTGATCTTGCAGTGGATTACCCAACTCATCAAACTGAGTGCCTCTTGGATAACTGGAAGCTTGTTCCATATTATGGCTGGAGTTTTGCCCTTGAATGCCCAACGAAGTGAGTTGCGACAGATCTACGCCCATTTGTTTTGCTAACTGCTCTTGCTGTGCTTTAGGCAAACGCTGAAACTGCTCTAATTGTTGGGCAGATTGGGCTCTAATATCTGCCACTTGCAATAAACTAATAAAGAAAGTAAAAAATATAATTTTAGACAGGTGTTGTGACATGCAGTTTCCATAAAATTCAAAGTCTTAGCTTTTAGCAATCACTTGCTAACGATAGCCACTAGGATAGCCACTAGGATAGCGTATTTGCGTGCTGAGTGAAATGCTTGCACCACAGTTAATGCTAACCACAAAAACAAAAATGGTAACAATCACAGTCATGACTCACAGCTGGTCCCCTAGGCTTAACAACCCTAATAGAAGTCTCTGATAATTTTTTTATCCTAACGTTCATTTAAAATCACCAATCAGCCTAGTCATTTTTAGTTTCCTTGAGTTGTGGCAATGACTCTAGTATAACCGAGTCGTGAAAACGTCAGACAGATTTAAGCAGTGACCGCGCAACGTTTCCTGAAGGCCGTGATTATCGGCAGCAAAAAAGGCGACTTAGGACAATAGATTGGGGCCTAACAGCGGGTTCGAGCAGCGCGATTGCACTTAATTTGTTTATCAGTATAAACATAAAAGGTAGTTTACATGACAACAGGATCTGCAAATAAAGATAATCTGGATACCGGCTTTTTTGGTCATCCTAAAGGTTTATCCACATTATTTTTTACCGAAATGTGGGAACGGATGAGCTACTACGGCATGCGTGCCTTGTTGGTGTTATTTATGACCGCCAGCATTCAAGACGGAGGCTTGTTTATTACTGTGGCCTCTGCCACCGCCATTTATGGTTTATATACCGGTTCGGTATATTTTATGGGCTTACCCGGAGGCTGGATAGCCGATCGTCTCATAGGGGGACAAAAAGCCGTATGGTATGGCGGCATCATCATTATGATCGGTCATATAGTGTTAGCCATCCCTAACGATTCCACCTTTTTTGTAGGCTTGGTTTTAGTGGTGATGGGCACGGGGCTACTCAAGCCTAACATCGGCGCCATAGTCGGCCAGTTGTACGCTCCAGAAGATCAGCGCCGCGACAGTGGCTATACCATCTATTATATGGGCATTAATATCGGTTCGGTGATCGGCTATATAGTCTGTGGCTATCTACAAGTGAATATGGGTTGGCATTGGGCCTTTGGCGCGGCTGCTATTGGTATGGGCATTGGCCTTATCCAATACCGCCTGACCTTAGGCAATTTGCAAGGCACCAGCGCCGATCCTGTAGAAAAACTATCTGCAAAAGCGCAAAAGCTGAGTTGGAGAATAATAGGCGTATTTGTAGTCGCTGTTGCAATTATCACCTATTTGATGCTAACAGGCGCACTGAGTTTTAACCCAGTAGCCTTGGCAAAATCGACTGCCGTTATTATCACCGCTGTCTTTTTAGCTTACTTTGCCGCCATATTTTTCTATGGCAAGACCACAGAAGATGAAAAACGTAAATTAGGTGCGCTGTTCTTAGTCTGCTTAGCCTCTATTTTCTTTTGGACAGGTTTTGAACAAGCAGGCTCATCACTGAATCTATTTGGTCGGGATTACACCGAACGTATGATCGGTGCCTTTGAAATACCCACGGCTTGGTTTCAATCGGCAAATTCATTCTTTATTGTCATCTTGTCTCCGTTTTTTGCCGCTATGTGGATCAACTTAGGCAAAAGGTTGGTCACCCCTTCTTATGGTGCAAAATGTGCGGTAGGCCTGATCATCATGGCCAGTGGTTTCTTAGTGATGTTCTTTGCAGCACAAATTGCCGCATCGGGCATGAAGGTAGCGCCATATTGGTTGGTGGCCACTTACTTCTTACATACGGTAGGCGAGTTATGCTTAAGCCCAGTGGCTTTGAGTGCGGTAAGCAAGTTATCGCCCAAACGTTTTGCCGGTCAAATGATGGGCGTTTTTGTACTCACCTATTCCATAGGCAATGTAGTGGCAGGCTTACTGGCGGGTAAATTTGATCCCAATAATGTGGCGCAAATGCCGAACCTTTATTTACAGATCAGTTTATTTAGCATCGCCATAGGCATAGTGATCTTCTTGCTCACAGCCAAAACCAAAAAATGGGAAAGGCTGGCGGATCTACCCAGTAAATAAATTAAGGGTAATGCTGGTCTAGCCAAACCTCTACACAGTGGTTAAAATGCTAACGTTCAATCAGTTTGTTAAACTAGATTGGACGTTTTTTTTTACTCACACTTGTTTAGTCAGCTACTATTACAGATAGGTTAGTATCAAAATGAAGTTCTATTTCTCCACCAGACAGATCCCCCAGCTCAAGGATTTGGCTCTAACAAGCAGACTAGATGCGGTGCAAACCGCCCATAAAAAGCTCATTGGCCCAGAAAAACTATTGCTCAATCTGTTAAAAATGTTGTTAGTGATCCCCATATTTATATTGATACTGCAAGCAGCCGATAGCTGGTTGGCCATAATTTGGGCCTTGCTGGTAACATTATTTTATCCGTTGCTGATAAAACCGGTGCAATATGGTTTATGTGCCAAATATATTCCAGACCATCACAGCCAAGGAGACTAACAATGCAGACCATTCTAGTAACAGGTGGGGCCGGCTATATTGGTAGCCACACAGTTTTGCAGCTACTAGAGGCTGGAAACCAGGTGATTGTGTTAGACAACTTATGTAACGCTTCTGAAGAGTCATTACACAGAGTAGAAGAGTTAAGCGGTAAGAAAACAATTTTTGTGCAAGGTGACATTCGTGACCACACTATATTGGAGTTATTGTTCTCCAAACATAAAATAAATGCTGTGGTGCATTTTGCAGGATTAAAAGCGGTGGGCGAATCGGTAGCAAAGCCCCTCAATTATTATAATAACAATGTCTATGGCACCTTAAGTTTATGCGACGCCATGCACAAATATGGCGTTAAGAACCTAGTCTTTAGCTCATCGGCTACTGTCTATGGTGATCCCGCGGAATTACCCTTGCATGAGGGCTTGCCCACCGGCCAGCCTACCAATCCTTATGGCATGTCCAAGCTGATGGTAGAAACCGTACTTAAAGATCTACATGCTGCTGATCCCAGTTGGAACATCGCTCTATTACGGTATTTTAATCCGGTAGGGGCGCACCCTTCTGGACGTATTGGTGAAGATCCTAATGGCATCCCAAATAATTTGATGCCCTTTATTACCCAAGTGGCCACAGGCAAGCGGCCACAACTGGCTATCTATGGCAACGACTATGATACGCCAGACGGCACAGGTGTTAGAGATTATATTCATGTTGAAGATCTGGCCGAAGGCCACCTGAAAGCCTTAGATAAACTGCAACACAATGTGGGCTTAGTCACCTATAACCTAGGCACGGGCCAAGGATATAGTGTGCTGGAGATGCTCAAAGAGTTTGAACAACAAAGTGGCAGCAAGATCCCTTATGAGTTTGCACCACGCAGAGGCGGTGATATTGCCGCTTGTTATGCAGATCCCACTAAAGCTAAAGAAGAGTTAGACTGGCAAGCCAGCCGAGGATTGGCCGAGATGTGCCGGGATGCCTGGAATTGGCAGTCGAAGAATCCAGAAGGTTATTAAGTCCAGCCCTGCCTTCGAGCGGGGCTTTTTGTCTCTCCAATGAGTGCTAGCCTAGTCCATACCTTATTGCTGTGGGGTTTGGGTGCCAGCCTATAAATTATCCAAAAACGCATCTAAGTCGTCTTCAAAAGCTTCTTCTTCTGCTGATTTCTCGATCACGCCGTCTTGCACTTTAAATTGTAAGTTTTGAAAATAGGCACTTTTGACAAAACTATAGGGATCCGCTGAGCCTTTGAGTTGTTGTTCTTGTTGCATCAACAATGCTCTGGTCTCTATGGTTTTAATGCCAAAACGCAAAACCGTAAAATACAGATTCAGGGCACTAAGCGGTGAGTATGCGTTATCCACAGCATCACCTAGGGTAGTTCGAACATCACTAGGACCTAAAGCCGGCAGCATTAGGTAGGGTCCGGTATCCACCCCATATTGACCTAAGACTTCGGTGAAGTCTTCCTCCTTACGGGTTAATCCCAGCTCGGTGGCCACATCGATACTGCCGAATAATCCCACAGTAGAATTGAGGACAAATCGACTTAGGCTGATCAGGCTATCACTGACTTTACCTTGTAATAGATTGTTGACCCCATAAGCAGGTTCCTCAAGGTTTTCTGCTATGTTTAATAGTCCTGTCCGTGCAAACTGTGGCATGTAATCCACATAGGTCACTGTCACGGGCCGTAATATATAATGATCCAGTATGTCATAGTTAAAATCCCATATACCGCGGTTCAAAGACTCCAGTGGATCATTAGGATCGGAATAGTCTTGGGCTTGTTGTTCGGTGGCCGATCTTGATGCACAACCGGCCAACAGCAGTGCGCTCAATGCTAAGGCTATGATAGCGGCTCTGTGCATCACAATTCCTTGTCTATGGTGACAGTGCCTAGGCTTTCGCCTTCGGGCTGCAAGTTCAGTACAATTTGCCCTTGCAACTCACCTGGTGCTTGGGCGACGTTTTCGTCCATGGACACTCTAGCCACCAGCTTTATCTGTTCTAACTGAGAAAGCGTATAGTTGGCCAGCATCGCATTGGCATCAGACAAAATAACTTGTAGTGGGAAAGCAGACAAGGGCATTTTTTGCACTGCCGCAGGCATGCGTACCTCACCACTACTTTGCTGAGCAAATACAAACAAGAAACCCGTTGCCGGTAGCTTATCTACTAGTGCTGGGCTTAGGTTCACTGTGACCAGCACAGATTTCCCACTTGGCTGGGCAGATAAGACTGATGTTGACTCTGGTACTAACAAGTCTCTGGGGGTCATTTGCGCGGTCAGTTCCACAATACGTTGGCTGATGGAGGCGTAATTGGGATCATTTTGTGGTACGAACCTTTGTAACTTCTGCCAATTCACCAAGGCTAAAGCTTTGTCACCTAACTGGGATGCGACCACTGCCAATACCCCCATAGCAGTAGTGTTATCAGGCTCTAATTGCAAGATCCTTAACAATACCCCTTTGGCCTGAGTGGTGGCTTCTTCTTGTCCTGTCATTAATAGTGCTTGGGCATAACTGGTCAAGGTACCGGTATTAGTGGGATCATATTGCAATGACTTCTCAAAGGCAGCAATAGAGCTGTCTATGCGGTTTAATGCCCCTGACACTCGGCCTAACAACATCCAACCAATGGCATCTTCAGGTTTTGCGGCTAAGCGTGAACGTAAACCTAAGGCAAAGGCCTGTAAATCATTGAGCCCTATATTTTCATCCCCCTTTAAAATGCGTTCGCCCAGCTTACTGGTCTGGGCTTTAGCCACTTGCCACTGTGAAACTTGTTTGATCTGATTGGCCTGCCAATACACCCCAGCGCCCACCCCT
>JAWUWP010000045.1:0-111742 GCA_034111785.1 Paraglaciecola sp.
TAGGTGCTTTGCTATCACTGCTGGCCCATAGAAATGTAGCCTTGCCTAAACTTTTATCAAAGTGGCTGCGCATGCCAGAGGCACTGGCTTTATCGGCTAAGGCTCGCTGCTGGTTATAATTAAAACTGGCGGCAGCGGCAATATTATTGACCTTACTGAGCTTAAGCGGGCTGCGGTTAAACTTGACTGGCGCTGCATCTGCAGCGGTCGCGGCAAAAATCAGCCCTATCGAAGCGGACAGCAGTGTCAGTTTGAAATTTTTCATCTATATCCCTTTGTGATCTATATTCTATTATTTAACAAAATCCCTATTGTCAGTATCAATAAAGTGGTGAATTTTTGGGCTGTGCAGCACCAAAGTCATTATTTCTACATAGATGATTGAATACTAACTTCCTTCAATTTTTTAAGACAAAACAGGTATTGGCAACAGCAATATTATTGGGTACGAGTAATACAATCTTCTACTAGAAACTGAGTACTGTGACTCTGTGCCAAGTGATTTTTTTATTGCTGGTTATTTTTATAATCAATGGGGCAATAAAAAGCAATTTTTTTAGGAAAATAATTTGGACTTTTCTAATGTTGGTACGGTGAATGCTGGGAACAATAACGGCCCATTCTTTGTTAATACCTGACGGTCAAAATTAACCCTAGATAGTCTGGATGCTATTCAGTCGGCTGTTCTGGAGTGCGGGGGAGAGTGACGGACTTTGACAATGCGCTGATCAGGCAAAAGCCTAATTTTTTGGACAATGCTTGCTCACTAAACTGAGTCCTTGTGCTTATTGAACAAGGACTCAGTTAATTACAAGAGTGGTTTTTTTACTGCTCTGAGCTTTTCGAGGGTTGTTACAACAAATTTGTGGACTTGTGCGTTTGCAGCAATATCCCCTGACAACAGCTCACCATTTCAGACAAAGATCCGTTTGTGTATCTTGTTATTTGAGTCAGGGGGCGTTACTTAGCGTGCCGCTCCTTTAATACACTGACCACATCATTCAAGGATAAATCACTGGCTTGCAGTAATACTATCAAATGATAGAGCAGATCGGCGGATTCATTTTTAAGCTCTTCTAAGTCTTTTACTGTGGCGGCTAGGGCAGTTTCAACCCCTTCTTCGCCAACCTTCTGGGCAATACGTTTAATGCCTTTGCTATATAAATGAGCGGTATAACTGGAGTCTGGGTCGGCACCTTTACGAGATGCTATCACCTGCTCCAACTCGGCAATAAAACTCATTTGTGATGATTGGCTGCTGGACCAACAGGTTTCAGTACCAGTGTGGCAAGTGGGGCCTTTGGGGAGGGCTAACACCAAAATACTATCTTGATCACAATCTGCAGTTATTTCTACCAATGACAAGGTGTTGTTGCTGGTCTCACCTTTAGTCCACAAACGCAATTTAGAGCGACTGTAGAATGTGACTTGTCGCAAAGTCAGGGTAGCTTGAACCGCTTCTGGGTTCATATAACCTTGCATTAATACCTTGCCGCTGTTGGCGTCTTGCACAATAGCGGGGATCAGGTTATCCATTTTTTGCCAATCTAGCTGTTGAATATTGTCTTGGGTAATGATCATATTAATCTCTAATGGCGACATGCTCTTGTCGCAGGTATGCTTTTAATGTGGGAATGGGAATGATCCCTTTGTGAAATACCGAGGCGGCTAATGCACCGTCTACATCGGCTTGTTCAAACACCTGTTTGAAGTGGCTAGACTGTCCAGCTCCACCGGATGCAATAAGCGGCACCACACAATTTTTTCGGATGGCCTTGAGTTGCTCAATGTCATAGCCTTGGCGCACGCCATCTTGATTCATGCAATTTAACACTATTTCACCGGCCCCTCGTTGCTGAACTTCTTTGACCCAGTCCACCGTTTGCCAATGGGTAACTTGGGTGCGACTTTCATCCCCAGTATATTGATGAACCTGATATTGACCGGTAATGGCGTCATAATAACTATCAATTCCAACGACTACGCACTGTTGGCCAAAGGTATCATGTAAACGGGTGATCAACTCTGGATCGGCTAGAGCAGGGGAGTTTACCGAAATTTTATCCGCTCCCATCTCCAAGATACTGCCAGCGTCTGCAAGGGTTTTTATACCCCCTGCCACACAAAATGGAATATCAATCACTTGGGCAATGCGCGTTACCCAGCTCTTGTCGACCACTCTTTGATCGCTGGAGGCGGTGATGTCATAAAACACTAACTCATCGGCACCTTGGCGGGCATATTGCTCAGCCAAAGGCACAATGTCACCTATAATTTCATGGTTACGGAATTTGACCCCCTTCACCACTTTGCCATCTTTGACATCCAAACATGGAATGATGCGTCTTGTTAGCATAAAAAACCTTTCATAATAACCTAGTTAGTTAACCTACCGCAGTTAACCAATTGTGAGTATCTGCTGCCTTGCCCCATTGAACATCGTTTAACCCTTGGCGCAGTTTTTGGGCAATAGGACCATTCTCTCCAGCACCCACTTGATATTCTTGACCCTGATGAATAAGGGTGCCAACTGAGGTGAGTACCGCGGCTGTGCCCGATAATACCGCTTCAACATTGGGTTTAGCCGCCCTTTGTAACAGCTCTTTCACTGACAAGGTGGTTTCTCGCACTGTCATGCCCATATCAGTGGCTAGGGTCAATATTGAATTGCGTGTCACCCCATGTAAAAAACTGGAGTCTAGGGCTTTAGTAATGATCTCATCACCATCTAGTAACAGGAAGTTAGCGGCACCCGTTTCTTGTACATCGCCATTGGGACAAAACAATATTTGATCGGCTTGTACCTCCTCTTTAGCGGCTAAAATAGGTGCAAGGGCACTGGCATAATTGCCGCCACTTTTGATCATGCCCATATGTGGAGCACAGCGCATGCCGGTTTCATCCAACAAAACTCTGAGTGGTTTTGCCCCACCGGAAAAATAATCACCTACAGGTGAGATCAACACATAGAGCATTGAACTGATGCTAGGGGAGGCGGCTTTGCCTATCGCTGCCTCAGTGCCAATGTGCGTAGGGCGTATATACATAGAGCCGGGAGGTTGAGGAATATCCTGACTATATTGCTCGACTATATCGATGATCATCTGTGCTACTTGAGACTGATCAATTTTTGGCAATGACAACAGTCGACTACTTTGCTCGAAGCGTTTAAGGTTTTGATCCATACGAAATATATGCACACTGCCGTCTTCATGTTTAAAGGCTTTTAAGCCTTCAAAGCAGGTGCTAGAATAATGCAACACATGGGCTCCTGGGTGCAACGCAATGCTGTCGGATGACACCATTTTAGCCTCACTCCACTGGTTGTCTTCGAAAGTTGTTAACGCCATGTGAGGCATAAACACTGTACCAAAAGCCGCCATAATATATCCCTAAATAATTATTGTTTAAATCTGTTATTAACCTACCACCCTCATATCCCCATTTTGTTTGGAATATAAGGCTCAGTCAATCTTGTGCCAACTGTCAATGGCTTGCTTGAGGGTGAATTTACCTTCTAATAAGGCCCGCCCTAAAATCACCGCACTTACCGCAGTGGGTTTCAGCTTATTAATATCATCTAAACAGCCAATACCGCCAGATGCTTGCCAGTCAATACGGGGGAATTTTGCTACCAACTCGGTATATAACGGGTGATTGGATCCTTGCAAGGTACCATCGCGACTAATATCGGTGCACAACACATGTTTAGTTCCGACTCGAATAAAATCTTCAAGCAAAGCTTCAATAGAGACGTCAGAGCTTTCTTGCCAGCCATGGGTAGCAATCAATTTATTACCCCTTTGATCAATATTGATATCTAAGGCCAACACAATGCGATCGGGACCATACTGTGCGATCCAAGTTTTCACCAACTCTGGTTGTTTGACCGCCAGCGAGCCTATCACAATGCGTTGTACACCTATGTCTAACAGCTGTTTGACATCTTGCTCGTTACGTATGCCCCCTCCAACTTGAAATTGCATACGTGCGGTGGCGACCATTTTGCTGATTAATGTTAGTTGACGTTGATTGGTATCTTTGGCCCCCGTTAAGTCTACTATATGTAACCACTTGGCCCCTTGGTCGGCATAATCATGCACCACTTGAATAGGGTCGAGGTTGTACTCAGTTTTTTGTCCGTAGTCACCTTGATATAAACGTACTACTGAACCATCAATTAAATCTATCGCTGGAATGATCATGACTGGTGTTATAACTCAATGAAGTTTTTTAAAAGATGTGCGCCAGCATCGCTAGAGCGTTCGGGGTGAAACTGTACACCAAAAAAATTGTCTTTGTGAATGGCCGCACTAAAGGCCATACCATACTCACAACTGGCCAGTGTGAATTGAGACGGGGCAACGGCAAAGCTATGCACAAAATAGAAAAAACTATCCCTGGCAATGCCTTTAAATAAAGGCGCCCCTGCTGCTGCTGACACTGTATTCCACCCCATATGGGGCAAACGCAGATCGCCTACTTGCATACGCTTAACCCTGCCTGGGATCAAACCCAAACAAGGGGTGAGGCCGGATAAACTTTCTTCAGAGTCCTGCACCATTAACTGCATACCCAAACAAATGCCCAAAACGGGTTGGCTTAGGCCTTGTAAGCACTGCACCATTTTTTTTTGGGTGATACTGGACATAGCCGCATTGGCGCTGCCCACACCAGGTAACAATACTTTGTCGGCGTTTGCAATAACCGGCAAATCGTCACTCACTGTGACCGCTACCCCCAAACGTTGCAGGGCGAATTTCACCGATGAAATATTTGCACAACCGGTATTAACAATAACCACTTTTTGCGCCGTCATGGCTTATAAGGCCCCTTTACTGCTGGGTAAAAACTCACCCTCTTTGTGAATAGCCTGGCGTAATGCACGACCAAACACCTTAAATAAGCTTTCTACCTGATGATGGGCATTACCTTCAGTGGTGGATATATGCATAGATAGTCCCAAAGCCTGTGCCATTGAATAGAAGAAGTGCGGAACCATTTCTGTGGCCATTTCCCCTACTTGTTCACGGCTAAACTGGGCATCAAATTTTAGGTGTGGTCGATTAGAAATATCTAAAATACACTCAGCCCGACACTCATCCATGGGCAATGCAAAACCAAAGCGGCCAATGCCTCTTTTGTCTCCTAATGCTTTTTTGATGGCTTCGCCCAACGCCAAGGCGGTGTCTTCAACACTATGATGATCATCAATATGTAAATCGCCCTGTACCGATAAGTTCAGTTCAAAGCCCCCATGGGTAGCAATTTGATCCAGCATATGATCAAAAAAACCTAAGCCGGTGTCTATGCTGGACTTGGCATTGGAGTCCAAATTCACCTTCACCAAAATATTGGTTTCTGATGTTTTGCGCACTACAGTGGCGACCCGAGAAGAGGCTAATAATTGTTTCTCGATAGCCGGCCAATTATGCTTATCTCGTTGATATTTTATGCCAACAATGCCCATGTTGTCGGCCAGTTGAATGTCGGTATCACGATCGCCTATCACATAGGATCGGCTAAAATCGATTTTACCTTGTTGCAAATACTCTTTGACTAAGCCTAAGTTGGGTTTGCGACAGCTGCAATTATCCTCAGCAAAATGTGGACACAGCAATACATCATCAAATATCACCCCTTGACTAGCAAAGAGCGCCATCATCTTGTTGTGGGGCAAATCAAAGTCAGTTTGAGGAAAACTGTCGGTGCCTAAGCCATCTTGATTCGAGACCATGACTAACCTAAATCCAGATTGTTGCAACTTAATTAAGCTGGGTATCACTAGTGGTTCAAACACCAGTTTATCTAGGTTGTCGAGTTGTTTATCAATAGCAGGCTCTTCTACTAAAGTGCCGTCGCGGTCGATAAAAAGGATAGGCTGCTGGCTCATATTAACTTTCCTGCTGTTGGTAAAAACTTGTGATCAACACAAGCAAACGTTTATTTTGGGTCGGATCACCGACAGTAATACGTAGGCAATCAAACAAATTATGTTGTTTAGACTGGTCGCGGATAAACACCTTGTTAGACACCAGATAGCTCATTAATGCTTGTTTGTGTGAGCATCTGAATAAAATGAAGTTAGCTTTGTCATCACCCACTAACTGAATATCTTCAAAGGTCAATAAGGCCTGTTTAAGTTGCGTCTTCTCATGCTGCAGAAGACCCACTTGTTGGCGCATGGTTCGGATCCCTTGTGCCGTTAATGCTTGATGAGCGATCTGCGCTACAGGTTCAGGCACTGGGTAGGGCGCTATTACCTTTAACAATGTGTGGATGATAGCCTCGTGAGCTAAGGTAAAACCGCAACGCAGGCCTGCTAGGGCAAAGGCTTTAGATAAGGTGCGCAGTATCACCAAATTAGCATACTTAGCGAGCTCACTAGACCAGCTATTTTGCGCATCAAACTCTATGTAGGCTTCATCAACCACCACCAAAGCGGAGTCCGCAAAATGTTCGAGCACTGTCTTGATGGACTCAAAATTAACAGAGGTACCAGTGGGGTTATTCGGTGAACAGATAAACACTAACTTCACTTGGCCTTTAAAATTGCATATGGCTTGCTTATCCAGGCTGAAATCACTGAGCAGAGGCGCCACTTTAATCCCCACATCCTGGGTTTGTGCACTTATCGCATACATGCCATAAGTGGGTGGACAAATCAATATGTTATCACGGCTAGGGGTACAAAATGCCCTTATCAATAACTCTATGCCTTCATCGGCTCCACGGCTTATCAACAGTTGTTTGGTATCCACATTAGCATAGTCCGCATAAGGGCCTATCACCGCGCTGGGTTGGCAATCTGGATAACGATTTAAGCGGTGTGGGTCCACTGAATATTCATTGCTAAAGGGCGATTCATTAGCGTTTAACCAAAGGGGCTGCTGCTGCTCTTGGGTATTTTCGCTGGCTGCAAACAACCTGCGTGCGGACTCATAGGGAATTAAGTCTTTTAGGTTTTGATTCACCAGTTTATCTAACAGTTTCTGTGTGCTTTGGCTCATGTCTCTAGGCCTCTATCTAGCAACCGCACGGCTACTGCTTGTCTGTGTGCATCTAATCCCTCGGCATCAGCTAAGTCCATTATGGTGTCGCCAATATTTTTTAAGCCTTGGTAACTTAACTCCTGCACTGTGTAACGGCGCATAAAGTCTGCTAGGCCTAAACTCGAATAGTTCCGTGCGTAACCATAGGTGGGCAATACGTGATTGGTGCCACTTGCATAGTCCCCTGCAGACTCAGGAGACCAGCGTCCCAAAAATATTGATCCAGCATTAGTTAACTTATCTAAGCTGTCTCTAGCATTGTCTATTTGGACTATTAAATGCTCAGGGGCATAGGCATTGCTGACCAAAAAAGCTTGTTCGAGGCTATCTGTCAAAATATACCTGCTGTGTTTAATGGCTTGAGCCGCTATGGATTGTCGGCTTAATTGGGCTAACTGTATGTCTACCTGTTGTTTGACTTGTTCTATCAGGTTGGCACTATTTGATACCAGTACCGCCTGTGAATCAGCGCCATGCTCTGCTTGGGATAACAAATCCGCGGCCACAAAAATCGGATCTGCTTGAGGATCCGCAATCACTAACACTTCAGAGGGTCCAGCAGGCATATCGATAGCAGGGCCGGCGGTGATTAAACTGACCTGCTGTTTGGCTTCGGTAACATAACGGTTGCCTGGGCCAAAAATCTTATCTACTTTGGCAATAGTCTTGGTGCCTAATGCCATGGCCGCTATCGCTTGCGCTCCTCCTATCAAATAGATTTCGTCAATGCCGCATAACTGCGCCGCATATCGAATTTCAACGGCGATTTCACCATCCTTGTTGGGCGGTGTACAAAGTACTTTTCGTGGACATTTAGCCACTTGCGCTGTTGCGCCCAACATCAATACAGTAGAGGGTAAGGGGGCAGTACCTCCTGGAATATACAGACCCACCGAGGCCAAAGGCGCGTGTTTTAGTTCACATATCACCCCCGGGGTGGTCTGCACTTTTATGTCTTGTGGATATTGTGCCTGATGGAAGCACTTAATATTGGCGTAGGCTTGATCTATGGCTCGTTTCACCTTTGGGGCGAGTTCTTTTAATAGCTCTGCAGGTGCGTCTTTACAGCGCGCTAGGCTCTGCAGTGTCGCCCCATCAAAACGTTGTGTTAAGCGCAACAAGGCATGATCACCTTCTTGTTTAACCTGCTCGATGATATCCGTTACTGTGGCAGTTAACGCCTGACTGTCAGACAGCGCCGGTCGACTGAGTAATTCAGCTTGTTGACTTGGAGTAAGATTTGCCCAGATTTGCATTATATTATCTGCCTATCTATATCATCATTTTTTCGATTGGCATGACCAATATCGAACTACAACCCAGCGCCTTGAGTTTTTCCATGGTTTCCCAAAATAAGGTTTCAGGACTGACCACATGTATTGCCACGGCATTGTCATTGCCCGCTAATGGCAATACTGTGGGGGTTTCTGAACCGGGTAATAAGCTTTTTACTTGTTCTAAATAAGCTTTGGGCGCATGTAACATAATGTATTTACTTTCTTTGGCTTGTGTCACGCCATCTATACGGGGCAACATTTTGCTGATCAAGGCTTGTTTAACGTCAGTCATCTGTTCTGCTCGTTGAATAAACACCGCCTTGGACTTGAACACTTCATCTGCTTCTTGCAAACCGTTGGCTTCGAGGGTGGCACCTGTGGAGACTAAATCACAAATGGCATCAGCCACCCCTGCTCTAGGCGCGACTTCCACAGAGCCCGTTAACATCACAGTGCTGGCATTGATATTGTGTTCTTTAAAAAAGCGTTCGAGTAAAAAAGGATAAGTGGTGGCCACTTTTTTGCCTTGCAAGGACTGTACACCTTGATAATCCATTTCATTTGGCACCGCGATAGATAATCTGCAGCCACCGTAATCTAAACGGCGTAATTCAATATATTCGGCTTTTTTGCCAGCCGCTTGACGCTCCAACATCTTTTCTTCTAGTTCATTTTGGCCAATAAAACCCAAATCAACTACACCGTCCATTACCAGGCCAGGTATATCATCATCACGGACCAAAAGCAGATCGATAGGTTGATTAGTGGAATGTGCTATTAATAAACGGTCACGAATTTGCAATTTAATGCCTATCGCTTTTAATAGCGCAATGCTTTCGTCGCTTAGGCGTCCTGATTTTTGCACTGCGATACGAAGTCTGTTGCTGTCAGTCATGGTCAATCCCGTTTACATTATTAATCATTAATTGTGAGAGTCGTTATGGTTAAACCAAGTAATCAATACGTCCTAGTGACGAAAAAGATGCCTAAAAATGAAAAACCCCCGAAAGTTGCCTTCCGGGGGTTGAGAAAATTTCTGCGCCGCTAGAAGGAATGACTACACCTCCCAGCCTATACCTGAAAGGTTAAGCTTTATGGGGATGATGAATAGCTTGCAGTGAGTTTTTCAATTTTTTGTTGTTCCAATTTATGGGTGCTCGGTAAGCCTAATGCCAAGCACTTATCTATGGCTCATACACTATGCAATCGGCCTAATTAATGCAAGGGCATTTCGAATGAAAGTGGGCGGTTTCTTACAATTTAATAGACTAAGATAGTTGATTGAATGTTTTGTAGACTAAGTTGTCTAAAAAACCGTCACCTTTGTCAAGTAAGGAGCATTTTATGAGCAGCGATCTATTGTTTTCCATATTGCCTCGTCTGGGCAAAGTGGCCATCACCCACAGCAAACAAAAAGTGCTTAAAATTCCTAAAAAAAATAATTTGAAACCATTAAATGACAAAGAACAAGAATTAACCGCCGAGCATTATAAGGTGCAAGAAGAACAAGAAAAACAAGAAAAACAAGAAAAACAGCAATCAGCACTGCCAGATGACACTAATAATGCCATGCCCCCTTTTGATCCTCAATTGTCAGACTCTACACAATCTACAGACAACAAGCCTAAGAGCAAAGGGCCTAAACATTTAGATCTCTATGTGTAATTTTGTGACCCTTATCTTCGCTGCCTATTGTTACAGGCAATGGGCGCTTTGCCCTTATCTCCATGAGGATATGCCTTTGCTTTGTGACTCAGCACAGTAATCAATTTGCAACTTGTATGGGTAAGTTCCTCAGCAGATTTGACAAACTTAAGGCATTGCCTTAATTTAGGTCTTATATAAGATACATAATGAATAATTTCGCCTACTTGAGTTGGAAAAATAAATGTTTAAAAATGAAAAAAAAATGCCTGATGTGGGCTTTGGTCTTTGGAAAATCTCCCAGGATATTTGTGCAGACGCAGTTTACAATGCGATTGTTGCAGGTTATAGGCACTTGGACAGTGCCTGTGATTACGGTAATGAAGTACAAGTAGGTGAGGGCATTAAGCGGGCCATAGCAGAAGGGGTCTGTAGCCGTGACGATCTGTGGATCACATCAAAACTATGGAATACCTATCATAGCAAAGAGCACGTGCAACTGGCCTTAGAAAAATCCTTAACCGATCTACAGTTAGACTATCTAGATTTGTACTTGATCCATTTCCCCATCGCTCAGCCCTTTGTGCCCTTCGAAGAACGTTACCCACCAGAGTGGATCACAAAAGATGAGACTATGCATCTCGCCCCTGTGCCATTAATTGAAACGTGGCAGGCCATGGAAGCCCTGCATGATAAGGGACTCGCCAAGGAAATTGGCGTGTGCAACTATAATACTGGCTTACTGCATGATCTCATGGCCTATGCTCGTATTAAACCTGCTGTATTACAGGTGGAATCACATCCTTATTTGACTCAAACAAGATTGATGCGTCTAGCCAATCAATATGACATCAAAGTGACGGCCTTTTCTCCTTTGGGCGCATTGTCTTATTTAGAGCTGGATATGGCTGGTGCCGCTGAATCGGTATTAGAGCAAGACGTGGTGGCAAAGGCGGCCCAGCGTTTAGGGAAAACCCCGGCTCAAGTGGTATTAAGATGGGGTGTGCAACGAGGCAATGCGATTATTCCTAAAACCTCCCAAGCCAAACGATTGAAAGAAAACTTAGCCATTTTTGACTTTGAGCTAAGCACTGAAGAAATGAAGGATATATCAGCATTAAATTGTAATAGACGTTTTAATGATCCAGGCCACTTCTGTGAAGCGGCATTCAATACATTCCACCCCATTTACGACTAGAGAACTGTATGTCAAAGCAAGCAATTAAAACTATTGAAGTGCCCTTACAACTAGATTGTGATGATTCGGTGTTTCCTACTGTAGTGGTGAATGATAAACAGTTAACAACTCAAGCTGAATGTGCCGAATGGATCACCGCCAACTTAGCAGAATTAGAGCAGAAATTACGAGAATCTGGAGCTATTTTGTTCCGCGGTTTTCCCCTAGATTCTGCGGAAACATTTGATGAGTTTTCAAATGCCTTTGGTTATGCCAATTTCACCTACAAAGAATCTTTGTCTAATGCCGTGCGCATCAATTTCACCAAACGAGTCTTTACCGCCAATGAAGCCCCCAAAGACGTGGAAATATTTTTGCATCATGAGATGGCACAAACTCCCATCTCCCCTAGTAAGGTGTTCTTCTTCTGTAAAAGTGCCGCCGATCGGGGGGGCGCAACCCCCCTGTGCCGATCCGATATGTTATTTAAGGAGTTAGCTGAAATAATGCCTGAAGTGGCGGCAGACTTTGTCAACAAAGGCTTAAAATATACCACTAGCATGCCGGCCCAAGATGATCTGGAGTCAGGTCAAGGCAGAAGTTGGCGCAGTACGTTAAGCGTAGACGATAAGCAGCAAGCAGAAACAAAGTTGGCAGAGCTTGGCTATACTTGGCGATGGCTGGAAGATGGCAGTCTCAAAGCCACTACCCCTGTATTACCTGCAGTAGTGGATCTTGGGGATAACAAGCAAGTTTTTTACAACCAGTTGATCGCCGCTTATATGGGGTGGAAAGGGGTGCGAGAAAATCCTTCTAGTGCTATTACTTTTGGCGATGATTCAGCGATCCCAGTTGCCGCTTTGCAGTTAGCCGCTAAGTTAGCTGAAAAGTTCACCTTCGATTTGCCTTGGCAAGATGGTGATCTAGCATTGGTCGATAATTACATCACCATGCATGGTCGACGTCCTTATTCGGGACCAAGAAAACGCGAAGTGCTAGTGGCCTTAGCTATTGACTAGTTATGCCTGTTTGTCTTATTAGAATAGGGGTGTAAAAAAGAATGAATACCATTGGCTTTGGGCAGATACAAACTAAGTTACCGGGCATTTTTGTGTCTATTATTGTCGGTCTTGCAGCCTTATTCCTGAGCCAGCATTATGGTGCGCCTGCTATGTTGTTTGCCCTGCTGCTGGGGATCGCCATGTCTTTTCTGTATGAGGGCACCAAATGTAAGGAAGGCATTGAGTTTACTGCCTGTCATATCTTGCGCATTGGGGTGGCCTTGCTAGGCTTACGCATCGCCTTCGGTGATTTAGCGGCCTTAGGCTGGAAAACCGCTTTATTGTTAGTGGTCGCTATCGCCAGCACTATAGCCATAGGAGTAGTATTAGCTAAGGCATTTGGTTTACAAAAACGCTTTGGGGTCCTGACCGGAGGCGCAGTTGGCATATGTGGTGCTTCTGCGGCTATGGCCATAGCCGCCGTCTTGCCGGATAGTGAAAATAAAGATCGTGATACCTTATTAACCATAATAGGCGTGACCTCTTTGTCGACTATTGCCATGATCGTTTATCCAATAGTGGCAGGCATGTTAGATCTAGACGCCACCAGTACCAGCATTTTTTTGGGTGGTACTATTCATGATGTGGCCCAAGTCGTTGGAGCGGGCTACTCAGTCTCTGAACAAACAGGAGATTTAGCGACCTTAACCAAGTTAGTGAGGGTGGCGTTTTTAATGCCAGTGGTGGTCTGTATTTTATTAGTATTACGCCTCAATCTAGATAAAAAAAATCAAGGTAAGGCGCCAGGTATACCGGCATTTTTAATAGGTTTTGTGTTATTGATGTCGCTTAATAGTGTGGTTGCTCTGCCAGAGACTATTACGCAAGGGGCTACGGATATTTCCCGTTTTGCTTTGGTGATCTCTATTGCCGCCATAGGAATGAAATCAAACTTAAGCCAAATGTTAACAGTAGGTATCAAACCCATAGTCTTGTTGGTGCTTGAGACGCTGTGGATAGCA
This sequence comes from Paraglaciecola sp., assembly GCA_034111785.1. GTDB lineage: Bacteria > Pseudomonadota > Gammaproteobacteria > Enterobacterales > Alteromonadaceae > Paraglaciecola. The sequence goes on from JAWUWP010000045.1 coordinate 13,174, forward strand.
GGGTTGATCTTACTGGCTATTCCTTATCTGTAACTGTCGTCGTCAGGCCCCTAAAGAGCCTTATTACGCAAAGGGACTCACTTAAGTGAAATTATGGGTGTCAGTATTGAGTGCTTGATCAGACAAATATGGGGATGGCTAAATGAAAAATAACAACAAAGAACACAGAGGTATTTCTCGGCTCGAGTCACAAGAACCAATTAAGGCCCAGGGACTGGCAAAGGCCAGGCAACCTTATGCCCTTAATAGAAGGGGCTTCCTTTCGGGGTTAGCCACTATGACGACTCTAGTGGGCAGTGAAATAGTGTTTTCTCGATTTATGCCTGCAGGACTGATACCTGTGGCGCTAGCACAGACCATTGAGCCTTTTTTGATACCCGGCAAAGACCCAGGCTTGGTGGTACTCAACGACAGGCCAATCAATGCTGAAACGCCGGCTCATTTATTGAATGATCCCGTGACGCCGGCTTCACGTTTGTTTGTGCGTAACAATGGTATTGCACCCCAGAACATTGATCTCAATCATTGGACATTAACAATAGAGGGTGAGTCGGCTAAGACAACTAAAACCTACAGTTTACAAGAGCTTAAATCTCGTTTCAGGCATTATAGTTACCAACTTACTTTGGAATGTGGCGGCAATGGTCGTTCTGAGTTTAGTCCCCCTGCGAAAGGCAATCAATGGACTAACGGCGCTGTGGGTTGTCCCAAATGGACTGGTGTGCGTTTAGCCGACGTATTAAAGGATGTGGGCATAAAGCCAGATGCTGTTTATATTGGCTATTACGGACAGGATACGCATTTGAGTGGTGATACGAGCAAACAAGCCATCTCGCGCGGCGTGCCAATCGCTAAAGCCCTAGAAGAAGAATCATTGATTGCTTGGGCAATGAACGATCAAGACTTACCTCTCATGAACGGTTATCCATTGCGTTTGGTGATAGGTGGCTGGCCTGCCTCTACATCCGGTAAGTGGTTAGAAAAGATCGTCATCCGGAATCAAGTTCACGATGGAGCAAAAATGACGGGTACCGCTTATCGAGTACCTTGCAATCCCGTGGCTCCTGGGGCAAAAGTGGCGAATGAAGATATGTGTATCATTCATGCTATGCCGGTCAAGTCTCTGATCACCTATCCTAAATCCGGTGAACCCCACTGTGTAGATAAAACCTTAGCCATTAATGGTCATGCATGGGCTGGCGATAAAAAAGTGCAGTCTATGCAAGTGTCCATAGACTTTGGGCAAAGTTGGCAACAGGTATCTGTCGGTCCGGCCAAAAATCATAATGCTTGGCAACAGTGGCAGGCAAAGCTTAACTTTCCTAAGAAAGGTTATTATGAGGTGTGGGCTAAGGCCACAGATCAAGATGGTATCAGTCAACCTATGGTGTTGCCTGGTTGGAATCCCAAAGGATACTTAAACAATGCCTGCCATCGCATTGCTGTACAGGTAGTCTGAGCATGGGGCACTCAACTCAGGCCTGCTCAGTGGCATTATCACTGATATTGCTGGCCAGTCACTTGGCTTATGGACAAAGCGCGGCTGTGGCCACCGACCCTATTTCAGGCTTGGCCTTAGGCCCTAATTATCAGGTGGTTAGAGCACATTGCACGGCTTGCCATTCGGCTAAATTAGTGACGCAGAATCGAATGACCCGAGAAAATTGGTTAAGCACTATTCGTTGGATGCAAAAATCCCAAGGTTTATGGCCCTTAGGCGACCAAGAAGCCAATATATTAGACTACTTAGCCAACTACTATAGCCCTATCGCAGTCAGTCGCAGGCCGGCTCTACCTAAACATTTAATGCCCAAGACCCGCCTTTAATCCGATCCATTGCAGTGAACAGCCCATCATTAGGCATAGGGTGCTGCCTTAAATTTGCCCTTGAGCTTGGCTCCGTTAACCGCCAACTCAAGATAAAGGTGAGGGTGTCGAGTGACAGCATACCCCTGGCGCCACTGGTTTAGTGGATCTATTGTGCTAGCTAGGGCCAAAGTGCTCCCCCCACCTTTATGTTTATAAGGAAAACCCAGAGACAAAAAAAGCCCAGGCTTATTGCTAAGCTGGGCTTTTATTAACTAAGGTTAAGACTAAAACTTAACTCTAAGTTGTACACCAAAGTAACGCTCGGCGTCTCTTGGGATCTGATAACGGAAGTTATCACCACTGTAAGTTGTGACATAACTTTCATCGGTTAAATTCTTACCTATCAAAGAGATACGGTAATCATCATCGCTGAATGAGAAGGCTAAACTGGCGTTGAGTATAGCGTAATCATCAAGTAAGGCTTCTGGGTTAGTTTCACCAGTAGTACCAGGTGCACCGGCAAATATCTCATCGGTAAACACATATGAGGTATTGAAGTAAACGTTCATATCGTCAAGCTCCCACACATACTCACCTGTCACAGAATATTTTAAATCCGGTGAAAAGGGTAAGTCTGCACCAGAGCGACCATCACAACTGGCTAGGCCCACTGGGCAACGGAACTCATCGACTTCAGCATCAACGCTAGATAAGCCACCTGTTAAGGTTAATGCTTCTGTTGCTTGCCACATAAAATCAAATTCAATACCTTGGGTGATAACCGAACCTGCGTTAGTCAAACGGGTAATGAATACGCCGTCTAACAATTCAGGGTTATTCGCTTGAAAACCGTCAATTTCAGTGCGGAATATTGCCGCATTAAATATTAGGTCACGGCTGGCGTATTTATACCCAATCTCGTAAGCGTCAGAAGTTTCTTCATCAATGGGCAAGGTATCGTTGTCAGACATGTTATAGAACACATTAAACGCAGGACCTTTATAACCTTGAGAATATGTGGCATAGACCATGCTGTCGTCAGTAAGATCAAATTGTGCGCCTAACTTAGCCGATGTATTCGTTTGACTAGTGCTGCCATCAAAATCGGTATCAAAACTTCTTACACCCACACCCGTGCGGCTATATTCATCGTTACTGCTTCTGTTGTGGGAATAACTGACTTCATCGTCCGTATAACGTATGCCAAATAATAAACGTAACTCGTCATTAATATGGTATTTACCATCGGCAAATAATGCCCAGTTATCGAATTCGGTTTCCATGTATGCGGTCGCGCTGACAATATCATTGGATAAACAAGACAATCCTTCATCGGCGATAAACTGATCGATATCAGTATCGGTAGGATCGGCCACCCCTAAGGTATTAGTCAGATAAGAGCCAATAGCCGCTGGAAACTGACCACCATTATTTTGGCAACTTGCGTCACGGGTGAAATTACGCTCAGAGCTTTGATTCCACCAAAAAAATCCAGCCTGGTAATCCAATGCATTGCCCACTGGTGAGGCGATACGAAATTCTTGTGATACTTGATCCCATTCTTGAGGACCCACATCATGTAACTGAAAAGGCACACCAAATACTGGCTGTGGTGCATCTCCTGCTGTGGAGGTGAAGTCACCCTCACGGAATTCAGTATTGTTCCAGCTACGATAAGCGGTGATAGAAGTAAACTCATGATCGCCTATCGTTTTGTCAACCTGGACAGAAAAGGCAGTGGTTTCATCTATAGTACGGGTTTCAAAGTCGTGATCAATGCTGCGCAGATCTTTGTCTAAATCACCGATACCAGTACTATTGGGAGACGCTTCAGAATTATGTCTGCCACTGGGAGTGAGCTCTAAATCTGCACAACAATTATCGTTGGAACTGACATTTTCGAAAATAAACAGGATATCGGTATCATCAGATGCTTCCACATCTAACATAGCTCGCACCCCTTCTTTGTCATATCCGCTGGTGGTTTGGTTGTTGTAGACGTTTCTTATATAACCGTCGAATTGCGACTTAAGCACAGTTAAACTGCCACTCACCTTATCGTTTAGAGGACCTGAAACGCTGGTTTTTAAGCGATACTCATTATCTTGAAATAAGGTGGCTTCGAAGCTACCTTCAAACTCATCTGATGGCCGTTTGGTGGTGATATTAATCACACCAGCCGATGCGTTTTTCCCAAACAATGTGCCTTGTGGGCCCCTTAATACTTCAATACGTTCCAGATCATACAGATCAACAAAGGCCTGACCTGAACGTCCTAATACGACCCCATCTACTACAGTAGAGACACTAGGCTCAGCTGCGACACTGAAAGAAATGGTGCCTACGCCCCGTATGGTGATAGCTGAGTTACGGGTGGTGTTACCTTTTCTGAAACTAACAGAAGGGACTAATGCTTGCAGGCCTTCAATGTTAGCCGAAAATGCTGAATTGATTTGGTCTTCTCTTAATACTGAAACTGCTACAGGCACTTCATTGAGGTTTTCAACTCGTTTCTGTGAGGTGACAGTGATGGTTTCAAACCCTTCTTTTTCCGTGTCTGCCTGTTCTTGGGCATTAGCGGCAAAACTGAGAGTAAGACAAGTAGATAGTGCTAGGGCTTTGGTTACCCCTTTATGCAGGCTGCTTGGTTTAAGTAACATAGTGTTCTCCGGTGTGTCTCTTGGTCTTCTAGTGTGTTCAGGCAATTCAACAAAAGTTGATTGACACTGCACCCCTTATCGCTTCCCCCAACTATTTTTATTGTTATGACGGGGCAATGGTTTCAAACTTTATTCATTTTAAAACTTTCTGTCTTATATAAGACAGAAGACGGACGAAAACTTACCCTCTATGTAAAAGAGATGCAATACATTTGTTAACTTAAGGTTGCAAAAACGCAGAATTAATTGATTTCAGTTGAACTTTTTGTACATTGAGCCACTGAAGACTCCAATAAATCTAACCATTCGTTACCATAGTTATCGATAAACCATTGACGCATATTGCTAGATGCCACTTTGAAAGCCTGTTTTTCTTGAGGGGAAGGGCGGTATATAGTGCCTCCGGCCTGTTCAAATATGTTGTATGAATTGTTTTCCTGTGTGACCACTAGATTATTGGCAGCGGCCTGCTGTTTAACAAAACCTTGATGAATAATCTGTTGTATGTCTGAGGGCAGTGTTTGCCATACTGGCTCTGAAAACCACCATAGTGTTGCCATGTATGAGTGACCATCTAAGATAATATATTTTAAGTGTTCTTCTAGTTTTGCCCCAATAATATCTTGAATACCATTTTTGCTGCCTTCTACCACCCCTGTCGCTAACGCGGTATATAGCTCTGCCCAAGATATAGGTGTGGGGTTGGCACCCAGTTGGCGGACCAATTCCTGTTGGATCGGGGCGGGTGTGGTACGTATTTTCTGGCCTATTAAATCTTGCGGATTATGTATGGCTTTATCGGTTGTGGCAAAGTTGCGCCATCCGCCAGTATTAGATACCCCAATTAAACGAATGTTTAAATTGCTGGCCAAAACGGTGTCACGCATTTTAGTGATAATCGGACCATCTAAGACACATTCAGCTTGAGCATCATCGGTAAAGAGGTAGGGTAGATCCAAGACTTGAGCCGGCGCAAAGAAATTACCCGTGCCGCCAGCGGTGCTAGGAAACATTTCTAGTACGCCAGCTTGTAAATTACCAATACACTCGGGCACACTGCCGCAAAATTGACCAGAGGCGTAAAGCTGTACTTGCACTCGGCCATTGCTAGCCTGCTCGACATATTCCTTAAAGGCTAATAATCCCACATAGTCTTCGTCCTGAGTGGAAGCTTGTATAGAGGCTTTAATAGTAAATTCTGCTTGGGTAAAGCTAGAACGTAATATTCCTGTCATGCAACCCAGGGCAATCAATGCATAGAGGCAACGTAATACCGTAATTTTTGAAGGCATATCAGGCAAATCCAAATAGTCTGGGTAAGGTCATAGTGAGCGCTGGGAAATAAGTGATCAAGAAGATCACAAACGCTTCTACGGCTAAAAACGGTAACATTTCTAAGGCAATATTTTCGGTTTTTTCACCTGATACAGATGCCGCTACAAAGAGCACTAAGCCCATAGGCGGGGTGGCTAAACCTACGGTTAAATTGACACACATGATCACCGCAAAGTGTAAGGGATCAATGCCTAGTGATATGAAAATTGGGGCTAACACCGGCCCTAATATTAAGATGGCCGGTCCTGCATCTAAAAACATGCCTATGGCGAATAAAAATAGATTGATGATCAACAGCAGTAATAGCACATTGTCGGTGATACCGGTTATTTGTGAGGCTAACATGTCTGCCATGCCAGATACGGTGATGATCCAGGCAAAGGTGACGGCCGAACCCACCAGTAACAATATGGTGCCAGATTGCACGGCTGCGTTGACTAAAATAGTCGGTAATTTATTGAATTGCAGGGTGTGGGTGACAAACAAGGTAATGATTAATGCATAACCTGCGGCCACGGCTGCGGCTTCTGTCGGCGTAAACACCCCTAGCACTATGCCCCCTAATAATATGACTGGGGTTAATAGAGGTAGAAAAGATTGTTTTAGGGCGCTGCCTCTTTCATGCCATGTGGCTTTGGCATTCGCCACAGGGTAGTTGCGCTTTTTAGCAATACGGTTGGTGACTATCATTAGGCCTGCGCAGATCAATAAGCCTGGCGCAATGCCGGCCAGAAACATGCCAGCAACAGAGACATTCATGATAAAGGCATAGAGTATCATTATGCCCGAAGGAGGAATGATAGGGCCTATCACAGATGAGGCAGCGGTAACAGCCGCAGCAAAGCGTCTGCTGTAGCCATTTTGTTCCATAGCGGGGATCAACATTTTACCTAAGGCCGAGGTATCGGCTACGGCCGAACCAGAAAGTCCGGCAAATAGCACTGAGGATAAGATATTGACTTGGGCTAATCCCCCTCGGTAGTGACCGATTAAGGTTTGGCTAAAACGCACGATAGACTGAGTGATCCCCCCTTGGTTCATCAGCTCGCCGGCCAATATAAAAAAGGGCACCGCCATCAATGGAAAGGAATTCATGCCTGAATACAATCGATTTAACAAAGCCGAAAAGAATACTTCTTTGCCGTCTAACATTAGGCTTACGCCTGGGCCTATCAGTAATGCGAATACTACTGGTGTACCTGCGGTTAACAGTAAAATAAACACCCAAAAATAGCTTAAAGACATACTATTCGAATCCTTCTTGATAAGTGGATGGCAGTTCTAGAGGTTGGCATAGCTGATCGATTAATCTTTCCAAGCCCACTAAACAAATTGCGGCGAAGGCAAAAGGTGTACAACTATAAAAATAAGCCAGTTTGATAGGTACAGAAGACGCCTCTATGGTCAGGCCACTTTGCCAGAACGCTAAACTTTGAATAAAAAACAGACTACAAATAGTGAGGACTAAAAAAGTGATAATAATTTCGCAGACTCGCCTCAATCTAGGTGGCAGGCTATCGGCAAACATTTGAATCGATACATTTAGATTTTCACGGTAGGCCCAAGGTGCAACCAAGCAGGCCACCCAAACCATGGAAAATTTGGCCAACTCTTCGGTCCAGGTCAGTGAGTCGTTTAAGGCATAGCGAAAAAATACCTGACTTAAAATCATTAGCAACATTATAGCTAACAACAAGCCCGCTAAATTTTTAGCGATATTGGCTATACAGTAGTTAAGTTTGCCTAATGGGCGGTTAATGTTATGTAGTAGCGGCTTAAGGTGTTTAAACATCAATGCTTCACTTTTTTGTTGTGGGCCAATAATAACTCACCTGCTTGCCTGTTCGTGGTTCAGATAACTGTTCGGTGTGCTGAATATCTGGCCCTATAGGCAAGAAATGTTCGGCTGGAACAAAGACTGCCATTTCGTCTAAGGCCAAGGTCATTTTGTACACTTTACCCCCGCAAAATTGTTGTTGTTGGGGAAAGCGCAGCCATTCTCCTTCGGGCAAATAAAATTCTATCTGTCCACCTGCTTGGGTGCAGGGTACCACCAATAAACTGTCACCAAACATAAACTGCAGCTCGAAAGTTCTTGCTAGTCTATCTTTTGCGTAGGCCAAAGGCATAGCTCGCATCAATGGTTGACCCGTTTCATGAGCTTGTTGCATGGCATGTTGAATGTACGGGATCAATTGATATCGTAATTTTAATGCTTGGTTAACCGCTAATTCGGCCTCTCGGGTGTAGCTCCATGGTTCTCGTTGACCAATACCATGTAAACGCATATGAGCAGAAAACACCGCGGTTTGTGACCAGCGTACAAATAGCTCCGCATCACGGGTGTCTTTATAGAATCCACCGACATCGGTGGCATAATAAGGTGCGCCAGACATACCCCAAGACAATGCCCCACGGATGCTGCCTATCAGCCCACCCCAGTCAGCTTGTGGATCCCCGCCCCATTGACTAGGATAACGTTGTGAACCTGTCCAGGCTGAACGACTAAATAAAAATGGCCCATTTTGTGAGTATTTTTGCGCCGCTTGGTATACACAGCTGTTGTACAGCAGGCTGTATACATTGTGCAATCTGTGTCCAGAGTCACCGTTAAAGGCAAGCATATTGTCATCTTCGACTTGTTCACCAAAGTCTGCTTTGATCATGTCCACACCCAAATCAAATAAGGGTTTATGGGACTCTAGCCAAAACTCAAAAGCCTGAGGGTGGGTAAAGTCGACTATGCCTGACTCCGGTAAAGGTGTCAGTACTTCAGCAAAGGCGCTCATATCCCATTGATAACGATAAGCGTTACCCGTACGTTTGTCTTTTAGCAGCCAACCTTTATCGGCCATCTCCTTAAATAGAGGGTTGGTCACTGACACCAGAGGATATTCCCAAACACAGACCTTAAAATTCTGGGCTTTGAGTTGTTGAATGACCCGCGCTGGATCATCAAAACGCTTGGGATCCCACTCAAATGCAAAACGACTATCTGTGTCTTGCCAGGCTCTGCCATCAAGGGTGATGACATCACAAGGCATCTGGTTATCCCTGACGGCTTTTGCTGTGGCTAAGAGTTCGGGGACGTCCTTATAATAGGCTTTAGATAATATGACCCCTAGACTCCATACTGGTGGGATCGGTGCTTTGCCCGTTAATTGTGTATAATGGTCAAGCATCTCATTGCCGTCTTGGCCGGTTAGCAAAAACAGATCTAACAGTTCATCTTCCACTAACAAGGTATAGGCACGTTGTGACCACGGGGCATAACCTACCCCATGAGTGACGGCCGCAGGGGTATGGACAAATACCCCCCAACCTTGAGGGCTCCAAGCAAAAGGGGTGTTTTTATAAGATATCTCAGCATTAACCCCTAGGGCATCATGATTATATGAGCGGATAAGTTGTCCACGCTTGTTCAGGCTCGACCATTTTTCACCCAAGCCATAGACGGGCTCTTCTGCGCCGAGATCTAAACTAAACCACCAACCTTGTGGGGTTTTGGCCAAGGGTGGCAATCGATATTCCCGCACAAAATGCCCATCATTAGGGGTTTTTTGTAAACTGTGTTCGGTTCGTTTTAACTCAAAAGTAAAAGGTGAATGGCCGATGATTAATCTTAGCTCAGAGACACTATTCAGCCCATTGATATGGGTTTCTTGCTTAAAATTAACGCATTCGATAGGCAAGGGGCAGGGAGCGGCGACCAGTATTCCATAGTCGGCTTTATCCTGTGGACCAATAGACAGACGGAATCCGCAGCTGTGTAAACTGATCCGTAGATCACCCATAGAGGTGGGTAACACCACCCCTTTATCACCATTACAATAGGCTTGGCCCGTTACTTCAACCTGTTGTACCTGATCCCAGTCAGGTTTACTTAAATCAACCACTAGTGACAATACCTTTTATTTTATATGTTTCACTTAGACTATCTGCTGCAAACATTGACTGAATAAGCCATATTCAACTATGTTAAATCTATGTTTGTGATCTTATATAAGACACAAGTTATAGTAGTGTGAATTTGTTGTCAATCAACAGTAAAAATCAGTTGCAACTTCTCATCCTAGTAGTGGACCAAATTACCATTGGTAAATAATAGGATCTAAAGTTAAGACCCTGTGAGCATTAATTATCTTGTATAAGATAGACAGTTAAGATTACTCTAGTATGACCTTGAATAAGTATTAAAACCTATGAACAAAAAACGCTTCGATAACAAACTCAGCCATCCCGGCATGGCTTTTCAACCCTTGTACAAACAAGTTGAAGAGCATGTGACTCAACTCATAGTGGAGCAAAGGTGGAAACCTAGCGAGATGTTGCCCAACGAGTTCCAACTGGCCGAAGAATTGAACGTCAGCCAGGGCACTGTGCGTAAAGCGTTAAATAGTTTAACAATGGCCAAAATTCTTACTCGGCGACAAGGCATTGGCACCTTTGTGTCAGAGCATACTGGCCACCACAGTTTATACCGTTTTTTTCCTTTGATTGCCGATGGCAAGAGTCCAGAGTTGCCCAAAGCCGAACTGTTATCCATTGACACGCAAGTGGCCAGCGCTAAGGTTGCTAAGGCGCTAGAGCTGGAAAGCAGAGCTAAAGTGATAATCTTATGTCGAAGGCGAATATTGAACAATGAGTTTTGTATTGCGGAAACCATATTTTTGCCGCGAAAGTATTTTAAAGCCTTGGAAACCGAGCCCGAAATACCCCACACCTTGTATCACTTTTATCAGACTCAATTTAATCTAACAGTCAGAGATACAAGGGACAGTATCAAGGCGGATTTAGCCACTGAAAAAGATGCCAAAATGCTAGGTGTAAAAGTAGGTGAGCCGTTACTAGAAGTAACCCGTATCACCCATTCTTTAGATGCTAAAGCCATTGAATATCGAGTAAGTCGATGCCGCAGTGACCATTATCATTATCAAGTTGAACTTTCATAAAGCCAAGAGTTTAAATGGACAAGGCAAAATTGAGCTAGGGGCAGCAGTCGTTGTGGCATTAGACAGAGCCATTGAGGAATATTTTATTATAGACTGAGATCTCAAGCTGGCTAAGCCAGCTTGAGATCATTTTATACTTTGTAGGCTTGGATACGTTTTTCCATGGATTTTGCAATTTCCGAAAGCACTAGGCTTGCGGCAGACAATTGCTCTGCGCCTACTACATTTTCTCGAGCCTGATCATCGATGTTCGCCACATTACTATTGATGCTTTGGATGACAGAGCTTTGTTCTTGGGTCGAGCTGGCGATCACACGGGTCACATCATCAACGGATTTGATATTATCGACAATCTTAGTCAGGACTTCGGATATTTTCTCTGCATTAACTACTGCTTCTCTAGCTTGTTGATTGCCACTTTCGATGCTGGCAAAGGCATTTTGAGAACTGCTTTTTAGCACATCGACTACATTGGATATTTCTTGGGTAGATTGTTGGGTGCGCTGGGCTAATGAACGCACTTCATCTGCCACTACTGCAAAACCTCTGCCCTGTTCGCCGGCTCTCGCTGCCTCAATGGCGGCATTGAGGGCTAATAAGTTGGTTTGTTCTGCCACTGATTTAATCACATCTACCATGCCTAAAATATCATTAACTCGACCATTTAATTCGGTGATGGTATTGCCGACTTTCGCCACCTCATCAGCGGTTTCAGCGATGCCTCTCATAGAGATTTTCACTGCCTCCTCACCATTGAGGGTCTCTTTTGCCGCGTTTTCAGCGCCATTAGAAGCCACTTGCATATTTTCCATCACTGAGGTGATGCTGACACTCATCTCTTCGGTAGCGCTGGCGATACTAGAAATATTCATTTGTAGCTGATTTAAATTGGCCTTACTTTGATCTGTGGCGCTGGCCGCTTGCAGCGTCGCTTCACCAATCTCCTGGGCATTTTTTTGAAAACTAATAAAGTCGAGGCGGATGTTTTTAAAGGTTAGATTGATCAGTTCGGCAATTTTACCCAGTTCATCTTCGGTGAACACCTCAACCGGGTCAGTAAAGTCTTTCTCCCCGTCTACTTTACGCATGACTCTATTGATCTCATTGGATTGTCTAGCGCGCAAATTAATAGTGCTAAAGACCCCATAACCTAAAGTTAACACCAACAAAAATAACACCAGCTGAAACAGGATAATCATGCGTCTTGAGTTGACCATCTCTGAGCTGTAAAGCATCACTTCATCTAATAGGGCGTCTTCTGTCGATTTAAGTTTGTTAATACGGGCAGTGGCTGCACTAAACCAAGCATTGGCATCAACATTAAGTCCGTTGTCACTGTTTTTAGCCAAATCTCTGAACTGTTCTACCTTTCGTGTTTCTTGGGATTGGTTAAATTGATCTAACACCAATTTGTTGGTGACATTGGCCACATTGTAGGTGGACTTGAGGTAGGTATCTTGTTTAGTGACCAGGGTGATAAATTGCAAATATAACTCTGGCGTGAAGGCGCCACTAGCAAAAACACCATTAAGTACTGCTCTTTCTACACCAGCCTGTTCTTTAGCATAGGCTAAATTGTATAGGGTAAGAAACCTTCTTGCTGAGTTGGCTTCCTCTGTTCTAGAGGCTAGGTTGCCATTAAGGTCCAAAATGACTGTATTATTACCAGAATAATATCCTAATGCCTTCGCTAGAGGGATGTCGAGTGCATCAATCTGGCGCCTGACATTAGATAATTGGCCGAGTTTTTGCCTGAGTTGTTGTATCACGGATTTTGTGTTTTCGTGATAGTTTGTGTCTTGCAAAAAGCCCGTAAGTTGTTGTGCTGAATTATTGGTGCTGGTTCTTTGGCTGCGTAATTCTGTTGCAAATCTTTTGCCATTTGAGCCAATATAACCTGCAGATATGCCGCGCTCTTTTTGTAGCTCGTGCACCAATGAGCTCGTCATCTTGACCAGTCTTGCATTGGCAATAGTCTCATTTGCCTGTTCAAAAGAGTGATAGGCTCGATACATATCATTGGCAATAAACAATAACAAACCTGCCACTGGAATTAGAGTCAAAACAGATAAATATCTCGATAACCAACGTTTCATATAGCGTTTCCTGTGTGTTTTATTATCCCGATAATAGTGCTTTTAACGGCATAAATACATATTTCATGATTGCAGTATTGATAAAATCTGCTTATTGCCATGTTTTGAATCAAAAAATTTCAAAAACATGGCAGTAAGCAGGCTGAGCACGGTTTACCGGTTTTGGCCTAACTAAAGTATTAGTCAGGACGGATCATTTATCTATGGTGAAAGTAAGGCCAGCATGGGCTTCTAAACGAGTAATAAGTGGTTGCCCAAAAATGCTCGCAGGTGTCCAAAATCCCCCCTCTTTTTGTTGTTTAGTGACCTCTTTTATTAAACAAATGGCTGACTGGGTGATCATTTTGGCCGTTGAGCCATAACCTGGATCTTGATCCCCTGTCACTGTGCATCTGATTTCTTGGCCTGCGGTGGTGGTGCCGTAGAAACGCAGATCATAGAAACCTTTCACTTGAGCTTCTGGACTTGGGCCTTCTCCTGGTTTGGGTAAAATGAATTTTTCCATGGCCCAACGAGTTGGTGGCAAGACTGCTGCCATAGCAAAACCACCCAAGCCCGCACCCACACCTATAGCAATACCACTGCCTAATATGCCTTTTCCGGTGAGCATAGCTTCATTATATTGGAAGTCTTGATCATAGCCACCCTCCACCAGAGCATTGCTTCTATGCACGATACGGGTATTGATGGCGGCCATCACAAAAGGTGCCGTCCAGCTATCAAAATCAGCGTCATATTGGGGACGGGTCATATTGTTTTGACGGGCTTTAAAACCGTGTTCAGGAGGGCAGATGGAGTAGGGGTTAGCCAAGGTTTTACGCAGTTCAGGATCCTTGACCACTTCTTTGAAAATGTTGGTCATACTGGCCACTGTGCCGCCAGAAGCTGACCCTTTCATTGCTTTAACGCGCATTTTTATTTCACTGCAAGTGCTACCAAATTGTTCCTTGGATGCTTGCTGCAAAAAATACACCCCTAGATCCGATGGCACTGAATCAAAACCACAGCAATTGACGATACGTGCACCAGAAACTTTAGCGAGTGGTTCATAACGAGTCAGCATTTTTGCGATCCATTGCACTTCGCCGGCTAGATCGCAGTAGTCTGTTCCTAAGGCCACACAGGTTTTAACTAAAGCTTCCCCATATAATGCATAGGGCCCCACTGTGGAGATGACCACTTTTGTAGAGGCGCACAGCTGCTTTAATTGCTCCTCATCTGTGGCATCAGCCACTATAGTGATAAGGTCATTGGCACTATGGCCCAAACTTTTTTTCAGCTCAATGAGTTTTTGCTCTGATCGACCGGCTGCGGCCCATGTTAACCCTTCATTGTGGGTTAGTAAGTACTTGCAAATTATTTGTCCCACAAAACTGGTGGCGCCGAATACCACTATGTCGAACTGATTGTCTGGAACTTTTGTATTTTGCATATCACCCTCTGTGCTTTCGCAAGCATTAATCATCTAATTTTATTTCAGCACATTCAAAAATGTGATGTCATTTCCCATGCGTAAAAACCTATACTTATGAACGGGCAGCTGAATACTTAATCTTATAGATAACCCTTATGCTAGGAAAAAGATCATGACAGAAGTAATTAAAGTAAGACAAATTTGGATCGAAAAAGCCAATGTTGCCAATACAAAAGTCGTTGAACAAGGGCTAGACTTAGCCGCATTACCCGCAGGCGACGCGGTGTTGAAGGTCGACTCCTTTGGCTTTTCTGCAAACAATATAACCTATGCGGTGTTTGGTGATAAAATGGCCTATTGGGGCTTTTTCCCGGCAGATGATCGATGGGGTATAGTGCCAGTATGGGGGTTTGCCACTGTCGTTGCTTCTAAACATCCGGATGTTCTAGTAGGAGAGAAAGTTTATGGCTACTTACCCATGGCCTCACACTTAGTGATTAGCCCAGGTAAAACATCAGACACACATTTCTTCGATATAGGTGAAAAACGTAAAAGCATCTCACCTGTCTATGATAATTATGTACGTTGCGCCACTGATCCAAGTTATCAGGTCAATAGTGAGGCATGGCAACTCAATTATCGCCCCTTATTTATGACCTCTTTTGTATTAGAAGACTTTGTGGGTGAGGGGCTGCAAGCAGCGCAAGAGAAAGAACAAGATATCAAACAAGTGATATTGACCAGTGCCTCCAGCAAAACGGCCTATGGCGCAGCACACTTGTTAATGAAACATAAAGCGTCGCGGGGGGAAGGCTACCAAGTGATAGGATGCACCTCCCCAGGCAACAAAAAATTTACCGAAGATTTAGGCTGTTATGATCAAGTCCTAACCTATGATGAAGTGTTGACATTACCTAAGGATCAAGCAAGTTGGGTATTAGATTTTGCCGGTAATAAAGCATTATTACTGGGCCTACAAGCACATATGGCATCCTGTTTAGTCAAATTGGTGTTAATTGGCTCTACTGATGTTGATGCACAACAAGATAAGCCAGAAGGGCATCTACAAAGCGAGTTTTTCTTTGCACCCAGTCAAGTTAAAATGCGCACGGGGCAATGGGGCCATGCCGGTTTTGAAAAACGCTATACACAAGGCTGGCAAGGGTTTTCGCAACATATGCTCTCTAAGATCACCGTTGCTCATTATTCTGGTACCCAAGCCATTCAACAGCTATATCAAATTGGTTTAGCTGGCAAGCTAAATAACTTAGAGATCAATGTATTGACCTTTTAGTTTCTAACACTGTGTTGCTGGTCAACCAATAAGACTCAGGCGATGCCTGAGTCTTATCTACTAGAGCTAGCAATGTAGCGCCAATAGTGGCTAGGGTGGTTGCCACCATTTCTCGGTGTGAATATATAAGCGTGCCTCTCTAAAATAACTGAGCACTTTTTCACGATCTTGTTGGTTTAAAAATTGCCCTATGACTACCCGGTTATGTTGATCTTGTAAACTGATCTGAGTCTGCTCAAATTCTGTTTTGGGATTAATAGTATTGACCCTTAGCTCAGACCGATTTAAACAACAATAACGTTTGGCATAATAGACCCCTGCTTGAAAAGTGATCTGAGTGGGATCAAGAGTGATAATTTGTTTTTGATAGGTGGCATAACACCCTCGATACATTAAAAACGCTAATAGGCTCATTTCTAGACCGGCAAAAGGTAAAATCAACCAGGCGCCAACCAGTGTCCAAATCAGGGCAATAATGCTGATGAAGATGGCCATGGCGGCTATCAATAATTTAGTTTGATGCCAATTTGCCGAGCGATTGGGTTGTAGGGTGAGGATCATTAACTTGTGTTTATATTCTACCTTTACCATAAACTGATCTTTTCCACTTGCTCTAACGTTTAGCTGTGATTAGCTTCTTGACAATATATTTGTTGTTATAGACTTTGGCTTTTGTTTTATTTCTCTCTATATAGGTACTGTATTTTTGATGTTTTCGCAAATTTCTGCTGTTCAGATCCGGGTTTTTCTAGCGTTAGCTTGGCTCAGTATCTTAGTGGTGACTCCGCAACCTTGGATAGTCCTTCAAGAGTATGGCGGTTTTACCTTTCTGGGCATATTGGGTGCTATTTTTGCCAACGCTACCGGTGCCGGTGGTGGTGTGGTTTTTATGCCGTTTTTTAACCAGCTAGATTTTACTGTGGCTACCTCAGTTGCCACCAGTTTTGCCATTCAATGTTGCGGCATGAGTGCAGGGGCTATCACCTGGTGGTTGTTTTATCGCCAGCTAAGTAAGGATCAAGACCCAACTAGGTCACAATGGCAACCGCTGCTACCAGTCTTGACCGTGACAGTGCCCCTGTCAATTATTGGAGTCTGGATGGTGCAGCTTAACCCTCAGTTTTTTGCTCATTTTAGCGATCCTAATAGCCTACATGTGGGCTTTGGTGCTTTTTCTATTATTTTGTCCTTGGTGATCCTTGCCACCACATTATTAGTTAAACATCCTCATTATCGTACTCATTTGGCACCGGCCGATTGGTTTGGGCTGCTCCTGGTTGCCTTGATAGGGGGAGGGATCACCGCTTGGTTGTCCATAGGGGTGGGTGAGCTGCTGGCCGTATATTTGATTGTGCGTGGGTTTAATGTCACTTTTGCTATTGCAGCGGCCGTTATTCTCAGTGCTTTTACAGTGTGGGGTGGGATTATTTTCCATTTAGTGGAGACCCAAGCCGTTTATTGGCCTGTGGTGCTTTTTGCAGGCGCGGGAGCCATAATGGGCGGCATAGTCGCCAAACATTTGGTTTTATACTTTTCAACTAAACATTTGAAGCTGTTTTTTGCTGCATGGATAGGCATTTTAGGGATCACCGCTTTACCCTTTTGACTGTCTGGGGTAGCGTGAGACTCAACCCACACTCCAAGAGCAAAGCTTAGTGCAATCAAGCAAAGAATATCTGATCCAAAAAGTGTCCACTGTTATGGCCGCTAAGGGTGATCGCCCATCGTCTTGTTATGACTGGGTCGCGGTAGAAGAGCCTTTAGAGATCTGGGTATCTTTTCATCATCACCAGACTGGCGAAGCCACCGTCAAAAAGCTGTTTAGCACTATGCGCACGCCCGCTGACGACATTAACCTGGTCACAGGTTGGTTCTATACCAGTGGTGCCCTAACACAGCCAACAGATATTCTTTCGATTAAATACACGGGCTCCGCACGGCTAAAAAATCAGCCCACCAATCAGGTGCTGGTGACGCTAGCACCCCAGAGTGATTTTAAAATTGAACCATATCAACGCCTAGAAGTGGTTAATTCAGCCTGTGGGGTCTGTGGCCAACAAAATATTGAAGACTTATTAGAGCGGATCCCTGTACCTTCTAGGCCTATCATACCTCTGCACAGTGCCTTATTGGCAGTCAATGCTGTCTATTCTTTAGCCATGGAGTTAGGTCACCAGCAAGCCGTTTTTAGTCAAACCGGTGGCATTCATGGTGCGGCATTATTTGATTTAAATTTGCAGGTAGTGGATGTGCGAGAAGACGTGGGCAGACACAATGCCCTGGATAAATTGATTGGCGCCAATGCCCATTCGTTATTTAAGTCCTTGGCCGATCCCGCGTCTGGCCAATATCCAGCTTCTGACCGCTCGGGGGTTTTTGGTGTGGTACTTAGTGGTAGAGTGAGTTTTGAATTAGTGCAAAAAGCGGCCATGGCGAATATTTGTTATATTGTGGCCATGGGTGCCCCTTCTAGCTTGGCCATCGATCTGGCCCTAGAATGTGACATTTGTTTAATTGGATTTGTAAAGTCCAGTGGTTTTAATGTTTATTCGGGTCAGGCCATGCTGAGTTTCTAGCAATAGCGCTGATGGGGTTAACACTTAGTCATTTCTACTTAGTAGGCTGATGGTGATATGCAAAAAAATAAAATTTTAGGACAGAAACTGTCGGTGTCAGAGCATAAAGAGTGGGCAGCTGGTGTGCCCGCAGTCATCTCAGCTTATAAACACGTCAGCGCTAAAGTTGGCCCCATCAAGGGCACTCGGTTATTAGCACAACTTAACCAGATCAAAGGTTTTGATTGCCCCGGTTGTGCTTGGCCAGATCCTTTGGGTAAACGTTCCAGTTTTGAATTTTGTGAAAATGGCGCCAAAGCAGTGGCAGACGAAGCCACACTGAAGCGTTTAACGGCCAAAGTACTGGGTGGTTATAGCATTCAAACCTTAAAACAAAAGTCTGATCGATGGTTAAATGATCAAGGCAGGTTGGTTGAGCCCATGTATTTACCAGAAGGGGCTAGTCACTATCAGCCGATTAGTTGGGACAAGGCCTTGGCGTTGGTCGCCACACATTTGAAGGCCTTAGACTCACCGGATCAAGCGACATTTTATACCTCTGGGCGCACCAGTAACGAAGCCGCTTTTTTATATCAGCTTTTTGTGCGTGCGTACGGCACGAACAACTTGCCAGATTGTTCGAATATGTGCCATGAGTCTAGTGGCATAGGATTGATGGAAACCATAGGAGTCGGTAAAGGTACGGTTTCATTAGATGATCTAGAACAGGCCCAAGCAATATTTGTGTTTGGCCAAAACCCAGGCTCAAATCATCCCCGTATGCTGAGTTCTTTACAAGTGGCAAAACGCCAAGGGGCAAAAATTGTTGCTATTAACCCTTTGGATGAAACAGGGCTTAAACGTTTTAAAAACCCCCAAGAAATCGAAGGTGTGATTGGCACAGGTACCTCATTGCGTGATTTACATTTGCCGGTGAAGATCAACGGAGATGTACCTTTTCTTAAAGGCCTGTGCAAGATATTGATTGAGCGAGATGCAGCGGGACAGACAGTGTTAGATCATGCTTTTATTGAACAATACTGCGCGGGTTATGAGGCATTTAAACAAGATATATTGGCGGTACCTTGGCCAGAAATAGAAGAGCACAGTGGCTTAAGTTTTCCACAGATAAGTCAAGCAGCAGATATTGCTTGTGCTTCAAAGCAAACCATTTGTTGTTGGGCTATGGGCATGACACAGCATAAAAATGCGGTGGCCAATGTTCAGTTAATGACGAATTTTTTAATGTTGCAGGGCAACTTGGGTAAAGCGGGGGCCGGAGTGTGCCCCGTGCGTGGCCACAGCAACGTGCAAGGCGATAGAACTATGGGTATTTGGGAGAAGCCGCCCAAATCATTCTTAGATGCACTGCAACAAACCTTTGGTATCGATGTACCCAGAGAGCCTGGTTATGACAGCATAGAATCCATCCATGCTATGGCAGCGAATAAGGTTAAAGTCTTGTTTGCTCTAGGTGGCAATTTTTATCGTGCTACCCCAGATCACAGTGCCACTAAACTTGCCTTGGCTAAATGTGAATTAACGGTACAAGTATCCACTAAGTTGAACCAATCCCATCTTTATACGGGCAAGAGCGCGTTAATTTTACCGGTACTAGGGCGCACTGAAATTGATACACAGCTCAGTGGTGTGCAAACCGTAACGGTAGAAAACTCTATGGGGGTGGTGCAAACCTCCCATGGCAAAATTCCCCCCGCGGCTCAGGCATTAAAAAGTGAAGTGGCAGTAGTCGCCGAGTTAGCCGCCTTAACCTTAGCCAACACTCAGATTAACTGGTTGCAGATGACCCAAGATTATTCCTTGATCCGTGATGGTATCGCCCAAGTGGTACCAGGTTTCGAGAACTTCAATCAGCGTCTTGATGCGTTGAATGAGTTTGTGTTGCCAAATTTAGTGCGAGACAAGGGAGAGTTTGCGACTCCTAACGCTAAAGCTAATTTTGTGGTGAATCCCATACAAGCCATCGATGTACCTGATGCTTGTTTGTTGATGATGACAATACGTAGTCACGATCAATTTAATACCACCATTTATACTAACAACGATCGTTATCGTGGGATCCATGGTAGTCGTAGGGTGTTATTGCTAAATGCTGCAGATATATCTGCTTTAGGCTTTGTGGCGGGGCAAAGGGTCAATATTCACAGTCATTGGCCGCAACAACAGATTGCAAAACGCACAATAGAAAACTTTGTACTAGTTGAATTTGCTATACCCAAAGGCTGCGCGGCGTCTTATTATCCCGAAACCAATGATTTGATCCCCCTCACTAGTGTGGCCGACAAAAGCAATACCCCTGCTTACAAGTCTGTCGTTATCAGCATAGAAAACGCTGAGGCGTAGCGCCTCAGTGTTATCTTGTTAAGCTAGGGTTAGTTATCCCCTCGGCTGATAAACTTGCTTTCTGCCGTATTGATTTTGATTCTTTCGCCACTGGCGATATATTCAGGCACTTGCACCACTAAACCTGTTGTTAGTGTGGCAGGTTTAGTACGAGCACTGGCAGAGGCGCCCTTGATTGACGGATCAGTCTCACTGATCAGCAACTCTACTGAGGCCGGTAACTCGAGCCCCACAGGCTCGCCTTCGACTAATAATATCTGTAAACCTTTAGTGTCCTCTGTGATGAATAATAGCTCATCACTGATGGTCTCTTGGTTTAAGAAGTAAGAACTGTAATCTTCACTGTCCATAAACACATATTCATCACCATCTTTGTAGGAGAAGGTCACCTTATTACGGTGAAAATCTACAGTGGTTAACATTTCATCGGCTTTAAAACTTTCGTCTGCCTTATGTCCGGTGGCAACCTCATATAAGCGCATCCGATACAAACTGGCGCCGGCTCTGCCACTGGGTGTGAGTTTGTTGATCTCTTTGACTAGGTACACTTTGCCGTTATGTTCAACGGCCGCGTTCTTTTTAATTTCACTGGCTTTTGGCATAAATAAGCTCTCAAGTTGATGTACCTCAGAAAATATCACGATATTCACCAGATACCAATCTGCAAATGGCTATTACTATCAAGAGTAGATTTTGGCATAATCGCGTACTAATTTGATTTCTCCCACTATTTTTATATAAGGCTTTATGTCCAAAACATCATCGTTGTTCGCTGCGGATGGCAAGTTATCTGAAGCCATACAGGGATTTGTGCCTCGCCAGGCGCAAACTGATATGGCGGTGGCGGTGGAAAATGTGATTAAGATCAAGGCGCCATTGATTGTAGAAGCTGGCACAGGCACAGGTAAAACCTTTGCCTATCTTGCGCCTGC
Source organism: Paraglaciecola sp. (assembly GCA_034111785.1). Taxonomy (GTDB): domain Bacteria; phylum Pseudomonadota; class Gammaproteobacteria; order Enterobacterales; family Alteromonadaceae; genus Paraglaciecola. The sequence goes on from JAWUWP010000045.1 coordinate 34,585, forward strand.
GCTAATTTCAGGACAAAAAACCATTATCTCCACTGGTACCAAGAACCTACAAGAGCAGTTGTTTCACCGAGATTTACCCTTAGTTAAAAAAGCGTTAGGGGTCAATAGCAAAACGGCTTTGTTAAAAGGTCGGGCCAACTATTTATGTTTACATCGCCTGCGTCAGCATCAGCAGGGGGGCAGTAACCACCTATTAGAAAAACAAACCTTGGTGGAATTAACTAAAGTGCGAGAATGGGCTTCTACCACAAAGTCTGGTGATATGGGGGACATGAAAACGCTGGCGGAAGACGCCAAAGTACTGCCTTTTGTTACTTCCACTGCAGACAATTGTTTGGGTAAGGACTGCCCTGACTTTGAAGATTGTTATATGGTCAAAGCCAGACGCAAAGCCTTAGACGCTGATCTGGTGGTGGTGAACCACCATCTATTTTTTGCCGACATGGCCTTAAAAGACACAGGCTTTGGGGAATTAATCCCAGAAGCGGACTTAGTGGTATTCGATGAAGCTCATCAAATACCCGATATTGCCAGTGAATATTTTGGGGAAACCTTTTCCAGTCGACAAATGCAAAATATCAGTCGGGATATCGATATTGTTTATCGAACCGTGCTCAAAGATGCCAAACAGTTGCAAACTGCCGCAGAGAAGTGCCGGATGATTGCTGCCGATCTGCGTCTGTTGTTCCCTGAAAATGGGCAGAAAGGCAATTGGCGACAAATGTTGAGCAGAGAGGATGTACAGACGCAAATTTCGAAGTTGAGCGATAGCCTCAAGGTGCTACATGAAGTGTTAAAATTACACCTTGGACGTGACAAAGATGTCGATAACATATTTGAACGGGTCTCAGAGATAAAAGGTAAATTGGCCCATGTGACAGATGTCACGCAATCTGGTGTCAGTCTTTGGTATGAAACCAGTATGCGACATATCGTCTTGCATTTAACACCTTTGAGTATCGCCCAAAAATTTGCCGACTTTATTGCCGAACCCAAACGAAGCTGGGTATTTACCTCTGCCACGTTAATGGTAGATGGAGGTTTTAGTCATTTTCAGCGACAAATGGGTTTAAATAATGCCCAAACATTAGCCCTAGACAGTCCCTTTGATTATTCTAGCCAGGCCATGCTTTGTGTGCCTCGATTCTTGCCAGAGCCTAATGCCAAAGAAATGCGCCAAACCTTGCTCGATATTTCTGTGCAGTTAGTCAAGGCCAGCCGTGGTCGGTGCTTCTTGCTATTTACTAGCCATGCCGCTTTAAGAGCCATTGCCGCCCAGCTAGCAGATAAAATTGATAATCCTATTTTAGTGCAAGGCAGCACCACCAAACGAGCGTTATTGGAAGACTATATTGCCAATAAGGATGCGGTATTACTGGGCACAGGTGCGTTTTGGGAAGGGGTAGATGTGCGCGGGGATGATTTAACCTGTGTATTAATCGATAAATTGCCCTTTGCTTCACCGGACGATCCTCTGTTGCAGGCACGAATAGAAGACTGTCGTAAATCTGGGGGTAATCCTTTCGCGCAATTACAAATCCCCCAAGCGGCTATCGCCCTAAAACAAGGGGCTGGGCGTTTAATTCGTGATGAAACCGATAAAGGCGTGTTAGTGATCTGTGACAATAGATTAGTCACCAAAGACTACGGTAAAATATTTATGGGCAGTTTGCCTAATATGCATCGCACCAGAGATTTAGCCAAAGCCATTAATTTTTTACACCAGATCCACGATCCCGAGACAAAAAAATGAAAATTCTAATTATAGATACGGCAACTGAAGCCTGTTCTGTGGCCCTTGGTGTTGATGACCTAGTCTACCACCGTTTCGAAGTTTGCCCCCAGCAACATAGTCAGCGAGTATTGCCTATGCTTGACGAGGTATTACAAGAGGCCAACCTCAGCCTAAATGAACTCGACTATTTAGGCTTCGGTCGTGGTCCTGGCAGTTTCACCGGGGTGCGCATCGCCACTGGGGTTTTGCAAGGATTAGCATTAGGCACTGGACTGAAAGTTGTGGAAATTTCAACCTTGGCCGCTATGGCCCAACAAGCCGCAGCCCAATATCAAGTAAAACAGGTCGCCTGTGCCATAGACGCGCGTATGTCAGAAGTCTACTTTGCTCGTTATGAGGATCACCAAGGCCAGATACAACTTGTCGACCAAGAACAAGTATTGCCGCCTCAAGAGGCGGCTTCATTACTAGTCGATGGTTTGGACTATTATGGAGTAGGCACAGGATGGCAAGCCTACGCTGAGCTCAATCCAGACACTAGAGTGCAAGTGTTAACTGAGCTGCTATACCCTGATGCTCTGCATATGTTGCCTCTGGCTAAAGCTTTGATAGCAGCGGGACAGGCTATTGAGGGGGATGAGATCCGACCGGTTTATTTGCGTGATAAGGTCACCTGGAAAAAACTACCAGGTCGAGAATAATGCACAGCCTGGCGGCGTCTGCGTAATATTGGAACAATTCTTGTATTAAATTCATAAAAAGAGGCCAAATATTGCATGTTTGGCAAAACTTTGCCCCTAGATAATAAGGTTAATTGTTGGCTATAGAATCTCTATCTTCATCGACACTGAGAACATTAGATGTTGCTCGTTCTTCCCGGGATAAAACCCGCGAAGTTAAGTCTGTGCAAGATAAAACTGAGCAAATCCCCCTTGCTCAGCTACCGGTTATTCGCCAAGGAGGAGCGGAAGCTTTTCAAAAAGCTGAAACTTTTCAGCAACAAGCAGGGTCAACATCTACTAGTAGCTTAAATGAAAAGAGCGCTATTGCCGCCTATCAAAGCATTGACAAAGAACAGCAAAGGCAACAAGTGCAATTGTTGTTAGGGGTTGATACCTTTGTTTAGCTAGTGCTAATAATTGCCGGTTAAAATTTAGTGACTAATGAGCTAATATACTTAGTATATGTGCAACTCAATCAATATTTCCAAGGATTTTTATGACCTCCCGTATAAGCATGTTGTTACTGACATTATGGCTAGTTGGCTGTTCTACTTTCCCAGATAAAATTAAAGTTGAAGATAGGACTAAGCTGGTCAGCTACCAAGACGCGGCCTCCAAAGCCGAGCAGGTTAAAGGTCAATTATTACGTTGGGGGGGAGCGATTGCTAAAATTGAAAATAAAGAAAAATCGACGCTATTGGAATTGGTCTATTATCCTTTAACGAGTTATGGCCGACCTATAACGGGGGATGAAAGCATGGGACGTTTTCGTATCTCTGTAGACGGATTTATGGATCCTATGGTGTATCAAGTCGGTCGCCTAATGACCTTTACTGCGCAGCTTGAGGGCTTAGAAGATGGTTTAGTGGGCGAGGCTAAATACGTGTTCCCAAAAGCCCATGCTAAGGCCTACCATCTATGGAGAAATATTCAGCGGGTTAACATCAATAGTGTACATATTTGGCCCTACGATTATTGGTATGGCCATTTTCCACGTCTATACCCTAGACGGTTGATCATTCGCACCTCTGGGCCGAACCATCACTCTGGCAATCAGCTTAATTCCAGTAGTCGCTCTACTACAGTGCCCAAAGTCACACAACAAACCCATAAATAGGGGCGGTCACCCTATGCCGATTGAGGCATAATGAGGTGGCAGAAGCGGCAAATTTTTGCCGTTTTTTTATGCCTGTATAAACTAACAATCTCAAAGGTACCTTGCTTATTATTGAGTAAAAGCAGTGGCCCATGATTTTCGATATTTGTAAAAGGATAGTGCGTGCAACAAGCTCTTGAGTTTCCTCTTAGTAACCTCACCTTACGTGGTATAGGTTTTGGTGATCCCTCTAAACCCATGATCTTAGCGTTACATGGTTGGTTAGACAATGCGGCCAGCTTTGCGCCCATTTCCCGCTATTTTTCTGACTATTACCTGGTGGCGTTAGACGTCACGGGACACGGTTTGTCCGATCATAGAAGCCTAGGTAGCCACTACCATTTAACGGACTTTGTGTATGACTTACACGAGCTGGTAGATAGTCAACAATGGCAACCCTTTATATTATTAGGGCATTCTATGGGAGGGATCATTGCCTCTATGTATGCCAGTTGCTTTACCGAGAATGTGACCCAACTGATATCTATCGAGTCTTTTGGGCCTATGAGTAAGGATGCGCAGACTAGCCCGACACAACTTAAAGATTCGATTATCAGCCGTCTAAAAGCACAACGAAGTGACGCAAGACATCCAGACAGCATTCAGAAAACCATAGAAGCCAGGGCTAAAATAGGGGACATGTCTATTGATTCTGCTCGGTTGTTGGTGACCCGCAATATTCGCCAAGAAGGAGAGAAATTATTCTTTACTACCGATAGGCGATTGCGCACTTTCTCCTCATTAAGAGTGACAGAGTCTCAGGCGCAAGCCTTTTTGAATAAGATTGTTTGCCCTATGCTGTTGATCAATGGAGCACAGGGTTTCGAGTCCATGAGAAATACCATGCAAAAGCGACTCGATTGGGTAAACAAGCTCACCACAGTGCAATGTGATGGACATCATCATTTGCATATGGACAATGCCCAGCCAGTTGCCCAAGAAATACTTAAATTCTTACAGGTTAAGCAATGAATCATTGCTTGTTAATGTATCTTTGTCACACCATTGCCCCCCAGATGGCAGCATAATACGCTTAGCCCTATTGACCATAATAACCTAACTTTTGTACTGACCTAAATTTTAACCGTTGCCAATCCTGGTACATTTGGAGGTGAAGTGGAAAAATCTGATTGAAAAATGATGACCCTAAAGTGCCGGCTGAAATTAACCTCCAGGGTGACTCGTCCTTAGTGGATATTCTTGAACAATCTGTTGAAAACGGTGGGACTAATATCAGTTATATCAACATGGGTAAAAGCATTACCTTTGCTGAATTAGACCGTCAATCGATGAATTTTACCGCCTATTGACAACATTCTGTTTTTAAACAAAGTGACGCTATCGCCATTATGTTGCCTGCACCCTAGTGAAGTGATGAAAAATATAACCATTGCACAGGTATTGCTCACTAGTGACACGGATATGCTGACTCTCCTTAAAAAGCGGGTGATGAATTTTGTGGTTAAGCATGTTAAGAAAACAATACCGGCTTATGATCGACCTAAAACCCCATATTTTTTGCCGTCATCAAAGGGGCAATGTTAACCCATAGAAATATTGTGGCTAACCTAGAGCAGACATCCTCTATTTTTGAGTCGATGATGATACCCGGTAAAGAATGGGTGGTGACAGCCATCCCGCTCTATCATATTTTTTCCCTGCAAAGTCATGGCCTATCTTTTTTAAAGTGTGGTTGTGCCAATCTACTGATCACTGATCGCTAGACATAACGGGGCTTGTGGCTAGCGCTGAAATGGTTGTGGATGGCTGGTTAGCCACAGGATACGTGGCGATTTGTGATGAGGACGGATATTTTTATATTGTTGGTCGTAAAAAAGATATGCTTTGGTATCGGGCTTTAATGTCTTTCCAAGTGAAATCGAAGAGGTAGCGGTTATGCATGACGAAATATTTGAAGGGGCTGCTGTGGGTATCCCTCACGAGGTGTCAGGGGAGATCGCACCGCTCTTTGCTGTGCGTCACAATGAGCGTTTACCGAGACTCATTTGATTGTTCATTACCGTAAACACTTAACCGGCTACAAAATACCGAAAAAAGTTGAGTTTATGCACGAGCTTCCTAAAAGTAATGTTGGTAAGATACTGGGCACAGAATTGAGGGACAAATAACCGAGTCTTGATTTTTACCTTTTAAGTAAAAAGCTGGCTTATGCCGGCTTTTTAACGTTTTGGATGCACATGCAATATACTTTTATTAACACAGAACAGGCCCTAGTCAATTTTTGCCAGCAAGCGAGCCAAGCGGCATTTGTTGCAGTGGATACCGAATTTGTTCGCACCCGCACTTTATACCCTCAACTTGGGTTAATTCAACTTTATGACGGTAAAGATTTGGTGTTGGTGGACCCGCTGGCGATAGATGACGTGTCTAGTTTGAAGGACTTATTAACTGATCCTAATGTGGTCAAAGTCTTACATTCTTGCTCTGAAGATCTCGAAACCTTCTGGCATGCCTTTAAGATAATGCCTCATCCTATCTTTGATAGTCAATTTGCCGCCAGTATAATCGGTATGGGCGCGTCTTTAGGTTATGCCAAGCTAGTAGACACTATGTTGGGTGTGACAGTTGACAAAGGCGAGTCTAGGACAGATTGGTTAGCTAGGCCCCTAAGACCAGAGCAATGTGTCTATGCAGCGAATGATGTGTTGTTTTTATATCAACTCTATCCTGAATTATTGCAAAAAGTTGAAGCGCAGCAAAAACTGAGCTGGGTGTACTCAGAAATCGCTAACCTAGCCAGTAAAAAACAAAAACTGATCCCCTTAGAGACTGTCTATCTAGGATTCAAAAACAGTTGGAAGCTATCAGGCAAGTCGATTTTAATCTTGAAAGAATTGGCGGCATGGCGCACCAGCACCGCCAGAAAACGAGATATGGCGCTAAATTTTGTGGTCCGAGAAGAAAACTTGCTGGAAATAGCCAGGCAAGAGCCTACTAGTCTGACTGAGCTGCGGGCTATTAGCGGTGTTAATCCCCATGAAGTGCGGATACACGGGCAAGCCTTACTGGATATTGTTGAAGCCTGTGGGCAAGTCGATAGTAGTGACTACCCACGTCGAGTCGAGCGTTTAAATGATTTTGATGATTATAAGAATACTGTGGTCAGTATCCGCAATATTTGCATTCAGGTAGCCGAACAACTTGATGTGCCCCTTGAGCTGGTGGGCTCTAAGAAACAAATTAATCAGTTGATGAAATGGTGCTGGTTTGAGCAAGATGACAGCCGTATCATGGGTTTAGTGCCTGATCTTATCAATGGCTGGCGTCGAGAGTTCTTTATTGCATCCTTAAACAAGTTGCCGGCATTGTGCTTGGCCCACAATATGGCAAAGGAGCAGGGTTAGTGTTGTGTGCAATCTATAAAAGCAGTAAAAAAGCCGAAACTTATTTGTATGTGCCAGGTCGGGATGATTTTTCTAAGGTTCCCAAAGCCTTACTAGAAACCTTTGGTCGCCCCTTGTTTTTGATGATCATGCCACTCAAGAAAGATCGTCAACTGGCCAGCGTGGATATCAATAGGTTACGCAGCGAACTGACCCTTAAAGGCTATTATTTGCAACTTCCACCACCGGTTGAGGACTTGTTGAAATCTCACCTTCAACAACAGTTGTAAGCAGTCTGTGTTGCTGAAGCGAAGGGTTGAATGAGACTTTGTATACTATTGACGATAGGGCTGTTGCTGACTTTCAGTCAAGAGGGGCAGACAAAACCAACCTTTACTGAATATGTAGGGCAACTTAAAGAAGAGGCGCTGAGCTTAGGTTACAGCCGGCCATGGTTAGACGAAGTGTTTAGCCAAGTGAGTTATCGACAATCCACTGTGCAAGCAGATAACAATCAACCTGAAACAAAAATAACCCTAGACAGCTACCTTGCCACCCGTGTACCGGATTGGAAAGTCCAGCAGGCGGTCAGCCTAATGGCTGAACACTTTGACTTGTTAGAACAAGTGGAGCAGCAGTATGGGGTGCAAAAATCGTTTATCGTTGCCCTGTGGGGTAACGAAAGTAATTTTGGCAAGATTATGGGGCGACATCCAGTGTTGTCATCATTAACCACCTTGGCCTATGATGGCAGGCGCGAAGTCATGTTTAAAAAACAACTTTTTGCCGCCTTGTCCATACTCAAACAAGGACATATCAGGCAAGAGGATTTTGTCGGTTCTTGGGCTGGAGCTATGGGCCAAAGTCAATTTATGCCCCAATCATTTTTAGATTATGCGGTGGACTTCAACGGTAATGGTAAGATAGATATCTGGTCTGAGCCTGGTGATGTATTTGCGTCAATTGCTAATTTCCTGGGCGCCGAGGGATGGAGCGATACTGGCACTTGGGGTAGGCAAGTGACAATGCCTGACAGCTTAGACCCTAAATTGATTGGGTTAAAGTCGACACACAAGAAATCCTTAGCACAGTGGCAGGCGTTGGGCGTGAAACGTTATGCTGGCACTGACTTACCTAAGGTGTGTATCGACGCCAATTTAATTGCTCCTGATGGCCCTAAAGGGCGAGTCTATTTGGTCTATAATAACTTTTTAACCTTGATGAAATGGAACCGTTCGAGTTATTTTGGTCTATCGGTGAGCTATTTAACTGATCGGATTAAAAAAGGTAAGTAAGTCTTTGTCTAGTGACACAGATAGTCAGGTTCAAGGTGCAGATATTGATTTGCCAATGGGCAAAGTGCTCTGTGTGGGGCGTAATTATTTAAGCCATATTCATGAGCTTGGCAATACCAAGCCTAACAGCCATTATTATTGATGAAGCCAAATACTGCAATGATGCCACTCACTCAGAGCATTACCTTGGCTCATGCATCAGGACCCTGCCATGATGAGGTGGCGTTAGCAATATTGATTAAACCGCCTATTATTGAGGATGCGAAATAAGATGTGCAGCAGGCAATATGGGGATATGGGGTAGGATGAGATCTAACCTTAACAGAGCGGCACCCAATTAAAAAAACAAGGTCATCCGTGGGAGTGGGCTAAAGTATTTGATGGATATTGTGGATTAACTGATGCACATTTTCTATACCCTTAGTTTGCTGCTCGGTGATATAGTCATGACGGGCACACCTGATGGGGTAGGACAGTGGTAAGCACAAGATCAACTCAAGGTGGCACTAGATGGCTATTGTTCTCAGCAAGTGGAGATTGTTTAACTCATGACTGTTTCATTTGATTACAAAATTGACACAGCGAATAGTTTGCTGATTTGTGAATCGCGAGGTGAAGTGACGCGCTGCCGAGACTTCGAACATATGCTAAAAACGATCATCAAGTTAGGGGGTAAAAATCAGCTCAAAAATGTGGTGCACGATGTCACAGCATTAACCCTTAGTTGTCCGTTAATAGACATTACCCAAGTTATGCATAACATGCATGACTATAATTGGTTAGGTGATCTTAAAATTGCACGTATCATCACAGAGAAACAAAATGTACAAAATGTGATTGAAACTCTGGCCGATAAGTTTGAGCTGCCAATTAAGAATTTTGATAATAGAAGCGAAGCCATGGTTTGGTTATTATTTAATAGGTTACGTGGTGAAAATGGATAATTTCTGGGAAGTGAAGTCATTGCAAAACATGACAGAGCAAGAGTGGGAAAGCATTTGTGATGGTTGTGCAAAATGCTGTTTACACAAGTTTATCGATGATCAAGCTGCCACAAAGACCGCTGCCACTTCACACTTTAATCAAGGTGAAACAATCCACTATACCAATATTGCCTGTGGATTATTAAACACTAAAACTTGCTCTTGCACACAATATGCCCAGCGCACCCATTTAGTGCCAGAATGCGTACAGCTGACGAAAGAAAACTTACAAGATATTTTCTTTATGCCTAATAGTTGCAGCTACCGCAGGCTCCATGAAAATAGGGGGTTGGCTAGTTGGCATCCCTTGCTGAACAAAGGTAAAAAGTCAGTGATGCATAAGGTGGGTATGTCTGTCCGAGGTAAAACTGTGGCCGACCATGATGTGGATCTTGAACAATTTGAAGACTATATCGCCTTATGGCCAATGCAGGACCTCGATTAATAGACAAACAATAGGCGGTTGTGGGTTAACCGCTTATGTTACAAGTTAATCTGCTTAGAAGGACTTAGTGATCCAGAGTCGACTGCCCAATACCAGGGCCCATATACCCGTATAAACCGCAAAAACAACGATCATCCATTGGGGCATGCTCATATCAAAGAATGCCCAATTGATATCACCACAGTCGCCAGTCGCGGCAAAGATATTAGGCAACCATTGATGCAGTGGCGCCCAAGACGGGAAGTTAGGAATAATTTCACAGGTGGCGAAAAACGGATTAGCGGCAGTTTGTATATCCACATGCTCTATGGCTATGAGCAAGCCCCAAATTGCCGATACTCCCCATCCAACAAATGCTATTAATCGACTGAGCATGTTATTGATAAATATCACAGGCAAGGCGGCGAACATGACTCCAAACACAGCCGTACGTTGATAAATACACATTATACAAGGTGCTAGCCCCCTAAAATATTGAAAATAGAGGGCGATAACTGCTAACACTAGGGCAGACAAAAACAATAATGCCCATGCCCTTTTTGCTAAACCTAAGTCGGATATTGTGTGTAACATTATAAGGTGTTCCTATCTGCTGTTTGGGTAATTAGTGGGCGATGGGCACACTACTGGGATTAACGCCTGAATGATGTTCAATCCAATGCATGTCGCACAAGCTCGTTAGATCTAGTCGTCCAAAGTAGGTGGCAGCTAGTCTCACTATCGTCAGTACTACTGTATCGGGCAGTGCCATAGGACAATCCCAGTAGTGGAGCAATAGCGAATGTGTGCAGGAACAAGAAGGCTGCCTGCCCACTTGGTGTCGCGACACTAGGCAGGTTGGTGCCAGTATTAAGGCCTACTGCTAACATATCAAATTGATCCCGGCCACCATCAAGACCAGCAGGAAAGTCACTTCTATATTGACCACCCTTTCGTGTTGCATCTGTTGGGGGCTCGTCATGCCAATAAATAGCGCTTTTATCAATAGTAAACCACCAGGTTGCAAGGGGTAAAACTTTAAAGCCATGGCTAAGGTGAAAATAAACTCTAAAACCAATGCCCAACCCGCTATATAAGGATTAATAACAAAGAGTATAGGGTTAAGGATCAGCAAGAATATTATGGCTTGTTTAGACCAATTTGGGGCTTTACCTAAGAAATTGGCGGCTAAGGCTTGGGGTATTGACATTTGCATAAGCAATATTTCTGACTCATTATTGTGACTATTGAGGCCCTAACGTTTAGAGTGTACCTAAATAATTCACTAAGATCCCATGCTTAAATAAACAATTAGGCAAAAATCAGTCAACATCTAGGCTACTTTTCCATAACAAATCAAAGATTCGTTGTTACCAACAAATATCATCTGGTACAATCAGTCAATAAGAAAAACAATAATGATAATGAAGTGAGTTTTTGATGATATACAAAGCACAAAGCCCGGCTGGATTCGCTGAAGAATATATAGTTGAATCTATCTGGAGTGGGCGCTTTCCTCCGGGGTCGATTTTACCTGCCGAACGTGAGCTGTCAGAGTTGATAGGGGTCACCCGAACTACACTACGTGAAGTATTACAAAGGCTTGCCCGTGATGGTTGGTTAACCATCCAACACGGCAAACCCACTAAAGTGAATAATTTTTGGGAAACATCAGGATTAAATATTTTAGAAACCTTGGCCCGTTTAGATGAAGACGGTATTTCAGAGCTAGTGGATCACCTGCTGGCCGCTCGCACTAACCTAAGCGCGGTATTTATTCGTGGGGCTATTCGCAATAATCAACACAAAACCATAGAGATATTAAATCAATATGTAGAGGTACCCGATGACGGACAAGCCTTTGCCAAGCATGATTACCAGCTAAACCATGATCTGGCTTTTGCGTCAGGCAATCCCGTTTATGTGTTGATGATGAATGGTTTCAGAGGGCTATATTCGCGGATCGGTGGATATTACTTTTCAAATCAGAACTCGCGAGACTTGACCTTGAGTTATTATAAACAGTTGTTGGGCCTGGCAGAGCAGGGCGATTACGAAAGTGTGCCTCTAGTGATCAGAGAATACGGCATTGAAAGTGGTAAAATTTGGCAGGAATTACGTGCTGATATACCCAAAGGACTAGTGGACTAAGGAAAGCTTCACCTGAATTTCATTTATAAGGGTTAACTATCTTGTTAACCCTTTGCCAAGTCCCATTAAAAATAACCTATAAAACAACAAGATATAATCCTCTCTAAAAAAGAACTCAGATAATTGGTCAATTAGTATGCGTTTTCTAATTTGTTTCTCTAAGCTTGTTGGTAATCAGGGTATACAAACAAACTTAAACGAGGAAGATAACATGTCTAATATCGATAATATCAAAGGTAAAGTAAACGAAGCTGAAGAATTTGCACGGAAAATCTGGTTAGCAGGTCTTGGTGCTTATGGTAAGAGTTTTGATGAAGCACAAGGTCGTTACGAAAAAATCAGTGCCGAAGCCGGTAAGATGTTTGATGATCTAGTGGTTAAAGGTTCAAAAATCGAAACTGAAGCTAAAGATAAATTCCAAGTTAAAGATAAAGTTGAGTCTCGCGTAGCTGAAGTACGTAAGAAGTTGGGTCTTGATAAAGTAAGTGCTGATCAGAAAGTTGAAGAATTGACTGCAAAAATTGATGCATTGACTGACGCAGTTGCAAAATTAGCCGCTAAGTAATTAAACAAAACTCTGATCTAGTCTTGATGTTGGATCAGGCTTTGTTGTTTATTATTCGCGGGTTAATATATGCCAAAATACGAGGAGAGTCAGCTTGATTATGTCTAAGAAGATTGGATCGGTTGCACGTCAAGCTTGGTTAGCTGGTGTGGGTGCTTATGATAACGGGCGCGAGAAAGCAGCAGACAAGTTCGATCAATTATTTGTGGAGGGCTCAGCCTTTGTCCATGAGTTACTTGAAAAGGGTGAGTCAATTGAAACACAGTTACAAGCAAAATTAGAGGCTAGAAAGATGTTAAGAGATAAAATTTTAGCGTTAAGAACAACACTTGGCTTAGGTAATAATAATCGTGACGAGCAGATCAAAACCTTATCTGCGCGTGTCGATAATTTGATTGACCTTGTGGCTAAGCTTGCTCAAGTTAAAACGTCAGAGCAAGAGACTGCGAGTCAAGAGACCACTGAAGCGGCAAAACCAGTTGCAGCCAAAAAAGCACCGGTTAAACGCACTGCAGCCAAACCTGCAGCCGCTAAAACAGCGAGCAAAGTCGTCGCTAAGCCTGCTGCTGTTGCCACTGCGAGCACAGTAGCAACCAAGCCTGCTGCCGCTAAAACTCCAACCAAGTCAGTAGAGCCTAAGAAAGACTAAATAGCGGTGTTTTTGAACCCCTCAATGTCGGCATAAGTTTCTGTAGTCTTATCAACACCAATCTAGCCTTAGCTTGATTGGTGTTTTTTTGTGTGGCCTTTGGCCAAGCTTCGATTACCGATGAGATATGCACAGCCGGCTAGTCATTCTTTTGTGGTGTTAGCCGCGGTCATATCGACACTAAACTGCTAGCTTATCTGTGTATTTCATTGGGCTATTGCGTTTCAGTATGCCTGTCTTAAAAGGGCGACTGCGTGCCCTTGGCCGTGGATTAACATTCATGATGATCGGTAAAAGAGCTCCTTGCACCGGACCGCAGGAGATAAGACGGTTTGACTCAGGTCAAGGTGGGCAATATTAATATCAAGGCTTAGCTGCCAAGGATAGGGTAGTAGACCCTAATGTTTGATACCCGTTATATGCGGCTTTACGCCGCAATATATTGCCAGTAAGTGGCGGGTGTTAATTGACCGGGGTACTGCGTAATTGTGTTTCTTGCTCTTTTAATAGATTTAGATATTTGCGCAGAGTTTTGTTGATCATAGTATTACGTTTGATCAAGTCCAGTTGTGGCCAGGTGGCTCGCTCGCCATGATGGATTAGCTCACTGATGCTCTTTAAGCTTGGGTTTGAACCTATATGTTTTAGATTGGCAAAATTGGCACTGGGTAAAATATTAATGTCACCCACATATTGTTGATCTATTACCGAGCGCATTTTATGAATACCCAGTTTGACGGCTTTGTTGCTGATCAAACTCTCTATCGCATCAAAAGCAAAAATGCTGTTTATTTTAGCGATATTAGCCGAATGTTGCCATGCTAAACCTAAAATACCCTTAGTATCACGTTTGTCTCTGGCTAAGAATGGCACGGCAATTAAATTGGTTTGGCTAACTATGCTGTGATTGACGCCATATAATCGAGCCAGTCTATCAAAAGGTAAATCTGCCATAATAGAGCCATCGGCAAAACGTCTATTGGGGATATAAGGCACCACTTCTCCCGCCTGATTTTTTGCTTTTAGCTGCACAGGTGTAAACAAGATAGGAATAGCACAAGAGGCTCGCACCGCTTGGGTAATGATCGCGTTAGGCGAGGTTTTAGCATTTAGCAAACGAGAGAATTGATGGAGATCCGCAGGGGATACAGTGATGGTCATATGCCGTCCGGTCTTCTTGAAGGCTTCTTCAAAGGTAGTGACATCAAATAACGCTATCAAGGCATTCTCAAGGTTAGTACTGTCTAATAGACTGTCTTTACCAAAGCCTTGCCACAAGCGCCACTCTTTAAACTTTTCATGTATGACTTGCGGGGATAAAATGTCATGTAGTTCTTCGTTAGTTCTAGTCCCCACTAAGGCGGCAATAATTGAGCCTGCGCTGGCGCCAGACATGACATTAGGTAATAAATCATGCTTTACCAATGACTTAACCACCCCACAGTGGAAAAAGCCTAAACCTGCTCCGCCACTTAACATAATACAACTGCGACCAAAAGCGTGGGCAGTTTCATCAAAAAAGGATAGTTTTTCGTAAAAGTCCACTTCATTTTCATCCGCGTTAAAAATAAAGTCCAAGGCCTCACAAACTTGTTGAATAAAATTTTCTATTAAATGTTTGGTGCCTATCATGGCATGACCATTTAAGGCTGATGAGGAGATATTCCCTAAATTACCATGCAGACCTTCATGTAAAATATACATCAGACCAGTGGCATCGCCTGCAGAGCGTGCCTGCTTAATACGCTGCACACGCTTGCGAATTAATCGATAGTCGTAGTCTTTAGAGTAATCTTGGGCTTTCCATTGCTGGGCGCCAGATAGTTGGTCGTGGGCTGTGGCGGCATCTTTGTATTGGGCATAGGTGCTGGCGTACTTCATCTGTTTGTGTAACTTGGAAAGTGTTTTCCCAGACATCTTACTTATCTCTAGCGACTACTTTTACTCGATATAACAGCAAATAATTAGAAAATGCTACTAAAAAAACAACAATGAGCACTAAAGGGGCCAGCAATGGGCTCTATTAGGTTAAATATTCCTTGGTCTGATAAGAGTTAGGTGGCGGGTTTGGCCAAGAGTACTACTTAAAAAGTATTTTTAGATTGACCATTCTAATCGCAATGGTTAGCCTGCACACAGGTTGTTTTATAGGCCATAGCAATATACTAAAAAGGTGCACCAGCATTTTATGCAATTAATTGATCAACTGTTAACTCATTTACCTTTGCTGTCCATTCCCATTATCAGCGCTATAGTGGGATGGTCAACTAATTTTCTAGCAGTCAAAATGATGTTTTACCCTATCGAATTTATTGGTATCAAACCTTATTTGGGTTGGCAGGGACTGATCCCTGCTAAAAGGCGTGAAATGGCCGAGATTGAAGTCGAACTAGTGTTGGGCAAGTTGCTTAGTGTGCAAGAATTGGCGGACCGCATTGATCCCATCGAATTAACAAAGGCCATCCGCCGCAGATTAAAACAAACCGTTCGCACTATTATTAATGATGTAATGCAACAAACGGCTCCGCAATTATGGGCGTCTTTGCCGGTGCACGGTAAAAATTTAGTGTATGCCAGAGTAGAAGCCGACATTCCTAACGTGGTCAGCAAAATGGTGGATGATTTTAAACATAATATTGAAGAAATTGTGGATATTAAGGAACTGGTGGTAGGGCAATTAGTGGATGCCCCGGAACTGATTAATGAGATCTTCCTTAAATCTGGCGCTAAAGAGTTTCCTTTTATTGAAAAATCGGGCTTTTATTTTGGTTTCTTGTTCGGTTTACCCACTATGGCTGTTTGGTATTTTCACCCCACTTGGTGGGTTTTGCCGGTGGGCGGATTAATAGTAGGTTATGCGACCAATTGGATCGCCCTTAAAATTATCTTTGAGCCTAAACACCCCGTAAAGTTTTTAGGCTTTACTATTCAAGGTATGTTCTTGAAGCGTCAGGATGAAGTGTCCCGTGTCTATTCAGATATCATCGAATCTAAGTTGATGACTTCAAAAAATATAATGGAAGTCGCATTAAATGGCTCAGGTTCGGGGCAATTGTTGGAGTTGATTGAGTTGCACGTTAACGATGCAATTGAGCGATATGTGGCCATTGCTCAACCCTATTTCGCCTTGGGTGTTGGTTCAGAGACTTACTTTAAGATGAAAGAATTATCGGTAAAACGTATTTTCGAAGACTCGCAAAACTACTTGTCTTATGCCTACGAATATACCAATAAAGCCCTACGAATTGGTGACGATCTTTGTGAGCGTATGCAAGCCTTGTCACCTGAAGAATTTGAAGGCGTGCTGCGACCTGCTTATGAAGCAGATGAGTGGAAACTGATAGTAACAGGTGCCATCTTGGGCATGGCTGCGGGCTTTATGCAGCTATATCTGGTATTTAGTTAAACCATTTCACTCTCCATTGCTTGCTATCAACAGGTAAGATCCCCCTAACAGAGCGATACAGGCTGAGCATTTTTCCGAACAGCCAAGCATGCAGATGTTCAAAGGTATGTCTGCACAGACCAACTTATTTAAAAGGCCCATTAATGATGCTAAGTGTTAAGGCTGAGTCGCACGTCCCTTGGCAAATAGATTTTGCCGATCCTAAAGAAATATCCTATTGGTCTTCAGTTAACGACACAGTCATGGGTGGCAAGTCACAGGCGAGTCTAAAGATAGTGGCTAACCTTGCCTATTTTGCTGGAGAAATTTCTTTGCAAAATAACGGTGGTTTCGCTTCTGTTAAACGCCAACGGCCCATAATGATCGAGAATAATCTGCCTATTAAACTAAGGGTTAAAGGTGATGGCCGAGACTACCAAATTCGATTATATACTGCGGACACTGTTGATGGTGTGGCCTATGTAGCACATTTTAGCAGTCCTAAAGATCAGTGGCAGCGTCTAAGTTTAGATGCGGACAGTTTTGTCGCTCAATACAGAGGTCGAAGGGTGAATGACTCACCAGCAATACAGTTTGCACAGGTACTGCAAATAGGAGTGATGCTGGCCGATAAGCAGTCTGGATCTTTTGAGTTAGTGATTAAAGACATATCTCAATAATCAGCGCCACAGCGCAAGCAGATGCTAGGGCTTCTGTCAGGGACGCATGCTGTTTAAGAGCAGCCGGCAGGCTTAGCGGCTTTGTCTAGTAGATTAAAGATCCCTATTAATGACAGGGTCAATTTGTGTTTAGGGGCCATCACAATAAGTGGCTGCTTGGCTTGATGAGATTCGCGCATCTTAACCGATTGACCAATGTATTCGGATAACACCGGAAATCCTTCTGCTATCAATTCATTGACAATTTGTTTGGGTAAATTAGCGTTGCCCATATATTGATTGGCAATAATGCCCTCTATCTCTAAATCGGGATTATGATCCTCTCTAATTTCAGCAATCTTCTGCTGTAAGCTGTATAAACCTTGCCTTGCAAAGTCGTCACAATCTATGGGGATCAGGCAGCGCTGCGCGGCAATTAACGCAGACATACTGTAAAAGTTGAGGGCAGGTGCGGTGTCAATAAAGATATGTTGATAGGTATCTTTTAATGAGGCCAGTGCTTCTCTTAGTTTATAAATTTTATGTCGGCTGTCCAATTCACTCTCTAATTCAGTTAAGCGTTCTGAGCCGGCGATAATATGCAGATTTTCAACTGGGGTGGGTACACAAAAATCGATGGCAGGGCGACGATGTAGATGAAACGTAATAGTTTGCTCAAATAGATCCGCAACAGAGCTGTCTTTAGGCACAGGGTCGATACCCAAGTAAGAGGTGCTATTGCATTGGGTATCTAAGTCTATGAGTAAGGTTGAATAACCTTGGCTAGCTGATATCGCCGCCAGGTTAACCGTCAGACTGGACTTGCCAACTCCACCCTTCTTATTAAACAATACTCTGATCATATATTTGTTGCCCCGGAGACTCAATTTGCTGTTAAGGTAACAGTGTAAGCTAGCGGACTTGGCTACCTTGCTTTTATGTTTTTCAATGATACTAGGGCTAGACAGCCTTGCATATCGGTATTTAGCCGCATGGTGATAATAGAATGAAAACAGCTGAACGTATATTGATAACTGCCCTTGATATATTCAATCAACAGGGGGAAAGCAATGTTAGCAGTGTAGAAATAGCCATGGAGCTGGATATTAGCCCTGGCAATTTGTATTATCATTTTAAGGGTAAAGAAGCCATTATTATGGCGCTATTTGATCTCTATCAGCAGCAGTTAAGACACATACTAGAGGCACCTTATAGCGAGTCAGAACAGGAACTTAATATTGAGGATTTTTTTTATTATCTGTATTTGATTATTGAAAAGAATCACCTCTTTAGATTTTTATATCGTAACCCTGCAGATTTGACCGATAAATATCCCAGTGTTGCGAAAAAGTTTAGTCAACTAATGGCTGCGCAAGAAAAATGTGTGACCAATCTACTGGCTAAATATGTGATCCAAGATACTATTACTGCATCACCACAGCAATGTCATCAAATGGTTGAGATCATCGGACTAGTTTTTAGTCAGGCTGGCACTTATTACGCCCTTAAAGGGCATGATATTAATCAAGAATTGTATTTATATAGAAGTTTGTCGGCCATTTTATTTGCCTTGTCGCCCTACATGAAAATAGCGCCAAAGGAGTTACATTCTTTGCAAGATGCGATCACCAATCAGGCTTTTTCGATGGAGTGAGGCTTTAAAATATTGTTATCTAGGCTTTTTAGGGAAGCTGATGGTCTAAAGGAAAAAACAGTGAGTAAAAAAATAACATTTCTGGATAAAACCTTTTGGACCACAGAGTCAGAAGCGAATCCCAAACACGTAGCAGGTCTGCAGTTACTCGAAAAACCTAATAATGCGCCAGATGATTATGTAGAATCTTTGTTTGCACAGATGATGACCTTTGATCAAGCTAGCTCACCCTTCAATTGTCGGGTGAGGAGTTTTTTGCGTTTCCCATTGTCCTTGGTTGAAGTGCCAAAATTAGACATGGCATACCACCTACAAATCCATGACGTAGATGATATTTTTGATATGCCAGCCTTACATAGTTTTGTGGCTAAGTTACACGAATCTTGGTTAGATCGAGATAAACCCTTGTGGCAATATCATGTGATCAAGGACAATCATAGCCAACGTTTTGCCATTTATGTGAAAGTTCATCATATGTATGGCGACGGGGCCACATTGGTTCGATGGTTTCAAACGGGATATCAGCCACAAAAAACTGAAAAACTCATACCAGTATGGGCAGCGGACCATCGACCTAGAAAAGTCCGCAAAACCAACCTATTTAAAGCAATCTTTGTGGGGCTGTGGGACACAGTAGTGACCTTAAAAGATCTTATATGGATATTGTTTCGCCTGTTGTTAAAGATCCTGCGTATCAATCAAAGTTATATGCCTATCCCTTTTTCTGGGACTAAAACCCTGCTTACCGGCCAAGTAAAAAAAGGACGAACGGTGGCCACCTTGGACTTTGATTTTGCACGGGTTAAAGCCTTAGGTAAACGCACAAGAGCATCCGCCAATGAAATATTATTATGCGTATTTGATATAGGTGTACACCGCTTTTTAAAAGATTTTGGGCATACCTTTGAAAAAGCCCTATACACCAATATGCCTATTAATCTGCGCAAGCCCGGTGAGCAAAGTACCGGTAACAAAATCGCCATAGTGCCGGTCAAGTTAGCCCATGGTTCGACTGATCCCTATATACGATTACGGCAAATTATCGAAAATCACCGAGTCGTCAAACGTACGGCTAAAGTGTCGCACCCTATGGCATTTAGCTATTATACCTTGCTGATCCAATCCTTTTCTTTGCTATTTGAAGCCCTACATATATCTGATTGGGTGCGACCTATTGGCAATATATTGATTTCTAATGTGCCTGGGCCAGCCGAGACCTTATATTTTAAAGACAGTCAATTGTTGGCTAATTATCCTATCTCAACCATGACACCAGGAGGTGGCGTTAACATTACCTTGTTGACCTACAATGGTACGGCCAATATCGGTATTGTGTGCTGCAATAACAATATTTCGAACTTGGAGCCTATGGCGCAATATTTTCAAGAAGCCTTCGATATGTTGGAGCAAAGTGTCGAAGATCCTAGTCTAAGCATTAAAGACATAGGTGAGACCTTATTAGAAAATGTCAGTTCAATAGTCGAAGAAGAGCCTTTTGCACAAATCAATAATAACCCTTCTTAGTTTACTTAAGCTAGTGCCATTCAACTTCACAGGCAATTTCGCATTTGCATTTTGTTTGTTGTTGGTCTGGGTCAGCCCGTCCAACGCCGCACCAGCTAAGCAGAGCTTTGATAGCTGGTTTGAGTCCTTCAAACAATCTGCAAGTGCGACTCAAATATATAATTTTTTGTATGCTATGCCAAAAGGTGGGGACTTGCATAATCACCTAAGTGGTTCGGGCTATCCAGATTGGTGGTATCAATTGGCCACCGATAGCCAAGGCAATGGTGGTTACATTTATTATACCCGTACTTTGCTTAATACCTGTCAAAGTGTTGCGCAGGCAGATACCCTTTTATATAAGAATATTCAACACAGCACTTACGCTCAACTGGATAGCTGCCAGCAAAAGCAGTATCAAAGGTTGGATGGTATAGACAGCCAACAAAAAAATAGCTGGTTGAGCGCTATTACCTTAGATAAAGCCGATGAAGGCCGCGATGAGTTCTTTTATTTTCATTGGCAGCGACTTAATGAGCTCACGTCCAATCCCTATATTATGGCCAAGATGCTGATTAAAAATATGCAGGCATTCTCGGCTGAAGGTGTGCTGTATCTAGAAACCATACTCAATGCTCACCACTATAAAAAAGTGGATGGTCAAGCTTATGCCGCCACTTTAGTCGCGCAAGTTTTTCGTGACACACTAAGCAGTAAAGAGGCCAAGGCCACAGGTGTGACAGTGCGCTTGCAGACCGCGATATTGCGCTTTATGCCCGATGCCCAACAACAGCTCGAAACACTGTATCGCTTTGTAGTCGATAACGCTGATCTCTATGTGACGGTGAATATGGTAGGCATAGAAGCCCATCCTGAGGGCAGGCCCTTGAGATTTCTACAGACATTACGAGGCTTACGAAAAACATTACCTCAGGTACCTTTAAGTATTCATGCTGGTGAGATGGATACCGCTAACTCCCATGTACGAGACACCTTGCTGTTAGGAGCCACACGGATTGGTCATGGATTAAATCTGATCCATGATCCCGCTACTATGGCGATGATGCGCCATAGCAATATCTTGGTTGAAACCAACCTTATCAGTAACAAGCTTTTAGAGTATGTTGATAATTATTCACAGCATCCTTTCCCAGAATACCTGCGCACAGGCATACCTGTTGCCCTTTCTACTGACGATAGAGGCATGTGGGACTCCAATCTAACTGACGAGTTTTTTGTGGCGGTCACTGAGTTTAATTTAAGCTGGCAAGAACTGACCCTGCTTGGGCAAAACTCCTTAAAATATGCGTTTGTGGACGACACCATTAAGAATAATTTGCTGGCACAATATCAGCAGAATATTCAGGTTTTTATTCAACAGAGTCAACACCAGCCCCATAGGTTTGTTGATAAGCCGGTGATCCAAACAGGCCGCTTTATCTGTGCTCATTACAAAGTATGCTACCCCTTAACGAAGGCCGCTCATAAGCTCAGTGAATAAGGGCGGTTATCGGGCTAAAATTGTGTTGATTTTCATAAGGTTTTTTTTGCAGTCAACCCCATGTTATGCAAAGTAAAGCCATAAATATCGGCCACCTCGTTGATGGTTTTAGTGATAGGGGTGCCAGCACCATGTCCGGCATTGGTTTCTACCCGGATCAGGGTAGGGTTGGGCCCGCTATGTGTCGCTTGTAAAGTGGCGGCAAATTTAAATGAATGGGCAGGCACCACGCGATCGTCATGATCACCAGTAGTGATCAATGTGGCCGGATAATTGACCCCAGATTTCACGTTGTGCAGAGGGGAATAACTGGCCAAATAGGCAAACATGGTTTGGCTGTCTTGGGCGGTACCATAGTCATAGGACCAACCCGCACCTGCGGTAAAGGTATGGTAGCGCAACATATCCAGCACCCCAACGGCCGGCAACGCCACTTTAAACAATTCAGGACGCTGCAACATCACCGCAGCAACCAATAAGCCACCATTGGAGCCGCCTTTGATGGCTAAGTGATCCTTTGAGCTATAGTTTGTTGCGATCAGATATTCTGCAGCAGCAATAAAATCATCAAATACATTTTGTTTGTTTAGCTTGATCCCTGCTGTATGCCATTTTTTACCATACTCGCCGCCTCCTCTTAGATTAGCCACGGCATAGATACCCCCTAGCTCCAACCAAGCGGCGATCACAGGACTAAACTGAGGCATGAGACTGACATTAAATCCGCCATAACCATATAAGATGGTGGGGTTTTGGCCATTTAATACTGTGCCTTTTTTGTAGCTAATGATCATCGGAATATTAGCGCCATCTTTTGACCGATAAAATACCTGTTTTGACTCATAGTCTGCGGCGGTAAATTGTACCTTTGAGGTGGCATAAACCGAGCTGTCGCCGGTATTTGCATCAAAATTGTAGATAGTGCCGGGGGTGGTGTAATTGGTATAAGTAAAGTGCAGGTCGTTCTGTTGTTTCTTGCCAGAGAAACCACTAACACTGCCCACTCCCGGTAGTGCCACATGGCGCACTAATCTACCCTGCATGTCCAACTGTTGTACTTTGCATACAGCGTCAACCATATATTGAGCAAATATATAACCTGCGCCAGTGACCGTTTGTAATACATGTTCTGTTTCGTCTATCAGGTTTTGCCACCTATTAGGGCCAGGATCATCGGCATTTACCGCCACAACTCGGTTGTTTGGCGCGTCTCTATTGGTTTCAAATAATAAGGTATGGCCGTTATTATCTAACAGTACCGTATCTGAGTCATAATCATCCAATATGGTGAGCAACTCGCTGCCCGCTATGTTTAGGTGTTTAAGATACAGTTTGTTGCCTGACGTGGAGTTAGCGGCCTCAATAACTAAGTAGCGACTGTCTTGCGTTACTGTGGCCCCAACATAACGGTTTTTTTGTTCTTGGCTGCCACCAAATATTAACTTGTCATCTTTTTGCTGACTGCCCAGCCTATGGAAATATAATTTATGTTGGTCGGTTTTAGCCGACAATTCACTGCCTTGGGGTTTATCGTAACTAGAATAATAAAATCCTTGATTGTGCAACCAAGAGATACGGCTGAACTTAATATCGATCAGCCGACTTGAGATCTCTTGTTGGTTGTCAGTATTGATAGTGATGGCTGTTCGCCAATCGCTGCCACCTTCAGAAATAAGGTAAGTCATAACACTGCCATCAGCAGAAAAAAAAGTGCCTGCTAATGAGCTGGTGCCGTCTTCACTAAAAGTATTAGGATCTAAAAATATCTGGGGCGGCTGTGGCGCTTTTTGTCGATATAGAACCGACTGATCCTGCAAGCCGTCATTTTTATAGAAATAGGTGTAAATCCCCTCTTTAAAGGGCGCACTGAGGCGTTCATAGTCAAATAATTCGGCTAAGCGTTTTTTCAGTTGTGCAGTGTAGGGTATATCTGACAGGTAGCTATTGGTCAGTTGATTTTGTGTTTTGACCCAATCCCCGGTTTTGACACTCCTGTCATCTTCCAACCAGCGGTAGGGATCGGCAAGATCAGTATCAAAGTAGCGATCAATCACATTACCTTTTTCAGTAACAGGGTAAGACAAAGAGGTGTTGGGCATAGTTTCACTTGAAGTTGTTAGGGTGAGTGGAAATGTCGAAATGGACTAATTGGCGGTCCATCCGTCTACAGTTATCGGTAGCATATCATTGCGTTTTTGGCTTAAGCGCACTGCTGGTTTTAACCCGCATTGGCTATGGATATATCAAATGATCACAGTGATTAAATCTAATGGCTAAACTCGTTAAAATTTAAAGCGGATCTGGCCATCTTCCACTTCCACTTTATTACCGAATTTAATAAATAAACGCTCTTGCCAATCATCGATCTTCATCTTATAAGACATATCTTCGCTGGCCACCAAATCTTTGATGATTTTTTCGAGCTGTGGTTGGTGATAATCCAAGATCTTCTGTTTACTACCACTCAAGTAAATTTGGAAATAGGCATTGGCTCCTGCGGCGGTTGTGCCAGTCATCAAGTTAAAAGCGGTTTTCATGGTACCTGTAACCATAGACAATACTGGGCTGGGTACTAAGGCATTGAGTATGTTTGAGGTATCTTTTAGGATGGAATATTCGTCCTGTAATAATTCGATATGAGTAATGCTTAATTCTTGCAAGGTCACAGATTTATTGCCTTGGTCGTAAAAAGGGCTAGCGTTTACGCCTATGCTAAGGTGAGCCCGATAGATAGGGTTACCTAAGTAGGTGATTTCAAGGCCCCCTAATAACTCGGCTTGAATATGTTTGATGTGTTTTGGTATGACTATCTTGATCCGCGACAAGGTAAATTGTCCGTCGCCTCTGGGCACGGTAATAGGCAAAGTGATAGGCAGATGAGGTTTAATTAATTGGCTGATTTCGTCTACAGAATAATCCACGTGGGTTAGTTTTTTACTGCGTATCAGCCACTTAGCCATAAATAGTCGAAATGATCCTCGCCAATTCTGTAAAATTAACCTCATAGGTTTTTATTAAAAGTCATGCTATCGACCCTTCTGCTAATATTTATAACTGCTTGAATTGTATGAGTATAACCTTATTCTTGGGCGGAAGAACCTAGAGTCACTAAAAAATAACATTTGCCTTGCTTATTTGTTACACTCACTGGTATGACATCAGATGAGTTGTGCGATCCAAAGTGGGGCTTTTGGCCGTTCACTTGGCACCCTCTGATAACCAGTTTTGGCCTTTACGGCTTTCATCTTTAGTTGAAAAAGTTGTCGATAACATGCAAAAACTCACACAAAATCAGTTCGATTTTATCATAGTAGGTGCTGGCTCAGCCGGCGCGGCGCTGGCCACCCGCTTAACGGAAAATAAGCAATTTAAGGTATGCTTAATCGAGGCCGGAGGTAAAGATACAAGCCCCTTTATTCATATTCCTTTTGGCCTGGCCTTTTTAGCCAGATTGACAAACTTAGGCTGGAATTATAATACTGCGGCACAAACTGAATTGAATAATCGTTCGTTATTTTGGCCCCGTGGCAAAACCCTAGGTGGTTCAAGCTCCTTAAACGCTATGTGTTATATCAGAGGTGATAAAGAAGATTACAACCGCTGGAGTGCGCAAGGGGCTAAAGGTTGGGATTGGAAAACGGTGTTACCTTATTTTAAAAAGTCTGAAAAGCAAGAGCACGGTGGCGATGAATTTCACGGTGATAGTGGACCATTGAGTGTCAATGATTTACGCCATGTTAATCCCTTATCACAGAACTTTGTGGATGCGGCGCCTGATGTAGGCATGGCAAAATTAACCGACTTTAATCGAGATGATCGTGAAGGATTAGGTATCTATCAAGTCACCCAAATAGGAGGCCAGCGTTGCTCTACGGCCAAAGGTTATCTTAGCCAAGCCCTAGACAGACCGAATCTCACAGTGATGACTAAAGCATTAGTCGAAAAAATAATAATAGAAGAGGGCACTGCTACTGGTATCAAGTTACAACTAGAAGGGCAGTCTATTGAGTTGACAGCCAGCAAAGAAGTTATCGTCTGTGCAGGTGCGATTAATTCTCCTCAATTGTTGATGTTGTCTGGGGTGGGACCCAAAGCCCATTTGTTGGAAAAAGACATAGAGTGTCAAGTGGATTTGCCGGGTGTGGGGCAGAATTTGCAAGATCATCTCGATGTCATATTACAACACCGATGTAAGGGCAAGGGCAGTTATGCGGTGTCATTTGGGGCAGTGCCCAGTTATATAAAAGCGGCTTTTCAATATTTATTTAAACGCCAAGGTTTGCTGTCTAGCAATGTGGCCGAGGCGGGGGGTTTTGCCAAGACTAAATATGCAGGGGCTGTTCCAGACTTACAGTACCATTTTTTACCGGCAATTTTGTTAAACCATGGACGCACCACAGCCTTTGGTTATGGTTTTGGTATACATGTGTGTTGCCTATACCCTAAAAGCCGTGGTCAGGTGACTTTAAACTCAAAAGATCCTAGTGTTGATGCGATAATAGACCCTCAATATCTTAGCCACGCTGATGATCAAAAGGTCATGGTTGAGGGGGTGAAAAAAGCCAGAGACATACTAGCTGCAGAATCCTTCAAGGAACATAATTCCTGGGAAATTGGGCCAGGCCCAGAAGTGCAATCTGATGAGCAGATTTTGGATTTCATTCGGGCTAGTAGTGAAACCATTTATCATCCAATAGGCACCTGTAAAATGGGCAGTGTGGATGATCCTACTACAGTCGTGGATGAGAAATTGCAGGTTAAAGGGGTAAAAGGTTTAAGGGTGGTGGACGCCTCAGTGATGCCTTCTTTGATCGGTGGTAATACCAATGCCACTACTATTATGATGGCCGAGCGTGCGGCTGATTTCATCAAAGTTCAATATCAGTAATTGAATTAACTGGTCCAAATCACCCAGATAAAAGGCAGAGCATGAGATCATGGCCGAACCTTTAACACATCAATACGGCATTGAGGTCGTGGAAAATATCGCTACCATGGTGGTTACAGTTGCGCCTAAGTTTGAGCAACAAACTTTTGTGGATTGGGTCCTTCAAGATTATCTATCCTTAGAGCTGATGGACAGGGCACGTAAAATTGCCGAAGGTTTAAGCTTATTTTTACCCGCCAATTTTAACCAAGCTGTAGGGATATTGCTAGCTTCAACTGCCGCACAGTCGAGGGGCGATAAAGATAATAGTATGGCGTCTTTTATTTTTTTACCCCATAGTTTGTATGTGGCAAAAAATGGCTTGTGTGACTTTGATACCTCTATGCAGGCTCTGTATCTACTCACGTAAAAATTGAGTGCTGAGTTTGCTATACGACCCTTTATTAAGGCCTACCCGCAGGCCAGCCTAGACTTATTCACAGTCTGGGCAAAAGATCCTAATCAAGATATAAGACGTCTTGTCTCAGAAGGCACACGTCCCCGTTTACCTTGGGCAACACGGCTACCGCAATTTATTGATGATCCTAGCCCGCTACTGGCACTACTCGAGCAGTTAAAAGATGATCCCGCACTTTATGTGCGTCGCTCGGTGGCCAATAATCTAAACGATATTGGTAAAGATCACCCCCAACTATTAGCGAGTCTGGCCAAAGACTGGCTCAAAGGGGCCTCAAAAGAGCGCCAGTGGCTAGTTAGACACGCCTTACGCAGCGCCGTTAAACGGGGTGAGAAAGGGGCCCTTGAGGCCTTGGGATATGGTAATGCTGCGGACATCAGCATTCAAAACATTAAACTGAGTGCGACTAGGGTGACAATAGGCGAGAGCCTAGAATTATATTTTGAACCAGTGAACCAAAGTACTGAGCTGGCCCAGCTAATGGTGGATTTTAAGGTGTTTTTTGTTAAGGCTAATGGTCACAGCAGTGCCAAGGTATTTAAACTCAAAGCGCTGCAACTGGCCCCTAATGAAACTCAGACATTTTCCAAAAAGATATCCCTCAAACTTATGAGTACTCGCCCATACTATTCAGGCAAACATAGGCTTGAGGCCATTATTAACGGAAAAGGTTTTTATTTGGCAGACTTCACTTTAGATGCTTTGTAACTCTTTAAGTAAAACGTCTGTCCATAATGTATGGCTAAATTCTGCCCTAAAGAAGCCAAAATGGCCGATACGTTTTGCACCTATCTGCCGAGGATCAATTTCTATCAACTCCTTGTTTTGACTACCAAATAAAGCCAGTAAGTCCTGCATGTTATCCTTTGACAACATTTGGTCGTCGGTGAAACTGAGGCTTTTTATGGGCAAATCAATATTCGCAAATTTTGTTCTGATGCCATTGTGTTCAACCCCCACACAATATTCTGGGTGCAAACACCAGCGCCGCCATTGGTACATAACCTGCTTAGGAATATTGCCTATTATGCCTAAACGTTGGCCCGGGAAGTAACCGAATAATCCAGTAGCAAGGGGCACAATAAGGTACCAAAAAAATGGGGCTTTGTTTCGTAGTTGTGATGCATTATGTTTCCAATAACCGGTTCCTGAAGCAATAGTGACAACTTTACTCACCTGCTCGATACCTTTTACTAAGGGAAAAAGTTGTCCTGCTAGACTATGGCCTAGCCAATACACAGGGGCGCTAGGCTGACACTCGAGCACAAATTTTAATGCTGTGGAGTAGTCATCCGTGGCCCAATCTATAAGATCGCAGTGATAGTCTTGGATTTTTTTCACTAGGCTTTCACCCATGCCTTGAGTGTCGAAGGTCAAGACCGAATAACCTTGCTCAACTAACCATTCTGCTAAAGGTTGGTAATAACTTTGAGACACGCCCATGGCAGACGCCAATACAATCTTGCCTTTGGCCGTGGAACGTTCTAAAGCCTGCGGGCTATACCAATAGGCCTGTAAAGGTTGTTGGTTGTGGGTCGTTAATGTGACACTGCGTTTATGCTGTTTGTTCATCTTTAGTCTAGGTACTTGAATTCATATTTAGGGTGAACAAGTTCACTGCACATTCACACATTTCGTCGATATGACTGCGGTCGGCATAGATCCCGTCTATTAATAGCCGTGCAATGCCATGCATAGTGCCCCAAGTGACTTGTGATAGCCGCAGGGTGTGTTCATTGTTAGGCAATAAACCTTGCTGTTGCCATTGTTTGGTCATATCAACCTGAAGACTAAAGCTGGGATACGCCACCTCTCGTAATGTGCTGGTGGCACTATTTTGTTTCCAAATAGTGCGGCCAAACATTAAATCATACAGCTCAGGGTTATCTGCGGCATAACAAATATAGCCATGAAAAAACTGGCGATACTTGTCTTTGGGGCTGACATGGGTTTGATTAAATATATGGTTGGCATCACTTTGCCAGCGCACAAAACCTTGCTCGGCAATGGCGCATAATAATTGATTTTTATCTTTAAAATGATGGTATGGCGCGGTACGAGATACCCCCACCTTATCTGCTAATTTACGCAGCGACAACCCTTCTATACCGGTTTCTTTAAGCAAGACATTAGCTGCCGTTAATAGTGTGCTGCGCAGATCACCATGGTGGTATGCCGCCTTATTTGGCTTAGGCTTTTTTGCTGTGTGAGTCAGGTCTTTTTCAGGCATAAGGGTGTATTAGTTAAATTGATGATCGTTATCTTGACACCGTCAACATAAGCTTTTATCTTGACGCTGTCTAGTTTTAAATTTTCACATGATCGGGTCCTTACAATCTTAGTTTTTAAGGATGCTGATTTAACCTTTAGGAGCATAGTTGTGTCGCATCTCGATTTTTCTAAGCTTGAAACACTTCAAGTTAGTATTAATAAGCATATTGCCCATATCCAATTAAATCGCCCTGAGGCCTTGAATAGTATGGTGCCGGCTTTTTGGCAAGAATTACCGGCAGTGGTTAGGCAAATAGATGCTCAAGCCCAAGCCCGAGTGATAGTGATTTCTTCGGTAGGCAAACATTTTAGTGCTGGCATGGATTTATCGGTATTTACCAACATGGCCAAAGATTTTCAAGGCGAGCCTGCTCGCAGGGCAGAAAGAACCAGGCGCCTGGTGTTGGAGTTACAAGACAGTTTTAATGCCTTAGAAGAAGTACGATTACCGGTGTTAGCGGCGGTGCAAGGTGGGGTGATTGGTGGTGCTGTGGATATGATCTGTGCCGCTGATAGTCGTTATTGTACCCAAGACGCCTATTTTACCATTAAAGAAACTGAGCTTGGCATGACGGCAGATGTTGGCACCTTGCAACGTTTGCCCCATCTTATGCCCCAAGGCCTTATTCGTGAGTTGGCTTATACGGGACGTAACTTTTTGAGTGAGGAAGCCAAAGACTGTGGTTTTGTTAATCAGGTGTATAGCGATCAAGCCACTATGCTCGCAGCTGTGATGAAAATTGCCGCTAAGATCGCCGAGCATTCGCCTATGGCAGTGACCGGCTGTAAAGAGATGATTAATTATACCCGTGACCATAGTGTCACCGACAGCCTGACTTATATGGCCACCTGGCAGAGCGGCATGTTCCAAATGCCTGATGTACAAGAAGCCATGACCGCAGGTCAACAAAAACGAGCCGCGGTGTACGCCCCACTTCATAAAAAATCCAGTGGTATGTAAGGCATTATTTGCCACTAAGATAACAAAAGATCAGGAAACAGATAACTATGAGCAACAGTACTTTATTAGCCCAAGGCTTAGCAAAATATCCGAATTTACTTAAACCTCTAGATTTGGGTTTTACCCAACTAAAGAACAGAGTTTTGATGGGATCAATGCATACCGGTTTAGAAGAAGCCCCTAACGGCCATACTCGTATGGCTGCTTATTTTGCCGAACGTGCCAAAGGTGGAGTCGGCCTGATAGTAACAGGGGGTATTGGTCCAAATGACGAGGGTGCTACCCATAAAGATACCCAACGTCTAGATACGGATGAAGCCGTAGCTCAACATAAATTGATCACCGATGCGGTGCATCAATATGACAGTAAGATAGTTATGCAGATATTGCATACGGGTCGCTATGCCTACAATCCGGCATTGGTGGCGCCCTCAGCGGTACAAGCACCAATCAATCCTTTTAAACCTCGAGCACTGGATGCGGCAGGCATAGAGAAGCAGATCCAAGACTTTATTTATACCTCTTTGCAAGCCCAAAAGGCTGGCTATGATGGTGTTGAGATAATGGGCTCGGAAGGATACTTTCTCAATCAATTTATTGCTGCTCGCACCAACCACAGAGATGACGAGTGGGGCGGTAGTTACGAAAACCGTATTCGTTTGCCACTAGAAGTGGTGACACGAGTGCGTGCCGCGGTAGGCCCGCATTTTATTATTATTTATCGTTTGTCTATGTTGGATTTAGTGGAAGGTGGATCCACTTATGACGAAGTGGTGCAACTAGGAAAGTTGGTAGAAAAAGCCGGTGCCACCATTATTAATACTGGCATAGGTTGGCACGAAGCACGTATTCCTACCATAGCCACCAAAGTGCCAAGAGCCGCCTTTACTTGGGTCACCGCTAAGTTTAGAAAGTCGCTGTCTATCCCTGTCATTACCTCTAATCGCATTAACACCCCAGAAGTGGCAGAAGAAGTATTAGCCCGTGGTGATGCCGATATGGTGTCTATGGCTAGACCTTTCTTGGCAGATCCTGACTTTGTACTTAAAGCCATGGAAAACCGTTCCGACGAAATCAATACCTGTATTGGCTGTAATCAAGCATGCTTGGATCATGTGTTCGACGGCAAGATGACAAGTTGCTTGGTGAATCCAAGAGCTTGCCATGAAACCGAGTTATTTATTGAACCTACGGATAAACCTAAGCAAATTGCCGTAATAGGTGCGGGTCCTGCAGGGTTAGCAGCAGCCACCACTGCAGCACAACGGGGTCACAAGGTGACAATATTTGATTCGGCCAGCGAAGTAGGCGGCCAATTCAACATTGCTAAACAGATCCCTGGTAAAGAAGAGTTCTACGAGACCTTGCGCTATTATTCTCGTCAAATGGAGTTATTGGATGTCACTGTCAAGCTTAACACCCGAGTTGATGCACAAAGTTTAAATAGCAGTGAGTTTGATGAAGTGATATTGGCGACTGGTATCGCACCACGCACACCGCCTATTGCCGGTATCGAACATGCCAAAGTGCTGAATTATATAGACGTGATAGTGCATAAAAAACCGGTAGGGGCGAAAGTGGCGATTATCGGTGCCGGCGGCATTGGCTTTGATGTGTCAGAATATCTATCTCATTCGGGTGAGTCTACCAGTCAAAACATCCCGGCCTTTATGAAGGAATGGGGCATAGATATGACCTTTAGCTCAAGAGCAGGCATTGAGGGTGTGAAAGCGGCACCCGCGCCTTCGCCTAGAGAAATATTCTTATTACAACGTAAGACCAGCAAGGTAGGAGCCGGTTTAGGCAAGACCACAGGTTGGGCTCACAGAGCTGGCTTGTTAAGTAAAGGTGTGAGCATGTTAGCCGGTGTTGAATACCTAAAAGTGGACGACTCAGGCCTACACATTAAGATCAATGATCAAGAGCAAATCTTAGACGTAGACAATGTGATTGTCTGTGCCGGTCAAGATCCATTGCGTGAACTAGTGGAAGGTTTAACTAAGCCTCATCACTTAATAGGTGGTGCAGACTTTGCCAGTGAGTTGGACGCCAAAAGAGCCATCAATCAAGGTACAAGGTTGGCTGCGCAGTTATAGTCATTGCCTGTGACTGTGAGATAAAAAAGCCGATCAGATGATCGGCTTTTTATTGTCTGGGGGCTGATGCCCCAGTAGGGGACCCCCTTAGCCAATTTCACTCGGTTAGCGGGTGCCAGATACCGTGCATCCCCCTCTTTCACATCAGAGGCTTGATAGCACTCTGGCACATTTCGCACCGAACCATCGGTTCTAAAGATTGAAGGAGAATGAGAGTCGGTTTCCACTCGGTTATGTAATACCTTGTCCCGGTATTTGCTGGCCCAGGCTTGACTAAAACCTAGAAACACCCGTTGCACACCAGTAAACCATCAAGTATTGGGGCCTGCTTGCCATCTAACCACAGCGGGTATGCTTTGAGGGCAATGTTGATACCGCCCAAATCACCAATGTTTTCACCCAAGGTAAACTCACCATTGACGTTCAAGCCTGCCAATGCTTGAAATTGACTGTACTGTCTAATGAGTTTAGCGGAGCGGTCTTTGAACTCTTGCTGGTCGGCATCTGTCCACTCATTGCGCCACAGGCCGTCACCGTCAAAATCATGACTGATTTCATGGCCGGTCACCGCACCTATGCCTCCATAGTTGACCGCAGCTTCCCCTTGTAAATTAAAAGTTGATGGCTGTAATATGGCGGCCGAGAACACCACTTCATTCATAGGCGGATTATAATAGGCATTAACCGTGAGGGTGTGGGGGGTAATGTGATGATAAAAGATGGGTAAGCTTAGAGCTTTTTGTGGATCTCAAGTGTGCAACGTTATCAACGTTTTCTGATCTTTTCAGGCAGCCAAGATGTTGCCTATTGTTGATTAAAAGCCCAGTGACAGAACTGGACAGTCTTCTATTAACAGCCAATCAAAGTGATCGGCTGTTTTTTGTTTAGGTCTAGGATGTTTTACTGGGTTAGCAATTTAACCACTGATGAAGCGACTGCATGGGCACTCGCTGGGTTTTGACCTGTGATGATCCTAGTATCTTCTATAACAAACACCCCCCATGGCTGCACTTTATTATAACGTCCGGCACTTCTAGCCAACGATTCTTCAAGCAAGAAAGGGATGTCATCGATAGTGCCAAAATCTATTTCCTCCTCTCGGGTAAAGCCTGTCACAGATCTGCCAGTCAACAATTTCTCACCCGTACTGAGTGTTATAGGCAGCAGTCCTGCTGGTCCGTGGCATACAGCACTAAGAATGCCACCGGCTTCATAATGCCTAGCAGCCAGTCCAGCGACGTATTGATTGGTGGCTAAGTCTGATAACAAGCCAAAACCCCCAGGGTAATAAATGGCAGCATAATGGTCGATATTTAAATCAGCGGCGGCAATAGTATGCTGTAGGCGCTCTTGAAAAATGGGGTCCTTGATTATGCTGTCATTCACCTGGTCATCTTCAATCTGAGTGCCATAGATAGGCGCCGCCCCGCCTTTTATGGAAGCAATGTCATAGTCAAGACCAGCATTGATAAAGACCTGCAGGGCATGAGTGAGTTCTGGAGAGTAAGTACCATTTTCTTGGCTAGTTGTACCTAAAGTGGCATGATTGGTGACAATAATAAGGATTTTTTTCATGGGTCTTCCTATGGTTTACTTGGATTCATTTTAACGTTGTTGCATATTAATACACCTGTTGCTGGACAACAATATGCCAAAATGGCAAATTACTATTGTCATTTGACAACAATGGAGCGGTGGTGGAAAACTTTGATGGTATTATTGAATTTGTTTGTGTCGCAGAGAGGCAAGGTTTTTCTGCAGCGGCTAAACAGCTGGCCATTAGTACCAGCCATGTTAGTCGGCAAATTTCAAAGTTAGAAAGACGTTTAGGCTGCGCTTTGTTTGCACGCACCACTAGAACAGTAAGTTTAACCCCAGCAGGTTTAAACTATTATCATCAATGCCGAGCGTTAGTGACAGGCTTACAACAAGCCAATGAGCAAATAGATATTCAGCAACTGCAATTGGCCGGGACACTGCGAGTCAGTGCTGCAGGAACGTTCGCAGAACAGCAAGTGGCCCCTGTTTTGATGGACTTTGCCTTACAACACCCCCAGTTGTCTATAGAGTTGGATTTCAATAGTCGAAAAGTGAACTTTGCAGAAGATGGGGTGGATTTTGCGATTAGATATGGTCAGTTAGAGAACTCTGGGCTAGTGGCGCGTAAATTATTAGCTCACCCAATGATGGCGGTTGCTAGTGATGCGTACCTAAATACTAATGGCGTGCCCAAGTGCCCAATGGATTTGAAACAACATAGTTGTATTATTTCTAACAACGACCACTGGTTATTTGAACATTTAGGCAAGGAGCAAAGTATCAAAATTAAAGGGCGATGGAAAAGCAACAATGCCCATGGGGTGGTCAGTGCCTGCGAGCGAGGCTTAGGCATAGCCTATATGCCTAAGCATAATTTTATGCCATTGATAAAACAACAAAAATTAACCCCCGTTTTGCAAGCATTTTGGCGGGCAGATCCTCAATCTTGGGTGGTCTATCAGGATCGCCAGTTTCTGCCTATGCGAGCCCGTATGGCCATCGATCACCTGATACAACATTTTGCTAAATAAAGCTCAAGCTAGAGCATCACTGATTTATGGCCGAGTTAAATCAGGCCAAACAAAAGGGCTCTCTTGGTTGTGACTTTTGTTTTTGCTGTGTGCACTGCTGTTGTTTGACTTTGGCTGGTGCAGGCTCAAATAAAGCTGTTCGACCTTTTCTCTGGCCCAAGGCGTTTTCCGTAAGAACTTCAAACTCGACTTAATAGAAGGATCACTGGTAAAACAGTTGATTTTGACTTTTTGCCCCATCTTTTCAAAACCCAAGGCTTGTTCAAGATCTTCCAGTATCTTCTGTAAGGTTAAACCATGCAAAGGGTTGTTATCTTGTGTTTCACTCATAGATGGGCCTGCTAGTTAACTTGTATTTCGATGCGCCATTGGCCACCCGCTTTAACATTATAAGCCTGAGCGAAATTGGCCTGATTCAGTGCCAAGGCTAAATTTTCTAAACTGTTGACGTATAACAGCGGCTGTCCTTTATCTACTCCGGCAAATGAGCGTTCGAAGGTGATGCTTTTTGAAAATATTTTACTACCAGCATGACTCACTGTCACTTGAAATGCCTGGCTATATAAATCCGCATAATTGCTGACTTTACTTAATTTAAGCAATTGCTCCATAGGCACATTGGTCCATACATTGCCATAAGCAGGGTCGAGTATAGGAATGCCACCCACCAATTTATCGCCTTCTATTCTGGCGGTTTCATGTTCGATATTCAGTACACTTGGCGCCAGTATCGGTCCTACCTGTTCAAAACTGATGGCGCTGGCGGCTAAACGTGCGCCAGTATAGGCGTAGACGTCACGGCCATGAAAGGTATGGGAGGCCTCGCTGCCTTTAAGACGATTCACTTTCTCATCAATTTCTCTTACTTGAGCTATGCCTAAACGTTTAGCCACTAGGGTCAAGGTGCCATTATCTGGGGTCACAAAATAGTGATTACTCTTGGTTTTTAACACCACAGACTTACGATCACTGCCCACGCCTGGATCAACCACAGAAACAAAAACCGTATATTCAGGCCAAAAGTCTGCCACTGCGTCTAACCGATAGGCGCCTTCCCATATGTTATAAGCGGGAATTTCATGGGTCAGATCTTCTACCTTAAGATTGCTGTCGACCCCTAAGGCCACACCGTGCATTGCCGACACTGCCTGATCCCTAAGACCAAAATCCGATTGAAATACCACTATGCCATTGCCCTTGGCTTGAACGGTGATAATGGCGCTAAGTAGCAAAATTACGCTAGATAATAGCAGACGGTTAAGCATGGCATGACTCTCTCTTTAGTAAAAAAAACGGTGGTCTTAGGTTTCTATATTTTAATCTTAAGTGCAATCAATAATTAGCCTACAGACAAAAAAAACCCCGTTAATACGGGGCTTTAGTCTGGTGATGGCTATTAAGCGAAGTTTGCAGAAGCAAATTCCCAGTTAGCAAGTGCCCAAAAACCGGCTAAGTAGTTAGGACGTACATTTCTGTAGTCGATGTAATAGGCATGTTCCCACAAATCAACTGTGAGTAGCGGCGTTAAACTGCTATCGGTCAGTGGTGTGCCAGCATTGCTAGTATTAACAATGTCTAAACCGCCATCGGCTGTTTTAACCAACCAAGTCCAGCTTGACCCAAAGTTGTTGACGGCTTTGTCATTCAAGGCTGCTTGGAAATCGGCATAGGATCCCCATTTTGCTGTAATAGCATCGGCCAATGCGCCAGAAGGCTCACCGCCACCATTTGGGCTCATGCTGTTCCAGTAAAATGTGTGATTCCAGATCTGTGCTGCGTTGTTAAATACACCGCCTTGTGACGTTTTTACAATTTCTTCAAGGCTTTTACTGGCCATATCAGTGCCATCAACTAGGCCGTTTAGCTTAGTAACGTAAGTGGCATGATGTTTACCATAGTGATACTCCATAGTCTCAGCTGAGATATGTGGTTCAAGGGCGTTCTTTGCATAAGGAAGTGCGGGTAGTTCAAAAGCCATGATGTTTCTCCATTAACTATGTGGGTCGATTAAGACCTATCTATTCAGACCAGCCTATTGGGGGCAGCCTATTCAAAACGAGTGAATGCTAGTACGTTATCTTGTTTTGTAAAAGCATTGCTTGGTTACTATTTAAAACTAAAATCTTATATCCTAGACTTAATGTTGAGTCAGACATTTTTTTTTCAAGGTTAAAAACTATTATTGCTAACACATAACAGGGTGAACTAAAGATCAATTCAGTATTAGTTGGTATGCCTACTTGAAAAGGGTAAACTTGACGCCAGATCACAAGTATTCTATATAAATGAGAGTCGTCATGGACATTATCGAAAAAATTCAGCAACAAATCCAAGAAAATCCTATTTTACTTTATATGAAAGGATCACCCAAATTACCCAATTGTGGTTTCTCTTCTCAAGCATCTCAAACGTTGATGCAGTGTGGTGAGCAGTTTGCGTATGTTGATATTCTGCAA
The DNA here is from genome assembly GCA_034111785.1 of Paraglaciecola sp. Classification (GTDB taxonomy): domain Bacteria; phylum Pseudomonadota; class Gammaproteobacteria; order Enterobacterales; family Alteromonadaceae; genus Paraglaciecola. The sequence continues at coordinate 72,010 of JAWUWP010000045.1, forward strand.
AACCCGGATATTCGTGCTGAACTCCCTAAATACGCTGATTGGCCGACCTTCCCACAATTATGGATAGACGGCGAGTTAGTCGGAGGCTGTGATATTATTATGGAAATGGCCCAACAGGGTGAATTGCAAACCTTAGTAAAAGAGTCAGCGGCAAAAAGAGCCCAAGACACGCCTGCTGAATAAATCACCTGATGAGCAAAAAAATAGAGCGGCCAATCGCTCTATTTTTTTGCCTGCGGTTTGTGGCACCCTGAGATTTCCCGGTTTTGGGTTAGGGGGTATTCACCAAGGCCGGTTTGCTTTGCTTGGCGACTTGTTCTGCTGCAGTTAAGCGCCTCGCCAAGTCATCTAATTTATTGGTTAAGGTGTTATTCGCTAATGCAGTAGAAATTAACTTTTCTCGTAAGCTGGCCAGTTGTTGTTCAACATTGTTATCGGCCGAGCTGGCTTGGCTTAATTGCTCATCCAATTGTTTAATCAAACTAGATTGGTTGACGAGCTGCTCGTTTAATACGTCTATACGTGCATCGTTAGCCGTTACATCGTTGCTTAAGCTAAGCCCTGATTGATCATTATTTGTTTTGAGCTTTTGCAGCGTTTTATCCAGAGCCGCGATATCTGACTGATTGCGTCGCCAGGCCGATGCCCATAGTCTATCCATTTGATCCCAGAGTTCCTGGGTTCTTGCAGTTAACTCCGTGACCTTAATTTGTAAGGCTGCGGCAGATTGATCCATATCCTCACCCGTGGCCGAAAGGCGCCTTTCCAATTCTGCGATGCGTCCTTGGGCTTGCTGTGCGGCAATGTATTGTTGATTCGACCAGTAACCGGCGCCAGCACCTATCAATAACAACAATACAATTAGGGAAAGCCATGACGGGCCAGAAGCGCTTGGCTTTTGCTGTGCATGGTTAGCTTCTTCTTGATGATCCGTTTTAGTCGGCTTGGCTCGACTGCGATGAAAGGAGTCCATGTCGTCTTTTTCTATCATTATTTGTGGTATATCATCAAACTTATCTGTTGGCATATGGTTTACGCTTCCTAATTACCCGTAGCTAACTGCAGGGTATTTTGCATACATAATATATTATACCTTTGTGTATCGAGAAAATCCTATCTAAGGTTAAGCTGTTTTTATCCCTCCTGACACTGCGCCGGCCAAACCCCTGTTTGGGGCTATTACTATGACTAAAGTTTTTAAGAGCACATTAGCTAAAAATACAAAAAACGGCTCATTCAACGGACAGTTTTACGGCTTTCTAGCCCAATCAAATCACCGCAAAAAATCCCCCCAATACACTGTCAATATTTAATTTCTAGAGCGGCTGTTTACAGCTAGTAGGCATCAATTAACCGACATTGAAAATGTGATTTAATGAGGGTTAATAAATCACTCCGCAATATGTTGCTTCGCAAGGTTATTGATCGCCCAGTAAACTCACCTAGTTTTTGGTTTTTATATTTATCCCCCCTATTAAATTAAGCTTGATAAAAGTTAAAGCTTGAAATCAATAAATTAAAAATTATCATAAGCCCTTGTTTACAAATGAAATTATAGCATCCTCAAGACATGTAAATATATCTGTCGATCTTTCTTTCTGAGACTTTCTACCGTGTTTTATTGGATAAATAACACTGCTGAAACGTATCTTTTTTTATACCCCAGCACAGCACAGCATATGCTAAAACGGCCTAATTTTAAGGTAAAAATTTTGGGTGTGAGTATGATTCTCCCCATCAAAGCAATAAGAAATTTAAGCTGTAGTCCTAGCATTGAGCAGCGCACTTGTTTCTCGTTATTGGTTTATTAAATACGCAACTAAAGCGGACAAATTCGCTGCAATTCAACCTTTAATAACCAACTGAAATCTAATACTTGGAGAGCGTCAGTTTTACTGCTTTTTCCTCGTCATGTGCAATGCAAATTTATGAAAGGATTGAGTTCTTATGTTGAAGTTTATTGTTAATGTTTGTGTCTTAACCATCATCATGAGTCTATGTGCTGACTCTGCCTATTCAGATAGCTTGGATGGCTATAACAAAAAGCTCCTTGCTCAGAGTCAAACAACAAATCAAACGAATAGATATATTGTTGAATTAGTCGACTCGCCAATTTTTGCCAAGAAATTCAAGCTTGAGCAACTGCAAGCTAACCACAGCCAAGGCAGTAAAAACCTCACATTATCGTCCTCTGCTAAATCGCAGATTAGTAGTCAAGTGGCATCCTATGCTCGTTCATTACAAGCTAAACAAACTGGCTTGGTTGCCGCATGGAAAAAACGTAATATTTTTACTAAAGTGCTAAATCGGCACTCGAAACTGCATAATTCAATAGTGGTTGATTTGACCGACCAGCAACGTGAGTTACTCCTTGCGTCGAAAAATGTAAAGAAAATTCATCCAGTGGCCAATCTCAGTAAATTCCTAGTGGCGAGTGTTGAAAAAGTGCAGGCCTCGAAAGTCTGGGCAAAGACAGACGCGGTGGGGAATGAGATGACTGGCCGCGGTGTTACCGTTGCCATCATTGATACGGGCATTGATTATACCCATAGCTATCTGGGCGGATGTTTTGGCCCAGGATGCAAAGTGGCAACAGGCTATGACTTTGTCAATCAAGATGACGATCCAATGGATGATGATGGCCACGGCACTCATTTAGCCGGCATAGTGTCAGCCTCAGGAGAGACCCTCAGTGGTGTGGCCCCTGGTGCCACATTGATGGCAGTCAAGGTTCTGAATAGTCAAGGCTTTGGCTCTGAAGATACGGTATTGGCAGGCATTGAATATGCGGTGGATCCAGACAATGATCCTAGTACAGACGATGGTGCTGATGTGATTAACTTAAGCCTAGGTGGCGTTGGTCACTCCAGCTCCCCTCTTAGTGTTGCGGTTAACAATGCCACTAACTTAGGCGTGATTGTGGTGGTGGCCGCGGGCAACACTGGGAAATTCGGGGATATTATGAGATCTACTCCAGCCAGTGCCGCCAATGTCATTACTGTGGGCTCTGCGACTCTTAAAGACAAACTGTCGGTCTTTAGTTCAAAGGGTGCCAGCCTGGCCAATGGACAGTTTAAACCTGAGATAGTCGCGCCAGGCCAATTCATCATGTCTTTGGCTCTCAACAATGGCTATAACTATTTAAGCGGTACTAGCATGGCTAGTCCACATGTTGCTGGTGCGGCGGCATTGCTGGCTCAAAGAACACCTGGAATAACCCCCAAAGAAGTGAAAACTTTGCTAATTTCTAGTGCGAAAGATATTAAACTTGAGCCTTTTGCACAGGGACACGGCCGTCTTGACATTAACCAGGCGGTTAATACCCAATTATTATTGGTGCGTTCAAATCTCATGTTGGGACGGGTTAAAGAGGACCAGCAAGATCACGGATTTAAACGTTATATCACACTAAAAAATATCTCAGCTAATGATATGCAGTTAGATGTTGAGCTGCCTGCTTCTTTTCCTCAACAGGTGCAGTTCTTGATGCAGGATAAGGTGACTATTGCCGCAAATAGCCAAGTGACTGTCCCAGTAGTGATTTTGGTTAAGGATGTATCTTCTATGCCATTTCCTAAATCTGATTCTGGTGCCTTTAGTGGTAATATCGTGTTTAGCACACAGCAGGTTCACCTTGATGTACCTGTGACTATCGAACGTAATCACCAATTTGTTTTAACCCACAATAGCAATAGGTCTGTTGAGGTTAGTATTGATGATGCTAAGGGCAAAAATCATTATGTAGGGCCTATTTTGCCCGGCCAAAATAAGGCGTTTTCTTTACCTCCAAGTCAGTTGTTTATTACAGCAAGATATAAAAGCCTTAGCGTTTCAGATCTGCCCAATATAGAATTTCCAGTGATCAATAGCGCTAACCAAATGTCAATCACCGGCTATGAAGATTTCACCCTTGATATTACCGCTGATACGCAACTTGATCTGGATGTCAATGATTTGATGAATGTAACGGGTGTGGACCAAGTGACTAACATGCAGGGCAGCCAAGATATTGCTAGTCACAAAATATTAGGTCATATATTGGTGAATCGATTCCGTGCGGGCAGGGTTAATAAAGTTTACAAGTCCCATAAAAGCTTTGGAACTGGCACTGATCCGATCTCACATTTCTTAGTAACAGGCAATAAGAGTCTGGATATACATGGCACATACATCACCATCGAAAAACTGACCTCCAATAACAAGCGTAGCCATGATAGTTACTTCCATACCTTTAAAACACTGGACCATCAAGGTGAGTTATATGCACTAAATGAACAACAAACCAAGATGATAAACTTTACTGTACCTGCTTTATTTTTGCAGGACTCAAAAGGGTTTAGTGTGTCTTTTAACGGCTACAATAGTCTAGCCAAAACAGCTATCAATGGCACGGCTAATACCATCAACTATGGCACAGTAGGTCAATCATCACAGGAGATGACGTCTTACTTTACTGTGATAGATAAACATGGTCGCATTGCCGCTAAATCAAACCTGTTAGCCTTTAGTGAGATGGCCTTGAATAAGCCTGAGAATCAAGGTGCCTCTATAGTCACATCGGGTGAACAGTTAACCCTTGCGCCAATTGGCTTAAGCTTTAGTAGTTTGTTTCATAAAAATTTCACTTCTATTTATGAAAACAGATCGAGTCCTTTTACGGCCATTAACAAAGGCCAGGTTTTCAGTGGTGTAGAAACCCAATATCAATTATTTTGTGATGGCCAATCTTTGGCGTCAGGGCGGTATGATCATAATAACGCTTTGCGCGGCGATACCAGTAATTGTAATGTGGTAGGACTAGATCTTGAATTTGATAGTTATCTTAATAACGAACGTTTTACTTCTTATGCCCGTCATCTATCTACAGCTTCAGGTGCATTCTACTTTAGTGGCCTCAAGCTGCATTTAAGTCAAGCAGGCAAGTTGTTAAATGGACAAAATGTATCAGCTCACAATACCAAGCTGATGGTGTTGCCCAGTAAGCCTGGATTTAACATATCGGTAGAAAAAGTAGAATTTAAAGGGGGTCAACAAACAGACTGGACCAGTCTCGATTTTACCGCCAGTGAAGAGGGCGCGCAGCAGGACAATACCGGTTATGCGGTAACCTTACCCTCGGTGGATGGTACAGCCCAGGCCGCTTCAATACGTATCACCTATAACACAGGTTCGGCCCGCTCAGTACAAACCTTAAATGGATTATTTAACTTAGGTGCTACAGCTAACGCAGTGCAATAGCAGGTGCCTGTTGTGGATCATCCTGAGCAAGTACAAGAAGAGCAGGAACAACCAGAGCCACAAGAACAGTTCAAGCGTAAGCAACAGGCTCAGCCGTTATGCTAGGAAAATGGGCAGGACATGATCGGTGTAAACGTCTTGCACACCTCACCTTTAGAGTGGCAACCTAGGTGATGCCTATTAAATTGGCTGCAACTAGCCTAGCTCAAGATAGACAGACAAGGCTTTTTCTTGGCATCAAAGTGGTCTTTATTACCAGTGGTGAAAAACCTTGCAGGTGGACCATCCGAGATGCGATGCCTTGTCTGTCAGCAGGACTTCGACTCTTTGATTATTTCTAGCGGTGGTGCCGATATCTTAGTGGGGTGGCGACAGACCGTTACCCCCCAGTTTAAGGTGGTCATTGTTACCAGCAACGGCGCCAACAGACTTGGTTGGCATCGCCTCTAGAACTACTGTTGGCTTATTGTAGGCCTGTCCTTCATCTCCTGAAATGGTCGAAACCACTGTGTTTTCTGCAGACACCGCGAACCGAAAAAGCGCTACTTGGCTGGCCGATATCACTAAAAGGTTTATTCCTACCCTTGCTTTAGAGGTGGTTAAAGAAACGGATGTATTGTTAGCTAAGAAGGGTGACACAAAGTTGGATACAGGGCAGGCTGACTTTCATTTGTCTTTCTAACTGGCACCAAGCAACACTAGCAGCGAATTCAAAACTGACATTAATAATGGTGAGTGGGGACCTAGGGTGGTATGTCAAGCCGGAAGCGGTGAGTCAACAAAACATCAGGATCCTATAGTGGCTTATAAAGCCGATGTTTTGTTAGAAGTGAAAGTCCAAGACACTAAAGATAACCGGGTATTGTGGCATACAAAATCAAAGACCAGCATTGCGGTTAAATATAGCCCTGTGACCGATAGCAATGCTTTGAATATCAGGCAGTCAAAGGATTAGTCGATATAATGCTCAAACAAAGGTGAAAAGATGTGCCCGCCAGAAATTAGTTCTTAGGCGGCACCAACATTAAACTGTAATGCTGGCCTTGCGCTTATTTAACTGACTATCTTCGACAGTCAGTGCTAACAGCAACATCATGCTGGTAAATCATAGCTGATGTAATATGGTGTCCCCACCTGGAATCGAACCAAGATCTAAGCCTTAGGAGGGCCTTGTTTTATCCATTAAACTACGGGGACCTATGTTACACCTTAGTATTATGACTTAGGCGGTAAATGATTAACACCTTTAACGTCTTGCCACAAAATCGTTTGCTTGAATATTCGCCAAAGGAGCACCATTTAGTGACTCTACTACTGCCGTTTCTGCGAATACTTGGGTCACTACTACCTTTTCAGGATGCAGCTGGAATTGTTTGTGTAATTGATTGTTTGAGTCATAGAATTGACTCACTTGAAACAAAATCAATTCGTCGCGCACTTTAACCCCATTTTGTTTACCGATATTAATGCTCAGCTGTTCATTACTTATACTGATGACTCTGCCATAAGAAGGAAGGCAACTGACTTCTTGGTCAATTTTTTGGCTGAGGTCTTGCAACATGCTTTGGGTTGCCTTACCAAAAGCAGACTCCCATAAAGCATGACCTTGGCTATTGATCGGTTTATACAGGTCAAACTGCCAAGGGGCGCGGATACTTTGCTGCTCTTTGAACAACAACTCTCCGGAGCTGCCATCATACAAGGCCATGGACAGACTCAAATTACGCTGCACATCATCTGCTTTCCAAAAGGCGAATCTGTTATGGGCTTGTGTCTCCACCGCAAATTCTAATATCTCACCAAACAGCACATACTGAGTATCGGTCTTTTTAGCCAAGGTAAAGGCCAGTGACTGACCCTCACTGGTGCTCGGGCTAAGATAATAGGGTTCGACCCTTTTTATGGTGGAGTATTGGGCATAATCTTTAGATTCTGTTTGCAATCTACTGGCTAATACTTTGCCAAAGTCATACATATTACCCACTGCAGCTTGTGGTCGCTTGTTGATTTCATACCAAGTGGTCACTATATTTTTTTTGTAGTCGCCAGCACTGCAAGAAATTTCTTGGGGGAATATGTCAGCACGGATCGATACTGTGATGTAACCCTCATGATAGATTTCGTCTATTAGTTCAATACTGCCCACTTCGCCGGCAGCACGTACTTCAAATCGATCATCTTGTAGCAGTCCATTAGCCATTTTCTGGACACTCTTTACTGAAGCTCCGGCAAAGAGCAGGGCCTGACGTATAGCGTCTTGTGTTGCTTCTTGGCGAGCCGCCTGTTTATTATTTTGGATGATGGCCGCTTGACCTGTGGCTTCAAACCAAACAGCTGACGCCGGTTGACTGAAGACAAGCCAAAGAATGCAGGTTAACCATTTACTCAGGTTGTTAAGTCCCATAGCCTTTCCTTGTGTAAAGATGAGTTGCGGTTCGATCTAAGCCAAGGGAGTTGGTAAGCTGGGCATACCGAACGACCGTCAACTTCCAGACAGTGTTTTTATCTAATGACTTAAGCACAAATCATACCTAACTGACTCGCTTTATGAGCTAATTGTGAATAGACGCTACTTTATTCTACTTTTACCATTATTAGGTATGGTTTTTGCTTTGTATTTACCTATAGTGTGATTAAATTTAAAGGCCTAGATTGTGAATAACTGCAAAATCCATGGAACCACTAGCGGGCTTACTGTTTTAGCCATATTCTTGCTAAGCGGCTGCTCGAGTCTGTTTAGTAAACATGTTGAATGGGAAATCTTAGAGCCTGATGTGTATCCAATCATTTCTGCGGTAGGTTACGCTCCTATTTCCGCACAGCGCGGTAATAGTGATTCCAGCAAGATGTTAATGGCAATAAAAGCGTCTAAATTAGATGCTTACAGAGAATTAACTGAACAGGTATACGGCCAAAAAGTTGACGGTGGGCAATCCATCAAAAGTTTGGTGATCCAGAACACCCATTTAGACAGTTCAGTACAAGGTGTGATAAGAGGCGCCAGGGTAGTCAAGAGCTATCAGGTGGGTGACGACACATATGCCACAGAGCTGGAATTAGATTTTAAGTTGGTTAATGCCCTTTATTTATCAACCGCTCGTCCTAAGCGTGTTAAGAAAGTGCATTACTACTAAGGGCTTAACTTGGTCCACATCATGGTCACTGGCCACAGATACGCCCTTTTTTTAGATACCACACAGCGACTTCTGCGTTGCTTCAATATCGATTAAGCGCTGATACCACCGGACGATGAACCGCCTCTAGTACGTCCACTCTTATCGTAAGTCATAGACTCTTTTGCTCTGGACTCTAGTAATAAGTTCCGTAAATGCTCTAAACGCAATTGACCCTGTTCCACGGCAGTCTGGTTAATCGCCGTTCTATATTGGCATTGGGCAACCATCTCTTTGGCTGAGTCTAATAGTTGGGTTAGTTCTGGGCTGCTTTGTTGCTCTGGGCTGGCGTCTTTGTAAAGCTTAGCAATGAGTACATCCTGTGCTTGCACAGAATCTAGTAATGCTTCTTTGGACTTGAGTAATGTGATGAGATCTTCTGCATCTCTGCTGCTGATCAGATGCAGTTCAGTTTCAAGAACCTGTTGTAATTCTTGAAGCTGTTTGTGTTGACTGATGATTGCTTGTTTTAACTCAAACATATTTTAGGCCACTGGCGAAGACAGCGCTCATTATGCTGTCTTTAAGCTTTACTGCCAAATAATTCTGTTTCTAACGCCGATATTTTTTGCGCTAGGCTGTCTGGATTGATCCTATACTCACCATTTAAAATGGCTTTCTTCAATTTATCCACTTTTTCCTGATCAACAGGGGCCTCAGTACTTTTCTTTTGTACTTGAGTCAACTGCTGAGCAGATGAAGTCAAAGACACAGAATCTTGACGTACATTGCTGCTTGCTTGCTTTTGTGTCTCAGCCAGCTGTGCATTGCCGTTATTTAGCGTTTGTTGTTGATTAATCTTTTGATTATCAACCGGTGCTTTTGGGCCACCGTTATTTACATTGTTAATAGTCATAATGAATACTCACTACCTTTGTTAATCCTCATACAGGGTATCGGCGACACTCTTCAATACTTTAGCAAAAAAAAGAAATTATACCATTATTTTCTAAGAGCATTTATTTTGGCGGGCTAAATGCTTATTTCTACTTGCCCAGAACCGGCTACTCGGGCATGGATCTTTTTGTTTGAACGGGTATTTTTGACTCTTATGGTTTCACCCATATTTCCGTCTTCTAAAGCAATGCCACGGGTTTTCACACGCATCGCCACCGAACCTGCGGATATACTAACACTATCTCCTTTGCACACATAACAAAGGTTGTTAGGGTCTACTGGTCTGCCAGCTGCCACTCGTCTTTTTATTCTCGCACCAATCACTTCTTCTATATCGGCAAAAGTAGTCGTTCTTAAACGTTTTTTATTCATTTTAATGATTTTAACGTTTCCCGCAGTGAGCAAGGTACCGGGACTGACTGCGCTTGAAAGCACCACCACAGATTGTGTTTCAACCGCCTTGACCACCATAAACATATACCAATTGCTGGTTAGGCATTGTGCTTTTACTGTCACGTTAGATTGGCTCAAGGCCTCTTCACTGGCAGAAAACTGTATACTGGAGGCACAAGATGGGATCGCGATGCGATCATCAATCGTCATGGCCGATACATCAAGGGTTTTCGTGTTATTGGGGTTGAGTTGTTTTGCTACAAACAATTCAGCCTGCTGTATTAACTGATGTTTTGTTAAATTATTTTCTTGCGCAGCCGTTATATTACTATGGCTAATGGTCAAGATTGTGGCCAGTGTTAACACTGCCTGATAATAATATGATCTTTTCATGTTCACTTGCTGTTAAGTTGTCTATGCTTAGGGACATTATATTGGCATATAAAGCGTCAATAGTTGGACGCTTTAGGACAAAATCAATCACTTTGTCTTACCTTGGATAATTATTTATGGCACTAACCTGTTAATCTCTAGGTTATGCAAAGTTTACACCGTTTTTATTTTTTCTGGAGGAACACATGTCTGACATGCTTAATTCTGTTAACCAACGTACACAGTTGGTGGGTGAAAACAGATTGGAGTTATTACTGTTTAGGCTTAATTCAAGACAACGATTCGGAATTAACGTTTTTAAAGTCCGAGAAGTACTGCAATGCCCACCATTAACGGCTATGCCCAAATTAAATCCCTTGGTCAGAGGCATTGCCCATATCCGTGGAAAAACCATCTCGGTGATTGACATGAGTTTGGCGACAGGCGGCAAACGTATAGACGACCTGACCACTTCTTTTATTATCATTGCTGAATATAATAGTTCGGTACAAGGCTTTTTGGTGGGTTCTGTCGAGCGTATTATCAATACTAATTGGCAATCTATTATGCCGCCGCCTAAAGGCAGCGGTCGCGAAAGTTACCTTACTGCTGTCACTCAAATGGAAGATGAGTTGATTGAAATACTAGACGTAGAAAAAATATTAAATGAAATTTCGCCGGTCAATACCAAGCTAAGTGATGAGGTGGCTGAGAGCCTGCAAGTGGAGAATAAGCAGGAAAAAATCATTTTTATTGCGGATGACTCATCTGTTGCTCGAAATCAGGTAAAAAAAGCTTTATCTCCCTTGGGTTTAGAGATCGAGTTAGCAAAAAATGGTTTAGAGGCCTTGACTCGTTTAAAAGAGATTGGCGCGGAAACGGGTGATGTGACCGACAGGGTTGGGGTGTTGATTTCGGATATTGAAATGCCTGAGATGGATGGTTATACCCTGACAGCGGAAATAAGAAATACGCCATCGCTGAAAAAATTACATGTGATTTTACATACCTCTTTGAGTGGTGTGTTCAACCAAGCCATGGTTGAAAAAGTGGGGGCAGACGATTTTATTGCTAAGTTTCATCCTGATGAATTAGCCACATCGGTACAAAAATGGTTTGGTAATGACTAGTGTGATGTTGAAAGGAATTTTGGTGGTAGATAAACAACTGGATCAAAAACATTACCTAAACTTTTGCCAGTTTTTAGAAAAGAATTGCGGCATAGTCTTAGGTGACAGCAAACAGTATTTAGTGCGCAGTAGACTTTCTCCTTTAGTAACTTTGGCCAAGCTAGACTCGTTAAATAGTTTTATCGAATTGGTACTAAGAGGCGATAGGAAATTCCAAGAATGGGCCATCGAGGCGATGACGACTAATGAAACCCTGTGGTTTCGTGATAATTACCCTTTTGAGTTGCTGAAAAAAACCGTGTTGGGCCAATTCAAACCTAAATCTAGGCCCTTGAGAGTTTGGAGTGCCGCCTGCTCTTCTGGTCAAGAAGCCTACTCAATTGCCATGACTATTTTGAATTATCAACAAGCAGTGCCTGGCAGTTTCAGTTCTGGTGTGGAGATATTAGGCACCGATATTTCCCAAGAAATGCTGGACCGCAGCAGAGCAGGGGAATACGATAAATTGGCATTAGCTAGAGGCTTACCTGCTGAATTCAAGAAAGATTTTTTTGAGCAAGGCAAGAATGGTAATTTTAAACTCAATAATAAGGTAAAGGCATTAACTAAATTTACGTCTTTTAATCTATTAGGTAACTATTCCTCTTTGGGACGTTTTGACATTATATATTGCCGTAATGTGTTGATATACTTTTCTCCAACCGTCAAAAAACAAATACTGCAAAAAATTGCCGCTTGCCTGCAAGATAATGGCGTTCTATTTTTAGGCGCCTCAGAGTCAATTTCCGATCTAACGGATATTTTCACTATGGTTCGATGCAATCCTGGCCTTTATTACCGTAAAAACCCTCGTTAGAGTCAATTTTTGCCGTTAATTTCCTTTTTTCTCCTGCATGGCACAACCTTTGCTTTGTTTGGAGATAACTAGGAGAGTTTCATGGCAATCAGCTTAGACAAAATGATGGGCTTCCATCACAAAGCATTACAAATACGTACCGAACGTATGGAAGTAATAGCCGGTAATCTGGCTAATTCTAATACGCCTGGATATAAAGCGCGAGACATCGATTTTCAAAAAGCAATGCGAAGCGCGCAATCTTCTAGTGCCCAGTCACTCAACCGAACCCATGACAATCACATTAAAGGTGGCTCAACGGGTTTAGGCGAACAACAATTTCGTATATCTAATCAACCTGATACCGGTGATGGTAATAATGTTGATGTGCAAATAGAAAGAAATAACTTTTTAGATAATGGCTTGCGTTATCAAGCAGGCATGGAATTTCTCAATGGCAAGATCAGCGGTATGAAAAAAGCGATTAAGGGAGGCCAAGCCTAATGAGTTTATTTAATGTGATGGACATTGCCAGCACAGGTATGAGTGCGCAAAGTGTCAGGTTAAATACCACAGCCAGTAATGTTGCTAATGCAAATAGTGTCAGCAGTAGTTATGAAGATACTTACAAAGCCCGGCATCCAGTGTTTGCTGCTGAGTTGAAAAATGCCTCTATGCAGCAAAGCCCTGGGGCTAGAGTCAATGTTTTGGGCATAGTAGAGAGCTCTAAACCCTTACAAATTGAATATAGCCCGGGTAATCCCATGGCGGATGAAAATGGCTATATCTATAAACCTAATGTGAATGTAGTGGAAGAGATGGCTAATATGATGTCTGCCTCTAAAGCTTATGAGACCAATGTGCAAGTTGCTGATACTACCAAACGTATTTTTAGGCGGGTATTAAGACTAGGCCAGAGCTCGTAAGTCCGGTGAATGACAGCATAAATTATTTAAAGGAAAAATTGTGGATACTGTAAACAATGGTCTAACAAGCAACCTGTATTGGCAACCAGACAAAGCGCCAGTGGCCGATGATAGTAATGAAAGGTTAACCCAGGAGGATTTTTTCTCTTTGCTAACTGAGCAATTAGCCAATCAAGACCCTACCAAGCCAGTTGATAACGATCAAATGGTGGCACAAATGACCAGCTTCACTATGGCTGACGGCATAGAGTCACTTAACAGTAAGTTCAGTGACTTCGCTACTTCCATGACTTCTAATCAGGCATTGCAGGCCTCGAGTTTGATTGGTCAAGAAGTGTTATTGCAAGGTGACATAGGTTATGTGGCGCAAGAGGGGCAAGGTTTAACTGGGGTAGTTATCAACGAGCAAACCACCCAAGGCCTTGAAATATCAATACAAAATCAAGCCGGTGAAGTTATCAAGGTAATTGATGCTGGTACCCAAGCTGCGGGCAATGTGCAGTTTAAGTGGGACGGCACTGACGCTAGGGGCAATCAAATGCCCCCCGGCAATTATTTGGTCAGAGCCCAAGGTGATGTGTTGGGTGAATCACAAGTTATTCCTACTGCCATCAACAGGCACGTAGACAGCGTAAGTTTGGCCGGCAGCAGCCAAGGTATTATTCTTAATTTGGATGGCGATGTAAGTGTCACGCTAGACAAAGTTATTCAAATCAGTGGTTAACAGGAGAGATATTGTATGTCTTTTAATATAGCGTTAAGTGGCGTATCAGCTGCTCAGAGAGACTTAGATACAACGGCAAACAACATTGCCAACGTCAACACAGTGGGATTTAAAGAGTCTAGAGCTGAATTTGCTGATGTGTATGCCCAGTCATTATTAGCCGGCGGTAAAACAAAAGTCGGTGATGGTGTTATTACCACAGAAGTGGCTCAGCAATTCTCCCAAGGTAGTTTGCAGTTTACCAATAACTCATTGGATCTGGCGATCACCGGCAATGGCTTTTTTGGGACTATTCCGGATCTTGAGTCTCGAGATTTTTCCTTTACTCGAGCAGGACAATTTAAGCTTGATTCCGAAAACTTTGTGGTTAACTCAAGTGGTGATAAACTCTTAGGATTCCCCGTTAACCCAGATGGCACTTCCTCTTCTGTGGCCCTAAGTACCACTATCCCTGTGCGGATTCCAGACTCTTCTGGGGCGCCACAAGAATCCACAGAAGTGGCTTTGAGAATGAACTTGCCTGCAGGGGCTGAAGCGGTGGATGTGGATCTGTTTAACCCTGAGGATCCACTTACTTATAATGCGGCAACGTCGGTCACTGTGTTTGATACCTTGGGCGACAGCCATGTTATGACCTACTATTTTATGAAAGATGCGGCGGTAGCGCCGAATAATGAGTGGGTAGGGGTGACTTATCTTGACGAGCAAGCTTTAGAAACTGAAGGTGATGTTGCAGGGGTGCCACCCCTTACTGGTCCTAATGTTGTAGGAGAGACCTCACTAGCAGCAGGTGTGGCTGCCTTTAGAATGATCTTTAGTAATGGCGGCGATTTTCAAGACACGCAAAATTCATCAGGAACGTCTCTTCCTACTGGTGACATACCCGGTGTAGCAATAGGCACGGGTATTTTGACTAATGGTGCCGACCCCAGCCAAGTGATCACAACCAATTTCGTGTTAGATGCCGCTAATGCTACTTCCAATGAGCCCACACAATTTGCTTCGGCATTTGAAGTGACATCCTTGGAGCAAAATGGTCTACCTGTTGGACGATTAACAGGTATCGATATCGGCCCAGATGGTTTGGTTAGAGCAACCTATTCTAACGGTACTTCTGAACCCATAGTGCGGGTGGCGCTAATTCGTTTTGCTAACGAACAAGGCTTAACCCAACAAAGTGGTACCCAATGGCAAGAAAGCATTTTGTCCGGTGAAGCATTAGCCGGTGAAGCCACTACTGGTACTTTTGGTGAAGTGAACTCCTCTGCCTTAGAGCAAGCGAATGTTAACTTGACCAGCGAATTGATCGATATGATTATTGCACAACGAAATTTCCAGGCCAATTCAAGGGCATTGGAAGTAAATAATCAGCTAAACCAGACCATCTTGAATATTCGATAAGTTTTACTTCTTAATTAAAAAAGGCTGCCTGGTGCAGCCTTTTTTCTTGCCGGGACTCTGGCTGTTGTTGATTTTGATCTATGGCACCTTTATTGCAAAGGTTTAACTATATAGAATCAGTGTCAAGGATCTGTCATGGATAAAATGCTTTATATTGCCGCCAGTGGTGCTAAACAAGACTTACTTGGCACTGCTGTTCGGGCTAATAACTTAGCTAACGCTCAAACTGTCGGATTTAAGGCACAATTAGAGCAAGCTAGGGCTATGCCAGCATTCGGTGAAGGCCTGCCAACCCGTGTCTTTTCAATGACTGAAAGCCCCACTAATAATTATGCTGGAGGCTCGATGATCCAAACCGACAGAGAACTCGATTTTGCCATACAAGGTGAAGGATGGTTTTCAGTACTTGATGATCAAGGGAATGAAGCTTATAGCCGCAATGGTAGCATGCAACTGGGGGCCGATGGCGCCCTTCAAGACTCCCATGGTAATCAAATAGTGGGTGATTTTGGTCCAGTGTTTTTACCTATCCCATTATCTAATATCAATATAGCCAATGATGGCACCTTATCTGTGCGTCCTCAAGGCGCGCCCCAAACCGTGCTTGAAGAAGTCGGCCGTTTAAAATTGGTCAATCCGAATGTAAGAGATATGCAACGAGGGAATGATGGCTTGTTTCGACTAAAAACAGGTGAACAAGCATTTGAAGATCCACTGGTGAGCATTCGCACCGGTGTGCTTGAGGGCAGCAATGTAAACCCAGTAGATGAAATGGTCAGCATGATTAGCTTACAGAGGCATTACGAGATGCAGATCAAGTTAATGAAAAAAGCTGAGAGCCTTGATACCCGAGGCAATCAGCTATTAAGAATCATCTAATTTAGTACCATCAGATTAAAATATTTAGGAGCTAACCCATGCATCCAGCATTGTGGATAAGTAAAACTGGCTTAGATGCCGCACAAACTGACGTTTCTGTGATATCCAATAACTTGGCGAATGCTAGCACTGTCGGTTTTAAAAAAGACAGAGCCATTTTTGAAGATTTACTCTATCAAAATATCAATCAGCCAGGCGGGCGTTCTTCGGCGGATACTGAATTACCCTCGGGTCTTATGTTGGGAGCGGGCAGTAAAGTGGTCGCCACACAAAAGTCCCATACACAGGGCAATATGTTAACCACTGAAAATTCGTTAGATATGCTGGTTCAAGGTCGAGGTTTTTTCGAAATATTGCAACCAGATGGCAGTGTGGCCTATACCCGTAATGGGCAATTTACCCTGAACGATCAAGGTCAGTTGGTCACCCCCGGTGCTGGATTCTTAATGCAACCCACCATCACTGTGCCAGAAGACGCGCAACAAATCACTATCTCCCAAGACGGCGAAGTGTCGGCATCGGTGCGAGGTCAAGCCGATCCACAGGTATTGGGACAGATCAGCATTTCTGATTTCATTAATCCAACAGGTTTACAGCCTGTTGGCCAAAACTTATATGTTGAAACCGCTGTGAGTGGGGCACCTATCCAAGGGATCCCCGGTTTAGAAGGCATTGGCACCATAATACAAGGTGCATTGGAGACCTCAAACGTTAATGTCACCGAAGAGCTGGTCAATCTAATTGAAAGCCAAAGGTTATATGAAATGAACTCAAAAGTGATATCGGCCGTTGACCAAATGTTGGGTCAGGTCATTCAACAATTATAAAGAGACTTTGATTGTGATCAGCCAAAAAAAACTACTCATTAAAACCCTAGTCTTTAGCTTCAGTCTTGCTTTACTGAGTGCTTGTCAGTCGACACCAGACAGCAGCCCTTTGCCCAATGATCCGTTTTATGCACCTATTGCCCCAGATATAATGCGGAAAAAAGTGGCCGATGATGGCTCTCTTTTTAAGTTTGATAGGGCCAATAGTCTGTATTCAGATGTTAAGGCCAGGCGTGTTGGCGACATTATCACAGTAAACTTACAAGAAAATACCCGAGCGACTAAGTCGGCAGGGACCTCCAATAGCAAAGAAAGCACCATAGATGTGAATCCTATTGTTGGACTAGGTGGCCAAAGTCTAAATATAGGCCGTGAGGCATTGCAGTTAGGTATGGATACCTCTAATGAATTTGCAGGAGACGCATCGGCCAATCAAAGCAATAACTTAATTGGCAGTATCTCTGTGACAGTAGTGCAAGTGTTATCCAATCAAAACCTGCTGGTCAGAGGCGAAAAGTGGCTGACTTTAAATAACGGTGACGAATACATTCGTCTAACAGGTGTGGTACGCCCCGCTGATGTTAGCCCCAGTAACGAAATAGTGTCTACCAAAATAGCCAACGCCCGCATTCAATATAGTGGCACTGGTAGCTTTGCATCTTCTCAAAAAGCCGGTTGGTTGAGTGGTTTCTTTTCATCTGAATATTGGCCTTTTTAGGCAGGAGTAATAAATGAAGCGATTTTTAAGTGGGTTTATAATAGTTTGCTTATTTTTATCCCCTATCACTCAGGCTCAACGGATCAAGGACTTGGCATCAATTCAAGGTGTGAGAAGTAACCAGCTGGTGGGATATGGGCTAGTGGTTGGACTACCAGGTACAGGTGAGCAAAGCCCCTTTACCGAACAAAGTTTTAGGACCATGTTAGCCAACTTTGGTATCAGTTTGGCCCCCAATGTTAAACCCAAGATAAAGAATGTGGCGGCAGTGGCGGTACATGCAGAATTGCCTCCTTTTATCAAGCCCGGGCAGACCATAGATATTACTGTGTCCTCAATAGGTGAGGCTGCCAGTTTACAAGGTGGCACCTTGATCCAGACCTTCTTAAAGGGCTTAGACGGTGAGATCTATGCAGTGGCTCAAGGCAGTTTAGTGGTGAGCGGTTTTGGCGCTGAAGGCGGCGACGGTTCAAAAATTGTGGTGAATACGCCAACAGTAGGCCGGATCGCCAATGGTGCTTTAGTGGAGCGCGAGGTCGCTAGCGGCTTTATGGAAAATGATTTCCTTACCCTTAATCTAAATTATCCTGATTTTTCTACGGCCCAGACCTTAGCCGATACTATTAATCGTCGTTTAGGCGCTGATCCTGACAAAGGTTTTGCCATAGCGACCCCTATGGATGCCGCTTCTGTGCGGGTCACAGCACCTCGAGATGCTGGTCAGCGAGTGGGGTTTTTAGCAGTGCTTGAAAACTTTGAATTTACCCCAGCTAAAGCTTCGGCGAAAGTGGTGATCAACAGTCGAACTGGGACAATAGTGATTGGTGAAGATGTGCGACTACTGCCCGCGGCTATTACCCACGGTGGGCTGACTGTGACTATTGCAGAAAACCAGATGGTTAACCAACCCAATGCCTTGGCAGATGGCGAGACTGTGGTCACGACACAGTCCATAATTGACGTGAATTTGGACGACACCCGTTTATTTAACTTTAACCCAGGTGTGACCTTAGATGAGTTGGTCAGGGCAGTGAATGAAGTAGGAGCCGCGCCTGGCGATCTTATGGCCATCCTAGAAGCCTTGCGCGAAGCGGGTGCTTTGCAAGGCGAATTGGTCGTTATCTAGGATCATATTATGGAATCTTCTATCAACACGACTAGCCAGCTTGAGATGTCACGAAATGCCAATGACATTAAAGGTCTAGATGTATTACGTCGTGCCGCTCAAAGTGGCGATAAAGGCGCGTTGGAAGAAGCAGCAAAGCAGTTTGAAGGTATCTTTTTACAGATGATGCTCAAGTCTATGCGTAAAGCCCAAGACGTGATGGCTGACAAAGATAGTCCATTCAATTCAGATCAGGTGAAGTTCTACCGTGATATGCACGATAAACAGCTAGCTAACGATCTGTCTAACTCTGGCAGCATAGGGTTAGCCGATATTATTGTCCGTCAGTTAGGGCAGTTAGGTGATGGTTATATGCCAGCCAGTGCTATGCGTAACGATGGCCAGCTTTCTAGTATCAATAGAGATGCCATCACCAGTACCCAAAATGCCCAAAATGTAGTCTTGAACGCGGGCACGACTCATGGCCAAAAAGCTTTTAAATCCCCAGGTTTTGAAGACGCTCAAGCTTTTGTACAAGAACTCTTTCCTATTGCTCAGCAGGCCGCGGAAAAGCTCGGTATAGATCCCAAAGCTCTGTTAGCCCAAGCGGCGTTAGAGACAGGCTGGGGCAAACATATGATCCATGATACCCAAGGGCAAAACTCCCATAATTTGTTTGGTATTAAAGCTGATAGGAGTTGGCAAGGAGACAAAGCTGTGGTCAATACCGTTGAGTTTGAACAGGGTATAGCGGCGTCCAAAAAAGAGCCCTTTAGAGTCTATCCCACGTTTAAAGATTCAATGTTGGATTATGTCAACTTTGTGCAAAGTAATCCTCGCTATCAACAAGCACTGGAACACACACAGAAACCGCAAGCGTATTTTTCAGAGTTGCAAAAAGCCGGTTATGCCACCGATCCCGAATATGCTAATAAAATTATTTCGGTACTTGAAAGCAAACAATTTAGTGAGTATTTACCATGAAAGAGTTAACCATTAAGCGCCTATTGGGGATACTAAATGATTAGGAACGCTGATCTACTTTCCATTGCCAGAAGTGGGGTTGATGCCAGTAACCAACTCCTAAGTACCACGGCAAATAATATTGCCAATGTGAATACTGAAGGCTACGTGCGCGAGCGCACCAGTTTCGAAAGTGAACTGACCGGTGGGGTTGGCAGATCTCGAACCGAGCGTATCATCAATGTCTTTGCCCAAAATCAATTACGCAGAGATACCACCCAATTGAGTGAATATGAGAGTTTCCATAATAAAACTTCTGTGCTCGATAACGTCTTTGCCAGTGAAGCCAATAGTATTTCCGGTAGTTTAACGCGATTTTTCTCAGCGGTGCAGACTGCTACCGACGAGCCTACTAGTATTGCAGGGCGTCAGTTGGTACTAGGAGAAGCGGAATCAATGATTGGACAAATATCCTCGGTGACCGGATTTTTGCGACAAAAAGAGCAAGAACTTAATCTTGAAGTGGGTGCCAATATCGATACCGTTAATGGCTTAGTGAAATCTATTGTGGACTTCAACAACGCCATCAGAGTTACTCAGGCGAACAATCGATTTGATGAGCCAGGTACCCTAAAAAACCAAAGAGACAAGGCAGTCCTTGACCTGGCAAGCTTGGTGGCAATAGAAACACGGGTCAGCGCCAATGATCCAAGTGCGATACTCGTCAACCTGCGTTCTGGCGAGTCTTTAGTCTTATCTAATGGTTCGTTCAATGTATTTGAAGTCAGTAAAGATGCAGACATCAATTATTCTTCCTTGCAGTTAAGCAGCAACGGCAAACCTACTGTATTGAACCTTAAGGAAACGAATTTAGGGGGCACAATAGGCGGCTTGTTTCGCTATCGAGATGAAGTATTAGAGACCAGCCGCAGAGAACTCGGGCAGATAGCATTAGCGGTGACTGATTCTCTTAACACCCAAAATAATCAAGGTATGGATCTCGACCAACAATTGGGTAGTGACATATTTTCACGGCCTGAGTTTGTTGGTTTAGGTGATCCGAATAATTCGGGTACCGATGGTTTAATTACTGGGCGTGTAGTTCGCGGTGGGGCCGGCGAAGTGACGAGTGCCGATTACTTGGTGACCATTAATAGTGTGACCGCCGGAGCTCCTAGTACATTGGATGTGACCATCTCGGCGGTCAATCCTGATGGCACAGCTGTGACTGATGTGAATGGTTTACCCATTTCTCAAAACTATCCGACTATTACTGCCCAACCTGGCACCTTTACCGAGGTATTAGGGGGATTAGAGTTAGAATTCGCCGATGGCGCAGGTTATACCGCGGGTAATGAGTTCTTGTTACAACCTACAAAAAATTCCGGGGATAAAATTGAAGTGATTATGACCCGGCCCGAAGACTTAGCGTTGGCGGCACCGGTGAGGATCGACAGTAACAATGGCAATTTAGGTGACGCTAAACTGGTGTCTACCGTCATTACCAATACGTTTGTGGATAATACTTTTGCTGATAGCAGAACCTCAGCTTTTAATGATGCGGGTGGACTGCAAGGACCCGGTGCGGCGCCTGGCGGCGGCGTGGGCGCGCCCGCGGAGATCCGTTTTACCGCCAGTAACGAATATGAAGTATTGGATAGTGCGGGCTCGGTGATCACTGTGGTATCGGGAGCCACGGATCTAAATAACCTATTAGCTCAAGCTAAAGGTTCAGGAGCTGGGCCTGCATGGCCTGCAGCCTTTAGTGCATTAAATGACTACCCTGGATTTGATTTGTCATTGGAAGGCATACCTAAACCCGGCGACAGTTTTAGCATAGGTTACAATACCGACGGACTGAACGATAACCGTAACGGCCTTGAGTTAAGTGATCTACAAAACAAAGATATTATGCAATCTAATAAAAGTAGCTCAGGTACCTTATTTAGTTTCACCGAGACCTACTCAAAAATCGTCAGTGACATTGGCCGTAAAAGTGCCAGTGCCGACATTTCATTGCAGGCGGCTAAAGCCTTGAAATCCCAATCTAACAATTGGTTCGAATCTGTTTCCGGGGTGAGTTTGGATGAAGAAGCCGCTAATTTAGTCAAGTTTCAACAATCCTATTCGGCTTCAGCAAGGCTCCTGGCCACCGCTCAAGATTTGTTTAATACTATTCTTGGTATCACCAGATAAAACAGTTAACTAGGTAGATTATGCGTATTTCAACAGCACAATTATACGACCGAAGTATTCGTTCGGTGTTAGATAATCAAGGGGCCTTGTCCGATGTGCAAACTCAGTTGGCGTCGGGCAAAAAACTATTGCGCCCCTCAGACGATCCTGTTGGTGCAGCACAAGTCATACGTCTTACCGAAGAAATTGAATTGCTTGCTCAATACAAAAAAAACAGCAATTTATTAACTAACAGTTTAGAGCAAGAAGAGACCGTACTTAGAGGTATTAATACACAAATCGATCGAGCCCGAGTATTGATGATCCAAGCGGGCAACGGCATAGTGGGCGTTGATGACCGTAAAGCCATTGCCACAGAGGTTGGGCAAATTCGTGACAGTGTATTTGCCTTGATGAATAGCAGAAGTCCTTCAGGTGAGTACGTCTTTGCCGGATTTCAATCCGAGGCGCCAGCATTTGGATTTAACCCCAGTGCCGCGGGTAATAAATATAATTTTCAAGGAGATGAAGGCGAAAATAAAATCCGTATATCGGATACCGTTAGTTTACAGGTCAACAATTCAGGTAGAACGGTGTTTGAGGACGTATTTGCTAGACTTAAAGCCAATATAAGTGGTTCGGCGGGTGTCACGTCAGCCAGTTTAGAAGTGCAGCAGCAGACGGCTTTTGATAAATTCCATCAGGCTAACTATGACGGGGTCACCCCGGGTAATAATACCTTTCAATTGACTATTCTACCTGCCAATCAGGTACAAATATCAAATCTTGGGACGGGGGCAGTGTTAGACACTGTTAATTTCACCTCAGGCGTCCCGTTTTTATATAAAGGTTTAGAATTCGACATCGATGGTACCACCGCAGATACTGTGAATTTTCAATTACAGTCCCCTAAAAAGCAAAATATAGCAGATACCTTAAATAATTTTGTGGTGGCGCTAAATAACAGCAGTATTTCAGACGGAGATTACCAAGAAGCCCTGACCGATGCATTAACGGCCACGGATAATGCCCAAGTTCGGGTAAACGGCGCGACATCAGAAATAGGGGGGAGATTAAATGCCACTGAATTGGTTTATTCTTCTAACTTAGACTTTGAAATAGCCAACAAAACCGCGCGCTCTAATATTGAAGAGGTAGATTATGCGGAAGCTGTCTCAGAGTTAAGCCGGCAAGAAGCGGCGTTGCAAGCAGCCCAAGCCACATTTTCCCGGGTGACGGGTACCTCATTATTCGATTTTATTCGTTAAGTTATTTTTCGAGATTTCAAAACGCTGCAATAAATCTAGCCAGTGTTATCTCCATCCACATACTGCATTGACTATTTTCACCCCCGGGCTAAACCCGTCAAGGTTATGGCAAAGTCCTGCCCCTAGGTTGCGATTACTGGTTAAGTAATTCACTGATATCGAGCTGAGCCAAGTAGACTTGGCTTTTATTATCCATATGGGAAGAGTAATAACTCAGGTACAGTAGATTGCCTACTTGTTGCATACCAGGGTAACTATTGTCTCCGGCCGAAGGCAAAATGCAGACTGGATTGAGCTGCCCAGTCATTACGTTTAGTGTTAATAAAGCCGTCACCAAGTTGTTATTATGCAGCACTCGGCCAGCCACCAACGCTTTTTCGGGCTTTATCTGCAGCATGGTTGGTCCACCAATATACATCGCCAAATCTTGCCAGATCCATTTTTTGTAGGGAAAGTGACTGCGACCTAATTGCGCTGTATAAGTATCTGCATCTCTGCGCACTACTGCAAAAGCTTGATCCTCACTAAATATGATGGCGCTTTCGTTTGGATAACCTTTGCCGTGTTTTTGTAAACTCAGCACCCGTGGTTGATGCAGGAAAAAGCTTCGCCGTGGATCGCCTTTATATAAATGAATGGCATTTTGGCGCCTATTGTAAGCAAAACCATATGCCAAACCTTTATGCCATGTCAGTCTCCATAACCACCAACCATTATCCGCGAACTCTGATACTCCAGACCAGCTATGGCCATCTTGACTGACCCAAGAGAGATTCCGAGATATTGCCGGTTGTGTGGCAATCGCCCCCTGTCTAGCATAAGCAGTTAATAATAGACGATTGTCAGGCATCAAAGTGAGTTTAGGATCCCTTAGATCAGTATTGGCTAAAGCCAGCTGCGTAGATCCTTGCACATTGCCTTGCGGATCTAAGGTCAGGATACGAATATTACCCAATACACTCACATGATCCTGAGCTTCTCTAAAACAACAATACAACTGTTTATTAAAGCTGGTTAAATCGGTAAACGCATTATGATCTGCACGTTTGCCAATTATTTTCACCCAATTTATCACTATTTACTCATCTTATCTTTATGGTTTAACTACTTGAAACTCATATGAATAATAATTCAATAAGCGGCAAATATCTGCCGTCTTAGGCAAATACGGCAAATTAATGTTAAAGGGATCTGAAAATGAGTCGATACATTTTTCGAGAGAGCCAGTAACAATAGTTTTTAAAAGCAAAATTATTGTTCTATTAGTGTTATTTAACCAGCCGGATGTGATCCGGTCGCCAGATACGTCTGGACTGAGAGTGTAGGGGAAAATCATGGGTTTATTCGTAAATACCAACGTTTCATCGTTGAACGCACAACGTAATTTGTTCGATTCGGCGCAAACTTTAAATACGTCTTTTGAACGTTTGTCTTCAGGTTTCCGTATTAATCGGGCGGCTGATGATGCTGCTGGTTTGCAGATCACAGACAGACTAACAACGCAAATACAAGGTCTTAACCAAGCAGCAAGAAACGCCAATGATGCTATTTCATTGACGCAAACGGCTGAAGGTGCATTAGGCGAAGTGACTAACTCCTTACAGAGAATACGTCAGCTAGCCGTACAATCCCAAAACGGTATCAATTCATCTGCTGATCGTGTTGCTTTGCAGAAAGAAGTGACAGCCCTTAAAAACGAAATCAGTCGAATTGCCACTGATTCACAGTTTGCTACTTTAGATATCCTCAACGGTACCTTTTCATCTAAATTTCTAGTGGGCGCTAATGGTGGGCAGAATATCTCTGTGAACCTTTCCCGTACTGACGGTTATGGAGCAAAAGGCCTTAATGTAGGTGAGACGTCGGTAGCAACAGTTGCAGATGCGTCAGCGGCTCTTACCGCGGTCTCTGAAGCCATATCGACTGTAGGTGGTGTGCGTGCTGATTTGGGTGCCTTGCAAAACCGTTTCCAGTCGACTATCCGTAACTTAACCAATATTTCTGAAAACGTATCAGGCGCAAGAAGTCGGATCAGAGATACTGATTTTGCTTCTGAAACAGCCGAATTGACCCGTAATCAGATTATCCAGCAGGCAAGTTTGACTGTATTAAGTCAGGCTAATCAGCGTCCTCAGTCGGCTTTATCTTTACTAGGTTAATCTTCATTAGGTTCTTCCTAACTTAGGATGAACCGAAGATTAAGCTAGGTTTCGAGACCCTTTAACTGTTTTGGGGACTTTGAGACCAGGGGGTAGTGTACTGGGTCGATCAGAACCAAACGGTTGGGAGTGTCGCTCACTCTCTCCTACACCAAAGAGCGCTTAGCCGGATTAATTTCCGGCTTTTTTATTTAAATAAACCATTGATATATATAGAATTTTAAATTTAGTTTTTTTTTCGCTAAAGATTATCCCCTGGGCGAACGATAAATCCACATAGACGTTACGTTACTAACAATAATAAATAGACGAACGACTAAGCAGAGATCGCATAATAATAAAAGCATGATCCTGTATCTACTTAGGCAACCAATAATAAAAATAGCCAGGTAGAGATTTAAAAAAATCGTTAGGAGAAGAAAAATGAGCTTATTCGTTAACACGAATGTGTCGTCGTTGAATGCCCAGCGCCAGCTGTTCACGACTAACACAAATTTAAATACCGCTTTCGAACGTCTGTCGTCAGGCTTTCGGATCAACAGTGCTAAAGATGATGCAGCCGGTCTGCAAATTTCTAATCGCTTAACGACCCAAGTTTTGGGTCTTAACCAGGCCGTTAGAAACGCCAATGATGCGATTTCATTGTCGCAAACCATCGAAGGGGCATTGGCGGAAACCACTAATGCCTTGCAGCGGATACGTGTGTTGGCTGTGCAAGCCCAAAACGGTATCAACGCTTCTGCAGATAGAGTGGCACTACAAAAAGAAGTCACCGCATTAAAAAATGAAATGAGTCGAATAGCCACTACCACACAGTTTGGTGGGGTGAATGTATTGGACGGTCTTTACTCTGCGGCCTTTCTTGTAGGCGCCAACGCGGGGCAAACTATTAGTGTTAATGTCTCCAGAACTAATGGATTTGGCGCAGTCGGTTTAAATCTCGCTGACCTGAGTATCGCAAATATAGCAGGGGCATCAAGAGCATTATCTTCAGTCTTAGAAGCCATTTCGATTATTGACGCTCAGCGCGCCGATCTGGGTGCACTTCAAAATAGATTCCAATCTACTATCCGTAACTTAAGCAATATAGCTGAAAATGTTTCGGCGGCAAGAAGTCGTATCCGCGATACAGATTTTGCCGTTGAAACGGCAGAGTTGGCTCGTTGGCAGATTATTCAACAAGCCAGTGTCACTGTGCTTGGGCAAGCTAATCAGCGCCCACAAGCCGCGCTGCAGTTGTTACAAGGTTAGATCAGCTAATAGTCAATATTATTGGGGTCTTAGTAATATTAGACCCCTTGATTGGAGATGGTTTTATGCAAGATAAGAGGTGCTGGCACTGTGAATAACGCAGCGACGTCTTGAGAAAAAATTAGCGCAAAGAATCAGTCATGAAGCAACAGATCTTACAGTAAAGGTTTGGCTAAGGGACGATAGATTTATCTAGTAGAAAGCGCTTTAGATAAATCGCCAACAGACAGAATCAACGCCAGGAGGTAGTGAGGTATTGAGGTGTAGGCCTTCAATTCTGTCTGTTAGCTTGAGCTTGCGCTCTCACTTAAATTGCATTTGTTTTTATGTGCTTCGAACACTTAACAAAAGCGCTAACCAGGGTACCAGCTAGTAATTATACATAGCACATACTGTGCCAATTTTAATTTTAGCAACACCAGTTAAACATTGACATCAAAAATACAATAATAAGTCGATGTATGGTTAGGAGAGAAAAATGGGTTTATTTGTTAACACTAACGTTTCATCGCTTAACGCGTCTCGTCAATTGTTTACCTCAGGTAATAATTTAGATGTAGCATTTGAGCGATTATCATCGGGCTTTCGGATCAACAGTGCTAAAGATGATGCCGCAGGTTTGCAGATCTCTAATCGGTTAACTAGCCAAGTTTTGGGTTTAAATCAAGCAGTGAGAAATGCTAACGATGCCATATCACTGACCCAGACTATGGAAGGGGCGTTGGGGGAAACCACCAATGCATTACAACGAATTCGGGTGTTGGCGGTGCAAGCGCAAAACGGCATCAATGCATCTGCGGATCGCGTGGCCTTGCAAAAAGAAGTCACGGCCTTAAAGAATGAGATCAGTCGTATTGCATCCACAACACAATTTGGAGGGGTCAATATACTAGATGGCCTCTACTCTTCGGCGTTTTTAGTGGGGGCCAATGCGGGTCAAACGATCAGTGTCAATGTATCTCGAACTGATGGGTTTGGCGCCAATGGACTGTTGATTGGTGACGTTAATATAGACAGCGTAAACGGCGCGTCACGAGCCATGTCAATTGTATCTGAAGCTATATCTATTGTGGATGCGACACGGGCGGATTTAGGAGCACTACAAAATAGATTCCAATCGACAATTCGGAATCTGAGTAATATCGCTGAAAATGTATCAGCGGCAAGAAGTCGTATACGAGATACAGACTTTGCCGTTGAAACGGCAGAATTAACCCGTTGGCAGATTGTGCAGCAGGCAAGTACAACGGTACTTTCCCAGGCCAATCAGCGACCTCAAGCAGCATTGCAGTTGCTACAGGGTTAATCATAAGTATTAAATCTAGAGGGTAGGAACTGAGAGGCCGAACCTGAAGGCAGTCTAGGATGACTGTTATGATATTGCCAGGGAGGGCACTATTTATACTGTATACAGGGGTGTTTTGTGATCCTTTGTATATTATGTATCGAGTTTGCTTGACTGTTTTAACATGAGCAAGCCAATCAACTATGATTGTCATGATATTGCCCAGCAGGGCGTTGTTTATAAAGTATACAAGAGTGCATTGTGTCCTTAAGTTCGAGTTTGCTCCATCTCCTAACGTGAGCAAGTTGGTCGGGGTATTTGCCCCGACCTTTTTTACGCCGCTAGTTTAAGTGGTATTGCCGTTAGCCGTGCACAGGAGCAGGTCAAAAAAATCAGCCTTTATAAGGTATACAAGCAGGGGTTGTTATCTTGCATTGTGTCCTTAAGTTCGAGTTTGCTCCATCTCCTAACGTGAGCAAGTGGGTCGGGGTATTTGCCCCGACCTTTTTTACTCGCCTGCACAGGGTCAACAGTGGTGTAAATCAGTAGATCACTGAGCTGATCTCAGTGATACCAGGACTCTATATAGATTCTCTAGAATAAATTAAAACGCCTACTAACAAGACCGAGAGTGTAGAAGTTTGGTTGAGAGGCCAGTATTCAGCTCTAACCCTGCCAGTCGGACAGAAACCTTATTTGCACCCTCTCCTAACGTGAGCAAGTGGGTCGGGATACATGCCCCGACCTTTTTTACTCGCCTGCACAGGGTCAACAGTGGTGTAAATCAGTAGATCACTGAGCTGATCTCAGTGATACTAGGACTCTAGATAGAGTCTCTAGAATAAATTAAAACGCCGACTAACAAGACCGAGAGTGTAGAAGTTTGGTTGAGAGGCCAGTATTCAGCTCTAACCCTGCCAGTCGGACAGAAACCTTATTTGCTCCATCTCCTAACGTGAGCAAGTGGGTCGGGATACATGCCCCGGCCTTTTTTATGTGTGCCAAATTATCGTCAGATCCCTCAGCACATAATTATACTAAGCAGATCTTGTGCCAACCTTTCATTCGTGGCGTTTGCCCTATTTTGGTCATCCTTGACTGGCCAACAACTTTTGACTTATCTCGCGCTTTGGGTGGTGGTTAATGTCTGTTAGTGAAAGACGAGGCTTTTGCCTGAGGGCAAAGACTAGTCTTAGTATCGGATTATTAACCATTACATTAGCTTTTTTGTTGTACCAACAGGCCCAATTAAGGAGTGAGTTTGTATCCGAAGGATGGCTCGCAGGTATAGAAAATTAGGGTTTGGCGGATAAGGAAGGTTCAACCGTAGTTTCATATTACATTTATTTTAAAAAAACGTAAAAAAAGTTAAAGTTTCTTTAGCCAGAGTCGATAACATTAGTTGAGGGGTGATCTAATAGGTCATTTATGTTTTAGAATGGAGTAGAGGTACTCTGTTCTAAGATCTTGAGGTAATACAGGGGGGGAGGCCCGACTGTATTAAATTTGAGGCAAATCTACTGTCATATAGGCTATATCGGCAGACAGTAGGTTTTCAGGAGGTTTTTATATGTCATTATTTGTTAATACGAATGTGTCGTCCTTGACTGCGCAGCGTCAGCTGTTTAATTCTGGACAAGCACTTAACACATCCTTTGAAAGGTTGTCGTCTGGTTTCCGAATAAACCGTGCAGCAGATGACGCGGCGGGTCTACAAATATCCGACCGTCTAACCAGCCAAGTCCAGGGATTAAATCAAGCGGTAAGAAACTCCAATGATGCGATTTCTCTTACCCAAACAGCTGAAGGTGCATTGGGTGAAGTCACAAATTCACTGCAACGTATCCGTCAACTAGCAGTTCAATCGCAAAACGGTATTAACTCATCATCAGACAGAACCGCACTACAAAAAGAAGTGACGGCACTGTTAACAGAAATTTCGCGGGTTGCATCCGATACTCAGTTCGGCGATACCAATCTGTTAACTGGCAGCTTCTCATCTACTTTTTTAGTGGGCGCTAACGCTGGGCAGAATATAGCGGTATCATTATCGCGGGCTGATGGATTTGGCGCCACTGGTCTATCTATTGATGAACTAACTGTGGGGACTGTGGGTGGTGCTTCTGCGGCTCTGACGTCCATCGACAATGCTATTTCAGCAATAGGTGGGACCCGTTCAGATCTTGGGGCATTGCAAAACAGGTTTCAATCCACTATCCGCAACCTGAGTAGTATATCTGAGAATATTGCGGGCGCTCGGTCACGTATTCGTGACACGGATTTTGCATCTGAAACCGCAGAATTAACTCGTAATCAAATCATTCAGCAGGCGTCTTTGTCAGTCTTAAGTCAGGCTAATCAGCGTCCTCAAGCCGCGTTGTCGCTGCTAGGTTAAACTTTGATATAGAACAAATTGTTTAATGAATAATGACCGGTGATTGCCTATATAAATAGGTAATCACTTTTCAATTTCTTGGAGGTGATGTATGCAAATTACTAATTCACAAGTTGGCCAAAATTTTGCAGTACCTACAGAGCAAGTTGCAACTGAAAAGAAAACTAGCTTGGATCCGGTTGCTGTTCAACCAACACAAGCTAAAGAATTATCTATCCCAGCCGATAGAAATTCTAAGATACAAAGTGAAGTTAGTCCTGAATTGATTGATAATGCGGTATCAGAATTGACCCAGTTTGTGCAGACAAACAATAGGCAGTTACAATTTTCAGTTGATGAAGCTAGCAGTAAGCAGGTGGTAAAGGTAACAGACTCCTTTTCGGGTGAAATTATCAGGCAGATCCCATCTGAGGAAATATTAAAATTATCGGAACGCTTAAAAGATCTGCAAAATGATGTTGGTTCAGCAGTGGGATTATTATTTAATAAAAAAGTTTAACAAATTGACAGGCAGAAACCGCACACAGCTAGCTATGCTGAGCGTTGATTCTAGCCTAGTTTGGTTATCAATATTGGGTATCGAGGTGTGACATGTCAATTCAGTCATTAGGGGTAGGCTCTGGTATAGATTTAGAAAGCCTAGTAGGGCAGTTGCTTGAAGCTGAGCGAAAACCTAAAACCGATCGCCTAAATCAAAGAGAAGAAACCTTAGATGCGGAAATTTCTGGCATCGGTCAGCTTAAGTCCAAGTTAAAAGACTTTCAAGACACCCTTAATGAATTGCGCAGTGAAGCCAATTTGAAAGGCCGTGAACCTACTATCGATAACCCAACAGAAGGCGTAGAACCTTTCACCGCCGACGCCTCTAATAGTGCGGTGGAAGGCGATTATCAAATTACCGTCAAACAGCTCGCTAGTGGTAGCAGGATAGAAACGGCAGATGCCGATGATGGCGGCTTTGCTGCCACTAGTGATCCAGTGCTCAGCACGGGCACCGGTTCACTAACCTTTAAAATACCCAGTACTAGTGATGCCTTTACTATCAACATTACAGCTGGCCAGACCCTGCAACAACTCAGTTCGGCTATTAACGCGGCCAGTGAAAATTTTGGGGTGGTGTCTAGCATCATAGACACAGGGACTGCTGCTGGTGGGGCGAAATTAGTCTTTACCTCCAGTACCGCCGGTGAAGGCAATGATCTGGTTATTGTAAATGATACTGATAATACCGAATTAGATCGCCTGTCTACTGTACGTTCTGATGAAGTCAGCACGGGTGTAGACAGTTTGACTCCGGCTGTTTCAGCACAAAATGCAAAAGCCACTATTGATGGTATTGATGTTGAAAGTAAGACCAATGAATTTGAAAATGTCATTGAAAACGTCAGTTTTACCGCCACTGAGTTATCTGAGTTTGCTGCCGACGGCACCACATTTAGAAGTTCTAAGTTAAGTATCGGCTTTGATGGTGAGGGCGTTGAAAAAAGCATACGAGATTTTGTTGATAACTTTAATGAGTTGAATTCAGAGATCAAGCGTTTAACCCGTTATGGTGGTTCAGATTTAGAAGAAGATGGAGCCTTTGCCGGTGATACTTTAGTCAGAGGTATTCAGCAAGGTATCAACAATATTATGTTTTCTGCGGTAAGCTCTTCATCTCTTGGTGGGCTGTTTCAACTGGGCATCGAATATAATGATGAAGGTAATCTGGCGATCAGTACGACGGATCAGTTTGGACTAGGAAGTGGTGAAGATCGTCTCAAAGACGCACTGAGCGATAACTTTGATGAAATTGCCAGTTTGTTTACCGATCCGACCCAAGGAGTTGCTTCTCGACTTTACGATTATGTGAAAGAATACACCACCTTCAGTGGGCTGTTGACGTCACGGGAGAAAACGGCTAAGGATCAAAAAGATCAATTGTCCGATGAAAGAGAGCAATTAGAATTGAGATTGATCAGTGTTGAAGACACCTTACGAGGTAAGTATTTGAACCTTGACCAAACTGTGGCTAGATTAAATAGAACAGGATCAGCACTGCTGGCCTCTTTAGGGAATGGCTAGTGGCAGATAATTATTTATATATGGGAGAAACGCTATGGCTTTAAAAGGTATCAATGCCTATAAAAAAGGCAATTTAAAGCAGGATATCTCCCAAGCAGATCCTCATAAACTGACACTAATGTTGATGCAGGGTAGTTTAGATCGCTTGGCTTACACCAAAGGCTGTATCGAACGCAAAGATTATGCAGGTAAAGCCGAGCACATATCCCGCGCAACGGCGATCATTATGAATTTACGGGATACCTTGGATATGGCTACGCCAAATGAGGTTTCAGGCAACTTGTTTGATCTTTATGAATACATGATCCAAAGGTTAATTGACGCAAATGTGCAGAATAACTTGAAGATTGTCGACGAAGTGATTAGTCTAATTTTACCCATTAAAACTGCTTGGTCGCAAATTCCAGAGTCAGCTAAACAAGAGGCTTACGAAGCGCAAAGGCAAAAACGTCAAGCAGCCGTTTGAAAACCTTAATATTAGATCATCCATATACCCCCACCCCGTTAAAAAAGATTAACCAGGATCTTATGGCAGTCTTGTCTGCAAAAGAGCCAGACGAAGTTGAATTCTTGTCATTAGTGGAGATGCGTGATGACACTATCCAAGCTTGGTTAAATGATGTCAGTCAGACAGACAAAATTCCTTTTATTGAAGCAGAGATGATCGCTAATGGCGCGTTAGTTGCTTATACAGAATTACTGTTTAAAGCGTCATTAAAACAGCTGACCGGCCTAGTAAGGGGTCGTAAAGCAGTGAAAAAGTATATCTGAAAGGTAAAAGCTTGAACAATATCAAAACATTGATATGTTAGTGTTCGCTGATAATTTTTGTTTAAAGCTTACGATATAATCGAATGCTAAGGTGGGGTATGTTCAACAATAAATCAATTCTTATAACGGGTGGAACCGGATCATTTGGTAAATCTTTTACTGCCTATTTGTTAAAAAATTATTCACCTCGAAAAGTCATAATATATTCTCGTGACGAACTCAAACAATTCGAAATGCAACAAGACTTTGACTCGCCCAGTATGCGTTATTTTATTGGAGACGTGCGCGACAAGGAGAGATTGATTTCTGCTATGCGCGATGTGGATTATGTGGTGCATGCTGCCGCTTTAAAACAGGTGCCGGCGGCTGAATACAACCCCAACGAATGTATTAAAACCAATATTTATGGTGCACAAAATGTGATAGACGCAGCGATAGCCGCCAATGTGGCAAGGGTGATCGCTTTGTCTACCGACAAAGCCGCTAATCCAGTCAATTTATATGGGGCAACTAAATTGGCTTCAGATAAATTATTTGTTGCGGCTAATAATATTTCAGGCGCTACAGGCCCTAGATTTTCAGTGGTCCGATACGGTAATGTTGTGGGCTCACGAGGCTCAGTGGTGCCATTTTTTCGCAAACTATTAGCCGAGGGCGTGGCTGTTTTGCCAGTCACTCATAAAGAAATGACACGTTTTTGGATCACCTTAGATAATGGGGTTGAGTTTGTGGTGAAAAATTTTCAGATTATGCAGTGGGGTGAAATTTTTGTACCCAAAATACCTTCCGTTCGTATCTTAGATCTAGTGGAGTCTGTTAGTGGTAATCGTGATTATGAAATAGTGGGTATTCGACCTGGGGAAAAATTACACGAAGTCATGGTGCCAGAAGAGATGGCTCATCATTCTTTAGAATTTGACGATCACTACGTGATCACCCCTGCCATTAAGTTTTTTGATAAAACCATTGATTATAAAAAGAATAAAATGGGCGAAGTGGGTCAGCAAGTATCAGATAAATTTGAATATCACTCAGGCACTAATCCACATTTTTTAACGGTGGATGAATTAAAAAACCTTGATAAAGCCCCCCTTTAGTAAGGTTGTAGTGAGATGATCCCATACGGCAAGCATGTAGTTGAAGAGGATGACATTGAGGCGGTTGTCGAGGTCTTGCGTAATCAGTTCTTGACCCAAGGCTCGACGACCCCCAAGTTTGAACAGGCGCTTTGTACCTACACTGGTGCTAAGTACTGCGTGGCGGTCAATAGTGCAACCTCCGGTTTACATATAGCCTGCTTAGCGGCAGGCGTTAAGCTTGGGGACCTTGTCTGGACTGTGCCGAACTCGTTTGTGGCCTCAGCAAACTGCGCTTTATATTGTGGTGCCACAATAGATTTTGTGGATATTGACCCTCATACTCGCAACATTGATGTCGATGCACTGCAAGAAAAACTGATTCAATCTGCCAAGGCCAAAACACTGCCTAAGGCATTAGTGATAGTGCATTTTTCTGGTTTGAGTTGTGACATGCAGGCTATCCATCAGTTGACCCAAGCTTATGACGTCATTCTTATTGAAGATGCAGCCCATGGGTTAGGGGGCAGTTATCAAGATAACAAAATTGGCAGTTGTCAATATTCAGAGATGACGGTGCTAAGTTTTCATCCGGTTAAGTCTATTACCAGTGCCGAAGGCGGCGCCGTGATGACCAAGGATCCCTATTATTACCAACAGTTAATGCTGTTTGGGAAACACGGCATTACCCGTGACCCATCCCTATATCAGCTAGAAGATCATGGCCCTTGGGCCTATCAACAGATTGAACTAGGTTATAACTACCGCCTCAGTGATGTACATGCTGCTTTAGGCTTGTCCCAGCTCAAAAAGCTCGATGGCTTTATTCAAAAACGCCGTGAATTGGCGGCACGTTATCAACAAGCCTTGTCCCATTTACCTCTGAAATTACCTGTTCATAGCCAAGATACCCAAAGTGCTTGGCATCTGTATATGGTGGAATTAACCGAGCACCAACGCCGACATATCTATCAACAGCTGCACGATAAAGGCATAGGGGTAAACGTACATTACATTGCCATCCATCTGCATCCTTTCTACCAAAACCTTGGGTTTAAGGTAGGAGATTTTCCAGTATCTGAACAATTTTACGCCAATGCCCTGACCTTGCCATTGTTTCCTACTATGAGTAAGGCGCAACAATCTGCTGTTATTAGGGCATTGACCGAGGTGCTTACATGAATTTGGCGATCATTCCCGCCCGTGGTGGCAGTAAACGTATCCCTGGCAAAAATGTTAAGCCATTTGTTGGCAAACCTATCATTGCCTACTCTATTGACGCTGCGCTACAAAGCGGTCTATTTGATAAGGTGATAGTGTCAACAGATTGTCCGCAAATTGCAAAGACGGCAACGAAATATGGCGCAGAAGTGCCGTTCCTTAGGCCTGCTCATTTATCTGACGATTTTACCGGCACTATGCCTGTTGCTCGCCATGCCATCAAATATTGTATTGAACACTTTTTTGAACCCCAGTACTGCTGCTGTATTTATGCTACCGCCCCTTTTTTAAAGGCCGAGTTATTGGAAAAAGGCTTGAGTAGCTTATCAGCAAACCCAACATATACCTTTGGATTTTCGGCCACCAGTTTTGCCTTTCCAGTGCAACGGGCCTTGCAGCTTGCCGATGGTGGTGTTTTACCTATGTTTCCAGAGAATATTGCTAAGCGCTCTCAAGATCTAGAGGAAGCCTATCATGATGCCGGACAGTTTTATTGGGGCCGCACCCAAGCCTACTTAACCGCACAGCCAATGTTCAGCAAAACTAGTGTTCCCATTATCTTGCCTCGTCACTTGGTTCAAGACATTGATACCTTAGAGGATTGGCATAGAGCCGAATTGATGTATAACGCTTATATAAAGGACCACTAGCATGTCACAGGGAACCGCTAACAAGATCCTAATAATACGTATGACCAATACAGTGGATGTGTGCAGTATTGGCTTACCTGCCTTACGACTATTTCAACAGGCTGTGCCAGAAGCTGAACTGCATTTTTTGACCTTTGGCGATGCCGGTAAGTTGATCCAATTGGCAGAGCCTAGTGTCACAGTGCATTGTATGACAACTCAACAATGGTCTGATGATTTCTTTTTGGCCTTAGAATCTTTTCTAGGTTTAGCCGCACAGATAATAGGTGAAGAATATTCACAGATTGTGAATCTGGATACAGCATTTATGCCTTGTTTTTTATCAAGGTTTCTAAAAGATGCCCTAGAGCCCATAACCGGTAATTTTCTAAATGTATCAGTGCAAGAGCTGCTCGACCAAGTGCAAAAGCAAAGCCTACAAGCGCAGTATGTGAATGATCCTCAAGCCTATCTAGACAGCACTTTTACCAATATGTATAAGTGGCATGGCAGTGCATGGCATTATGGTGAGGTGCCAGACGGTGGCTATCCAGAATATTACTTAAGTCAATGTTGCGGCTTTGATACCAGCGCTATGCAAAGTTCAATCCCGGTAACGCCAGACAAAAGCTTAAGCCAAAAAGCCAAAAAAACTAAGGTCATTGCCTTATGTTTGGGCCATTCTGATGACGGCTATGCCTATCCCTTTGCCGAGCCACTTAAAAAAGCGCTACAACAAAAAGGTTACCAAGTGTGGTCCGAAACACAAGCCAAAGGTCAGTTGCAAAGCTTATTGAAAATGTTGTCGGCAAGTGACTTAATGATAAGTAAACCCACTGAAAATAGATGGTATGCTCAAGCCGTCGATTGCCCTGTGCTGCTTATCAGTGGTGACAGTTTACCCGCTATCTTGATGCCTGATTTTGCTACAGACCCTACAAACCGTTGCCAGCAACATGGTCAGCAGCAACAACAACCGGCTATATCGGCTATGCAGGCTTGCAGTTGTGATCTGCCGGAGGATTTGCTGGAAAGTGTAGAGTCAATATTCGAACACTTAGCACAGGAGCCCGCAGGTGAATGAGATTAAAATGGGTGATCGATTAATTGGTGCTAAGCATCCGCCTTTTGTGATCGCTGAGCTTAGTGGTAATCATAATCAGCAGCTTGATCTTGCCTTAAAAATGGTAGAGGCGGCAGCAGAGGCAGGGGCTGATGCCATAAAATTGCAGACATTTACGGCTGATAGTATGACCTTAGATATGGATACTGCCGATTTTGTCATTCAAGAGCAAGACAGTCTTTGGTATGGGCAGAAACTCCATAGCTTGTATCAAAAAGCCGCCACGCCATATGCATGGCATGCAATCTTGTTTGATAAAGCCAAATCCTTAGGCATGTTGGCCTTTAGTTCACCTTTTGATGAAGGGGCGGTGGATTTTTTGGCTGAGTTAAATGTGCCCTGTTTTAAAATAGCTTCATTCGAGCTGACCGACTTGCCACTTATCAGTAAAGCCGCCTCTATGGGTAAACCCCTTATCATGTCAACGGGCATGGCCAGTATCAGTGAGATAGAACAGGCGGTGGCGGCGGCTAAGTTAGCCGGTTGTAGTGACATAATTCTACTCAAATGCACCAGCACTTATCCTGCTCAAGCCGCTAATACCAATTTAAATACCATCCCCCATTTACGTGACGGCTTTGCTTGTCAGGTGGGATTATCTGACCACACCGCAGGGGTGGGGGTGTCAGTGGCCGCTGTTGCCTTAGGGGCAACGGTGATTGAAAAACACTTTGTATTAAGTCGAGATGAAGGGGGAGTCGATGCTGCTTTTTCCTTAGAGCCCAATGAATTTGCTCTGCTGGTGAATGAAACTCATAGCGCATGGCAAGCCATGGGGCAGATCACTTATGGCGGCACTGCGGCCGAACAAAAGTCGAAACAATACAGACGTTCTATTTATCTGTGTGAAGATATTAAAGCCGGTGAGCCCTTTAGCAAAAACAATCTGAGAATAGTCAGACCCGCATTTGGATTAGCGCCCCAATATTGGCATCAGGTGTTGGGTAAAGTCGCCAAACAAGACTCAGTAAAAGGCACCCCTTTAGCTTGGTCTTTACTGGAGTAATCGAGTATGTCTGGCTGTATTGTATTGAGGGTGGATGCTAACCCTACTATTGGTCTTGGGCACTTAATGCGCTGCCTCGGACTTGCTCAAGGGCTAAGCCAAAGCCAGATCCGCGTTATATTTGTCATCAGTCAAAGCTCAGCCCAATATTGTTTATCCCGGCAAGATTGGGTGGGCGAAATACAGTGTTTACCATGCCATACCTGGGGAAATGAAGGCCAATACTTATCTGAGCTATGTATAGCAGAAAAGGCCGACTGGCTTATTTTAGATGGTTATGATTTTGATCCAAGCTACCGAGAAAAATTAAATCACTGTCGTTTTAAACTGGGCATATTCGATGATGGTCAGCTATGCCAAGGCCAGTTGATTGATCACAATATCCAGCTGTTGATCAATTGGGCAAGTGGCGCAGAACGTTTAAGCTACCAAGAGGTTGTGCCTAATGCCCGGCTTTGTGTTGGCCATCACTACCGAGTGCTGAGACAAGAATTTTCTGCCGTTATGCCCCAAGCATACCCAGATAGAAAGTCCTTGTTGTTGAGCTTTGGCGGCAGCGATCCTCTTGATTTAACCCTAAGGTTGTTGCGTCTGTTGGACACAGACGCAACAACCTTACCTATTACTGTGCTCACAGGCGCCGCTTATCCGCACTTGTTGGCACTAAACACCTTTATAAAAAATAGTAATTTAGCCATTGATCATCAACATGATTGTCAAGATGTGGCACAGCTGATGGGCACCGCTCGCCTTGCTGTATCTGCCGCCGGAGCCAGTCAGTTTGAGCTGTTGTGTTGCGCGACCCCAGCGGTGCTAGTGGTATTGGCTGAAAATCAGCAATTTGCCAGCCAACAGGCCAAGCAGCAAGGATGGTGCAAGGTGATTGACTATCAACAAGATGATAGCGATCTAGGGTTAAATCATATATTACAAAGCGCCCATAGTCTTTGGGGGCAGCCGCAAGTGCTTAATGATATGCATGACCAAGCCAGGTTACTGGCGACTCAATCAGGCATCGAACATATCATTGGACAGTTATACTGATGATGTTTCAGACTCCAACGGCTGTGCTTGGCGAACATAATTTAGTGCCCTTGTGCAAAGAACATTTACAGACTGTTTGGCAGTGGCGAAACAGCCAGCGCGTGCGCAGCAATATGCATAACGCTGATCTGATCAGCCATGAGGAACACCTTGACTGGTTTAATGCACTGCAAAATGACTTAACACGGCAAAGTTGGATATATTGTCAACACCAACGTCCAGTAGGTTTACTCAATTTTACTGATGTGCTTTCGAAGCATGTACAATGGGGCGGTTACTTAGGTGAGACAGATGTATTACCGGGCAGTGGTTTGGTGCTCGAATGGGCGGCGTTGCAGTGGGCGTCAACCTATACGCACTGTGTAACACTGGATGCACAAGTGTTGTCGTTTAATATCTCCGCTTTAAAATTACATCAATTATTTGAGTATAAACTGGTTAAAACTCAAGCAGGTGGGATCAGGCCCGCCACAGATAACCAGCCCAAGCTAAGTTACACTGTGCACTTTTTTAGTTACCCCGTGACACAATGGAGTGATAATAGTATTAAGGTGTTAGCAAAATTGCCGAAACCCTTACAAAGGGTGATGCAACAAATACAATTTTTAGCAAAGGAATAAAACGTGGACATAGGGCAAGCTGTGTTCATTACTGCTGATAGCGGTAGCGGTAGCAACAATAGATG
>JAWUWP010000046.1:0-76689 GCA_034111785.1 Paraglaciecola sp.
GAGTACATTGCTCGTTTTAACGCTGTGATGGAAAAATACGAATTGAGCTATATTCCATCCGAACAACGAATAGTTAGTCGAATGGTTAAGGCATGTGTAGCAAATAAATAGGAATAGTATCATTACCAAGGAAAACTGACAGCCAACTGTAATAAACCTTTCTCAAACCTGACAGGGAGCTATGTGCCATAAGGGGCCGTTCGTGGTCACAACTATTCAGGATGGTTGTCTCTACAACTTTAATAATTAAGGCACCTGAATGTTAGCTAAAGTGCCTTGATTTTATTATTAGAGGTTAACTGGGATTTTATACAGTCTTACATTTGTTTATGATTTGGGCAGTTTCAATGGCTTGAACTTCGCCTTTCCACTGAGCCACATCACCTTCATAATCACCAGTAAATGCACTAACAGGTATTAGAGCCAAAAATACTCCTCCCGCATCAATGTTCGCTTTAGTATCTTGTTTATTTGAAAATTCAGCAAGTTTGTACCGAGCATCAACTAATTGAGTTACAAGTCCTTCACAAGTTAAGCCGGTGTATTTTTCATGAGCAACATGCAGAGCAGTAATGCCCTCAGGTCTATTTGCACAACCTGAAATAATCACTAAAGTTAAAGTAGAAGCTATTAGAGTTTTAAACATACAACATTCCTTATTGTTTATTGTTTATTGTTTATTGTTTATTTTATGGTTAAAAGAGAGCTAAAGAAATGAACAAGAGAATTGAAAATTCCGTTTACTAAAGACGCCTTTTAAGCACTAAATCTTTATTTCCCAACTAACAGATTCAGCATAGATTGCCGATTCTGCGAAAGCAAATTTACACTCGATAAAATGTATTGTCAACTACCTACAGCACACTAATTTAGCGGTTTAAATTCTTATTGCTTTCTTCCCCATTAAGTCAAAACGAAAAAAAGAAATACAAGTATACAAGTATACAGATTTCGTCAATGTCCGTTTATCGCTCTTTTTCTGCCTATCAGATTAGAAATTAGCTACTACACACTAATCCCATATACTTCAAAATCTATTGATTGAATAATCTGATTAAGGTCTTCTATCTCAAACGATGAACCATACACACCTGAAGTGATTTCGCTATCAGAATGCCCTAGTAGAGCCTTTACAAGTGGATTACCTTGCAGCTTGAGCTTGTTGTAAAGGTTATCAACAAAAGTATGCCTAAATGAGTGAAATGATTTTCTGTCACTGTCATCTAACACCCTATTCTTAATATTGCTGAACCAACGTGATGGTGTATGAGAATATCTTTCATTCAACAGCTTCAGATCTGGGAAGATCATACTGTTTGGTACTGAATCAGTGCTACTCACATAATCGATAAACCCTAGGTCCATCAGTTTTTTATGAATGGGTATGACACGTTTACTCGACACTGATTTCAATATCTGGTTATTTCCACCGTCAGTAATGGATATGCACCAATAACCTTCAACTTTAGCGATATCTTTTTTTTGTAGCTGACAGAGTTCATTTAACCTTGCACCTGTATATAGACCAAGGATAGGGAGCCACTTCTGCCAATTCTTATGCGGGTTTCTGATTACTGAGTCTGAGAATATGCGCTTAAGGTCACTAGGATTAAATGGTGATCGTAAGGCCCTCGCCTTTCGGCTATCTTTAAGCAGCATGCCATCGAATACGTTATTTGACGCATAACCATTTTTTATTGCCCACTTAAACAGCTCTGAGTAACAGCCAAGCATGGTGTTAATGGTTTTTATCGACATTAGGTGTGCACTGGGAATATCCATCTTCAGTATGCGATTAATGGGCTTATCTCTGTATTCAGCCTTCTTGTTAAGGTTAGATGGGAGCCTCTGTAAAGCATTTTTTACTTGTTGTGCATCTACAGCGCCAATATTTCTGAAGCCCTTATCATTGAGCAGAGTAATCAGGTTGTTGTAAATCACCTTGTAACCAAGATACGTCTTTTCTGCCCACGCTTTAGTGCGTAGCTTTTCATCAATATACTTTTCGACCACATAAGACAGAAGTTCACCTGTATCTTGGGAAAGGTCTAAACCTAGATATTGTTGAACTTTCGCTATTCGTTGTTTGTGAAAGGTTGGCTGAAATTTGTGAAGGGTTGCATGAACAATTTTAACTGCGTCGTGTTTATTAAGTGGATAAACCAAGTCTAATGTCGTGTTGATGTGCTCTACAAGTTGCAGGGCTTCAAGTTTATCTTTGGTGAGCAGAGATACACGGATTAAATGGCTTTGAACCGTTCTTCTGTAGGGATAAATGTTGTTTTGATTTTTAACTAGATTATGCATTGTAGTCAACCTATCTGGTCAACGTAAGCATACTTGATTTGATTAAACTCTGCTGTATCGCTTGATAACTAAGGGTTTACTCAAGAAATGGTGCCCGGGGCCGGACTTGAACCGGCACGTCCTTACGAACGAGGGATTTTAAATCCCTTGTGTCTACCAATTTCACCACCCGGGCATCGGGGGTACTTGTATTAATACAAGCTGGTAATGTGAAGCGTTAATGGAGGCGGAACCCGGAGTCGAACCGAGATCCACGGATTTGCAATCCGCTGCATAGCCATTCTGCCATTCCGCCAAATTTTTGAAGATGCAGACTAAAGTTAATCTAGCTAGCCCTTCATCCACAACCCTTAGGGTTATGACTTTGAGTCAATTGTTCAACTCAAAACTTGGAGCGGGACACGAGATTAGATCCGGTCGGCGCTCCGATCGCTACCCCTTGGGGTCGCTTTCTAGCGAAGTGTATTACTTCACGTTTTCTAACACTTCAAATTTGGAGCGGGAAACGAGATTCGAACTCGCGACCCCAACCTTGGCAAGGTTGTGCTCTACCACTGAGCTATTCCCGCTTCGTTTACTGGTTGCTTAACGGTTTTTTGTTAGCTCCCTAAAACTGAGGCTGCATTCTACCTTCAAAGTCTTTGCTGTCAACCACAAAAAGCGTCTTTTTGAACTGACTGGCTGAATTTTAACTTAAACGCCGTAATTTTACACAACTGCGCTTTAGGTGTTGGCTAATTTTGGTCTTTTAAGCCTTTCCATGCGGCGATGGTATAAACCACCATAGACCATAAAGACAACACCGCGGCAAAATACAACATGGCATAACCTAATGTTACCCAATAAATTTGTACGCCCATAAAATATTCTAGCTCCGACAGTAATCCTATCAAGGCTAACATTTGCACCATGGTTTTGGATTTGCCGATAAACGAAACTTTCACCAAATCTTGTTTACCTTCTTGACCCATCCACTCACGTAATGCGGACACATAGATTTCTCGAGATAAGAGTAAAATAGCGGGCGCGGTGATCCAAATAGAGGCATAACTATGAGTGATCAGTAGTAAGGCCGCAGCGACTATGAGTTTGTCGGCCACAGGGTCTAAGAAGGCCCCAAATGCAGTGGTTTGTTCAAGCTTGCGGGCTAGGTAGCCATCAAACCAATCGGTGATAGCCGCAAACCAAAATATAAAGGCCCCTGCTTGGTGGGCCCATTTCCAGTCTAAGAAGTACACAATGACAAACACGGGTATCAGCAAAACCCTGAGCATGGTTATAATATTTGGAATAGTCCACATCTTCTTTCTCAATTTATGCTGTGCGCGCTATTACATACAATAGCCGTCTTATAATAATGTCTATTAACCCATAAGCACTGAGTTTTATCAAAGCTCAATTGTGAATATGGTCATAAATAATCTCTGCCAACTCTGGGCTAAGCCCTGGCACTTTTGCAATCTCGTCTTTACTGGCTTGTAATACACCTTGTAAACCGCCCATATACTTTAACAA
This sequence comes from Paraglaciecola sp., assembly GCA_034111785.1. Taxonomy (GTDB): domain Bacteria; phylum Pseudomonadota; class Gammaproteobacteria; order Enterobacterales; family Alteromonadaceae; genus Paraglaciecola. Next base: position 3,823 of record JAWUWP010000046.1, read on the forward strand.
ACTTTGTCGGCGTTTCGCCCCTACCCCAGGTATGGCTTCAAGTTTTGAGGTGTTTTTCTCTTTTTGCCGTCTTTGCCTGTGGCCGGTAATAGCAAACCTGTGAGCCTCATCACGAATGTGTTGAATAAGATGTAATGCCGCACAATCACTCTGCATAGGAATAGTGGCATGACTTCCCGCTAAAATAAGGGTTTCTAGGCCTGCCTTTCTGCTGGTGCCTTTTGCCACCCCTATTAATAGGGGTTTTTTCTGTTGTTGCCAGTCTTCAAAATAATCTTCGGCTTGGGCCAACTGCCCTTTGCCACCATCAATAAATAATATATCAGGGATCTTCGACTCGTCTTTTACATCACGGTAGCGTCTAGCTAATGCTTGGGCCATTGCGGCATAATCATCACCAGGGGTAATGCCTTCAATATTGTAACGGCGATAATCGGTTTTATAGGGACCTTCTCGGTTAAATACCACGCAGGAGGCCACCGTTTGTTGGCCAGAGGTATGGCTAATATCAAAACATTCCATACGTTGAATGGGTTGTTCGAATTCTAATATTTGTTCTAGCTCTAGATAACGGGCAAATACCGATTTTTGATGGTTCTGGCGAGACTCTAGCGCATTGTCGGCATTGGTATTAGCCAGACTTAAATAACGACGTTTCTCTTCTCGCACCCCTTTGTAAAATTGGATTTTACGGCCCGCTTGTGTGCTTAACACCGCTTCGATGGCCGTTTGCTCAGCCAAGGGCCTAGGGATGACAATTTGTTGGGGGATCAGCTTATTGCCCGCCAAATAGAATTGTAAAATAAAAGACTCAAATACTTCTTCCTCGGTAGACTCGGCCGGTACTTTTGGATAAAAACTTTTACTGCCTAATAATTTATTATCCCGAATAAACATACCTTGAATACTGGCAATACCATTACGGTAAGCAAAGCCAAACACATCCATTTCTTGTTGCTCGCCACTCACCCACTGTTGCTCTTGGACTTTGTTTAAAGCTCCGATCTGGTCTCGATAACGTCCCGCCGCTTCAAATTTTAAATCGCTGCTGGCCACTTCCATTTTCTTTACCAGTGAGTCTATGACTTGTTTGTTTTTACCTTTTAAGAATAGACGGGCAAGACCTACCTGATGGTCATATTCCTCGTCTGTCACTAAGCCTTCTACACAGGGGCCGGCGCAACGTTGCAATTGATATTGTAAACAGGGCCGAGTGCGGGCTCGGTAGTAGCTGTCTTCACACTGCCGGATGGGAAACAACCTTTGCATGGTACGTAAACTTTCTCGTACGGCCCAAGCACTGGGATAAGGGCCAAAGTATTCCCCTTTGAGTTTTTTTGGACCCCGGTGATTGCTTAAACGAGCATGGACATGGTCGGACAAAAAGATAAAAGGATAGGACTTATCGTCTCGCAACAGCACGTTGTAGCGAGGTTTGTATTTTTTTATATAATTATTTTCAAGAATGAAGGCTTCGGCTTCACTGTGCACCACAGTGACGTCCATCTCACAGATTTGTTTAACCAAGGAGCGGGTTTTAATACTATCTACATGAGTCCGGAAATAGCTGGCTACCCGTTTCTTCAGGTTTTTGGCTTTGCCCACATAAATCACTTCTTGTTTGAGATTATACATCCGGTAAACGCCCGGCTGATGGGTCAAATTTTTCAGAAAGCCTTGGTGATCAAATATGTCAGTGCTACTCATTCAATAATATCGATTACAATTAGTCTAGTGGATTTAATTTTGTGTTTATCGGTAAAAATGGGTACTAAGTCGGTTCCATCCTTGTACTGTGTCACTAAGCCCTTGGCCGATATTCACAGCATAACAACGTTCAACCTGACAGCGTATTATCCATCTATCGATACAGTCTTTCACGTGTAGGGGTTTGCTTGCTTCTCCACCACATCGGCACTTGGCTAAAGCCGGCGTAATGCATTTAGCTTTTTTCGTTGTATGTTTTTTACGTCTGAGTGAAATCATGTCTATCGTTAAGCCATACAATCAATTATCTCAAGCATAAGTCATTAACGTCAAAAGCCAAAGCAAAAGCCACCACATTTGGGTGATTTTATTTAGCGGTTTATGCCCTCACTGGGCTGAAAAAATGTTCATTGTCTAGCACTTTGCTCACCATCACCGCCCCTTCGAGTAATGATAGGGTGCTCATAGCGGATGTTTTAGCTTCAATAAAACGAATAGGCTCAACCACAAAATGAGCTTTTGCTAGGCACAATAAATTGCACGCAAAAAACCTTAGATTGCTGCTCACACTTTATCCGGCAATGGATCAATTTGTGCAACTAACAGCCCGCAAAGGCACATTTTTCATCTTGACTACGGGCCAGTCAACATAGCTCCACATAAAGGTGAATAGGCTTTTTTCTTTGTCATGGCTGTGTCTTAGGCAAAATGTGATTATCAAGCAGTTGGTAGGTATTGACAAGTTTATAGATAAACCTACCCTATTCACCTGTTGATAGTTAGGGCCGCGACTATACTAGTGTGACATAAAAAAACAGTCATAGTGGGGGCGGGTTTAGCCGGTGTTTATGGGGCTCATCGATTACATCAGCTGGGTCTTGAATATCTGTTACTGGAAGCTAAAGCTCAACTAGGTGGGAGAATATTAGGCTATTAGAGCACTGATACAAAAGATCATTATTATGATATAGGACCCACTTGGGTGTTTGCCCATCAAAGCAAGATGCAAGCATTGTTAAGGCAACTTGAGCTACCCATATTTAACCAATACACCTCAGGAGATATGTTGTATCAGGCTGCTGGCAGCGCGCCTATAGGAAGCCTAGCCGGGCAAGATCCCATGGCCATGTATAGAGTTGAGGGTGGGATGCAGAGCCTAATTAAGGGCTTACAACGTCGCTTACTCCGTGACGACATCAAGCTACAACATAGTTTAACTGCTATCAGACCCTCCTCCCACGGATGGATCCTTGATTATCAGCACCAAGATCAAAGCCTGAGCATCAGTTGCCCGCATCTAATTTTAGCGATGCCGCCTAGGATCATAGTTCGATATTTAACAGGGCAAGATTGGGCGCAGGATCCCTATATAGCGACGGCTAGGGATATCACCGAGCCATCGCGCCACCCCAGTATTAATGGCGGACAATGGCGACAGTCCTCAAGCGTAAAGGGCTACATTTTGCCAGCAGTGAATTTGCCCATAACGATCCGGGGGATTTAGAAGGCGCGATAGACGTGATTGACCATACCCTTGAGGCTATTTTAGCCCAAATATGCAAGACGCTTACTTAAATTGGAGTCATAGATGCAGATAGCCGCAGATTTTAATCTCCATAGTGCCCCACAGTGAAGAGATTGAATGGATCCCCTCCCCCATCTCTGGGGTTGATAGGCGCCCATTAGATCGGGTAGGCGGCGAAGGCGCCAGCCGCGCTCTGACGAAGGTTGTGTTATTTTTGTCAAACTGTGGCAATTTCAACCCCAAGACAGCACCCATATTAACATCGCCATCTTGACTGCCCCCTGTCCCTGTGGTGAGTAATAAAGAGGTGTTAGTTACGCCATTATTTGCCGATCCTTATGAGCACGTTAGCTTGCTGACCATGAGCGCCCACCAAAGCATATATTTGTCCTGTCAAGGAAGGGCAGAACGATTAGTGTTACAGGGCCAATTGTTTGAACAAGAGGATATATTGACTAAACACAGTTGGTTACGCTCACTCATGGGCTTCGCAATTCAAACTAATGCCGGTCCCTTGGGAGCCATGGTCTGGGTAAAAACTGGCCACCTTTGTGATCTAGAGCAGCAGATAAAAGGTGTTCAACAAGCCTAATACAATTCGCTTCTGATAAAGGCCCGCAGCCTGATAAAAGCTCGTATTTTACGAACTATGGCACAGTCAAACTCGACTTTTATTTATGATAGGCTGGACATATTATCTTTCCCTACAAATCAATGGTTTATTTTTTCCTTACATTTTTCACTGAGGCTGCAGTCTATGAATTTTAATAATTTACTCAATCAATTCACCGGTTCTATGCCTGCATCTGTACAAGGCACATTATCCCAAGGCATAGCAAAAGCCAAAGGTGGCATGGGCTCAGGTTTACTAGGTGGTGCTGCTGCTGGTGGCATTATGGGTTTATTGGTGGGCAGTAAAAAAACCCGCAAGTTTGCTGGTAAAGCGGCCACAGTAGGTGGCGCAGCATTACTTGGAGGCATTGCATTTAAGGCCTACAAAAGCTGGCAACAAAATAGTAGCCAAACAGATGGCCAAGCTCAACTGCCCACTGTGGCAGAGGCCCCTAGCCAAGCGTCTTTTGAGCAACCTATGTCAGAAGCGTTTCAGCTGACGTTGATCAAGTCTATGATAGTCGCAGCAAAAGCCGACGGGCATATAGATCAACAGGAACAAAATCGTATTTTCCAAGCGGTTGAACAAATGGGCTTTGATGCACAAACCAAGGGACTGATATTCGATTTGCTGCGCCAGCCTATCTATATTCAAGAACTGGTGCACGGAGCACAGACTATGGAACAAAAAGCAGAAGTCTACTTGGCATCCTGTTTGACTATAGGTGTGGACAACAGCGCTGAAGAGGTGCACTTAGAACAATTGCGGAATGGCCTTGGCTTGCCCTCAGAGTTAGCTCAGCAGATACGATTACAAGCGAAACAGGCCCTTAGTGATGAGTCGTTTGTCTAGTCTTGCCCAATATTGTTGAAGCGAGTGTCGGTCACTTAAGTCGATCTTATTGAATATCCCACCCGCACCTGTCGCGGGTGGTCTGTAATAGGAAAATAAATAGGTGTTAGTACTCTAATTTCGGTAGACCGTATTTGGTTTTAATTTCATCCCGTACCCTGCCTAAACCATCCAAGGCACTCTGATAGGCGGCAACCACTGTATCGGAGGTGCTTTTATTAAAGGCAATATAATTACTCGACTTATTGAGGAATAACACTTGTTCATACCCCCCCTCATCTACCCCCATCTGCTCGAGTAAATGTTTAAAGCCATGTACCGAGACTATCATCATTTCAACCCTATCTGACTGCATCATTAAAAAGGCCGTACGTAAGTCTGGCAACTTGGCCATATTGACCTCAGGAAAACCAATTTGTTGTAATAATATTTGTGAAATATCGCCCCGTACAGTGGCCACTCGATATTCAACTACCTGACTCACATGGTCAAATTGAAAGTGTCTCGACTTTTTGGCGACCAAAATGTGCACCGATGAAAATAAAGGCCCCACCCACTTAAATAAACGTTCACGGGCGGGGGTTCTAGACATAGTGAATAAGGCGGAATTGGGTTGATTTAATACATTTTTATAGCCTCTGGCCCATGGCACAATCGCTATTTTTTTAGGCTTGATATCTAACGCCTGCCACATCAGTCTGAGCGTATCCACAGACAAACCTTTTAATTCTTGGTTTTCATAGAAGTTAGCTGGCGGATAATCTTCGGCATAAAATTCGACACTAGCGGGATCAATATTAAGCTCTAGGCCGTGGGATTTTATAGGTAATAATAATGGCCATATTATAAATATAAGACTAGTAGTGCTTTTCATCTTTTTTCCACAACCTCTGAAATATTATCGTCGCCCAACTTACTGTCTGGGCAATATTGATTCATTACCGACGACTGATACAGCACTTATATGGAGATTTCGTTCCTTTAATGTCATAACGTAAACTTGTCCATAAGATTTTTATTAGATAATTAATTATACATCATGACAGCAGTTAACAATGCAGGTTATCATAAAGCACGTCAAGTCCGACCACTTCATAAAATAGGATATAGGTTGATTAGTCACAATTTTATTTAAGAAAAATCAGTGCAACAAATTATGGTGAAAAAATATCCTTTACGTCATAGCTCAGTGGCAAGATATTGATGCAGCCCCAGTCATGTTAATTAGATAGCCTTAGCGAATAACGGTAACATAGGGATCTCTGAGGATTTGTTTAATAAACGGGTTCTGGATCCTGCAGCATGTAGCCATAGCGAAAATACTTAATGGCCATGAATAGGCGTGTTCGGCCCCCAAGTAAAAAGGCCCTGCGAGTGGCAAGGCCGATGGTGAATATAAGCCATGGCGTAGTTGTGATCCCGAGCAGACAATTATACTGGCTGTCTTGTTGTCTTTAATTTGGTAATTGTTATGCCTTGATAACCAATACAGGCGCATAACAACACCACTATTAGATCTTGCCATTCCTTAATATGCGCCACGACCCATCACTAGGGTAAATCGGGTTGATGTTTGCAGTGCTGTATTTCATCACAACATCTTGGCTTGTATGGCCGTGATTTTTGAGCCTATTGCCAGTGGCGTTGCCTGCTACTGGTTTTATTGGTAGCAATAAAGCCCGTTACGCTATACGCGTCTGTGCCCTGCACTGGCAGGCGTGACTTCTGGTTTGAGTTTGAAATCGGCGCCAAAATCAGTCAGAGGATGAAAGGTCATAGGAGGGGTGGTCTCAATGTCAGTCAATCTTTGCCCGTAATCATCAAGGTAATTGTCGCAGGCTTGCTGGCCACCAAATACTGGAGAGTAAGCCACAAATGGCGGTAATACCTCAAAGCCTGTGTAAAATAACGTCCCGTTGTGCAAATGCCACAGCGCTACGTTAATGTCACCCATCACACCATCTGGTTCAAACATCTCTGGGTAAGCACCACAACTTGTGACCACCATAGCTTTACGACCTTTAAGACCGCCGGTTTCGTAGCGTTTTCCCGCGCCATAGACAACAGAATTAACAAACACCCGATCAAACCAGCCCTTAAGAATTGCCGGAGTCGAAAACCAATAGAGGGGAAACTGTACAATAAATAGATCACACCAGAATACTTTCTCCAACTCGATTTTTACGTCTTCGGCAAGCTGATCATTTTCCACTGCAAATTTCTGTTCACGATCATACTGCAGTCGATCAGGAAAGCGCCGTGTAGTAAAGTCATCGGCACTGGCCACAGGATTGAAGCCCATTTTGTACAGATCGGAAACCACCACTTCATGCCCCTGAGACTTCAGAGTCTGTACGCCCTTTTTGAATAGAGCGCCTTGAAAAGATGCTTCTGGCTCTGGGTGCGCATATAAAATAAAAACTTTCATATATTCTCTATATTAGGTTGGGCTTCAAAAGCAAAGCGGGGTTTCAATGCTGGTCACAATAAATTACGCCGATTACGCCGATTACGCCGATTACGCCGATTATGCCGATTATGCCGATTATGCCGATTATGCAAACAATAAACCACATGACTAGTCTATTCAACAGGCATTCGTTGCCATAGCCTTAGGGCACTAGCACTAGAGGTTGTAAGGCATTAACAACTTAGCAAAGTAGGATCAATACAGATAACAAGTGTTACTGGGCCTAGCGAGCCAAGAATATATTTGCCTAGGTAGCTGCGGCAACAACAAACACAGGGTATTACCCTGTCCTAAAACGACAGAGGCCTGGCAATAAGCGAGGCCTTTAAGTATAGCGAGGGATGCGTTCCCCAGATACAACAAGGCCCCGCGAATTGCGAGGCCTGTATGTAATATGGCGGATAGCGAGGGATTCGAACCCCCGGTAGGTTTGACCCTACGTCTGATTTCAAGTCAGGTGCATTAAACCGAGCTCTGCCAGCTATCCATTTTTTCTAAAGATTACAATGTCGAATTTCACCAGATACATATAAAGTCTGTATTTGGTAATGCTTTGGTAGCTCTTCGAATTGAGGATGCGAATAATAGTGACGTTTTGAATTGTTGTAAAGCCTTAAATTCAGAAATAGTGTTGATTGCACATTGTTTGTGCGCTTTGTGTGTATTTACAGCAAATTAGACGAATATATGCAAAATACCCACTTAAATACTTGAAAAAGTGAACCAAACCCCATACAAATAGACTATAAGAAAGAATCTATTTTTAATTTACGTTTGGAGAAAACCAATGGAACAAAGATCTACCTACAGTAGTACAGGTCAAGCTTCTGTATTGCAAACCAACAAAGTGCTGCGCAACACTTATATGTTGTTAGCCATGACGCTGACTTTTAGCGCGTTTTGTGCCGGTCTGGCTATGGCTATGGACTTGCCACGTGGCATTGCCATGATGATGAGCATTGGCGCGCTGGTGATGATTTTCTTTTTAAATAAAGCGGCACAAAGCTCCATGGGCATTCTCTTTGTTTTTGCCTTTACCGGCTTACTGGGCGCGTCCCTTGGGCCAATGCTTAATCATTACGCTGGTTTTCCTGGCGGCAGCAACCTTATATTACAAGCCTTTGGCACGACAGCTTTAGTGTTCTTTGGCTTATCTGGTTATGTGCTGACGACCAAAAAAGACTTCTCCTTTATGGGTGGCTTCTTAATGGTGGGTCTGATTGTGGCTGTGGTCGCATCCATCGCTAATATCTTTTTAGGCATACCGGCTCTAAGCTTAGCAGTCAGCGCCGCTATAGTGTTTATTATGTCTGGTATGATCTTGTATGATACTAGCCGTATCGTAAACGGTGGCGAGACTAACTATATTCGAGCAACGGTTTCTATGTACTTAAATATATATAACTTATTTACCTCTATCCTACACTTGTTAGGTGTATTTGGTAACGATGATTAATCCATAAGATTAATCTCAAAATTGACTACGCCTCAGTTCGCTGGGGCGTTTTTTATGGTAAATTGCTAGATTATGGCTTGCTTCACAATATTAGTTACTTCTGCCCCCTTTTCTGAGCAAAGCGCTTACAGTGCCTATCGCTTTGCATTGGCTGCTGTGCAGGGCCATCACAGCATCAATGGTATCTTCTTCTATCAAGCGGGCACACTTAACGCTAATGCCTTGCAAATAACCCCCAGTGACGAATTTAACTTATATCAGGCATGGTCTGAACTGAATCTTAATTTTCAGGTGCCCTTGATGGCATGTGTCAGCGCCGCCAATAAACGAGGCGTGACCAGCATACTAGACGCCCAAGAGTCAGACCAAATACACTTTAGTTTACAGGCACCATTTGAGTCGGTAGGTCTAGGTGAACTGGCAACACTGATCAGCAGCAGTGACAGGCTGGTGCAATTTTGAAGCCTATGCCTAATCTCTATGCAGACACTATTGCCATCGTTAACAAGTCTGCCCCTTATGGCAGCGCAAATGGTCAAGAAAGCCTAGATATGGCCTTGGCTTTAGGTAATTTTGCCCAACCCGTTAGTCTGTTTTTTATAGAGGACGGCGTATTGCAGTTGTTAGGGGAACAGCAGTCCCATAAGATCCAACATAAGGCTTATCACAAGACGTTCGCGGCATTAGAGTTCTATGATATTGAAGAGATCTTTGTGTGCCGTCACAGTTTGACTGAGCGCGGTTTGAGTGCCTCAGATCTCGCTATCCCAGTGCAGCTAATAGAATCAGCAGCCTTAACTACCCAGCTTGCTACTTATCGTCATCTTATGGTGTTTTAATGATATTACATAAGATCAGTGCCAGCCCTTTTAGTAGCTTCAGCTTAGCGCAATGTATCGCTCGATTGCATGGCACTGATGGGGTGTTACTGATGCAAGATGGTGTCTATGCCCTACTGCATCCAGCACTATGCCAAGTCTTGGCCCAGCATCGGCAGGTTTATATACTACAAGAAGATCTGCAAGCCAGAGGGATCACCCAGCACCATGAAAATTTCGAGCTGATTTCTTATCCAGAATTAGTTGAGCTGAGTTTAGAATTTAAGCAAGTGATGAGCTGGTAATTATTATGGATTATGTTATTGAGTATAAAGGCCAGACAATAGCAGTAGACAAAGGCGGCTACTTGTTAAAGTTAGATGATTGGCAGCCAGAACTGGCACCTATATTAGCCGCACAGGAAAAAATTGAATTGACCACAGATCATTGGCAAGTGGTGAATTTTGTGCGGCAGTTTTACATTAAATTTGATACCAGCCCAGCCATGCGGGCATTGGTCAAAGCCATGGCTGCGGAGTTTGGCCCAGACAAAGGCAACAGCCGCTATTTATTTCGCTTGTTCCCCAAGGGCCCCGCTAAACAAGCCACTAAAATAGCAGGTTTACCGAAACCCGCTAAGTGCCTATAGACCTAACCTATTTGGGTTAAACCGCCCATATAAGACTGCAACACTCTGGGCACAGTGACACTGCCGTCTGCTTGCTGATTGTTTTCTAATATCGCCACTAAGGTACGACCTACCGCTAAGCCTGAGCCGTTTAATGTATGCAACAACTCGGGTTTATTGCTCTGGGCGCTGCGAAACCTAGCCTGCATTCTGCGGGCTTGAAAATCTAACATATTAGAGCATGAAGATATTTCTCTATAGGTATCTTGGGCCGGTAGCCAGACTTCTAAGTCATAGGTTTTACAAGCTCCAAAGCCCATATCGCCAGTACATAACAACATTTTTCTATAAGGTAATTCCAGCAATTGTAAGACAGTTTCGGCATGGCCGGTTAATTCTTCTAAGGCATCAAAAGACAACTCAGGTTGTACCAGTTGCACCAGCTCTACTTTTTCAAATTGATGTAAGCGAATTAAACCACGGGTATCACGGCCATAGGATCCTGCCTCGCTTCTAAAACAAGGGGTAAAAGCGGTCATTTTAATAGGCAAGTCCTTGGCGGCATATATTTCGTCCCGGGCGAGGTTGGCCAATGGTACTTCTGAGGTGGGGATCAGCGACAGTCCCTGCCCTTCTTCAGTGGCAGGCTGGGTGTGGAAAGCATCACCCATAAATTTCGGAAATTGACCGGTACCTATCATACTGGCTTCGTTAACCAGCAGCGGTACATTGGTTTCTTCATAACCATGGCCTTGGGTATGTAAGTCCAACATAAACTGCGCTATAGCACGATTAAGCCTAGCCACTTGTCCACGCATTACCACAAAACGAGAGCCACTTAATTTAGTCCCTGCTTCAAAATCCACGCCTTTATTTATACTGGCGCCAATATCCACATGATCTCTCACCACAAAATCAAAGACTCTGGGCGTGCCCCAACGACTGATTTCAAGATTGTCATTTTCGTCTTTGCCTTGTGGCACTCCATCATCAGGCAAGTTGGGAATATGTTGAGATAATGTGACGATCTCTTCTAACAAGGCTGACAGTTCCACTTTGGCCTGATCAAGCTCATCACCTAATTTGCCCACTTCGGCCAATAAAGGTTGGATGTCTTCACCGCTGGCTTTGGCCTTACCGATAGATTTAGAACGCACATTACGTTCGTTCTGCAACTCTTGGGTCTTCATTTGTAAGCTTTTACGTTTCTCTTCCAATTGAATAAAGGTCTGCACCTCTAGTGTAAAGCCTCTTTTTTGCAGTTTTTCTGCTGTTATTTGAATATCACCACGTAAAAATTTCGGATCTAACATCTTGTTTTAATTAACCTTTTACTAATTGAGTGCCTAACCATGCCGCAAATATGCAACAGCTTACATTTAACATTATATTCAGTGTTGCCTTTAGCCATAGGCCTTGTTGGAACAACATTAAGGTGTCTACTGAAAAGGTAGAAAAGGTGGTCAACGCCCCCAGAAATCCTATCCCAAGGGTGGTTCGCCACAGCGCTGCTTCTAATTGCCCATGCTCTAATAATGAATATAAGAAGCCTAATAACAAGGAGCCCACCACATTGACCAGAAGTGTACCAAAAGGAAAGCCTTTACCAAACCATTGAAGGGTGAGTTGTGAAAGAAAATAACGTAAACAGGCTCCCGCGGCTCCACCCATAGCGACTAAGGCATATATGGTCAGGGTGTGCATGCTATCGATACCTCTGCTGGGCGCTGTTTTTATCCAAATTATGTAGAAAGGCTAACTTGTCTTGCAGCTTCTTTTCTAAACCTCTATCACTGGGATAATAATACTGGGTATCTTTGAGAGGCTCAGGGAAATAACATTCTCCGGCCGCATAGGCATGTTGCTCGTCATGGGCATAACGGTATTCTTTACCGTATCCTAAGTCTTTCATTAAGCTGGTGGGCGCATTACGTAAATGCTCTGGCACCCCATGATCTTTTTCGTCTTTTGCTTGACCCACTGCGGCCTTAAACGCCATGTATACTGCATTACTCTTGGCAGCACTGGCACAGTACAAAATAGCTTGGGCAATGGCTCTTTCACCCTCTGCTGGCCCCACCCTTTGAAAGATATCCCAGGCATTTAAACAGATCTGCATAGCCCTTGGATCGGCATTGCCAATATCTTCGGTGGAGATAGCCAATAAGCGTCTGGCCACATATAGTGGATCACAACCGGCCACCAACATTCGAGCATACCAATACAAGGCCGCATCAGGGGCTGAGCCACGAATGGATTTATGAAAGGCTGATATCAGATCATAAAATTGATCACCGTTTTTATCATACTGCGCCACCTTTTCGCCCACGGCTTGTTTTACCATCTCCAGAGTTAACAATGGATTGGAAGGTTTATCTTGGCGGTCTGTTGGCAAAAAATCTGCACTTAATTCTAAATAATTTAATAAGCGTCTGGCATCCCCTGCGGCCATATCAATCAACATGGATCTAGCCTTGTCGTCTATTTCTAGGGATAGCAAGCCTAAGCCTCGCTCTTTATCGGTCAGTGTTTGCTTTAATACCTGTTCGAGATCTTCCGCCGATAGGGGTTTTAAGACATACACCCTAGCTCTAGACAATAAGGCATTATTTAATTCAAAGGAGGGATTTTCTGTGGTGGCACCCACAAAAGTCACAGTACCATCTTCTATATAGGGCAGAAACGCATCTTGTTGGCTTTTGTTAAATCTATGCACTTCGTCCACAAACAAGATAGTTCGCTGCTGATGACTAAGGGCATAATGTTTTGCCCGCTCGATAGCTCCTCGAATATCTTTAACCCCGCTACTCACAGCAGAGAGTCTCTCTATATGGGCATTACAATGACTGGCCATCAATTCTGCTAGGGTGGTTTTTCCAGTGCCAGGAGGGCCCCATAAGATCATCGAGTGACATTGGCCTCGTATCAAGGCGGCGCGCAAGGGTTTTTCTGGACCAATAATATGTTGCTGACCAAAGTACTGTTCAATGGTTTGAGGCCGCATACGGGCCGCTAGAGGCACAAAACTTTCTAGTGCGGCGTGTTCTTCAGCAAAATCAAATTCGCTGGTCATGGCGCACGTTGGTCATCTAATTCGTAACCATCAGGCATGGAAAATACAAACTGCTTGTTTGGTAAAGCTTGGTTTTGTTGCATATCACTAAAGATTAAGGTGCTAGTTTGCTGCTGCCCATCTTCGGTTTGTATGGCCATTAACTGGCCGTTCTCAAAGCGTAAATTCAATCGCGTAATGGTACCGCCTGCTTGTATGGGGGTAATAATAAACTGCCCAGCTAGGGCTTCTACCCCTTGAGATACTTGATACTCTTGCCATTTATCACTTTGTGGATCCGTTAACAATATTAACGGATTATCTTCAATAGCCGTGCCTTGGGTATAGACCACTACCTGTTCTAAAAAGGGATCAATGTTCCACAAACTGTCACCGTCAGCAAGCAAGATACTTTCGTTGGGCTCAAACAGCTGCCAATATAATTTATTAGGTTGCTGTAATGAAATTTTGCCTGTGGCTTGCTGTAATACAACGCCTTCGTAATCCAGCACTGTCTGGGCAAAATCGGCTTGAAAGCTTTTAATGGCTAATAACTTTTCTTGTAATAAGGATTTAGCGTCCACAGTGTTAGCTTGCGCCAACACTGTGCTAACTAACAAACCACAGAGCATAAATCCAAATGTAACACGCACTAAAACCTTCATATAAACCTTAACCTATTCGTCTGTATTGCTACTAATCTCTGGGTGCTGCTGGCGCTAACACTTCGCGATTACCGTTATGTCCTGGTGGTGTTACGACGCCACTTTGTTCCATTTGTTCAACTATGCGGGCCGCTCTATTGTAACCAATCCTAAATTTGCGCTGCACACTAGACACAGATGCCCGTCTGGTTTCTGTAACAAAGGCTACTGCCTCATCATAAAAGGCATCATATTCTTGGTCGCCACCTTCTGGTTGTTCACCAGGTAATAATATTTCAACGTTGCTGTCACCGTTTAAAATCTCATCGATGTATTGTGGGGCGCCCCGTTGTTTCCAATCGGCTACTACCGCATGCACTTCATGATCATCTACAAAGGCACCATGGATGCGAGTAGGTACGCCCGTACCTGGCGGTAAATACAACATGTCCCCTGCCCCTAACAAGGCTTCTGCGCCACCTTGATCGAGTATGGTACGAGAGTCTATTTTAGATGAGACCTGAAAGGCGATACGTGTGGGTATATTGGCTTTAATTAGACCAGTGATCACATCAACCGAAGGCCTCTGGGTGGCTAATATTAAATGGATACCCGCGGCCCGTGCTTTCTGCGCGATCCTGGCAATCAATTCTTCAACTTTTTTGCCCACTATCATCATCATGTCGGCAAATTCATCCACTATTACTACTATAGCGGGCAACTTCTCTAAAAATGGCGCTTCGGTTTCCATGCTCTCTTCAGACTTCCACAGGGGATCGCGAATTGGCTCTCCCGCTTCTATGGCATTTAACACCTTAACATTGTAGCCTTTTAGGTTTCTCACCCCCAGCGCCGCCATTAGCTTGTAACGTCTTTCCATTTCGCCCACACACCAGCGCAATGCATTAGCGGCTTCTTTCATGTCGGTGACGACTTCGGACAATAAATGGGGGATGCCTTCGTATACCGACAATTCAAGCATCTTGGGATCGATCATGATCATGCGCACATCTTCAGGGGTTGACTTGTAAAGTAGACTTAAAATCATCACATTAACCCCCACAGATTTACCTGAGCCTGTGGTGCCTGCCACCAATAGATGTGGCATTTTAGCCAGATCCACCACTACCGGTTTACCGGAAATATCCGCCCCCAGCACCATAGTCAAAGGCGAAATCGAAGACTGGAACACATCGGCACTGATCACTTCAGACAAACGTACCATGTCACGGTTTTTATTAGGTAATTCTAAGCCGATAACTGACTTGCCCGGTATCACTTCCACCACACGCACAGAAATAGCCGACATAGAACGGGCCAAATCTTTTGACAGCGTGGTGATTTTACTGACCTTAACCCCTGGCGCTAAGTCCATTTCAAATCTGGTGATCACCGGTCCCGGATACACACCCACTACTCTAGCTTCAATATTAAAATCGGCTAATTTAGCTTCTAGTAAGCGCGATACCATATCCAACTCTTCAGCAGTGATAGGGTTTTTTATCTTATCTGCTCGCTCCAATAGCTCAAAAGAAGGCATCGCCCCTTGCTCCGCGCTTTCGCTAACAATAGGCGCCACTAAGTCTGAAGCGATAATGGGCTCAACTCTGGTTGGCTCTTTGCTGGTGACGATTGTCTTCTTCAGCGCAGTAAATGCCATGGCACTTTCGGCCATAGGCCGTGGATCATCTAATATACTTTGAGGTACCACGGGTTCTGGATACTCTGGCTCGTATTCTGCGTTTGGCACTGGGGTGATAAATCCATCACTGGCCTCGACTTCTGGCAGAGCATTGTCTGTGTAAAAGCTTGATGGATTGGCTTTCATATTCAGCAACGGCATAGAGCGATTTCTGAATTTTGTCGGTACTTGGTAAACAAAGCGACTAAGGGTGACCGTAAACTCACCTAATTTATCGACTATTGTTACCCAAGACACACCACTGACTAAGGTGAAACCTGTGCAGAAAAAGCACAATAACATCAAGGTGGTCCCCACCAGGCTAAAATAGGGCACTAAAGCAGAACTCAGTACATCCCCCATCATACCGCCAGCTGCATAGTTATGAATATCCCCGACATTCATGCTCAGCAGTCCAGTGGCACCCAACACTAACAGGACCACACCAATCAGCCTCAAGCCTATGGTCAAATAATCTATTTCAAGTAGAGTCTTGGCCTGCTGGAATAGAAACCAGCCTAAAAACGCGCAACAAAAGGGTAAACTATAAGCAAACACCCCAAAGATAAAAAAGAAGATATCCGCAAACCAAGCCCCTATAGGACCCACCCAGTTATGCACGTCACTTTGCAAGCCGGCTTGGCTCCAGCCCGGATCAGCTGGATGGAAAGATGCCATCGCTAATAATAAAAAAAACGCGAAGGCACTGCTTAGCATCATGCCTACTTCCATTATCCTTTGAATGCCTGTGAGTCGCGCCATAGTTTTTATAATCGGTACATTTAATGAGTCTAAACAATGGGCTATAAGATACCAGCGCAGCAGCTAAAAGCCTAGCCAAGTGATAATTATTCTAAGTATTTATCTATTTGAAATTAATTCCATTATTTAAGACTTATCTTGACCTGAGTAGACTCTTTGATTTCTTCCATCACCACATAGGTTCTAGACTCACTCACCCCAGGCAAACGTAATAAGGTGTCACCCAACAATTTTCGATAACGAGACATATCCGCAACTCTGGCTTTAAGTAAGAAATCGAAGTTCCCCGATACCAGATGACACTCTTGAATGTCTTCATGTACACGTACCGCAGCAGAAAATTCTTCAAATATATCAACTGAGGTTTTTGTTAGAGTGATTTCAACAAAAACCAGCATAGCTGCACCTAATTTAACTGGGTCAACACGGGCGTAATAGCCCATAATATAACCTTGCGCCTCAAGTCTTTTAACCCTTTCTAAACAAGGGCTTGCGCTTAAACCTATTTTATTTGCCAGTTCGGAATTGGTGACTTTGGCATTTTTCTGCAATTCAATTAAGATATTTCTGTCAATCCGATCTAGATGTTTGGGCGTCTTAATGAGCATAGAATATTCTGCAGTATTTATATATGGCCACATATTATACTTTATGACACCACAATACCCAACAACTTGCTGTAGGACTTCACCTATACTAGAGGCATAAAACTAATCCATAATTAAATCGCTGGAGTCAAAATGTTAATAGGTGTGCCAAAAGAAATTAAGAATCATGAGTATCGGGTTGGCCTTACTCCAGCGGCAGTGAAAGAATTTGTAAGCCACAGTCATCAAGTGTTGGTGGAAAAAGACGCGGGCCAATCAATAGGTTTTAGTGATCAACAATATATTGATGCCGGAGCCAGTATCGTGGTTACCGCCCCTGAGATATTTGCTAAGGCTGACATGATCGTTAAAGTGAAAGAACCACAACCTGCTGAATGTAAAATGTTACGTGCAGGTCAAACCCTATATACCTATTTACATTTGGCTCCAGATCCTGTGCAAACTGCTTTATTGGTTAAATCTGGCGCAAGCTGTATCGCCTACGAAACGGTCACCGATAACTACAACGCCTTGCCATTACTGGCGCCTATGAGTGAAGTGGCAGGCAGAATGGCCGTACAGGCTGGCGCCCATTACCTAGAAAAAGCCCAAGGTGGTAGCGGTACTTTATTAGGTGGGGTACCAGGCGTAGCACCGGGTAAAGTATTGATCATAGGCGGCGGTGTAGTAGGTACCAATGCAGCCAAAATGGCCTTAGGCCTAGGTGCAGATGTAACTATATTAGATCGCTCCTTACCTAGACTCAGAGAATTAGACGATATTTTTTCTGGTAGGGTGAAAACCGTATTCTCTACTGTAGATGCCATTGAACATTACTCTTCTAATGCTGACCTAGTCATTGGCGCGGTATTGATCCCAGGCGCTGCAGCACCGAAGTTACTTAGCGCCCAGCACATTAAAAATATGAAGGAAGGCTCAGTAGTAGTGGATGTGGCCATCGATCAAGGGGGCTGTTTCGAAACATCTAAAGCCACCACCCACCAAGATCCTGTATATATCGTTGACGGTGTGGTGCATTACTGTGTGGCCAATATGCCAGGTGGCGTGGCTCGTACCGCGACTATGGCACTAAACAACGCCACCCTACCCTTTGGCTTGGCCTTAGCCAATAAAGGTCCTAAGCAGGCCATGTTGGATGATGCTCATTTATTAAATGGTTTAAACGTACATCAGGGTAAGGTGACCTATAAGGCGGTAGTAGATGCATTGGCTAATGAGCTAGATCTGGAATATATGGATGCTAAAACGGCCCTTAATACCCTATAACCATTAATGCCTAGCAACTAGGCTATTGATTGATTGATATCAATTAATGTCTGCAATGGGTCGGCTGATTGGGTAATAGGCCGACCTATGACTAGATAATCAGAGCCCGCTTGGATGGCTTCTTTGGGTGTCATCACTCTTACTTGATCGCCTTTAGCCACGCCTTGGGGTCTAATGCCCGGGGTGATTAAACTAAACTGTCCCCCAATAGCCGCCTTTAATAGGCTCGCCTCTTGGGCAGAACACACTACACCGTCCAAGCCTGCTTCTTCGGTCAATTTAGCCAAGCGTAAAACATGTTGCTCTGGGGTGCCAGCAATGCCTGTGGCATTGAGTTGTGACTGATCCATACTGGTGAGTACTGTTACTGCTATTAATAATGGCCGAGAGTCTCCAAATTGCTCTAAGCCCGCCTTTGCCTGCTGTAACATCTTGGGGCCACCAGAAGCATGTACGTTAACCATCCACACGCCTAAATCAGCAGCCGCCTGACAAGCCTTATCAACAGTGTTAGGAATATCATGAAACTTCAAATCTAAAAACACATCAAACTTTTTATCCACCAAAGAGCGCACAAATTGCGGTCCAAAGTGAGTAAACATCTCTTTGCCCACTTTTAAGCGGCATAGCTGTGGATCTAAACGATCGACTAGACTATTAGCCAGCTCAACTTTCTCAAAGTCTAGTGCAACTATTACCTTGCTGTCCGACACATTATTCTCCATCTAAGCCTTTTATCGGTTTTACTGCACCCCACTTTTTACAAGATGGACATAACCAATGGATCTGCCCACCAGAAAAGCCACAGCTATGGCATCTGTATTTAGGCCGCTGCTTTATCTGTTCTTCAACTAAGCCTTTTAACATCACTAAGCTGTGCGTTGACTGTTCGTTTTGTTGTTGCTCAATGTATAACGCCATCAAGGTTTTAAAACCTTTCATAGTGGGGTGTTTTTTGAGTTGGTCTAACAGTACTTCTGTGGCTTGTACCCTATCTCCACCTTTAGCCATTAATTTAACTTTGGCTAAATAAGCACTGGCACATTGCTGCCAATAGGTTTCTAGTACCTGATTCAGTTGGCTATTGTCATTTAACTTAAGGGCACAGGCTTCGATTAATGGGATGGCTTCACTCAACCAGTTAACATCATGTACTGGCACTTCACTTAAGTACTCTATGGCTTGAGTGTATTGCTCTTGCTGCATGGCAATCTCACCTAACATTAACCAGGGACGCACCCCTTTATCGTCTGCCGCTATGGATTTTTTTAAATAGGCTTGAGCCTGGGTTAAACGATGGTTCTTGGATTCGATGCAAGCTTGTTCACAATAAAAATGTGCCACTCTCACGCACAGCTCATCACTGTCGCCACCGGCCCCGATCATCTGTTCCGCTAGTTCTATGGCTCTTTGCCATTCCTTAGTGGTTTGATAAATATTAAACAACTGTACCTGGGCATCTAAGAAATGCTTTTGACTGTTCAATAATTGTAAAAAAGCATTTTCGGCCCGTTCTAGAAAACCCGCCAAAATGTAGTCTCTGCCTAATTCAAATAAGGCCACTTCTCTTTGAGCGCCGGAAATTTGTTCTTTGCTCACTAAGTTTTGATGTACCCGGATCGCTCGGTCAAGCTCACCTCTATGGCGGAAAAATTTACCCATGGCAATATGGGTTTCCACAGTGTCACTGTCCAAATCAATCATTTTCATTAAGGTATCGACAGCCTTGTCTGGCTCATCTGACAGCAAAAAGTTTAGGCCTTTATAATAATGTTTGGCCAAAATACTCGATTGTTGACGCTGTGCCTGGCGAGCACTATTGCGACCCATGACCCAGCCGTATCCGGCCGCCACAGGGAGAAGTAAAAACAGGAGTTCTAACATTATTCGGAGTGAGTAATGTGAGTAAGCTTCTTAAGCTTGCGTTCTAAACTATTGATCCGCCATTTCTGCCTTAAGTTCATGGCTAACATCAAAATAAAACACACTACAAAGCCTAAGCCAAAGGTAATAGCCAACACAAGGGACATGCGCACCTGAGTATCGGCGGCATTCACTAAATAATTAATCGATACCAACTGTGCGTTTTGTGAGCCAATAAAACCAGCGATGATCAGCACCAACAACACAAATATCAGCAGTACTAACCCTTTAACTTTCACCTATCTGTCTCCTACATAAGTTGTGTACTAATACTGATTGAGAAGTAAGACGTAAATCTACTGTCTTTATATAAATTCTGCGGTAACTTTTTATTACTCAAACAAAAACGGCACCCTAATTGGAGTGCCGTTTTAAAATAATACTAAATAATCAATTTGCTATGCTTTCGTTAACCCTTTCTCGCAATTCCTTACCCGGTTTAAAATGTGGCACATACTTTCCGTCCAACTTTACTGTTTCACCGGTTTTCGGATTACGACCTACACGAGGTGCACGATAATGTAATGAAAAACTGCCAAAGCCTCTGATTTCTATACGCTCACCTTTTTGTAAAGTTTGCGCCATCTGCTCTAACATTTCTTTTATCGATGACTCCACGTCCTTGGCAGGGATCTGTTGCAATTTATCGGCAAGTCTTTCGATAAGTTCTGACTTAGTCATAGTATAAACTCTCCCTTAATCAAAAAAACCTATGGTGCCAATAAATAAACTCGTCAACACCAGTATACATAAAACAAACTGCCGCTTAACGCTGGCAGAATGCTTGAATGATAGTCGACGAGTCAGCCTGTGTCTAATTAGTCGTTTTTAGCTGCTTTGAAAGCATCAGCGAAGGCATTAGAGAAACCAACTTCTTCTTGTTGATTCACCTTATCCAAGGCTTCTTTTTCATCTGCGTGGTCTTTCGCTTTAACCGATAAGTTAACGATACGATTCTTACGATCCACACCCATAAACTTAGCTTCTATTTCAGAACCGACATTAACGACTTCAGATGCATCTTCAACACGTTCACGTTGTAAGTCAGCAGCACGGATATAACCTTCAACTTCTTCAGCAAGTTTCACAGTTACACCTTTTGCATCAACAGCAGTCACTGTTCCTACAACAATAGTGCCTTTCTTAGTATCAGTTAGGTACTGATTGAACGGGTCTTCTTCTATTTGCTTAACGCCAAGAGAAATGCGTTCGCGCTCTGGATCAACTTGTAATACTACCGCTGAAATCTCATCGCCTTTCTTATAATCACGAACTGCATCTTCGCCAGTTTGATTCCAAGAGATATCAGACAAGTGAACTAGACCATCTATGCCGCCGTCAAGACCGATGAAGATACCAAAGTCAGTGATTGACTTGATCTTACCGCTAACTTTATCGCCTTTACCTTGTGCTTTTGCAAACTCTTCCCAAGGGTTGGGAATACATTGTTTCAGGCCAAGAGAAATACGACGACGCTCTTCGTCAATTTCTAATACCATCACTTCACACACATCACCTAAGTTAACCACTTTAGATGGGTGGATGTTTTTGTTAGTCCAATCCATTTCAGATACGTGAACCAAACCTTCAACACCGTCTTCGATTTCAACAAAACAACCATAATCGGTGAGGTTAGTGACAGCTCCGCTTAATTTAGCGCCTTCTGGGTAACGGTTAGCAATTTCTTGCCAAGGATCGTTGCCCATTTGTTTCATGCCTAAAGAAACACGAGATTTCTCTTTATCAAATTTCAATACTTTAACGTTGATTTCGTCACCAACATTAACGATTTCACTTGGGTGCTTAACACGCTTCCAAGCCATATCTGTGATGTGTAGAAGACCATCTACACCACCTAAGTCAACGAATGCACCATAATCAGTTAAGTTTTTAACGATACCTTTAACTTCATGGCCTTCTTCAAGATTGGCAAGCAATGAATCACGTTCTGCACTGCTTTCAGCTTCGATAACCGCACGACGTGAAACTACAACGTTGTTGCGTTTCGCATCAAGCTTGATGACTTTAAATTCTAACTCTTTACCTTCAAGATGCGTAGTATCACGCACCGGACGTACATCGACCAAAGAACCAGGTAAGAAAGCACGTACTGTATTTACCTCAACCGTAAAGCCACCTTTAACCTTACCATTGATAACACCTATGATAGTTTCTTTATCGTTATATGCTTTTTCTAATTCAACCCAAGCTTCATGGCGTTTCGCTTTTTCGCGAGATAAAATTGTTTCACCAAAGCCATCTTCAATTGCATCCAATGCAACGTCAATCACATCGCCTACAACAACATCAAGTTCGCCTTCGGCGTTCCTAAATTGTTCAACGGGGATTGCACTTTCAGATTTAAGTCCGGCATCTACAAGCACGATATCTTTATCGATAGATACAACAGTACCTTTAACGATAGAGCCAGGACGGGTTTCAATTACTTTTAAACTTTCTTCAAATAGGTCAGCAAAATTTTCAATCATAGTATTTTAATTAGTTTCTTTTCGACATCCACGTTACATTCCTGTTAGCGCGGGGTTGTTATTCAAAACCAAGTCATCCATAACTCGGCAGGCTTTTACGTTTAGCTATTTGCCAGAGATGCTTGACTAGCGAACTTCTCATTGACAAATAACTCTATCTTTTCAAGCACTTGTTCAACATCAAGTGATGTAGAATCTAAAACAAGTGCGTCTTTAGCCGGTATTAAAGGAGCAACAAGCCGATTTGCATCTCGCTCATCACGGGCCTTAATGTCCGCCAAAAGGCGCGACATGCTAACATCATCGCCTTTAGCTTTCAACTGCTTAAAGCGTCTCTTAGCCCGTTCATCTGCGCTGGCCGTTAAAAATATTTTAACTACGGCCTCTGGAAACACCACAGTGCCCATGTCTCGTCCATCTGCCACTAAGCCTGGGGCTTGTTTAAACCCTCTTTGACGGCGTAACAAGGCTTCTCTAATGGTCGGCAAAGACGCTATTTTTGACGCCACAGCGCCGACTTGTTCAGTACGTATAGTGTCACTGACATCTTCGCCCTCTAACATGATCCTGACACCTTGATCTGTAGTGTCGAAATTCACATCTAAGCCTGTGGCTAAGGGTAAAAGTCCGGCTTCGTCTTCGGCTGGAATTTGATGATGAACTGAGGCCACAGCTAACACCCTATAAATGGCGCCACTGTCTAAAAAGTGCCAACCCAGTTTCTGCGCCAACAACGTGCTGACTGTGCCTTTTCCTGCTCCACTTGGACCATCTATGGTAATGACAGGTTCTGAATGCATATATTTTCCTGAGCTGAACAAAATCCGCGGCATTATACCCATTGAGAAAAGATAAGCAATGAAGTACTGATCTTATGCTAAAGCAAGCCGCGATGAATTAACCAACAAGCCTAAGCATGGCAAATGGTGGCGAAGCGTTTGAAGTAATCCGGAAATGTCTTAGCGGTACAGCCTGGATCATTAATAGTCACAGAGGTATCACTTAAGGCCACCAATGAAAAACACATGGCGACTCGGTGATCATTGTAAGTGTCAATCTTAGCCTGTTGTATTTGATCTGGCGCGGTGACGCTAATGAAGTCTTCACCTTCCACCACAATTGCTCCGACTTTACGTAACTCACAACTCATAGCAGCCAGCCGATCGGTTTCCTTGACCCGCCAATTATAGATATTTCGAATATGGGTGGTGCCCTTAGCAAACAAGGCAGTGGTGGCAATAGTCATAGCGGCATCGGGGATATGATTAAGATCTAAATCCACTGCAGTGAGGGGCCCACCCGTGACCTCGATAAACTCAGCTTGTCTATTAATGGTGGCGCCCATTTGCTCTAACACTTCGGCAAAACGAATGTCTCCTTGGATACTATTTTTGCCAATACCCGTCACACGTACCGTGCCGCCTTTAATAGCACCGGCCGCTAAAAAGTAAGAGGCGGAAGATGCATCGCCTTCCACCATAAAAGTACCTGGAGAGCGATATTGCTGCTGCCCCTTAACCAAAAATTCTTGATAATCTCGATTCTCGACCACTATGCCGAACTGCGCCATAGTATCTAAGGTGATGTCGATATAAGGCTTAGAGACCAATTCCCCTATTATCGTGATACTTGAATCTTCAGAAAATAGTGGCGCACTCATTAATAGGGCCGTCAAGAATTGACTGGACACACTGCCATCGACACTTATTTCACCGCCCTTAAGCGGCTGACCTGTGATGCTTATGGGCGGATACCCCTGTTGTTTAAGATAATTGATCTGGGCACCCGCTTGTTTTAGGGAATCCACTAAGGCTCCTATAGGCCGCTCTTCCATGCGTGGTTCACCCGTTAATTCGAACTGGCCATGACTACAAGCTAAGGCCGCACATAGTGGCCGCATAGCAGTACCGGCATTACCTAAAAACAAACTTACAGCCTGGGTCACCTTAAATACCCCACCATTGCCTGAGACCCAACATTGGGTCTTATCTGCTGACAACCTATAACGAATACCTAAAGTGCTCAGGGCATTTAACATATGCTGAATATCTTCACTGTCCAGCAAATTGGTTAGGTGAGTTTCACCCACTGCTAATGCGGCTAACAGCAGGGCTCTATTCGACAAACTTTTTGAACCCGGCACGTTGATTGTGCCTTGCACTTTACTGATAGGTGCAAGTGTTAAGTGTTCCATTGTTGTTGTCATTATCCATATCTCCTAGCAAAATCTCGCATAAAATCAGTGAGCACTGCGACACCTTCTAAAGGCATAGCATTATAAATACTGGCGCGCATGCCACCCACTTTACGGTGGCCTTTAAGGGCATATAATCCGGCACTTTCTGCCTCTTTTAAAAAGGCACTGTCTAGCTGTGCATTGGGTAAGTGAAAAGTGACATTCATTTTTGAGCGAAAGTTGGGATGTACCTTATTATGGTAAAAATCGGTGTTATCGATGCAGCTATACAATTGCGCCGACTTAAGAGCGTTGGTATGGGCCATCGCCTCTACCCCCCCTTGTTGTTTTAACCACTTAAAGACTAACCCTGCTAGATACCAGGCATAAGTTGGCGGGGTATTGTACATAGAGTGGTGTTTTGCCATGGTTTTATATTGCAAAAAGCTGGGCGTGTGCGGCATGGCGTAATCCAACAAATCATCTTTAACTATTACTATCGCCAATCCAGAAGGCCCGATATTCTTTTGCGCACCAGCATAAATCAAACCAAATTTAGAGACATCGATGGGCTTAGATAAAATATTAGACGACATATCACAGACCAGAGGTAAGTCACCACAATCAGGAATACTGTCTATTTCAATACCGTCAACGGTTTCATTGCTGCAATAATGGAAATAAGCGCTATCCGCCCCCAGATCATCGGCACAGATAGTCGGCACAGCTTGCAGACCATCTATATGGGTGAGTTGTGCGGCCACATTGGTTTTTACGTACTTTTTTGCTTCTTCATAGGCCCCTTGGGACCAAGAACCACTCAACAGAAAATCAGCAGATCTGCCTCGCCCATACAAATTCATCGGCACAGCCGCGAACTGCCCTCGCCCACCGCCATGACAAAACAGCACCTTGTAATTATCCGGTACAGACAATAGATCTCGTAGATCTTGCTCTGCCACTTGGGCAAGCTCAATATATTCGTTACAGCGATGACTGAGCTCCATCACGGAACGCCCCATGCTTTGCCAGTCCAAAAACTCGTTTTGTGCTTGCGCCATAACGGGTTGTGGCAACATAGCCGGACCTGCACAAAAATTATAGATATCAGACATAATACACCCCAAAAAAAACGAGTGGCCAAGGCCACCCGTTTACAATTCTTATAGTCTATTAAAAACCAGAACTTAGTCAGTTTCTATCTTTTTCACTATACAAGATTACTCGGTCTTATTCGTCTTGATCGGTATCAGCAGTATCATCTGGCGCTGTACCCATTTCAACTTCAGCGTCTTCGAGTATTTCATGTTCCAGCTCTTCGACTTCATCGATGCGCTGCAAACCTACCACGTGCTCACCTTCTATGGTTCGGATCAGTCGAACACCTTGGGTATTACGCCCTACTGTAGACACTTCTTCAACACGTGTTCTGACTAAGGTGCCTTGGTCGCTGATAAGCATGATCTCATCGCTATCATTAACTTGCACCGCCCCTACCACTTTACCATTTCGCTCAGACACTTTGATAGAAACCACGCCCTGTGTTGCCCGGCTCTTGGCTGGATAATCTGCAACTGGGGTACGTTTACCAAAACCATTTTCAGTGGCAGTCAAAATGGCACCGTCACCTTTAGGCACAATCAAAGACACAACTTTTTGTCCGTCTTGTAGACGAATACCACGAACACCTGTAGCGGTTCTGCCCATGGGACGTAATGCTAACAGCTCTTCGCCAGTTTCGGCATCTATCTTCACATTACCCGTTTCGGCATCACGTTGTTTCTCATTAAAACGCACCACTTTACCGGCATCAGAAAACAACATTATGTCATCACTACCATGGGTAATGTCGACCCCAATCAATTCATCACCGTCGTTTAGATTAACGGCAATAATACCGTTAGATCTTGGGCGAGAATAAGAGGTTAAGGCAGTTTTCTTCACAGTACCGTTAGCAGTAGCCATCAATACATATTTACCTTCTTCAAATTCTTTGATCGGTAAAATAGCAGTAATACGCTCACCTTCTTCAAGGGGTAAAATATTCACGATCGGGCGACCACGGGCATTTCTGCTAGCCAATGGTAATTGATAGACCTTCAACCAATATAAGCGACCACGAGTAGAGAAACACAAAATATGATCGTGGGTATTGGCGACCAGCAATTTCTCAATGAAGTCTTCGTCTTTCATTTTAGTCGCTGACTTACCACGACCACCACGGCGTTGTGATTCATAATCATTGAGCTTTTGATACTTCACATAACCTTCACGAGACAAGGTAACGACTACCTCTTCACGTTCGATTAAGTCTTCAATATCAATATCATGTGAGGCGGCGGTGATCACCGTACGACGGGCGTCACCGTATTCATCACGAATATTCTCTAACTCTTCACGGATGATTTCCATCAAGCGTTCTGGGCTAGCCAAGATATGTAATAGCTCGGCAATAATTTCAAGTAACTCTTTGTACTCTGACAATATTTTGTCATGTTCCAAACCAGTTAACTTATTCAAACGCAAATCTAGGATAGCTTGTGCTTGCTGCTCGGTTAAATAATATTGCCCATCACGGATCCCGTATTGAGGCTCTAACCAATCAGGCCGTGCAGCATCGTTGCCCGCGCGCTCTAGCATTTCAGCCACGTCACCTAAAGACCAGCCTTGGGACGTTAATGACACTTTCGCTTCAGCTGGGCTCTTTGACGCTTTTATCATGGCGATAATTGGATCAATATTAACCAAGGCTATGGCTAAACCTTCGAGGATATGCGCTCTTTCTCGGGCTTTCTTGAGCTCATAGACAGTACGTCTAGTGACCACTTCCCGACGATGTAGTATGAAAGCTTTGAGGATATCCATCAGGTTGAAAATTTTAGGTTGCGTCTTGTCTAGGGCCACCATATTGATACCAAATACGGTTTGCATTTGGGTCTGGGTATAGAGATGATTTAATAAGACTTCAGCAGACTCATTACGTCTCACTTCCACCACTATACGCATGCCGTCTTTATCAGACTCATCACGAAGGGCAGAAATGCCTTCGATTTTTTTCTCTTTCACTAAATCGGCGATTTTTTCAATCAACCTAGCCTTGTTCACTTGATACGGGATCTCGTGCACAATAATGGTTTCTTTACCATTGTCTTCGGTTTCAATCTCGGCACGGGCACGCATATAAATTTTACCGCGGCCAGTGCGATACGCTTCCTCTATGCCTTTTCTGCCACTTATAAAGGCGGCGGTAGGGAAGTCCGGACCAGGGATGTGCTCGATTAATTCTTCTATGCTCAATTCTGGATTATCAATCAGCGCAATACAGCCATTGACCACTTCTGTGAGGTTATGTGGCGGGATATTGGTGGCCATACCTACAGCAATGCCCGATGAGCCATTGACCAAGAGGTTAGGCACTCGTGTCGGTAACACTTCGGGGATAAATTCAGTACCGTCGTAGTTTGCCACAAAATTAACGGTTTCTTTTTCTAAGTCGGCCAATAATTCATGGGAAATTTTTGCCATGCGAATTTCGGTATAACGCATAGCCGCCGCTGAATCACCATCTACCGAACCAAAGTTACCTTGACCATCGACCAGCATATATCTGAGAGAAAAGGGTTGGGCCATACGTACAATAGTGTCGTATACCGCTGAATCACCATGAGGGTGATACTTACCTATTACATCACCTACCACACGGGCAGATTTCTTGTAAGGTTTATTAAAATCGTTCTTGAGTTCGTTCATGGCAAACAAAACCCGGCGATGTACCGGTTTTAAGCCATCCCGCACATCAGGCAGCGCCCTGCCAACAATAACGCTCATCGCATAGTCGAGATAAGAATTTTTAAGTTCTTCTTCAATATTAATAGGAAGAATTTCTTGGGCGTGATCAGTCATATACAGCCTTGTCCCTAGTCGTTATTATTAGAGTATGTCATCAGTAAAAGGTCAGTGATTGAATACAAATTCGTACAAAAAATAAACGTTACCTTTTACCTAAAATCATCTTTCTTTCGAACCGACCAATACTAACACTTCCGGATTTAAATAAATAGCTAGAAGTCGGGCATTAAATAAGCAATTAGGCGGCAATTTTATAGATATTTGCTCCCTTGGTTAAACACTTGCCCAAGCCAAGACTTTATGCTCACGGGTCAGATCGTTTTAATTTGGCTGGATAGTGGATTGCGTTGCTGGCTATAATAGCCCCAAGTCAGACTACACAAGAATTTAATGAAGATGCCCAATTCAGACAATGTTGATCCAATTGAGATCCAAAAATTTTCTGCCCTCGCTTCTCGATGGTGGGATCTGCAGGGTGAATTTAAGCCTCTGCATCAAATTAACCCACTACGCACGGATTATATCAACCAACATAGCCATGGCTTAGCCCATAAGAAAGTCTTAGATGTGGGTTGTGGCGGTGGGATCTTAGCCGAAAGCATGGCTCAGCTTGGCGCCCAAGTAACAGGTTTAGATATGGGTGAAGCACCTCTTGAAGTGGCAAGATTACATGGTCTGGAAAGTGGTTTAACGGTAGATTATCAGCAATCGACTGCCGAACAATTTGCCCAACAATATCCTGCCCAGTTTGATGTGGTCACTTGCTTAGAAATGCTAGAGCATGTGCCGGATCCAAGTTCAGTGGTAGCTGCTTGTTATCGATTAGTGAAACCCGGTGGCCATGTGTTTTTTTCTACCTTGAACCGCAACATAAAATCATACCTAATGGCGATAATCGGGGCCGAGTACATATTAGGATTAGTGCCTAAAGGCACCCATCAACATGACAAATTTATTAAACCGTCGGAATTAATGGGCTGGATCGATGATACCGGTTTAGTGGTACAAAGAATGATCGGATTACATTTAAATCCTATTTCCCAAGAATATTATTTGTCACAACAAAATGTCGATGTTAATTATATTATTCATTGCCAAAATTCAGATAAATAAAATAACTATCTTGCTTAAATTGTAAAGATTAAAGCAGTGATGATGAACATAGTTAATCAGTCAATTAGGAAAGTTTAATGTTAAAAAAACCTGATGCCATTTTATTCGATTTAGATGGTACATTACTCGACACGGCAAAAGATCTGGGCAATGCTTTAAATCAAATATTGAGCCGATTAGATCGCCCTACCCTCCGGTATAATGAATATCGAAACATAGCCTCAGATGGCGCCAAAGGCATGCTTGAACTGGGTTTTGGAGCGGATCTAAAAAGCCTAGATTTTGCCAGTTTACGGCAAGAGTTCCTGGATCATTATCAACAAAACATCTGTCAAGACACTGGCTATTTTGATGGCATCGAAGCAATGCTCACAGAACTCAACAACAGAGATATTGCTTGGGGCATAGTCACTAACAAACCTGAGTTTTTGACGATAGAATTACTTAAGTTCTTTCCACTATTAGCCCAATGCCAAGTGATTATTAGTGGAGACACTTTAGCCCAGAGAAAGCCTCACCCTTTGCCATTGTTGCACGCCCAACAACAACTCAATATAGTCTCTGTCAATACTTGGTATGTGGGTGATGCACTGCGGGATATACAAGCCGCGAACGCTGCCAATATGACCAGTGTTTTAGCCGAATATGGATACCTATCCGATATCCACCAGACTAGCAGCTGGAATGCCGATCTTAATATTGCTCACCCAGCCGATTTAATTGCCTACTTATAAGTAAGCAAAATAGTTCTATAAGTAAATAAATACGATATGTAGTGGTTTTTAAGCAATAGACCCCCTATATATCGACAAATTATAAAAACTATTTTTTAAAATGAAAAAAGTTCAATAAAAAAAAATTCATTATTTGCCTCTTGCATTCCCATAAAACGAAACTCAAAAGGCGCTTTTAGGTGAGTCACCACTAACCTTTTATTCACCGCACCATTTTTGAGCACAAAACCACTACATATTGGGTTGCATTGATCATCAAACCTCACTATCTTGTGTTCTGCTCATTGCACGATCACTAGTGAGAAGTGATCACCAGTGTAGAGCCTAGAATACTGAAAAAACACAAGCAATTAGGGATTTAGGGGCCATCATTGTGCTCTGAATATCCGTAATACAAAAAGTATAATATAGCGACAATAAGAACTAACGGTACAACTATGAATAATAATTTATACGTCACCAAGCGCACAGGCGAACGCGAAGTCATTGATTTGGAGAAGATCCACAAAGTAGTTGAGTGGGCAGCCAAAGGATTAAATAATGTTTCAGTTTCACAGGTTGAAATAAAAGCACATATCCAGTTTTACGACGGTATAAAAACAGCCGATATTCATGAAACCCTTATCCGATCTGCGGCAGAACTTATTTCGACGGATTGTCCTGATTATCAATACCTAGCCGCTCGTCTGGCGATTTTTCATCTACGTAAAAAAGCCTATGGCCAATTTGAACCGCCCAGCCTGAAAGAGCATGTGGCACAGATGGTAAAGTTAGGTAAATATGACAAACATTTGTTAGAAGATTATAGCTCGGCTGAATTCGATGAAATGAACCAATATATGGATCATTGGCGAGATATGGACTTTAGTTACGCCGCGGTTAAACAGCTAGAAGGCAAATATTTAGTACAAAATCGAGTGACCGGTGAGATATATGAAAGTGCGCAGTTCTTATACATATTAGTGGCCGCCTGTTTATTCGCCAGCCATGACAAAAACTCACGTATGGATTACATCAAACGTTTCTATGATGCCACTTCCAAATTTAAGATTTCTTTACCTACCCCTATCATGGCTGGGGTAAGAACGCCGACTCGTCAATTTAGCTCTTGTGTATTAATAGAAGCTGGCGACAGCTTAGACTCTATTAATGCTACCGCCAGTGCCATAGTGAAATATGTGAGCCAGCGAGCAGGCATAGGGGTGAATGCAGGACGAATTCGCGCCTTAGGTAGCCCTATTCGTGGTGGTGAAGCCTTTCACACTGGCTGTATCCCTTTTTATAAACATTTCCAAACTGCTGTTAAGAGCTGCTCTCAAGGTGGTGTCCGTGGCGGAGCCGCCACATTATTCTATCCCCTTTGGCACTTAGAGATCGAATCTTTATTGGTGTTAAAGAACAACCGAGGGGTGGAAGAAAACCGTGTGCGTCATTTGGACTACGGTGTGCAATTTAATAAACTCATGTACCAACGTTTAATTAAAGATCAACATATTACCTTGTTCAGTCCATCAGATGTACCGGGGTTATATGATGCCTTTTTTGCAGATCAAGACGAATTTGAACGTTTATATGTAAAATATGAGCAAGATAAAAGCATCAGACAAAGCACAATTAAGGCCATTGAATTATTTAGTTTGTTTATGCAAGAACGGGCCAGTACTGGTCGAATTTATTTACAAAATGTCGATCATTGTAATACTCACAGCCCCTTTAATCCTAAACTTGCGCCGGTTCGCCAAAGCAATTTATGTTTAGAGATCGCTTTACCTACTAAACCTTTAGAGCATGTGAATGATGAGAATGGTGAAATTGCCTTATGTACTCTATCAGCCTTCAACCTAGGTGCCATAAAAAGTGTTGATGAATTCTCCGAGTTGGCGGACTTAGCAGTACGAGCCCTAGATAACTTATTAGATTATCAAGATTACCCGGTACCAGCCGCACTCAATGCCACTATGGGTCGACGTACCTTAGGCATAGGGGTGATTAACTTTGCCTATTACCTGGCAAAGAATGGCGTAAAATACTCCGATGGCAGTGCTAAAGGTTTAGTTCATAGAACCTTTGAAGCCATGCAGTACCATTTGATGCAAGCATCATGTAATTTAGCCAAAGAAAAAGGCGCTTGTCCGAAGTTTGACGAGACCACCTATTTCCAAGGCTTAATGCCCATAGATACTTACAAAAAAGATTTGGATAAGATCTGCGACGAACCCCTGCATTGTGATTGGGATTCCTTAAGAGCCCAGATCAAACAACATGGATTACGTAATAGTACTCTTTCTGCGTTAATGCCTTCGGAAACCTCATCACAGATATCCAATGCCACTAATGGTATTGAACCACCCCGAGGCCATATCAGTATTAAATCCAGTAAGGATGGCGTATTAAGACAAGTGGTACCTGAGTATGAAAGGCTCAAGGATAAGTACGAGTTATTGTGGGAACTGCCCTCTAACGATGGCTATCTGCAACTAACGGGTATTATGCAGAAATTTATTGACCAAACTATTTCGGCCAATACCAGTTACGATCCTAACAAATACGAAGGCGGCAAAGTACCAATGAAATTGTTGCTACAAGATCTGTTGTCTGCTTATAAGCTAGGGATAAAGACCCTTTACTACCACAATACTCGTGATGGCGCAGAAGACGCCTCACAACAAGAATTGACTAGTGAAAAGTTTGTACCCCAAGAGGTAATCGAAGTGGAAGATGATGATTGCGCCGGGGGTGCTTGTAAGATCTAGCCCCTGAATTTTGCCACATCTAACATTATTGTGGCTAACTTCTAATTTTTATCTGTAAATCCACCCTTTAATTGAGGGTGCTTGACACTCTCAATTAAAGGGTGTGCCATCGACATATCTCGGTCGTGGGCCCATCCCCCAACTTTGTAGACACTTAGCGGCCCCTTGAATATATCTTTTCATATTCATCAGGGATACATAACCAAGGTGGCGATGCAGTCCCGTTCGCTTGTAAAACATTTTAATGTAATCAAACAAGTCGGCGCCCGCTGCACTTTAGTCTGGGTTTACTTCTCCCTTCACTCCCGGTGTTTTAAGTGAGTGTAAAAAGAGATTGTATTCAATGTCAGCCCCTAAATTTCATACTAAAGGTTGCGTGTTAATGGCGTAAAAAACTATCGGGCAAGCGCTTAGGTAAAACTGATTCACCATACTGTGATAGATGGTCACCATCATCCCACAATATTTTTTGGCAGCTCATATAGTCTTGGGGAATTTATACTGCAAAATATCATTCTGAGATAAGCATTTTATATTGTTTAAACCCGAGATAGTGTTTTCGATATGAGCATCAAGCATATCAAATACTACTTTTTGCTTAAGCTTTGACTGAAATTCAAAATCCGCCCCCTAGCGCAACAAGTGTCGATCCGTAAAATGAGGGTCAACTCTGCTGCCGAACCATGTGATGGGCACAAAATCGCTTATTGATGACAAGTAGCGGCTTACGATTTCAACATTCTTAACATTAACGCCTTCAACACTGTCTGATAAAACTGGTTTACTGAACATATTCCTAGAGCCTTTATTACCTTGTTCATCAATCAACCAGTAAAACCCACCTTGCTCATAGATAACATGCTCAACTACATCATTATTGGTTCATATGAACGCTAGCGCTGCTGTGCCAATCAACAGACATAATATTAGTACAATAAATGACAAAATTTCCTGTGTGGGATGGGACAAAACACTATATGTTGTGTTAATATTTTACTTGAGGCACTACTAAGTGGTGTTGCAGTTATTAAATAATAATATAGATTTGCTGTTTACTGTACAAAGCATGATCTGGGCTTAAAGATGCTAATAACTCAACCACCGCAGCTGGGGTTAAGTTAATACTCAATAAATAGTAAAAATTAAAAATAGTGCAGCCTGATAGTTTTTTGGGCTGCTGTTTGCAGAAATCAGTACTTAACGGCAGCCATATTTAACGATGAAATATACAACTTTTAATCAAATAAATAATAACCCACTCACCGAGCCTATGTTTTTTGGCAACCCTGTTAACGTTGCCCGTTATGATCAACAAAAACACCCTATCTTTGAAAAATTAATAGAGAAACAAATTAGTTTTTTCTGGCGGCCAGAAGAAGTAGATGTCAGTAAAGACAGGGTCGAGTTTCAAAAATTAAGTGACTCAGAAAAGCATATTTTTATTTCAAACTTGAAATATCAAACCTTACTTGACTCTATCCAAGGTAGAAGCCCAAACATAGCGTTTTTGCCTATCATATCTATTCCAGAGTTAGAGACCTGGGTGGAAACTTGGTCTTTTTTTGAGACAATTCATTCCCGCTCGTATACCCATATTTTACGTAATTTGTTTGCTGATCCCAGCAGTATATTTGAAGACATTGTAGAAAACGAAGAAATTAAAAAACGGGCAGCCGATATCTCCAAATACTACGACGACCTTATTTTCGCCGTACAACTCTGGCAAACCTTAGGTGAAGGCACTCATACAGTACAAGGTGTGAGTCATGTGATCACATTACGTGAACTAAAGAAGAAACTGTATTTGTGTATGAATTCGGTTAACGCGCTAGAAGCCATACGCTTCTATGTGTCTTTTGCCTGTACTTTTGCCTTCGCAGAACGAGAGTTGATGGAAGGTAATTCTAAGATCATTCGTTTAATCGCACGAGATGAAAACTTACACCTGACCTCAACCCAACATATACTGAACATCTGGGCCAAAGGCAAAGATGATCCAGAAATGGCAGAAATTGCGGAAGAATGTAAAGAACAAGCCAAAGAGATATTTTTGAATGCGGTACAGCAAGAAAAAGAATGGGCCACGTTTTTATTCCAACATGGCTCTATGATTGGCTTAAATACCGAAATTTTATGTCAATACGTGGAATTTATTGCTAACCACCGTATGTCGGCTATAGGTCTTGGCCAACCGTTTAACGTGAAAAGCAATCCTTTACCATGGATGAACAATTACCTGAGTTCAGACAATGTCCAAGTCGCCCCCCAAGAGTCTGAAATAAGTTCATATTTAGTAGGGCAAATCGATTCTGAAGTCAGTGCCGATGACTTTGGTGACTTTGACTTATAAACTCGCCCCATGAGTAAAAAGTCAGACAGCTTTGTGATCACCATCAAACAACATGAGTCTGTCCCCTGCTTAGCCGGAAAAACCCTGCTAGAAAGCTTAGAGCAACAAAACATTGCCCTGCATTATCACTGCCGTGAAGGTTTTTGCGGGGCTTGTCGTAGCAAAATAATTTCCGGCCAAGTGGAGTATCTAACCGATCCTCTGGCCTTTATCGACGACGACGAAATTTTACCCTGCTGCTGCAAAGCCCTTAGTGATATTGAAATTGAGTTGGGTGAGTAGCAAGGCCAAGACTCTAGCGGAACACATCACCACTGATCTTGTATTATGTTTCACTGGTCTGGCGCGCTCATAAGAGCTGAGCCCATTTCATGGATAATACGCCCATCCATACTCTAGACAATCATTGACCTTATTACAGCCGCATAGATTTAATGTTTTTAAGCCCAATACAAGCTTGTCTTAATTGAAAATACTAGGTCCCTTAGCAAAGTTAAACCTATTAAATTCCACTATTTTTATACTCGCTAGCTGTTCAGAGAAGCCCGGTGTTGCTGAGCAAACAGGGACCTTTCCCAAGCACAGCCAAGTACACAGATAGCGCCACTCAATGTTTTGTATACTCATCCAGGCCAGACGCTATTTATGGCAAGACCATTAGCGACCAATCGTGCCGGTGTACCTAAAGAACGGGTGGGTAATAACATTAACCGCCAAATACCTCAGTTTGAGGCGGACAGCGAGGCTAAACCACCTGGGGATCGGTGCTTAGTGCAACAACCAATCGTGGCCTTTCCAGAACCGAATTTGAGCAGTCAACCACTAAAAAATAAGTAGGTAGTGGCCAGTGTTATTGACGATTTTGCCGGAGCGCCAAGCTTTGGCAGGGTTACAATGACCCTTGGATGGCTTTATCGCCCTTTATTATCAATCAAATTAACGGGCCGAACATCGATGCAGCAGCAGATTAAAGCAGTTAAACGAGCTTATTGTTAGTGTTCAGGCCAGGTTGATGGCCGACGCAGCGAGGCTGATTGCCGACAAGTTGACTATACCTTTAGGGATTTGGAATAGAGCAAGGGCTAAGTGTTTAAGCCCAAAGAAAAAGTATGTGTCTACCCAGACCTTTCATGATGCAAGACAAGCAAGCCTTGGCAAACTATAAGGCCGCCCAAGATCTGGCATTAGGACACTAATCAATCAGTTGATATTGCTCTTTTAATATCTGTAAGATTTCGGCTTTAGGCTGTTTACAGATAGCCAAAGGTTTGCCGGTGATTTTTTCTGCAATATCAATATAAGTTTTAGAGACCGCCATTAATACCTCTGCCGGTAATACATTATCCCTAGCTAGGGCTTCACGTTCCGGCATTCTATCTTTGTTTAATAAAATATCGGGTTCAGGGAAACGTGCTAATAGTAATTGTCGAAAGCCTTCTTTAGAATTTTCCACTACCTGGCCTTGCTGATATAAGGCGTTATCCCAGATCCTAGATGAGTCTGGAGTCCCTACCTCATCCATATAAATTAACTTAGCATGGCCATCTAAACCCGTGACATAGCCAAATTCAAATTTGGTGTCCACAAAGATCTGCCCTTGGGCAGCCAGTGCCTGACTGATCAGCTCAAATCCTTGCGTTAATAACCTTTCATAATGATCTATGTCATGCATCTGCAGAAAATTAAAGGCGCTAAAATTCTGCTGAATAATGTGCCTAGTCACGTTCACATCGTCGGCTTCTGGCACACCAGGTATGCCTTTTAAAATGCCTTTAGTGGAAGGTGTCATCAGCAAGCCGGCTAATTTGCCATTTTGTGTCAAACCTTCTTCTAAACGAATGCCACAAAACTCTCGTTCACCTTTTGCGTATGCTCGCCACATAGAGCCAGTAATATATTGACGGCATATCGCCTCTATCATCACAGGTCGGGCTTTTTGCACTATCCAGACAAAAGGGTGGGGAATATCTAAAATATGGCTATCAGCTAAGCCATGCTGCTTAAATAACCGAAACCAATGGTTAGAGATAGCATTTAAAGCCGCACCTTTACCAGGTACCCCAGCCATGCCTTCTTCGCCCTGCCAAATACAATCAAAGGCAGAGATACGGTCGCTGATGACCATAATAGCTAATGGAGTATCGAGGGGTACTGGGTAGTTTTTTTGCTGAATTAAACGGCGGCTATCTTGGGCCGTTAACCAATACACTGACCGTACTTTACCACTGTGTACTGGTTTATCAGTGCGAATGGGTAAGTCGTTGTTCACCGCTAAAATTGAATCCGCTGTCCACATGACTCAACTACTCCTATTACCACATTGCTAAGGGCTGATCTGGCCTTGGTTATATAGGGAGACACCACCAAGGACACAATATTAAGGTTGTATATGGTCTTCAGGAAAAGTGCTGATCTTGGTAGTGCACAGAACAAATACCAAGATCTAGCAGTCTAGATATCCAGATCGTCCGCGGCCATTGTTTGGGAGAACGTTTGATACAGATCTGTTAGCTTGTTAACCTCAAAAGGCTCACTTTCATCGTTCAGCAAAGTCACAGAGGTCTTTTTACCTAGATCGCCAATTCGAAATCGATATTCTTCAGTGGCTAAGTCCAATGCATCACCATTGTCCGCCCAAATATTGCTCCACCAACCTGACTCGGCACCATTATATTTTACAAATAACAGACCAGTAGACTTGTCATAATCTTTAACATCGAAGCCTAGTTTTCTAAGGACCAATAATAGACGAGGCCATGCAATATCGTAACCCGCATCGACCACAAAGGCAGGAGCGCCTGAATCATCAAAGCCCAGCTCCATGGCTAAGCCTTGGCGAATTTGCCGTACACGTTTGGCATCGGCTAATTTGACTTCAAATTCATAATGCTCGACCACCATATTGAGAATATCAACTTCTTCGCGTCTTTCATCTTTAGCCTGATAGGTTTCAGGTCCCTCAAGGGTCAACTGTTCTTTATAATCCACTAGTTCGACACTTAAAGACGCGGTTCTACCGTGGGGTTTAATGGCCATAGAAAACTCAAACCTGGAGCCTACACTGCGTTGGGATTCTGACCAGCTATACCAGCTGGCGTTATCAGACTCATTCATTACCGTCCAGTCAGAAACTAAACGTTGCTCTTCCTTGTTAAAGGTTTTCACCCCTATACCTTGGCTTTGCAAAAAGTTAATCAATGAATTCCAAATAGTGCTATCCAAAGGTTGGTTGTCATCTATCTGATCAAACCATACCAAGGCACGCTTAGACCCTTCATCCAAATGGGAGCCCGAAACTATAGGCAAGACTAAGGGTGGCGATAAAATACTCAAATCCTTGCCCAAAGTGTCTTGTTGGGCGTCCTTGCCTAAACCTGGCAACTGGTAAGTCTCACTAAAATTAGGTGAATCTATATCTTCTGGTATTTTAATTTGTTGGCCAGGTTGTTCTTTTATGTATTCAAAGCTACCACTGGCTAATTCTCTTTCTTCTACCGAGCTACAGCCAGATAAAACGCTGGCCATTAGTACGCCCGCTAAATAATATTTAATTGTCATGCTGTCCCCTTAAGATAATACGCCACAACTGCGCATTACTTGTTCGATATGTTTTTGGCTCTCGAGTTCAGATCCAATTAAAGGCAAACGTAAAAAAGCCGAGTTTGTTAAGCCCATTTTGTACAAAGCCCACTTGGGTAGCACCGGATTGGGCTCCACAAACAATGCACTGTGTAAGGGCGCAATCTGTTGGTCAATGACTCTGGCTAAGTTCACATCTTTGGCACTGACGGCATTACAAATAGCCGCCATTTGTTTGGGCACCAGGTTGGCTGTGACCGAGATCACCCCATGGCCGCCCTGAGCTAAAAATTCACAGCTAGATAAGTCGTCACCACTGAGAAATATAAAATCGTCAGGCACTAAGGCTAAGGTTGCTGCCAAACGGGACATATCACCTGTGGCGTCTTTTAATCCAACAATTTTTGGATGTTGAGACAATTCTGCCACAGTTTCTGGCAACATATCTGCCACCGTTCTGCTGGGTACATTATATAATAAAACAGGGAGTTCAGTGGCATCTGCAATGGCATTAAAATGGGCCACCATGCCTTTTTGCTGAGGTTTATTATAATAAGGTACAACACTCAAAAAACCTTGAATACCGGTTTTTTCCATTTGTGTGCTTAAGAATATAGCTTCTGAGGTAGAGTTCGCTCCGCTGCCAGCAATGACGGGTATGCGACCCTGTGCATAGACAACTGTGCGTCTAACGACTTCAATATGCTCTTTAAAAGGCAAAGTAGCTGACTCGCCAGTTGTGCCAACTGCGACTATGCCATGGGTTCCGTTTTGAATATGAAATTCAACGAGTGCCTGCAAAGCCGGGTAATCTATTTGCCCGTTTTCAAGCATAGGCGTGATCAGCGCCACAAAGCTACCAGTAAACATGTTTTCTCCAGAAAAAATTCCCGTCTAATGGTAAAGATCAAGCCCAGTAAAAACAAGTATTGAATGCGGCTTTGTGAAGATTAGAATTGAAACTGGATCAACCTCACCACAATCATGTATCTTATAGCCCTCGTAGAGCACAATATTGGTTAAATATGACTCAGCAGTTGATAATCACCATACTAGGCGCAGATCAATTTGGCGTACTCAGTACCCTAGCAGATACCGTCTCTGGTGTGGGTTGTAATATACTCGATAGTCGTCAGGCCGTGTACGGACAAGACTTTTCATTAACTATGATTATTGAGGGTAGTCAAAGCGCTATCACTCAAGCGGAATGTTTATTACCCCAAACATGCCAAAAAAATAATCTGTTGTCGATGATGAAGCGCACCACTAAACATTCTAAACAGAATCTAGAACACATTGCTGATGTGGTGATCCGAGGACAAAGTACCCCTGGGCTAATTGATCAGGTTACCCACTTCTTTAATGGATACTGTATATCGGTCAGTGCCTTTCGATTGAAATTTCTGAATCAAGAGCCAAAATCTGACAGCAGTGACAATCTTATGAAATGTAAAATGATTATTTCTATGCCCCACGAACTCGTGGTGGAACAGGTTGAACAGGCGTTTCAGTCTATCCTGCGGCCTCTCAAGCTCGAAGGGTCAATAAAACTTAATCATTAGGCTGCTTTTGGCCTGATGGTAAATACTTCAATTTTGTTAAGGATCCCATATGAATATGTTACAAGCGGGTGATAGTGCGCCATCCTTTACCCTGCCCAATCAAGATGACAACAGCCTTTGTTTAACTGATTTTTCTGGGAAAAAATTATTATTATACTTTTATCCTAAAGCGATGACGCCCGGATGCACAGTGCAAGCCCAAGGTTTACGCGACAGCCAAGAGGCTTTGACACAACATAATGTTGCCGTACTTGGGGTCAGTCCAGACCCGGTAAAAAGATTGCCTAAGTTTATTGAAAAAGAGCAACTTAACTTTGATCTACTGTCAGACCAAGAACATAGCTTAGCCGATGCTTTTGGGGTATGGGGTCCAAAAAAGTTTATGGGTAAAGAATACGATGGCATTCATCGCATTAGTTTTCTCATAGACGAAAGCGGTAAAATAGAACAGGTATTTGATAAGTTTAAAACCAAAAACCACCATGAGGTGGTGTTAGCTTATTTAGACAATTTATAACCACCTCTAAGCTTAAAGCCGAGCCGTTGTGGCTGCTTTAAGCTAACTCCTGTGTATTATCCTTAGGTGGTGAAGACCAGGCTGTTCCCACTGCCTTAACCAGCGTCGCCAAAGGAATGGCAAAGAACACCCCCCAAAAGCCCCATAAACCACCAAAGAACAACACTGCAATAATAATATAAACAGGATGTAGACTGACCGCCTCAGAAAATAGAATAGGCACCAAAGCATTGCCATCTAAGGCTTGAATGATCCCATAGGCCACCATTAGATACCAAAAGTCAGGACTGACTCCCCACTGAAACAATGCCACTACCGCTACAGGTATAGTCACCACTGCCGCACCAATATAAGGGATCAATACAGAAAAACCAACCAGCACCCCCAAAAGCAGTGCATAGCGTAGATCCATAAAAGCAAAGGTGATGGTCGACACCGTACCTATAATGACGATTTCGATCACCTTGCCGCGAATATAGTTGGCGATTTGAGAATTCATTTCAATGCCCACTTGTTTGATTAAACGCCTTTGGGTTGGCAACAAAGCAGACATATTCTGTAATAGCAGCTCTTTGTCTTTGAGCATAAAGAACACCATCAAGGGCACTAAAATTAGGTAGATTAATAATGCCCCTAAACTGCCAAGGGAGCTAAAAGAAGCAGACAACACTTGTTCGCCTAAAGACACCACTTTGTCATTGACCCCATTTAGCATGTTTTGTACTTGTTCCACGTCAAAATAATCTGGATAAGTCTGGGGTAACCGTAATAACCACGCCTGCCCTTCGCCCCATATTTGTGGCATTTCCGTGATCAAATTAACACTTTGATGGGTGACCACTGGAACCAGTCCTACAAAGGTTAAGATACAAACACTAATAAAACCAAACAAAACTAATACTGTGGCGTAACTTCTCGCCAGTCTCATGCTGCTGAGGCGTGTAACCGGCCAATCGAGCAAATAGGCAATCACCGCAGCCACTATTACTGGCATTAAAATGCCGCCCCACACTGCCAGTAGCAATGAACTGACCACTATCATAAATAACAGCATCACTGAATCAGGATCTGAAAACTTGCGCTTATACCAACGTTCAAAAACGTTTAACATCACTATTCCTTTGACTGACAATTAGGCTAATTAACTAGCTAGTGGTTTAGACCTTCTATTTTCAGGCTAATGTATGTGAGAATAGGATTATTGTAAAACACCATCAGCAGTTAATTGGCATTTAAATTTTGCCTGCTGATGTTGCGGATTAATAAAGAGAGTCAAATTGTTAGATAATTGGAGTAGCCAATACGGCAATGTTAGAGACATACACCAACTTAAAAAGTCGCTAAATTTAGGTGAGGTACCCCACTGTTTTAAAACTATAGTGGTTAAACTGATTGAGTTGGAAGGCATTTTTAATGATGGTTTTGACAATAACCTCAAATATCTTTTTAATAGGCAAAACTGGCAAGGGCCGAATTTAACCAATGGCAAGCCGCAGATTGCCCTCACCCGTATTGTTAACGACTATGCCTTTGAATTACATGTGTTTCCGATAATTGACGGCGAGCCACAACCGGTGGTTAAGCCTTTTCACCCCAAGTCACCCTTTAAACAATACAATCCTTCTATATTAGGTCCAGTAGTGAATATCCCAGGAGTTCGAGACTTGATCACTATGGCTGTGCGTTGTGGTGATCAGGCAGATCTTGAGTTACTTAAATATGCACATATATTGATAGAGCAATTAACTAACATATTGGCCGACAACTTTGTCATGCAAGGACAAACCGGCCAGTCAATCAAAGACACGTTTGTATTGGCTGAGCAACAATCGCAAACAAGACAGCCTGGGCAGTAATATCAGTATTTTGTTTGGCTTATGGTAATTATTTGGGTAAAAATGAACTAATTTATCTATTTATCGTTCTTATCTAGGTGAGCAGCTATGAGCAGTTGTAGGCGCCATCTTAACTACGGAAAAATTAGACTTAATCTATGGGTAAACCTTGTATCAAATCGGCGCTAGTCGCATTGTTAATATTGAGCATGGGCGTGCTGCCCGTGCAAGCGATCAATACCAAGAATCATCTGCCAGAAATCGGCGTGGTTGCCTCCAGTGCTATCAGTTTGGATAAGGAAGTATTAATTGGCGATGCGTTAATGCGCCAGCTCCGTGGGCAAGCCCCTATCATTAATGATCCACTGCTTGAAGAATATATCCAAGACTTAGGAAACCGCTTAGTGGCGCAAGCCGACAATGTTAAGTTTCCCTACACCTTCTTCTTAATTAATAGCTCAGACATTAATGCCTTCGCATTTTTTGGTGGCCATATTGGGGTGCATACAGGACTCATTTTTAACGCCAGAAACGAATCGGAGCTCGCCTCAGTACTGGCCCACGAAGTGAGTCACGTTACCCAAAGACATATCGCCCGCAGCATTGAAGCCAAACAAAAGTCTTCGCCCTTACAAATTGCCTCTTTGTTCGGTAGCTTGCTGCTAGCCGCCGTCAATCCGGAAGCGGGCATGGCCGCATTCTCGGCCAGTAATGCCGCCAATGCTCAGGCCGCCATTAATTACACCAGACAAAATGAGAAAGAGGCAGACCGTATTGGCATTGGTATTATGGCCCAAGCAGGCTTTGACCCCAACGGTGCCAGTTCTTTTTTTGGGATTCTAGCAGAAAAAAACCGTCTAAAATCAAAACCCTTTGCCTTTCTACTGAC
Source organism: Paraglaciecola sp. (assembly GCA_034111785.1). GTDB lineage: Bacteria > Pseudomonadota > Gammaproteobacteria > Enterobacterales > Alteromonadaceae > Paraglaciecola. The sequence goes on from JAWUWP010000046.1 coordinate 47,674, forward strand.
TCACCCTTTGCCTGAGTCTCGCATAGCCGACGCACGATCAAGGGCCGCCACTTATCGCTTTAAGGAAGTCCCTGCGAGCATCAATTTTCATTTGGCAAAGTCACGGATTTTGGCCCGTTATTATGCCAACCCCAAAAGGAATATTGAGTACTTCTCTGAGATCATTAAGAAAAACCGCTACGTATTTAAAAGAGCCGCACAATACGGATTGGCCTTGTCCTATCTAGCCGATCAACAATTTGATCAGTCATTGGCGTTAATCGAACAACTATTAGCAAATGAACCGTCGAACCTCTTTTATTTAGATACCTTTGCGGATATCGCCATAGAAACGGATCAACATCAAGCAGCCATAACCTTGTTATCCGAGCAATTTGTGTATACCCCGCACAATCGAGTATTAACCTTAAATCTAGCTAATGTGTTGATTAAAAACAAACAGGTCCAGCGAGCCACAGAATTAGTCAAAGACTATCTATTGATTAATCCAGACAACATTCTGGCCTACGAATTATTATCTGACGCTTACCAAGCCAGCCAACAAAGCTTAGAGATGCACCAGGTCAAAGCAGAAATCTACGCTTTATTGGCCGCCTATCCCAGGGCCATTGATGAATTGCACAATGCCTATAATTTTGCCAGTGATAGGCCACTAGAAAAGCACCGGATCCGAGCCCGTATAGAACAACTTAGAGTCTCTCAGGAGCGCTTACAAAGCCTGTAAACTGCGGATGGCTTGTAATAATTTTTCTGCGCTTTGTTCGCCTTTCAATTGTTTTTTGACTTGTCCCATTGGGCCAATAATATAGGTAGTGGGCAAACTATTAGGCGGTTGTTGCCATGGCAGGGTCTGCACACTTTGTAGCAGGGGAAATTGAATATCGTATTGTGTTTTAATGCGTGTTAATTGCGCCTTATCTAAGGGATCAAAACTCACCGCAAACATATTTATTTCATCACCATGGTGCTGATAAAATTCATTTAACTCGGGGATTTCCCGCAAACAAGGGGCACACCATTCGGCAAAGTAATTAACCACTAACCATTTGCCATGCAAAGAGGGCCAGTTATGGGTTTTGTCATCCAAGGTGGTGAAATCGACTTTAAATAAGGTATTTACCCAAAGACCTAACAACAAGGCTAACAAGCCCGTGGCAAAAACTAACGATTTTATCAAGATAAAGGTGTCCTTTATGATAGTGAAGAGTGAAACCCTGCCGATTTCAGATAGAATACGATTATTAATAGCCAGATCAAAAGAGTTTTATGTCAAAATTAACTATATTACATAACCCTAGGTGTTCTAAAAGCCGACAAACCTTGGCGTTATTAACCGATAAAGGTTTGCAGCCGACAGTAGTTGATTATCTAAAAACGCCTTTAACGCTAACTGAGTTAAATAATATCATCAGCCTATTAGGTTTCACCTCGGCTAGACAGTTACTGCGTAAGGGGGAGCCAATTTACAAAGAGCAACAGCTGGCCAATAGCCAACTCACTGAAACACAGCTGCTAACGGCTATGCTTACCTACCCTAAATTAATTGAGAGGCCTATTGTGCTAAATGCCGATAAAGCTGCCATTGGCCGACCACCTGAAGCGGTGTTAACTATCTTATGAGCCAAGTAGTATTAATTTTATTTTACAGTAAACAGGGTGCAACCCAAGCTATGGCGAACAAGATTGCATTGGGGGTGGAACAAATCGGTTTAGAAGCTAGAGTGCGCACAGTGCCTGAAGTGAGCAGTAAAATTGACGGATTATTACAAGCTAAAGTGCCAGACTCTGGCCCGCCTTTTGTGAGTAAACAAGATCTATATGATTGCTCGGCATTGGCTTTAGGTAGTCCCACTCGGTTTGGCAATATGGCCGCCCCACTCAAACACTTTATCGATGAAACCAGTGCCCAGTGGCTAGCTGGTGCACTAGAGAGCAAGCCGGCCTGTGTGTTCACTTCCAGTTCCAGCATGCATGGCGGCCAAGAAAGCACCTTACTCACCATGATGATACCTTTACTACATCACGGTATGGTGATCTGTGGCTTACCCTACTCAAACCCACTGCTGCATACCACAACGACAGGAGGTAGTCCTTATGGCGTGACTCATGTAGCACAAGGGCCGCAGCCTAATAAGCTCAGTACAGACGAACAAACCTTATGTATCGCACAAGGTAAAAGATTGGCAATAATAGCCAGGAAAATGGGGGAATAGAAAAATGAATACCGCTTTTTATCGCAAGTTAACCTTGGTCAGTTATGGACTATTAATAGCCTGGCTATTTATCTGGCATTTCGCCTTAACCCAAGACAAAGCCACATCAACACTCTTTACTTTGTTGCTATGGATCCTGCCGATCCTGTTGCCAGCCAAAGGATTGTTGCAGGGAAAACCCTACACTCACGCCTGGACCAACTTTATTGTGATGTACTATTTACTCCATGGTTTAACGGCAATTTATGTGTCGGAAGGGGAAGCCCTGTACGCGTTGATAGAAATCATCTTATGCACAGGCCTATTTATTGGCTGTAGTTTTTACGCACGCTCCCGGGGTAGAGAGTTAGGGTTAGGCATTCGCAAATTAAAAGACGAGTTATTGGAAGAACAGCAAGCTTTTGAAGCACAAAAAGCGGCTCAAAAACCCAAATGAGAAGAGTTACAGACCAAGAATGCTCTTAACAAAAGGAATAGTCAGTTTGCGTTGTAGTTGCAAGGAATGCTCGTCTAACCGATCTAAAGATTGGATCAAGGCGGGCATATCTCTTTGCCAATGATTGACTAAATACTTTGCCACTTCTTTGGACATATTCAGTCCTCTTTTATTCGCTCTGAGGATCAATGCGTCTTGGCGCTCTTGGTCGGTTAACGAAAAAAGTTGAAAGTTAGTACCCCAGGATAACCTTGACACTAGGTCAGGCAATTGCATGGGCAACAAAGCCGCGGGTTGATCCCCTGTCATCACTAAACTAGCAGTGCCTTGCTCTTTGATGCGATTGATCAAGTCAAAGAGTGCAATTTGCCAAGGCCCCGATGAATCTAAGTGTTGAATATTATCTATACAAATTAAATCATACTGCTCTAAGGCGGTTAGCGCATCCGGATGCATCTGGTCTTTTTCGTCTAGACTCAGATAAACACAACTCAAGCCATGTAATTCTGCCCACTGACAACTTGCATATAACAAATGACTTTTACCCACACCTTGATCAGCGAATATATAGGTCAGCCAATGGTCGATGTCTTGCCCTTGTAACTTAGGGGTTAATTGTTTTAAATACTGACACAGCTGTACGTTTCGCCCTGGCACAAAACAGTCAAATGTCAGGCTTTCTTTTATGCCAACAGGCAAAGAAAGTTGGCTAGTTACTTGACCCAAAGGAAGCCCTGCTCTGGAATAGATTGACCAAAATCATCTATCACAGGCTGCATTTTTTTATCTAGGCTAAAAGCGTTGATTAGATCCTCCGCATCGCCCACTAACCTTAATTCAAAGATTGCACGGGGGCCTTGCTGGCTAATTAACTGTGCACTATCTACCACACTCAAACTGTTCAAGAAGGCTAACACTTGCACATAATCGGTTAGGGTAAAGACATTATTAATGATGACTTGGCTAATGCTATCTGACGGGCTTAGCCCTTGTAGATCAATAGCGTAGGTCTGGGATAATGAATCTGCTAATAAATCGGTCAGCTGACTGGCAATAGTGAGAGGATCAACGCCTTGTATTTTTCCAGAGCCAAACCGACCGTTATCGAACAGAGTCCAATCCGCTGACCATAAAGTTTTGCGGATGACGGCCCTAGGGGTTTTGCTGTCCTGGGGCGTCTTATAAATCCTAGCTGATAATATAGACTGCACGCCATAACGTTCACTGGCATCATTGATCTGTCGACTAAAACCGCCCCAAATATCGTAAAGGCTCAAAGCCTGCCTATCGTCTAAATCCCAAATAGGCGCCACCAAACGGATCCCTCTGCTAGAGGCTATCAATGCCATTTTTGTATACAAATCGGGCTGACTATCTATCGTCAAAATCTGTTTATTTAAAGCATTATCCCCATCCATGACTAACCACACTAAGGTATCAGGACGTCTCTTACCCCAGACCGCAAAGCCAGCTTTGCGGATCAGGCTTTGAACGCTATTTTCGTCAAACTCAATGACTAAAAATAATTGTGACCCTTCTATCTCGTAACGATATGAACGAATGAGGCGACTGGCATTAAACAGCGCCTGCTTGACCGTTGCATTGCTCAGCAAGTCCTCTTTACCGCGGACTTTTACTAACACTTTTTCTAAGCCGCGGCTAAATGCTTTATTTTGGTTTTTATCAGACTGATCCGATATTTCTATTTTTGCTTTAAACAGATCAGTAATGATCGCCGCACTTATCCATTGCGACCAGCAAATAGCCCAAGCAATGAAAAATAAACGTAATGCAGGATAAATATTCATTGGCATCAGGGCCAACTCCCCTTAAATCTAAAATATCTGGTTTTGAATGGTCCATTGTCTTTTATTTACCAACAAAATTCATCAATTGTTTAGAAAATATCGATCTGCTGACAAAAGCGGTCAGATGAGATTGGTATTAGCCAAGCAAACTGCTAAAATCTGCGTTCTTTTTTCAGCCATAAAAGGTAAACACGTGAGCGATAACAATTCATCATTAAGCTACAAAGACGCTGGGGTCGATATAGACGCTGGAAACCAGCTAGTTGAGCGAATTAAATCGGTCACGAAAAAAACCCATAGGCCTGAGGTCAAAGGCGGATTGGGTGGCTTTGGCGCGTTATGCTCATTACCTGAAAAATATAAAAATCCTTTGTTAGTGTCTGGCACAGATGGTGTAGGCACTAAATTGAGACTGGCCATGGATCTAAAACAACATGCAGGCATTGGTATCGACTTAGTCGCCATGTGTGTGAACGATCTGATTGTACAAGGTGCAGAACCGCTGTTTTTTCTAGATTATTATGCAACTGGGAAATTAAACGTAGATACTGCCACAGAGGTAGTGACCGGCATTGGCAAAGGATGCGAATTAGCAGGTTGTGCCTTAATTGGTGGTGAAACTGCTGAGATGCCTGGCATGTATCACGGAGAAGACTATGACGTGGCTGGCTTTTGTGTCGGCGTAGTGGAAGCCGAAGATGTAATAGATGGCACTAAAGTCGCTCAGGGTGATGTGTTGATAGCCCTTGCGTCTTCGGGTCCCCATTCCAATGGTTATTCCTTAGTGCGAAAAATCATTGAGGTGTCAGGCAGTGATATTGGCGCCGATTTAGAAGGAAGGCCCCTAAGCGAACATTTACTGGAACCAACCCGCATCTATGTAAAATCGGTACTGAGCTTGCTCGAACAAATAACGGTTCACGCCATTTCTCATATTACCGGCGGCGGCTTTTGGGAAAATATTCCTAGGGTATTACCTCAAGGCACCAAAGCGGTGATCGATGGTCAGAGTTGGCAATGGCCAGCCATTTTTAACTGGCTGCAAGAAAAAGGTAATGTCACTACCCATGAAATGTATCGCACCTTTAATTGTGGAGTAGGTCTGATTATTGCTCTACCCGCCAAGCAAGCCAGTCAAGCCATCGCTGTCTTAAACGACTTAGGTGAACACGCATGGCAAATAGGCCATATTGAAAATAGTGACAGCTCACAGCAAGTAGAGATCAACTAGTTGACTAAGGTCGCGGCCAAAAAATCCATAGTGGTACTAGTGTCAGGCAATGGTTCAAATCTGCAGGCCATCATAGACTTTATCGCCCAAGATAAAGCCAATGGCATTATCAGTGCTGTAGTGGCAAATAACGCCACTGCTTTTGCCCTAACTCGGGCCAAAGAAGCGCAGATACCCGCCTTACTAATTGATCATACACTCTTTGCGAGCAGAGAAGAGTATGACCAGCATATGATCGGTGTTATTGATCAATACGCCCCGGATCTCATTGTTTTGGCAGGATTTATGCGTATTCTCAGTACGGGTTTTGTGAGCCATTATCAAGGACGCATGCTAAACATTCATCCCTCTTTACTACCAAAATACAAAGGTTTGCATACCCACCAAAGAGCGATTGATAGTGGTGATGCTGAGCACGGTGCCTCTGTGCATTTTGTGACCCCAGAGTTAGATGGCGGTCCCGTAATATTACAATCGAAAGTCCCTATTTTTGAGCAACAAGATCCTCAGGAGCTCGCACAAAGGGTGCAGGAGCAGGAACGTCAAATGTACCCAATAGTGATTAAATGGTTTTGTGCTGGTAGACTGGTGATGAAAGACAATCACGCGCTGTTAGATAATGCAGTATTATCAGAAGGAGGTTACGCAATTGGCTAAAAATACAGTTTTATTGATACTATTTTGCATTGCTATTACCATCTCATCGGGCAGCAAAGTGTTGGCTTCGACTCCAGAATTAGTTGGCTTTGAAGCCCAATATCATGCCTACAGGTTTGGCAAATTATTAGGTTATGCCAAATTACACTTACAAAAAGTGCGAGAGGATCAATATCAATTGGATTATTACTCCAAAGTCTCGGCATTTTTTCTATCTGACAAACGAGCTGAAACCAGCTATTTCTCCTATAAAGATGGTCAGTTAATCCCACAGATATACGCCTACAATCGCACAGGTACCGGCTCTAAAAAAAGCAACAACATAGAATTTGATACAGTAAACAAAAAGATCATCATCAATCAGGGCGATCCCATTATCTGGAATGGCCAATTAGATAATCAGCTTTATCGCTTAGATCTGCAATTGAAATTAGCCTCAGGCCAAGACACCTTCGAATATAACATTCTGAATAATCGTGGACAATTACGGCACTATAAATTAAGAGTACTAGGCAAAGAGCAGTTAGATTTACCCTTTGGCATGTTAGAAGGCATCAAGGTTAGAATCGAAAGAGAAAATTCCTCACGTGAAACCATCGCCTGGTTTTCGCCACAACTGAATTACCAATTAGTCAAGTTACAACAGCATAAAAATGGCAAAGAACAAGGTGAAATCCGCCTAAAATCATATAAAATTCAAAAGGTTGAGGTTACACCTGGCAGTTAGAGCTGCATAACTTCATTGGCCCTCTCAATGCAGTTATTAGTTGTATTAATACTTAATGATTAATAATAATCATCCAAGCCTAGACTATTTTTTAGCAATTACACTTGATCTTTAAGTGGCAAGGATATAACGTCAACACTCTGGTCAGACCTCTATTTATGGAGTCATTATGCAACTTTTAATCTGGTTTTTATACGTGCTGATAAGTGTTGGCGCGGTGAGCTATTTTCGTATGAAATTGTTCAATGCCACAATCGCCGTATTTAGCTTATTCTTAGTGGGTAATCTATTAGGTGTGATTGGCGAACTCAGTTGGTTGGTATTTATTGTTATTGCTCTGCCCTTTAATCTTCAGTCCGTGCGTAAACAATATATGAGTGCGCCCATACTTAGGTTATACAAAAAGATCATGCCGGAGATGTCCAGTACCGAAAAGGATGCCATAGATGCCGGCACTGTGTGGTGGGATGGCGAGTTATTTAGTGGCGATCCCAGTTGGCAGATATTACACAACATCCCTCAAGCCCGTCTAAATTCAGAAGAACTGATTTTCCTAGAAGGCCCAGTGGAAGAAGTCTGTAAAATGTGTAATGACTGGGATATTACCCATAAAAATGCTGACCTGCCCCCCCAAGTATGGCAATACCTGAAAGATAATAAATTTTTTGCCATGATCATCAAGAAAGAATTTGGTGGCTTAGACTTTTCTGCCTATGCTCAGTCTCGAGTATTGCAAAAGTTGTCTGGTGTCAGCGCGGTGCTATCGACTACTGTGGGTGTGCCTAATTCTTTGGGCCCAGGTGAATTATTACAGCACTATGGTACAACCGAACAGCAACAATACTATCTACCTCGATTAGCGGCAGGTCAGGAAATCCCTTGTTTTGCTTTGACCGGCCCAGAAGCGGGCTCAGATGCAGGCTCATTACCTGACAGTGGTGTGATATGTAAAGGTGTCTGGCAAGGTGAAGAGATCCTCGGTATGCGCCTCACATTCGATAAGCGCTATATTACCCTAGCTCCCGTGGCGACCGTTATCGGTCTAGCTTTTAAGATGTATGATCCTGATGGATTATTAAGTGAGAAAAAAGAACTGGGCATTACCTGTGCATTATTGCCTAGAGAGACCCCTGGCATGGAAATTGGCCGCCGACATTTCCCACTCAACGTGCCCTTTCATAATGGCCCAATTCGTGGACAAGATATATTTGTGCCTTTGGATTATATAATAGGTGGCAACAAAATGATTGGTCAGGGCTGGCGTATGTTGGTTGAATGCCTGTCTGTGGGTCGAGTTATTACTTTGCCCTCTACCTCAGCCGGGGGAGCAAAAAGCTTAGCCCTGGCCACAGGTGCCTATGCACGTATTCGCCGTCAATTCAAAATGCCAGTGGGCAAAATGGAAGGTATCGAAGAAATGTTAGGCAGTATAGGGGGTAACACCTACCTAATGGATGCTGTGACCTCCTTCTCTACCAAAGGGATAGATTTAGGCGAGAAACCTTCGGTTATTTCAGCTATTTGTAAGTACCATTTGACCGAAAAGATGCGGCAATTAGTGGCCAATTCTATGGATATTCATGGTGGTAAGGGGATCATGCTTGGGCCAAATAATTATTTGGGCCGAGGATATCAAGGCGCACCTATCGCTATTACAGTTGAAGGCGCAAATATCCTAACCCGTAATATGATGATTTATGGACAAGGGGCTATGCGTTGTCATCCTTATGTTTTAAAAGAGTTAGTTGCCGCCAACAATCCGGATGAACAAGAAAGTCTGGAACAATTCGACCAAGCGTTGTTTGGCCATATAGGTTTTGCTGCTAGCAACTTGTTCCGTAGCATTTGGTTTTCCTTAAGCGGTGGCCAGTTTGCCGATGCCCCATTTAGTGACGAAACCAAAAGATATTATCGCTCTATGCAAGGATTTAGCGCGAATTTGGCATTTTTGTCCGATGTTTCTATGGCAGTGCTAGGTGGTGAGCTTAAAAGGCGTGAGCGCGTCTCTGCCCGCTTAGGTGATCTATTAAGTTACTTGTACTTAGCATCATGCGTACTTAAACGTTTTGATGATCAAGGGCGTCAGGCTGAAGATTTACCTTTCATGCACTGGGCCATGCAAGATTGTTTGCACAAATTGGAGATTGCCTTAGAAGAATTGTTAAACAACTTTCCCGCAAAAATTGTCGGCAAGTCTTTGAAATTTATCATTATGCCTTTCGGCAAGCGCTATCAACGTCCTTCGGATAAGTTGGATCATAGCATTGCGAAAATATTGCAGACCCCCTGTTCAGCGCGCACACGTCTGGGTGATGGACAATACATGGCCAGAATACCGGGCAGTTTAATGGGTGATTTAGAACAAACCTTAGAGAATGTTATCGCGGCGGAGCCTATTTATGACAAAGTGTGTAAGGCAGCGAAACAACATTTGCCCTTTACCCAGTTAGATCAGGTGGCCGATAAAGGTCTCGCCTTAGGCGTTATCACAGAGGAACAAGCCGCCTTGTTACGAGAAACTGAACTGGGAAGACTACGGACCATTAACGTGGACGACTTTGACCCCAGTGAATTGGTACAACAACCGCCGGCACCTAAAGCTAAAAGAAAACCTAGAGCAGAAAAAGTCGCCTAAACCTGATCAATATTATTGACTAACAATGACTCATTAGTCATTAGTCATTAATATTGAGACTTTTCAGCAATAACACCGCTTGCGTGCGGGTATTAACCTCAAGTTTACGCAATACCGCACTAATGTGCGCCTTAACTGTGGCCTCAGTAATACTTAACTCATAGGCGATTTGTTTATTTAACAAACCATCTTGTACCAGTTTAAGGACTTCTCTTTGTTTGGATGTTAATTTTTCTACTAACTTAACAATATTGGTAATAGGCGATCCACTCTCTATCTGAGCACTCATGCCTTCTGGTAACCAAATCTGGCCGAGCATTATCTGCTTTAAGGCATTGGCGATAGTTAAGGTGGCCGATGATTTAGAAATAAACCCTTTGGCCCCGATGCTCATTACTTTTGCTACCACTTCAACTGAATCACTCGCGGAAACTACAGCAACAGGAATATCTGGGAAGTCTTTAGTAACGCGCACCAGACCATACAGATTCTCGCAATCCGGCATATTGAGATCAAGCAACACTAAGTCGATATCTTGATTTTCTTGTAATGCTTTCATAGTCGAATTCAAGCAAGCGGACTCTACAATTTGTATGTCTGTAAATAAGGTCGTTAATGCACCAACTAGGGCCTCCCTAAACAGGGGATGGTCGTCAGCAATAAGGAATTTAGTCATTCATAACCAAGCCAGAGGAATTAGCAGCCTAGACTAATACTTTCGTATTAAATAATGAAGAGTTAATTTAGTTTTCTGGCAAATTTTAAGTGATTGGCTAAATAATCCGTCAATCTTGCTAGGGCTGATCTCTAGGATCCACAATACATTGAAAAATTAACAATATTGGAAATTGATCGGGTCTCGGGACAGGGGTAGAATTGCTAAAATTCCAGCGAGTACCATAACACTATGCAAAACGGCAAAGACGCCATTTATTCCCAACCTCAGCAAGTGGCATCCTTTCAATTTGATCAGGCTGTGGCTGAAGTTTTCCCAGATATGATCCAAAGATCGGTGCCTGGTTATAGCACCATAGTGGATACCATAGGTCAGCTCTGTGGTCGTTATGCACAAGACAATAGTAATATATATGATCTAGGTTGTTCCTTAGGCGCGGTGAGCTTAGCGGCCAGCAAATATATTGATAAAAAGGCCTGTGAGATTATTGCAGTGGACAATTCTGCCGCCATGACCAAAAGATGCGAATTGCATGTAAAAGCCTACAAATCTGCAACGCCCATCAGTGTGATCTGTGACCAACTTCAAGATATAGAGATTGAACAAGCCAGTTGTGTGGTGATGAATTTCACCCTGCAATTTGTCGAACCTCAAGAACGAGACAGTATCATTCAACGGATATATGCAGGATTAAAGCCTGGTGGCATCTTGATATTATCGGAAAAACTCAATCACCAGAGTCAACAAGCCAACGAGTTATTGGTGGATTTACATCATGAGTTTAAGCGCAGGAATGGTTATAGTGAATTGGAAATTAGTCAAAAACGCACGGCATTAGAGGATATAATGCGCACCGATACGTTAGAGCAACATAAGGCTCGTATTCAGCAAGCGGGCTTCGATGATCTGATACTGTGGTTTAGTTGTTTTAATTTTTGTTCAATGGTGGCCATTAAAAACTAAGTTTGGCTTGCTGCTCAGCAATGGATCATCTATGAAAAGCTTGTGCGCCGGTATCTGCCACTGACAAAATGTAACTGTGTATTTTCTTAATAGGAGGCCTCTTGGCGGTAAACTGGTTCAACGATTTTTACAAACAAATTGCAGATTCGAATTTAAGCCACTGGTTAGAAGTATTGCCAGCACAAATAGCCCATTGGCAAAAACAACAATTACACGGCGATTATAATAAATGGCTAAAATTACTCACTAAATTACCTGTCACCGAAATATCTACTCTTGATACAGAGCTAAAGGTGGCCTTCGGTCAAAGCGAGGATATAGACCCCTATACACAAAAACAACTCACGGGCTTGCTTAAACAATTTGCCCCTTGGCGCAAAGGACCGTTTTATTTACATGGCATTCACATTGATACCGAATGGCGTTCTGATTGGAAGTGGGACAGAGTGGCAGCCCATTTACATAGCCTAAAAAACCGCACTGTACTAGATGTAGGTTGTGGCAGTGGTTACCATATGTGGCGAATGTTAGGACAACAAGCCAAAATGGTGGTGGGGGTCGATCCCTCGCAACTATTTTTGATGCAGTTTCAAGCAATTAAGCACTTTAATCCCGATCCTCGCATCCATTTATTGCCTCTAGGGGTAGAACAATTACCGGCCTTAAATGCCTTTGACACTGTATTCTCTATGGGTGTTTTGTATCATAGACGCAGTCCTATGGATTTTTTATTGCAACTCAAAGAGCAGTTACGTAGTGGCGGCCAATTGGTATTAGAAACATTAGTGGTAGAGGGTGATGAGCAGCAGGTGCTAATGCCAACAGACCGCTACGCACAAATGCGCAATGTCTGGTATTTACCCAGCACCGCGGCTTTGACTGTCTGGATGCAAAGGGTGGGTTTTAAGAATATTAAAGTGGTGGATATAGCCCCCACTTCAGTGCAAGAGCAAAGAGCCACCGACTGGATGCAGGGTCATTCATTAGTGGATTTTCTAGATCCGCAGGATCCCAGCAAAACAATTGAAGGATACCCTGCCCCTCTGCGCGCTGTAATAGTGGCAGAGCGTTAAGACAAGACAGATCATGCCATGGTAGCAAAGCACTCCTGCTGCTTTTTATCATGGCGGCGCTGGCGAACCGTCACTTCAAGTTGGCAGATCATGCGGTTGTGAGCTTACACTCTGACCAAGTTCTAGAGATAATGCCGTTGCACTCGACTGGGCATACGTGTCACCAATTCATAACCTATAGTGTCTGCGTGCTTGGCGATCAGATTAACTGGCAAATTTTTACCCCACAACTCTACCGTATCCTCGAGCTTGATATCCTTAAGATCCGTCACATCAACGCTAATCAAATCCATTGAGACCCTACCCACCAAAGGCACGATTTGGCCATTAATGTAAACAGGTGTGCCCGACTTCGCATTACGGGGATAACCATCCCCATAGCCCACTGCTATTGTGGCTATTTTTGATGGACGTGTGGCTGTCCAAGTATTGCCATAACCTACCGACTCCCCCGAGACTATTTGCCTTAATGCTATCACCTGTGAGGTGAAAGTCATGGCCGGAATAAGGCGATTGGCCGGTGCATGAGCTGTACTAAAAGGACTCACGCCATACAACATAATACCTGGTCTTACCCAGTCCGCGTGGCTTTGCGGCCATGCCAATAACGCTGCCGAGTTTGCCATACTCACTTCAATATTTTGTCCTTGGTGAAGACTCAGCTCTTGTAAACACAGCTCAAAACAACGCAATTGTTCAGGGGTATAGGCAGCTTGCAGGTTATCGGCGCTGGAAAAATGGGTCATCAGTACAATATTATTCACGTTTTGGGATCCCTGCAGTCGCGCATAATTGCCACTGGCATCTTCAGGCATGATCCCTAATCTATGCATACCGGTATCGATTTTCAACCAAACATTAATGGGCGTCTTAAGACGACTGTCTAACAGCTGTTGTATTTGCACATCACTGTGTAATACCAGTTCGCAATGGTTAGCTGCTGCTAAGGTGATTTCCTGCTCGGTAAAACAGCCCTCCAACAACAATATCGGTTTGCTCAAACCTGCCGCTCTAAGCTCCAGCGCTTCATCAAGACAGGTGACAGTCAACATATGCACTTGCTGTTGAATGGCCTTGGCCACTTCGACCGCGCCGTGACCATAAGCATCGGCTTTGATCACCGCCACTATTTTACTTGCGCCTGCTAGGGTTTGAACTAACTGACAGTTGGCTCGAATAGCGCTCAGATCTATGCTTATTTTTGTGGGTCGAGACATTGGATTTAAACTAGTTCCCAGTAATGATTAATATGAGCCTGTGCTCAATAATTATATTTGTTTGCGTTGAATAAGTTCTGGGCTATTTGCCAAACTGGGCCAACCTCACCCTTGCCCACTGGTTTGCCATCTAACTCCACCACTGCAGCCACCTCTTTACTTGAACTGGTCAACCATATTTCATCTGCGGCATGGACTTCTTGCATAGTGATCACGCGTTCTTGCATATGAATATTGAGATCTTTTTGTAATAGATCCAATAGAATGTGCCGAGTAATACCAGGTAACAACTGTTTATCTAAAGGAGGCGTATACACAGAATTATCTTTTACAATAAACACGTTACAAGAACTAGCTTCCGTCAACTCGTACTGACTATTATATAATATAGTTTCGTTCACACCTGCCTCTTGGCCGTGCTGAAAATGTAAAACATTGCCCAATAATGAGGTGGATTTGATATGGCAACGCTTCCACCGCAAATCTTCGCTACTGATCACCTTAATTGGCTTAGCCAGCTGTCTATTGGCGACAGGCGCTGGGGGGATCTCAAATGCAAAAGCAAAAATGGTGGGCGGGATATCTGCCGGAAAAGCATGGAAACGTTTAATATCAGCCCCACGACTCACATGAAAATAGATGCCCACATTATCACTGGTATGCTGTTGCATCAGGTTTTGCGCAATATTCTGCCAATCTTTCAAGCACATATTCAGCTTTAGACCAATACCATCTAAGCTGTTCTGCAGTCTAGCCATGTGTAATTCTAAGGCCACTAATCGCTTATTATGGCATGGCACCATTTCATAAACGCCATCACCAAACAAAAAACCACGATCCATAGGGGATATTTTTGCCTCATGCATAGGCATAAATTGTCCATTCAAAAACACTGTATCTGCGCCAGACCCCATTTTTTACCTAATAAGCCAACCCTTTAATTGATCTATTATGTCACGAATGGGCATAGGTATTTAGTAATATCTACTTCTGCGGCGTATTGAATGGCGGTTAATTCGGTTACACTATAGCCATCTACTATTTTAAGAATATTAACTGACCTATGTTGCAAGTTGGCAAGTTCACCGCCCTGGAAGTAATTAAAGAAGTGCCTTTTGGTTTTTACTTAGATGGCAAAGATGCCGGGCAAATTTTATTACCTGCAAAGTCTGCACCTTTAGGTTGCAAGCTAGGTGATACCGTTAACGCTTTTATTTATCACGATAGTGATGATCGTATTATTGCCACTATCAGGCGCCCAAAAATCTTAGTCGACCACTGTGCTTTTTTAAAGGTGGTGAGTCTGACTAAAGTAGGCACTTTCTTAGACTGGGGCTTGGAAAAAGACTTGTTAGTGCCTTTTAGTGAGCAACAGTATCCCATGTCCGAGGGGGTATCCTATGTGGTCTATATGTTTTGTGATGAAGAAACTGGGCGACTCGCGGCTTCGACCCGTTTAAGTGATTTTTTATATGAAGAATCAACCCCTGAATCTGGTACGTTTGAACCTAAACAACAAGTTGAATTGTTGATCTACGGTCGCACCGACATGGGTTACAAGGCTATCATCAATGGTTCCCACTTAGGTTTGATTTTTAGAGATGAAGTCTTCCATCCCATCAAAGTGGGTCATTCGTTAACTGGCTATATTAAGCGTGTTCGTGAAGATGGAAAAATTGATTTGTGCTTTCAATTTCATGATCCTACTGCCCGTAACACCCTTGAAGAACAAATAATCGAAGATCTTATTGCCCATGAGGGATTGTCGACCTTAACCGATAAAAGTCCGGCGGATGAGATCTCCAAACGTTTTAATGTGAGTAAAAACACCTATAAAAAGGCCTTAGGTTCATTGTTTCGCCAAAAGCGCATTTTATTAGACAAAACCAAGGTTAGCCTGATCCCCAATAAATCCACTACTCAAGAATAGGTCAATTGATGAAAGCCACAGTAAACTGGCAACAGGAATTAAGCTTTAGTTGTACAACAGATACCGGACACACCTTAGCCTTAGACGGCAATGGTCAGGGCATGACACCCATGGAGTCGGTATTATTATCAGTGGGGGCTTGTTCGTCTATCGATGTGGTTGACATATTAAAGAAATCTCGTAAGCAGGTTACGCATTGTGTTTGTGAACTCAGTGCCCAGCGCGCTGAAGATGCGCCGCGGGTTTTTACCGCCATTCATGCCCATTATAAAGTGCAAGGCCAAGACTTAAGTGACAAGCATGTAGCAAGGGCAGTGCAGCTCTCCGCTGAGAAATACTGCTCTGTGATGCTAATGCTACAAGGCAATGTCACCATCACCACCAGTTATGCCATAAACTAAGACAAGGACAAGCCTAAGTACCAGGTTAAAATTGTGCGAAGGCCTGCTCAAAATCAGCCACAATATCATCGCTATCTTCAATGCCGATAGATAAACGGATCATATTGTCAGTCACCCCCATATCATCGCGCTCTTGTTGGCTGCTTTCAAAATAGATGGTCGAGGCAACAGGCAACGCTAAGGTACGGGTATCCCCTAGATGGGTGGCACATATCACTAACTCTAAGGCATCTAAAAAGGCAATAGGGTCAATATGTTCAAGTAAATCAAAGCTGAGGATCCCGCCATAGCCAGAAAAATGTTGGCGGGCTAAAAAGTGTTGCGGATGTTTAGCTAAACCCGGGTAATACACCGCCTGTATTTGTGCATGGGTATCAAGGTATGACGCCAAACGAGACGCGTTATCGCAGGTTTTTTGCACACGTAATGCTAGAGTCTCTATACCCACAGAGATTTGGTGTGCCGCTTGGGCAGATAAGGTTGCGCCCATGTCTCTAAGGCCTCTTTTGCGGATTTGAGTCAGGCCCCATTGGCTAACCTCTGCACCACGATACAGTGGTAATATGTTGTCAAAACCCGCCCAGTCAAATAAACCAGTATCGACCACCGCGCCACCAAGCACATTGCCATGGCCGGCAATATATTTAGTAAGTGAACTAATAGTTAACGATGCCAAAACCGATTTGGCATCAAATATACAAATAGGCGTCATAGTGTTGTCGACAATAAACAACAGGCCTTGTTGTTGAGAAAATTGACCTATTGCTGCTAGATCAGCAACCTGAGTGACAGGATTGGCGATAGTCTCAAGATACACGGCTTTAGTATTGCTTTTATGAGCGGCCACCACGTTATTGACATCAGTCACATCAACAAAGCTCAATTCAATACCAAAGGTTTGTAGCGTTTCAGCTAGGCTTCGGGTATTGCCAAATAAATAGTGACTAACAATTATATGATCGCCGGCCTTAAATAGACTCAATATGGTGGCGGTAATAGCGGCCATGCCTGTGGCAAAAGTGATGGCCCCTACCCCTGCCTCGGCAAAACTCAGAATGTTCTGCAAGGCTTGATTAGTGCCCGAAGAAGATCGTGCATACACATGTCCAGCCTGCTTGCCCTGAAACACATCCACTAAGTCTTGGGCTTTGCTGTATTCAAACAACACCGAATTATTGGTCGCTTGGTGCACAGCACCATGCTCTGGTGCATTAAGTAAACGGTCTGCATGGACTAGACGCGTAGTCAAACCCCTATTTTTCAATGTCTGGCTCCACAGTCGTCAACACTTTAGTTGGAAATTTAGCCTGAACATTTTGGTAATGCCGGTAAATTCTGTTTAGTTCATCTTGTACATTGTCACCTATTTGATGCACAGGACCAAATTCAATCCGTTTTTTCTTATAATCAAAAGCGACCAAGAATACCGGCACATTGGCTTTGTTAGCAATATGTAGAAATCCAGTTTTCCAAGGAGTGATCGCACTGCGGGTCCCTTCAGGTGACAAGCATAGCACCATCTGCTGGGCATCAGACATCTGAGCTGTCATAGCGCCCACTACTCCGTGGGCATGACTTCGCTCTATGGGGATCCCACCCAAACGGCGTAACAACAAATTAAACGGCCAAAAAAATATGCTATGTTTACCAAGAAAAGAAATTTTTAAACGTAAATTGAAGGTCACCGCTAAACCTATGACAAAGTCCCAGTTCGAGGTATGGGGCGCTATAATAATGATCATTTTCGCTAAATTCGGAAACTCGCCACTGTAAGACCAGCCCATCATCGATAAGGTTTTACTGCCTAGCCAATACGTCAGTCTATTGCCAATACGAGGGACCTGTTGACAAAGAATTGGAGTATTTACGCCTTGACCCATTTCATTATTGACTCGTGCAATTTAAACTAAGCAAATGGTCGCTCATGTGAGACGGTTTGTCGAGTTCAAATAAGTAGCTGAACTGGCACTTTACACTAACGATATGTTATCTATTTTAAATGGGATCCTAATATTGAGAAATTTTATCACCTTGCTGTTGTTATTCAGCGTTTATAGTCACAGCCAACAAACCGCCCAAAGTCTGATAGACCAATATCAGGATGCGTTGTTTCAAATCAAAATAATAGAATTAGGCTCAGGGAATAAGTCCTCAATAGGCTCCGGCTTTCAAATTGATGAACGGGGTAATATAGTGACTAACTATCATGTGGTCTCTGAATACGTTTATTATCCCGATAAATTTCGGATCCAATATTTAGCCCATGACGGTAGCGAAGGAGAACTAAAATTAGTCAATTTCGATCTGGTAAATGATCTAGCATTGGTGCGTAAAGTAGAAAATTCAGGTCAACAAAATGCCTTTCCTATCTCTCACAAACTACCGCAACAAGGTACTGACTTATACTCACTTGGCAACCCCCATGATCTTGGCATGATAGTGGTTCCTGGTACCTTTAACGGTATGAAAAAAAATAGCTTTTACCAACGACTGCATTTCACCGGCTCGATCAATCCAGGCATGAGTGGTGGTCCAGTGGTCAATCAACAAGGACAGGTAGTAGGTGTCAATGTGGCCACCGCAGGCAACCAAATTGGTTTTTTAATCCCTCTGGAAAAAGTGCAATCTTTATTGGGTAGCAAAAATCAAAGTCTGTTAACTACTCAACAGTTTAAGCCACTGATACAACAGCAACTGATCGACAATCAAACTAGGCTGTTATCGTTGCTGACCCAAGACCCATGGCCAACGGCTAATTTGGGTAAAGGGAGAGTCCCTGCACAAATTACTGATTTTATTTCCTGTTGGGGCGGCTCCAACGCAAATGAGCAGAAACCTTTGTTTTTATCAGTAGAGAATCGCTGTCAACTAGATGAACAAATATTTGTACACGGGGGCCTACAAACCGGTGGACTGGAACTAGAGTTCGAGTGGCTGGATGGGAAGTCTATGGGTGAACATCGATTTTACGCTTTTTATAGCGACAGTATTACTGGGGCCCTAGCAGGCAATAAAGCCAGCCAATCTGATGTCACCAACTATAGCTGTCAACAGGATAAGGTGACCAACATTCATGCTGTCACCAGCAAGACCGTCTTATGTTTAAGAGCTTACAAGGAATTTGACCAACTCTACGACGCGTTGTTTATAGCGGCAAGCTTAGATCATAAACAACAAGGTTTAATTAGTCATTATACTTTAGCCGGTGTCACTCAGGCATCAGTACAACTATTCACCCAGCAGTTTATGGACTCAATCACATGGCAATAGTATTAGAACTGTTATCCCGCAACAATATGCCCATCAAACACTATAAATTTGAACAGGACTATGTCCATGTGGGTAGAGACTTTAACAATGACCTAAGATTGGACGACCCCTACATATGCCCCAGTCATATGTTGGTGGCTATTGATCCAGAAACGGGGCAACTTATGGTTAACGACTGTCAGTCCACTAATGGCATTAAGGTCAATAATAAGTTTGTGGAACAGGCACATTTAACTTCAAATGACATTATTAAGATAGGTCGAACACGTCTTAGGATAATAGATACTAAAGTTGCCATGCCGCATTCCATACACCTTAGTGAGCTAGAAGAAAACCTGAGCTGGTTAAACCGAGCATCTCTAGGCATCGTTCTAACCTTGTTGTATATGGCGTATTTGATCTCAGGTAAATACATTGCCAGTGTGGAAGAGTTTACCCTGCTTAAGGCCTTACCATCGGAGTTAGGTAAGCTGGCGTTATTTAGTTTATGGCCATTAAGCTTTGCAGTATTAGCCAAGGTAGTCAAAAAAGAAAGTCATATTATCAACCAGTTCAATCTGACTTTATTGCTGATTTTAATTGTCAGCCTATTAAGTTTAGTCAAACAAGTAATAGTGTTTAACCTTCACCCTGGCGACTGGTTTACTGTTATCAGCTTTTTCGTCTTATCTTCGTTGGCTATCGGATTTATTTGGCTAAGTTTGTTTATCGCCTTTCATCAACAATCAGGAAGGCGAAATACCATTGCCTTAATGTTAGCTTTTGTATTGCTGGCTCCCACCTTTATCTTCGAATTTATCCACAATGAACAATTTAGTCGTCGCCCGGATTATTCCACAGTATTGTTACCGCCTATGTACAATATTACACCTGCCATCAACAGCCAGCAGTTTGTGCACAGCTCAAAAGAGCTATTTAATCATGTAGATAAATTGAAAAACGAATAAAACCCATAGTGTTTAGTGATAAAGCCGGTGGCGAGTAGTGATTTAAGTATTAAGGTGTTCAAAACGTCATGTGTATTTTATTTGTTGCAGTGAATCAGCATAAAGACTATCCCTTAGTGATTGCCGCTAATCGTGATGAGTTCTTTAAACGAGATACGGCAAGATCGGATTTTTGGACAGCGGATACCGATATTTTAGCGGGCCGTGATCTGCAAGCTGGCGGCACGTGGATGGGTATCAATAAACAAGGTTACTTGGCATCCCTAACGAATGTTCGTGATCCACTTAGGATCGACCCAGACGCCGTGACGCGTGGTGAGCTGGTGGCCGAATATTTACGCCAACCCAGTGACAACTATGCCACTCAACTAGCGCAGACCAAGGCTAGGTATAACGGCTATAATTTATTATTCGGTAAATGGGATACCCTAGCTGTGTATAACAATCATTTAGACCAATTACAGACCCTGAGCACTGGCTATTACGGTTTATCCAATGCCAGCTTAAACAGCCCATGGCCAAAAATTAATAAAGGCGTGGGTAAACTCCAAGAGTATTGCCAAGATGGCCATGATATTAACCCTGATATCTTATTTGAATTATTGTTAGACACACGCCAAGCTCCAGATACCGAACTGCCCAAGACAGGCATACCTATTGATTGGGAAAGACGGCTATCATCCATTTTTATTTTAGGTGATGAATATGGCACACGCTCCTCCACTGTATTAAAAGTGGATAGGCAAAAAAATGTGCACTGGTATGAACGAACCTATAATAATCAGGCGTTATGTACTGCTAGTGACACTTATCATTTCACCATCAAATAACCCGGCCGCTGGCCTGTAACGGCCTCAGTTAAGCTTAAGCTGGCATCCGCAGTCACCCACAAATTAAATAAACACAAATTGACTCGAAATTTGCACAGGTGATGGCATACTAAGCACTCATCAACCTGACTCGTCTATCAACACTGAGGAACATCATGTTTGAAGTACTGCCAGAACTTGCCGCCGATCCCATATTGGGTTTATCTACCGCCTTTAAAGCGGACCCTAATCCAAACAAAATAGACTTAGGTGTTGGGGTATATAAAGATGAGCAAGGTCTTACGCCCATCTTAACCTCTGTGGCAAAAGCCCAAACACTGCTGTTGGCAACAGAAGACTCTAAGACCTATATCACACCACAAGGCGTACAGGGCTATATTGACGGCATGCTGAGATTAATGTTGGGTAAGGACAGCCCAGCACTATTAGCCGACCGTATTGCTGCAGTGCAAGCCCCAGGTGGCTGCGGTGCCCTAAGGATCTTGTCTGAGTTAATAAAGCGTTGTAACTCCAATATCACAGTCTGGGTCAGTGATCCCACTTGGGCCAATCATATTCCATTAATTGGCAATGCGGGTCTGAACATAAAAACCTATCCTTACTTTGATAAGGACTCCGCTAGTATTAATTTTGAGGCTATGGATAGCTGCTTACAAAAAGTCAAGGAGGGTGATGTGGTGCTACTACACGGTTGTTGTCATAACCCTACAGGTGCAGATCTCACCCATGAGCAGTGGCAGCGAATATTAGAAATCGCCCAAAGCACAGGTTTTATTCCCTTTGTAGATGTGGCTTATCAAGGCTTTGGTGATGGATTAGAAGAAGACGCTTATGGTATGCGCTTAATGGCCAATAATTTACCTGAGGTGGTTATTGCGGCGTCTTGTTCGAAAAACTTTGGTTTGTATCGTGAAAGGGTTGGCATTGCTGTCATGGTCACGCCCAATAGCCAGACGCGCAGAGCCATTCAAACTCAAATTCAATTTATTGCCCGAGGCATGTACTCTATGCCGCCTTCTTACGGCGGCGCCTTGGTCGACATTATTCTTAATGATGAAAGCTTACGCACACAATGGATGAATGAAGTAGAAGCCATGCGTTGTCGTATGCAAGACTTGCGGGCCTTACTAGTATCAAAGTTGAGTGAATATGGGGCAACCAAAGATTTTGAGTTTATTAAAACGCAAAAAGGCATGTTTTCGTTTTTATGTATTACCCCAGAGCAAGTGCAAGCAGTGCGTGATCAACATAGCGTATACTTTGTAGGCTCTAGCAGAGTGAACATAGCCGGCATCAGCCATAGCAATGTTGACCCTTTGGCCAAAGCCTTGGTATCTGTACTGAGATAGTGTTATGCACATATAAAAAAACCGGTTAAAACCGGTTTTTTTATGGCAAATTGTTATCTAGTCAATCGGTTTGGAGCTTTCGACTCGACTCTTGAGCTTTTGCCCAGGACGAAATGTCACTACCCTGCGGGCTTTAATTGGAATATCTTCGCCTGTTTTGGGATTACGTCCCGGACGTTCATTTTTTTGCCTTAGGTCAAAGTTACCAAATCCTGACAACTTAACCTGTTCGCCTGATTCTAATGCTTCACGCACTTCTTCAAAAAATGTTTCCACGAGATCTTTAGCATCACGCTTGTTGACCCCTAACTTTTCAAACAAATGTTCTGCCATTTCGGCTTTGGTTAATGCCATACAATCAATCCCTCAAAGATGCTTCAAACTTTTCTAATACTTCAGCTAAAATATTATCAACTACAGTCTGAATATCAATTTCTTCTAATGTTTTTATTTGATTTTGTAATGTAAGTGAAATAGCCAAACTCTTCTTACCTTGGGCTATTCCCTTGCCTCTATACACGTCGAACAAGTTTAGGCTAACTAATTGATTACCGCCAGTTTTTTCTATGCAATTCAAGATATCGGCTACTACCATATCATCATTTACTACGATTGCAATGTCTCGTCGATTTGATGGGAATTTTGATAGCTCTGCAGATTTGGGTAATATTTTTAAACCCATAGCCGCTATTTCGAGCTCAAACACAAATGTACGACCGTTTAAACCTAGGGCTTTTTCAAATTGCGGATGCACAGCACCCACGTATCCTAGCAGGGTATCTGCTTGGTAAATAGCCGCAGATTGACCTGGGTGCAAGACACTGTGCTGGGCACTAACAAATGAATAATCCTTAACCCCAGCGCTAGCTAGCAAGCTTTCAACATCGCCCTTCACATCATAAAAATCAATGGCAGTAACAGTGCTATCCCAGTGTTCATCAGCCTCAGGGCCAGAGATCACACCACTGATCATGGGTTGTTGTCTCACCCCATTTTTTTCACTAGCATCAGGCACAAAACGTAATCCAGATTCAAATAACCTGACTCTAGCTTGTTGTCTTTTTTGATTGTAAGACACCGCTTGCAACAGACCAGGCCATAAGCTTAGGCGCATTACCGACATTTCAGATGAGATAGGGTGAGGTAAGACTAAGCCATTACTGTCAGGGAATAATAAAGATTGTGTTTTAGGATCAATAAAGGAGTAGCTAATCGCTTCTTGATAATCTCGTTCAACCAAACAAGCTTTAAGATCTGACAGTACGACTTTTTGCTCTTGATGCTTGGACATGACTAAACTAGACACAGGTGCAATGTTCGGTATTTGGTTATAACCAAATACCCGGGCTATCTCTTCTATCAAATCTTCTTCGATGCTGATGTCAAAGCGATAAGGCGGCACACTGGTTTGCCAACTGTTATTTTGATACTCAGGAGAAAAACCTAAACGGGTTAATATATCAGACACAGTTTCTGCTTCGATATCAATGCCCAATACTTTACTTAGGCGTGACTGCCTGAGAATGACTGCCTTGTTCTTAGGCACAAATGCGTCATCTACTGCTTCAATAACGGGACCCGCTTGACCACCCACAATCTCTAACAGCAAGGCTGTCGCCCTATGCATAGCAGACATCTGCAATTGTGGATCCACCCCGCGTTCGTATCTATGTGAGGCGTCGGTATGTAAGCCATATTGACGGGCTTTACCCATGATCGCATCGGGACTAAAGAACGCACTTTCGAGGAAAATATCTTTACTTTTGCGGGTAACACCAGAATCCAAGCCACCAAAAATGCCCGCCATCGCCAGTGATTTTTGACTATCAGCGATCACTAAGGTGTTGTCATTCAGAGTCACAAGGTTGCCATCCAACAAGGTCAGCTTTTCACCTTGTTCTGCCATACGTACTACAAGATCACCTTGTATTACATCGTTATCAAAGGCATGCATAGGCTGGCCAAGTTCTAACAGCACGTAATTGGTAATATCGACCACAGGATCGATGCTTCTGACTCCTGAGCGTCGAAGTTTTTCAACCATCCACAAAGGCGTCTGAGCATCTAGATTAATATTTTTGACCACTCGGCCTAAATAACGAGGGCAGGCTTTGGGGGCCGCTAGTTGGATATTACGACTGTCGGATACCAGAGGTTTAACATCACTGATGTTCGGCCAATTAACCGTGGCTTGATTCAACACCCCTACTTCACGAGCCAATCCCTTAATACCCAGACAGTCAGCTCGATTAGGCGTCAAATCCACTTCAATACTCACATCGTCCAAGTTTAAATACTGTCTAATATCTTGGCCTATTGGTGCATCAACCGCCAATTCTAATATCCCATCATGCTCATCGGCGATCCCAAGCTCAGATAAACTACAAAGCATGCCCAAAGATGGCTGGCCGCGCAATTTAGCTTTTTTGATTTTGAAATCACCCGGTAATATGGCCCCAACTTTAGCCACTGCGACTTTAAGACCTTGGCGGCAATTGGGTGCACCACAGACAATATCTAATAGTTGCTCTGCACCTACATCAATTTTGGTTACTTGTAATTTGTCAGCATCTGGATGTTGGCCGCATTCCACTACTTCACCGATAACCACACCAGAAAATTCTCCTGCTACTGGCTCAACTCCGTCTACTTCTAAGCCCGCCATACTCAGCTGATCGGACAACTCTGAAGTTGATACGGCAGGATTAACCCATTCTCTTAACCACTTTTCACTAAATTTCATATTCTTGGCTCGACCTAATTAAATTGCTTGAGAAAACGCAGATCGTTTTCAAAAAAGGCACGTAAATCATTGACTTCGTAACGCAACATAGTCAAACGCTCAACCCCCATACCAAAAGCAAAGCCAGTGTAGATTTCCGGATCAATATTGACCGCTTTCAACACGTTAGGATGCACCATTCCACAACCCAATACTTCCAACCATTTACCGTTTTTACCCATGACATCCACCTCAGCTGAGGGTTCGGTAAAAGGAAAATAAGAAGGTCGGAAGCGGACTTGTAAGTCTTCTTCAAAGAAATTATTGAGGAAGTCGTGCAAGATCCCTTTAAGCTCGGCAAAACTCACATTTTTATCTACCATTAACCCTTCAACCTGATGGAACATTGGGGTATGAGTTTGATCGTAATCGTTTCGATAGACGCGGCCGGGAGAAATAATCCGCAATGGCGGCTGTTCTACTTCCATTGTTCTTATTTGTACCCCTGATGTTTGAGTACGCAACATCAAATCGGGATTAAAATAGAAGGTATCATGGTCGGCTCGAGCAGGATGATTTGCTGGGATGTTTAACGCATCAAAATTATGGAAACCATCTTCAATTTCTGGCCCTGTTTTCACACTAAAACCTAATTCGCCAAAAAAACTTTCGATGCGATTAATAGTGCGAGTGACTGGATGTAAACCCCCTCGTGCCGATCCACGACCTGGCAAACTGACGTCCAGGGTTTCACCCGCTAGTTGCTTATTAAGCTCTTGGCTGCGCAATTGCTCGCCCCTAGCATGAATACCTTGTTGAATTTGCTGTTTCGCCAGATTGATCTTTTGACCGGCTGCGGGACGCTCTTCGTTTGACAGTTTACCTAATCCCTTAAGCAACTCTGTCATGCGTCCTTTCTTGCCCATAAACTCAACACGAACGGTGTCCAAAGTAATAATGTCTTGAGCAGCATCGATCTGTTGTTGTGCTTCGCTAATTATGGCATCGAGATCCATAGTTCCCTCAAATTAAAAATCAATATTGGCCTTTAGATTTACGTCTATTCACAAACAAAAGGCATAGTAAAAAACAGCGCATAATGATACACGAATAACCACCCTAAGTGTTACTCAATAGCCCTGAAAATATAGAATATCTTGTTTAAAACCAAGTTGTTGCTAACAATTATCGCAAAGCGTAGAGTCACCACTGGCCAAGGTTTATAGGTCAGCAAGATTTATCCCTAAGCTTGATAGATCCACATGCCAATTAAACTCATAGCCTTTAACTGGGATCATTTTTTGTGGGTGCTCAACACAACACTCAAAATATCTAGTGTTATTAACGCCAGCCAGGTTATTAATCTGGTCGGTATAAGGCAATGATAGGCGCTTTTTTTAACGGGCTGTTCCATTTATTAAGGCGCGATATATTCAGCCCAACCCTAAGGTTTTGGGTGCAAGACCACATGCCAAGCGAGGGTGCCTTACCCCTTATGTTACTGATAAACAGTACTTTTATAAACCGCAAAAACACCTTAATCTCTGGTAAAAAGTGGGGGCTTAGAGATAGGGCCAAGCTATCATGCTGGGGCATTATATTGGCGAATTAACATGTAAAAGCAATAGGTTGGGTAAAGTGTGTGAATAAGATAGTATAGCTGTATGAAAGTATATAGTGCCAGACAAGCGATATTGAATCGCAAACAACAGACAGTAGCCTACGAATTATTTTTTCGAGACGGCATTGAAAATGCATTCCCAAAAGATGTAGATTCTAATGTGGCCACGTCCCGCCTATTGCTCAGTCAACATTTTAATGTAGGCTTAAAGACTCTGACCAATGGCAAGCGTGCCCTGGTTAATTTTTCAGAGCAGGGCTTATTGGAGCGCATGCCCAGCTTGCTGCCACCAGATGACATCATAGTCGAAGTTTTAGAAGACGTCGAACCCAGTGACGAAGTCTATGAGGCCTGTCGTGAATTGTTTCATCAGGGCTACCGTATGGCGCTGGACGATTTTCTTTATCATAAGAGCTGGGATCGTTTTATTAATTTCACCCGCCTAATTAAGTTCGATATCCAGCGCACACCATTAGCAGAAATCGCCCCACTCATAGCCAAGTTCAAGAAGCGCAAAGGCCTAAAGCTGTTGGCCGAAAAAGTGGAAACTCGGGAAGAGTTCAAACAAGCGATGGATCTGGGTTTTGATTATTTTCAAGGTTATTTTTTCTGTAAGCCAGAAATGTTCGCGACAACAGACATAGAAGCTCAGCACCATATAATTTTGCTCATTTATAATGAGGTGCTAAAGCCTTACTTTAGCTATGACAAACTTGCGAAATACTTTTCGCAAGATGTGGCGTTAAGCTACAAGTTACTTAAGTTTATCAACTCAGGGCTGTTTCAACCTAGTCAGCCCATCGAGTCCATTAAACAAGGCATAGTTTATTTAGGCGAAGACAAAGCACGGAAATTTATCTGCTTGGTCGCGACCGCCCATTTAGGCAATAATTTGCCCTTGGAACTGGTTAGAATGTCTATTATTCGAGCGAGGTTTTGCGAGCAGGTTGCTCACCACGTCAACCCAAAAGACGCCAATCACGCCTTCTTGGTGGGTCTATTCTCTTTGGTTGATGCCCTGTTAAATAAGCCTATGGAGCAGCTGATTGTTAACCTGCCACTAAACGAAGATGTGCGAGACGCCTTACTAGGTGAAAAGAATACGCTATTCTTTCAACTTGAATTAGTAAAAGCCTATGAATCAGCGAGTTGGTATAACACTAAAAAACAGGCCAACATTGTAGGGATAGCAGAAAACGCACTGCCAACCATGTACCAAAGTGCCAGTAAATGGTCTGAGACCTACGAAAATTGTGGCCAGCCTAACACACAATAAACAGAGCCAATTCAACATAAAGACGAGAACAGTTGCCCGCAATAAAACGAAAAAAGGCGAACCATCCTGGTTCGCCTTTTTCCGAAAGAACTTAAACTTAATTGTTAATTTATTAAGCTAATGCACCTTTAGCAGCATTTACTAATGCGCTAAATGCGTTTTTGTCATGTACCGCAATATCGGCTAAAATCTTACGATCGATCTCAACACAGGCTTTCTTCAAACCATTGATGAAACGGCTGTAAGACATGCCATTTTGACGTGCCGCAGCGTTGATACGTGCAATCCATAACTGACGGAATTGACGTTTACGTTGACGACGGTCACGATATGCATATTGACCAGCTTTTGTTACTGCTTGTACAGCAACGCGATAAACTCGACTACGAGCTCCGTAATAACCTTTGGCTTGTTTTAGTACCTTTTTGTGACGGGCACGTGCAACAACACCACGTTTTACTCTTGCCATTTTCTAGTCTCCTATCTTAAACGTAAGGTAACATGCGTTGGATCAACGCAGTGTCAGCACAATGGACTAATTTCTTGCCACGTAGGTGACGTTTACGCTTAGAGCTTTTCTTGGTCAATATATGACGCAAGTGAGACTGTTTGCTCTTGAAGCGACCTGAAGCGCTTTTTACAAAACGCTTGGCTGCTCCACGGTGTGTTTTCATTTTAGGCATAGCTAAAACTCCGCATTGTTAATGACTTTTTTGTTTTGCAGAAACGAAAAGTCTAAGTTACATATTTAGCAGCAAGGTGAGAACGGTTGCAGTATCCGAACTACTTGTAGACCTTAACTACTTCTTAATTGGGGCAAGCACCATGATCATCTGACGACCCTCAACCCTATTAGGGAAAGATTCGCAGTTAGCAATGTCTTCTAAATCGGTTCTTACTCGTTTTAGTTGTTCAATGCCGATCTCTTGGTGAGCCATTTCACGACCACGAAAACGTATCGTTACTTTAGCCTTGTCACCCGCTTCTAGAAAGCGACGCAGGTTGCGCAGTTTTACCTGGTAATCGCCTTCATC